>CALCFD010000021.1 GCA_937900695.1 uncultured Eubacterium sp. | reverse complement strand
AGGCAGTTAAAAACTGTCTCGCTAATAAAGTCTAACTTTTTGGGGTCACCTCATAATTTGGATTTACATGATCTCTTTTATTATTTTATATTCTTAGTTCCATGGTATTTTTTTAGTAATAGTTGTAAAGATTCGAACAAAAGAACCAGTAACTAAAAGTGCCAAAGCGATAGAGCCTGCAATAAAAAATGTTTCATTAGCTATTTTACCGGCCGCTTCATAGCTTCCGTGAATAAGTTCTGTCATGGTATAGTACATGCCAGCACCGGGAACTAGAGGTAATATACCAGGAATAATAAATACTGTTGCAGCTTCCTTTAAAAGACGTGAAAAAATTTCACTTACAATAGCGACAGCACAGGCACCCCAAAAGGCTGCGATGGCTTTAGAAGAGCCAGATTCGAGAGAAATTTGATAACCAAGCCAAGCAAATCCACCAACGCAAGATGCAGCAATAATACTTCGTCTTGGAATATTATTTAAAATACAAAAACCGATACAAGAAGCCATACCAAATACAAATGTAACTATGAAAAAACGTATACTCATAGGAAATAACCTCCTATCGAATTCCAAATTTTTAATACAAAACCGGCACCTACAGCAAGTGAAATAGCAATAGCAATAGCTTCAGTTGCTCGAGAAACACCCGAAAGCATATCACCAGTTAAAAAATCTCTAAGTGCATTAGTTATAGCAGCCCCAGGTACAAATAACATGAGGGTTCCGATGATTATAAAATCGTGGCCATCTGCTATACCTATGGACTCGGCAATTAGGGCTAGTAAGGTGGCCACACCACAACAACAAAAGTCTGTGATGAAATAACTAATATTATACTTGCCTAAAAATAAAGAGACCATATATGCTGCCATTCCAACGAAAATACCCACAAAACCATCTCGTATAGTACCGCCAAACAAGACACAAAATAAAGAACTTGCAAGAGCAGCACCAAAGAGTCGTATTGGTAGATTATATGTTGGAGAACGCTCAATTTTAACAATAAGCTTAAGTGCTTCTTCAACATCTATTTTATTGTTTACAAATCTACGAGAAAGATTATTAACATCGGATATTTTCTGCAAATCTGTAGTTCTATTAGTTATAGCTTTTATATATGTTTTGATATCACCATCTTCACCACCGGAGCCAATAGAAGCAAAAATCCCACTTGGAGTAGCAAAGACCTCTACATGTGGAATATTACAGGCACGACAAATACGAGTGATAATTTCTTCCACTCTGTAAATTTCTCCTCCATTTTTCATCATAATTTCTCCAGCCTTGATGGCGAGTATAAATCCTCTGTGTTGTTTCTGTGTAATCATAAGGCTAGTATATCACAATAGATAATTGCACGCAAAAGTAATTTATGATAAACTATTATGAACCTTTAAAATAACTAGTAAAGGTTTTTTTGTTATGAAAAAAAGTAAATGGAGAATTTAAAATGAGATTAAATAAATATATCGCTCAAAGCGGTATCGCTAGCAGACGTAAAGCAGATGCTCTAACACTAAATGGTAACGTTAGAATAAATGGTCAGGTTGTTCGTGAATTAGGAACTCAGGTTCAGCCTGATGATACTGTAGAAGTAAATGGAGTAGTTATTGAGCCTACTGAAAAAAAAGTATATGTACTATTAAATAAGCCAGTTGGATTTGTAACTACTATGAAAGATGAATATGATAGACCTATAGTATCAGATCTTATTACAGATATTAATGAAAGATTATTTCCTGTTGGAAGACTAGATTATAATACATCTGGTCTTTTGATAATGACAAATGATGGCGATATGGCATATAAATTGACTCATCCAAAGCATGAGGTTACTAAAACATACAGAGCAAAGGTAAATGGATATATTTCTGACACAGCTTTAGCAAAACTAAGAAGAGGTGTTGATATTGGTGGTTTTGTTACATCAAGAGCAAGAGTTGAAGTGGTGAAGCAAAATGAGAGAACTACAGTAATAGAACTAGAAATACACGAGGGGAAAAATAGACAAGTGAGAAGGATGTGTAAGGCTGTTGGGTATCCTGTAATGGAACTTGAACGTATTGCCATAGGAGATATAAAGCTAGGTCATATGCGACCAGGGCATCATCGTAAGCTAACTAGAGAAGAGGTTTTAAAGCTTACTAAATAAGGAGGAAGTGAAATGAGTAAAGGAAAGAAATTGCTTTATGTGGTCATGTCGCTAGTTGGACTAGTTGTGTTTTTCTGGTGTGCATTGCCATTTGGTATTGGTATCATACATTTAGGTATGATAATACCTATGATTTTAGGTATTATTCTTACTTTGTACTGTTTATTGTCACTTAAGTATCCTATGGAAGATATTCCTTGGAAGAAAGATCAAGATGCTAAGTATAAGATGGAAATGGAAATGGCAAGATGTAATGTTGCAGGTGAAAAACCTAAGATGCGTAGAACTATTTTACTTGGCATGAAAAATGCAAATCTTGAAGAGTATGATAAAGAATATGAAATAACCAATAGAGCAGGCCTTGTTTTTAGTAGGGAGACAAGAGTTAAAATCGATAAGGTGGTTTGGATATTAGTAGGTATTTGTGTTGTAGTATTTATTGGATTATCAGCTCTTTTATGGACTGGTTATGATGAGTATGACGGAACTTTTAAAGATGAAACAGTAGTTACTCTTGGATGCAAAGTAAATGGGAATAGACCTTCAAGACAGTTAAGACATAGACTTGAGGCGACAGTTGATTTTTTAAAGGAAAACCCTTCTGCAAAATGTATTGTAACTGGAGGCCAAGGAACTAATGAAGTTATGCCAGAAAGTAAGGTAATGAAAGAGTATCTAGTTGAAAAGGGCATATCTGAAAAGAGAATTTTTATGGAAGATAAGTCAACAGATACAAAAGAAAATTTAGAGTATGCAAAAAAAGTTGCTAAGGAAAACAAGCTAAATAAAAAGTTTATAATTGTAACTGAAAGTTATCATGAATATAGAGCCAATAAATATGCTAAAGAGTTAGGAATTAGCTCTATGGGATATCCTGCTAAAACAGAGAGATGGCTATGGTTATCATATTGGTGCAGAGAAATGTTTGCACTAGTTAGAGATGTATTTGTTTAAAAAGATGTAGTTAGAAGAGAGGAGAAAACATTGGAAAAAGAAAAGAAAATCATTCAGGTAAATGAAAGAGTACCATTGATAAAAGGTATACCTCTAAGTATTCAGCATACTTTTGCGATGTTTAGTGCTTCAGTATTAGTACCTTGGTTATTTGGAATTAGTCCATCGATTGTACTTCTTATGAACGGTATAGGAACACTTATCTTTATTTTTATGACTAAAGGTAAGGCGCCTGCATATCTTGGTTCAAGTTTTGCGTTTTTATCACCGACATTTTTAATTTTGGCAAATCCTAAGATGGGATATCAATATGCATTAGGTGGGTTTGTAGTTACAGGTATCATACTTATAATAGTGGCTGTATTAATTAAATTTATAGGAACTAAGTGGATTGATGTAGTATTACCGCCAGCGGCAATGGGACCAATAATTGCTCTTATCGGTCTTGAGTTAGCAGGAACTGCTGCAAAAAATGGAGGATTAATTTTAACTGAAACTTATACTAAGATTGATCCAAAATTTGTTATTGTATTTGTAGTTACTTTAGCAGTTGCAGTATTTGGACAGGTATTATTTAAAGGATTTGCTGCGGCTATAGCTATTTTGATTTCGATTATTGTTGGATATTTAGTAGCTTTAGGCCTAGGTATTGTAGATTTTACAGCAGTTACTCAGGCATCAATATTTGAGGTTCCAAACTTTTTGACACCTAAGTTTAGCTTAGATGCTATTTTGATTATTGTGCCAGCTTCACTTGTTGTAATTTCAGAGCATATTGGGCATCAGGTTGTAACTAGTGAGATAGTTGGAAAAAATCTTCTTGAAGATCCAGGGTTACATAGATCATTAGCAGCCGATGGTATTTCAACTACATTATCAGGTTTATGTGGTGCTGTACCTACTACTACATACGGTGAAAATATTGGTGTAATGGCAGTTACTAAGGTTTACAGCGTATGGATCATCGGTGGTGCTGCTGTATTTTCAATGATTCTTGCGTGGGTTGGCAAAGCATCTGCTTTGATTCAGACTATTCCAGCTCCTGTAATGGGTGGCGTTAGCTTCCTATTATACGGTATGATTGCCGCTTCTGGTCTTAGACTTTTAGTTGATGAAAAGGTTGACTATGGTAGACCAAGAAATCTTGCATTAACTTCTGTAGTATTTGTTACTGGTCTATCAGGAGCATTTATCAAAATAGGTAGTGTTCAGCTTACAGGAATGGCTCTTGCAACTGTAGTAGGCATGGTACTTGGCTTAATCTTTTTTGTTATTGATAAGTTAGGTATTGCTAATGATGCAGAGGAAACAGAATAATTAAATATACAAAAAAAGAGTGTTGATATGACACTCTTTTTTATTTGGAAAGCTCTCCTCGTAGATTTTCTTCCATTAGCGATTTAATTTCTTCTTTTGGTAATCCTAAGGTAAATAGATAATAAAGCTTGGTTACAGCAGCTTCAGTAGTCATGTTATAACCGCTGACAGCGCCAGCATCTGTAAGAGCTGAGCTGGTTTCATAAGTTCCAAGTTTAACGGTGCCTTGTTGACATTGGGAACAAACAGTAATAATAGTTCCATGGTCAAATGCTTTGCGAATTATAGGTAAAAGAGCATGACTGTAACTAGGTATATTTCCAGCACCAAAAGTTTCGAGAACAATTCCTTGTAGGCTTTCGGTCATGATTGATTCAAATAGTCCAAACTGTATTCCAGGGAAAACTTTAAGAACACCAATAGGTGTTTGTTTAAATTCTATTAAGCGAAATGTAGTTTTTTCTTTTGGCTTTTTTAGTGCTGCATAATTATAATTAAAATCGATTCCAGCTTCAGCTAGAGGTGGATAGTTTGGCGATACAAATGCATTGAGACCATCTGATGATGTTTTAGTTGCACGATTGCCACGAAGTAGCTTACCACCAAAGTATAGACAAACTTCATTTACAACACCTTCTCCTGCAATTAACATGGATGTTACTAAATTATCTCGCCCATCACTTCTTAGCTGACATAAAGGAATTTGAGAGCCTGTAATAACCACTGGCTTATTTAGACCTTCAAGCATAAAAGATAGAGCAGATGCAGTGTAGGCCATAGTGTCGGTGCCGTGTAAAACCACATATCCATCGTACTTATCATAGTTTTGGGCAATGATTTTTCCAATTTGATTCCACTGTTCTAAGGCTATGTTAGATGAATCAAGAAGGGGAGAAAACTCGATCATATCCCACTTGGGCATGGAAGGATCGTGAAGATCTTCAATCTTAGAAATGGCATCGTAAAAGTAGCCTTTTTCAGGAGCAAATCCCTTTTTTGTAGGAACCATACCGATAGTTCCACCTGTATATAAAATGCATATTTTTTTATTATTCATAAAACTAATTGCCTCCAAAATCGTGTAGTATTGTAAAGTATTTTATCATTAATAATGACTTTGTGTCCATTGTAAATATATGATATTATATATATGACTAAAATTAGGTTGAGGGAGAGTATATGAACTATAAAAAAGAAAAGATGAAAAAAATAGTAATCCTTGTAGTTTTAGCTATTGTAGGAATTACTTCATTTGTGTGGTTAGGTGATGTTATGACAGATCCTAATACATATAAAGAGACTATTGAAGCGTTAAACGAAAAGAGAGACAATGTTATTGCTATGACGGCATCTACTACAGCATTATCTGCTGGCATAAGTTTAGTTCCTGGAGATTTTGGAACTTCAATAGCAGATCAGCTAGCAAATTTAAGCTCTACATTGATGATTGTTTTATGTGCTATTTTTTTAGAAAAGTATTTGCTAGTTATTGCAGGAGCTGTCACCTTTAAGGTGATAATACCTGTCTTTTGTGGAGTATATATTTTTAATACCTTATTTAGAAAAGAATATTTTAAAACAGTTGTTATTAAGCTTTTAATATTTGGTATTTGTATAGTGGCCATAGTGCCTGTGACCACTTACGCAACTAACCTAATAGAGGAAACCTACTCGGTATCTATAGAAGAAAATATAGAAAAGAGTGATAAAATAACAGATGATATAGAAGAAAAAAATACTGGATTTTGGCAAAAGGCTAAAAATGGACTAAAGAATATGCAAAAGAAAGTTAAAAACGCAGTAGGAAACTTTATTGAAGCTACAGCTATTTTGATTATTACTTCTTGCGTATTTCCAATACTTACATTTATATTTTTGTTATTTATAACTAGAAATATTTTAGGAATAAATATTAAATCATCAAAGAAAAAGCTTACAAACTTTGCCCATTCGGGTGCAAAAGTAAGAACTAAATATTTAAGTAATAAAAATAGACAATATGAGGGAAATTAGTTAAGGAGGGGAAAATGAAACAAAAAAGTTTGAAGAGAGTAGCGCTTATGCTGATTATGACAGTGGCTATGACATTTACACTTGCCATTCCGCAGGATGCTTTGGCAGCTACAAAAACGCCCTCAAAAGTGGCCACTGTAAAGGTTTCAAGCTATGACTACAATAAGGTTAAAATTAGTTGGTCAAAGGCTAAAAACTCTAAAAAGTATCGTGTGTATCAGGCCACATCTAAAAGGGGGAAGTATAAGAGTGTAGGTACGACTACTAAGAGAACTCTTATAAATAGTGGTCTTGTAACTGGAAAAACTTACTATTACAAAGTAAGGGGGATTAATGGCAAGAAGCTTGGCAAACTAAGTGCACCTAAGGAAGTTAAGCCAAAGTTAAGAACTGTTAAAGGACTTGATGGGGATGTAGCTTCAAATACAAGTTTGAAAATTACATGGAAAAAGGTAAATGGAGCTAAAGGTTATCAGCTTTATAAAGCTACAAGTCCAAAAGGCAAGTATAAAAAAGTTAAATCAACATCTAGACTTTCATATACAAATGGCGGATTAGTGAAGAACAAGGCATATTATTATAAGGTTAGAGCTTATAGAAAAGTTGGTAAAAAATATGTATATAGTTCATTTTGTAAGCCTATAGGAAGAAAAATTGTTGTTGTAAATTCTAAAGCTCCTTTAAGTATCAGAAAAGAAATGCTAAAGCAGGTAAATGCAAAGAGAGCTAAGGCTAAAGTTCCACCGCTTAAAGCTTATGATATTATAGACTACACTGCTCAGGTTAAGGCAGTAGATATGTTAGCTTATAACTACTTTGATCATTATTCACCGAGACTTGGAACGGTTTATAACCAGTATGCTTCAGTTGGACTTGAGCCGTTTGGTGGAGAAAATATAGCTTACGGTCAAAGAAGTGTCACTCAGGTTATGAATGCATGGATGAACTCAAAAGGCCATAGAGCAAATATTTTAAGAAAAGAATTCACTCATTTGGGCGTTGGATATATAAACGGCTATTGGGTACAGCAGTTTTATGTTAAATATTAATAAAAAAAGGGAATAGATGTTTAAAATCTATTCCCTTTTCTATTGTTACGATATTACATATCTTCAAGGCGACCATGCTTTTCATATCTAGTTATGCGATTAATTTTATTTTTATCATCAACGAAAACTACCTTAGGAGGATTTTCGCGTGCTTCTTCATAAGTCATAGAGGCATAGCTCATGATTATTATTTTATCGCCGGTTGATACACATCTAGCAGCTGCACCATTTAGACAGATCATGCCACTACCGCGCTCGCCTGCAATAGTATAAGTAGTAAATCTGCTACCGTTATTAATATCTACAATTTGAACTTCTTCGTATTCTAGTATGCCGGCAGCATCTAAAAGATCCTCATCAACTGTAATACTACCTACATAATCAAGTTCAGCTTGAATTACAGTAGCACGGTGAATTTTTCCTTTTAACATTCTTAATTGCATTCTTTCTTTCCTCCAGGTGTTCTATTTTTCAAAAATAAAGTTATCGATTAATCTAGTTTTACCGATATAAACGGCCATAGCTATTAGTACGGATCCTTCCATTTTATCAACAGGTTTTACTGATATAGCATCAACAGCTTGTACATAGTCGATTTTGGCCATAGGTTCAGTATTTATAAGGTCAATCATTTTTGAAATAATTTTATTAGCATCTTCCTCACCGCTATTTGCAAGATCTTCACCAAGTTTAATTGCTTTGCTTAAAATTAAAGCCGCTTTTCTTTCGTCTTGGTTTAAGTAAGTGTTTCTTGAGCTTTTAGCTAAACCATCTTCTTCTCGGATAATAGGACAACCAACGATTTTGATATCAAAATTTAAATCTCTTACCATTCTTTTAATAATAGCTAGCTGTTGTGCATCCTTTTGTCCAAAGTATGCACGATCAGGATTTACGATATTAAATAGCTTAGAAACAACTGTGCAGACACCTTTAAAGTGGATAGGTCTACTTTTACCACATAACTCATCGGATAGAGATGAGTTATTTACATAAGTTGAACAGTCATCGTAATACATTTCGGATGGTTCTGGATTAAAGATTAAGTCTGCATTGGCTTCCTCACATAGGGCAGCGTCACGATTTATATCTCTTGGATATGCTTCTAAATCCTCACCAGGTCCAAACTGTGTTGGATTTACAAAATCACTTACAACTACGCGGTCGTTTTCTGCAGAAGCTCTAAGGATTAGGCTTTTGTGTCCTTCGTGTAAAAATCCCATTGTAGGAACTAGTCCAACAGATAAGCCTTCAGATTTCCATGATTTTACGATTTGTCTAACTTCATCTATAGTTTTTACAATTTTCATCTGTATTATCCCCTTTTCAAATTAGTATAATTTTTTTATTACTTCTTCAGAAATTTTAAATGTGTGTTCAGAAGCTGGGAATGTTCCATCTTTAGTTTCTTTGATGTATTTTGCAAATGCATCTTTCATGATTTCTCCAAGATCTGTGTATTTTTTTACAAATTTAGGTGTGAAATCTGAAAACATGCCAAGCATATCTTGATAAACTAAAATTTGACCATCGCATCCGGCACCAGCACCAATACCAATAGTAGGAATATCAACGCTATTTGAGATTATTTCTGCAAGTTTTGCAGGAATGGCTTCTAATACTATAGCAAATGCGCCAGCAGCTTCGACAGCTTTTGCATCTTCAATAAGTTGTCTTGCAGCTTCTTCACTTTTACCTTGCACTTTAAAGCCACCAAATGTATTTACAGACTGAGGTGTTAGGCCGATATGTGCCATTACGGGAATAGATGCGTCAGTGATAGCTTTTATTTGTGGGCAAACTGTTGCGCCGCCTTCAAGTTTAACAGCCTGGCATCTGCCTTCTTTCATAAGTCTACCAGCATTATATACTGCTTCTTCAACTGACACTTGGTAAGACATAAATGGCATATCGCCAACTACTAATGTATCCTTGCAGCCTCTGCAAACAGCTGCTGTATGGTGAATCATATCTTCCATAGTAACAGGAAGAGTGTCTTCATAACCAAGCATAACCATTCCTAGAGAGTCTCCTACAAGGATACCGTTAATTCCAGCTTGATCCATCAATTTAGCAGTAGAATAGTCATAGGCAGTTAACATTGTAATCTTATCGCCCTTTACTTTCTGTTCTTTAAAAGTGGATACTGTGTTTTTCATTGTTAATTTCCTCCGTCATTTCTGTATAATTTCTGTCAACGTGTTTTTCTTTTGCTATATCTATAAGTTTTTCTGAAAGAAGAGTATAAATCATCTTATATTGTTTGTTAAAGTTTAGAGCATCAAGATGTTTTTCTATAGTTGAAATATCGTTTCTTTCAACTGGACCGGTTAGTGATGCTATAGGACCATTTTTTTCTATGGATTTAGCATTTCCAATAAATAAAGGAATTAGTGCTTTTGTTGCATCTTCTTTAGTAAAGCCACACTGACAAAGCATATCAGCTCCTACAGTAAACAAACCTGTTATTAGGTTGCTAACAACAGCGGCACTACAGTGATATAAAGCTTTGTTTTCTTTTGATGTGACTATTACCTTGTTTCCAGAACTTTGAAAAACTTTTTTGATCTCTTCAAGGTGATTTTTACTTCCTTCAATGGTAAAGTAAGCTTTGTGTAGTTCTTTCCATGAATTTTTTTTATCACTTATAGCATATAGAGGATGTACTGAGTAAACACTTGCACCAAGTTTTTCGCCATTAAAAAAAACGGTCGATGAAATCGAGCCGCTACAATGACAAATATTTTTATTTTTAACATCCAGGTTTTGCATATCATCCCAAACTTCACTTATAGCTCCATCAGGAACTGTGATAAAAAGGGTATCACTGTCACTTAAGATACTGGTAATACTATTATATGCTTCTGTACTTGTAAATTTAGCTGCATCATTAGCTGATTTTGGTGAGCGGCTATAGTAGCCAGTTACAGTAAATCCATTTTCTTTTAGGTATTTACCTAGGGAAAAACCAACTTTCCCTGCACCTATAAAACCTGCTTTCATACTGATCACTCCTTTCCTAAGGTAGCGACAGTTTCTTGAATTTGCATAGCTAGAAATGAGGTATCGTTTATTATACAATCCTCTGTGATTAAAAATAAAATAAATGTGGTACAGTTTCGTCTCGAATACTATCCATCTATCAATATAATACTGCAAGCTTTATTTGTAAAGTGACAAATTAAAATAAATTTAGTAAAATGAATATAGGTGTATAAAAAGAGAAAGAAGGTAACTTATGAATAATTTTGTATATACAATACCAACAACAGTGTATTTTGGGAAAGGACAGATTGAAAATATAGGTAAAGAAGCGATAAAATATGGTAATAAAGCTTTAATTGTATATGGCGGTGGTAGCGTTAAGAAAAATGGTATATTTGATGAAGCTAGTAAATATTTAAAAAATGCAGGAATTGAAATTTTTGAACTTGGTGGAGTTGAACCAAATCCTAAAATTGAGACAGTTGCAAAGGGAGCTGAAATTTGCAGAAAAGAAAAGATAGATATTCTAATCCCTATAGGAGGAGGTTCTACTATTGATTGTTCTAAGGCTATAGCAGCTGCAGCCAAATATGATGGTGAGCCTTGGGATATAGTTGAAGATCCAAATAAGATTAAAGATGCTCTTCCGGTTATTGCAGTATTAACTCTTGCAGCAACAGGATCAGAAATGGATAAAATTGCTGTTATTTCAAATATTAAGATCAATGAAAAAATAGGAACTAGAAACGAACTTCTAAGACCTGTAGCAGCCATTTTGGATCCAAGCTATACTATGACGGTAAATAAGTACCAGACAGGTTCAGGCTCTGCTGATATTTTATCTCATATTATGGAAAGTTATTTTTCAAATGTAAATTCATTTATTCATTCTAGAGTATGTGAGGCTCTTATGAAAACTGTAATTCACTTTGCACCAATAGCCTTGGAAGATCCACAAAACTATGAAGCAAGAGCAAATTTGATGTGGGCAAGTTCATGGGCTATAAATGATTTTTTGAAACTTGGTAATGAAGTTGGGTGGTCAGTTCATCCTATGGAACACGAGCTTTCAGCATTTTATGATATTACCCATGGCGTAGGTTTAGCTATTATGACGCCTCATTGGATGCGAAAAGTTTTAAATAAAGATACAGTAGATAAATTTTGTGAATTTGCGCATAATGTATGGAATGTTCCTATGATGGAAGATAAATATGAAATGGCCAATAAAGGTATAAATAAAACAGCAGAGTTTTTTGTGTCTTTAGGCATGCCAACAAAACTTAAAGAAGTTGGTATAGATGAAGAAAATATAACTAAGATGGCAGTAAAATGTGAAAAGAGACTTGCTTTAGGATATGTTCCATTAAACAGTAAAGAAATTGAAGAGGTGTTTAAGAACGCCTTATAAGTAGAAAGGATTATAATGAAAAATAACATTATTGAAAATTTTAAAAATAAGAAGAAAACTGTAGGCACTTTTACTCACATGAAGAGTATGGAAGCTATAGAAGCTATAGGTATTTCAGGTATGGAGTTTATAGTAATTGATATGGAGCATTGTCCGGTTGATATTAGTGAGGCAGCTACATATGTTACTGCTGCCAATGCTGCAGGAATAACACCTCTAATGAGGGTAAATTCTATTACTCGTCCTGCGATTTTACAGGGATTAGATATTGGAGTTAAGGGGCTTATTGTTCCATGTATTAAGACGGTTGATCAGGTTCGAGAACTTGTATCATATGCTAAATATAGGCCTGTAGGCGAAAGAGGATACTGTATGACAAGAGATGGTAAATGGGGGCATGACTCTGTCTATGATAATGGCCTTAAAGGTTATATGAAAGATGCCAACGAAGACAATCTTTTAATATTGCAGTGTGAAACTGTCGAATGTCTAAACCAGATTGAAGAAATTGTAGATATAGATGGGGTTGATGGTATTATGGTTGGTCCAAATGATTTATCAATTGCTATGAATATGCCAGGTCAATTTAAAAATCCAGAATTTTTAAAGGAAATAGATAGAGTAGTAAGAGCTTGTAAGAAAGCTGGCAAGATGTCATTTATCTTTTGTCACGATGCCAATGAAGCTAATGAAAAATTAGAGCAAGGCTTTGATAATGCTATTGTGGGCATCGATCTTTTAACTTTAATTTCAACTTATCGCCAAATTTTGGAGGATATTAAAAGATGAATTTGGTAGTCAGACATATAGAAAAATATTTTGGTAAAATTGATAAAGTGTGGGAGGATAGAAATCCATTTGGACCTAAGGTTGATATAGGTATTATAAAACCTACTGAGGAAAATGATTTTTACACATTGATAACTTTAGGTATGAGTAAGCATACTATGGATGTACCATATGAGTTTAGAGGAATAAATTTAGAATATGCGGAACTTATGATAACTCTTCCTAATGGTTGGCAATTATACGATAGTGACCCAATATGGAGCTGGCCTATAAATTTACTAAAAAAAATTATTTATATTGCAACTAAAAGAGGAGGATGGATAGCTTGGGGGCAAACTGTAGATAATCAAATTCCTTATAATAATATGACTGATTTATCAGCGGTAATTCTTGTTGAACCTCAAATGTCAACTGATGAGAGTATTGTAATGCCACTTGAAAATGGCAATGAGGTTAATTTTTATCAGATTGTTCCAATATATATTGAGGAACTTGAATATAAACAAAAATATGGTGCAGAGGCTTTGATTAGTATTATGGATAAGGTAAGTCATATTGTTAATCCTGTGAGATATAGTGCTTTGGGAGAAATGAAGTATTCTGAGGTTTTAGATGATGGCATATGGCATTATGGAAATATGAACCGAAAAGAGATTAAATTAAATCGTATGGTTGCATTTAATCACATGGCTATTTATTTAAGATGGGCTAAAAAACGTAATTTGTGGAGTGAAAAATTAAATAAAAAATATGACGACTATGTTTTAGCACACAATGATTTAAAAGATGAGGATTTAAGGATATTTATATATAAAAAGCTTAAAGGAGTGATGCTTCTTTCGTATTTTACAGATGAGGCTAGAGAGTTTTCTAAGTATTATTATGGCGACAGTCAAGATATATACTATCCTATGGATATAGATAAACATGCATATGATTACTTTGGTGAAGAAAAATACAACTGTGAAGAATTTAAAGATGAGGCATATTTATTTGTTCCTTTTGATGAACAATATTATCTTGAAATGGAAGAGGTATTAGATAAAAGATTTAGTCAGTGGAAAAATATAAAAAAAGAATCGCAATAAAAAAGGCTCAATAAAGAGCCTTTTTTATTGCGATTCTTTCACCGATTGAAACTATGGTTTCATAACCGTCAACTGAATTATTTGATATATCATTATCTATTATTACAGTATCTTTTTGAGTCAAAACTATGATGGTAGAACCTCCAAACTCAAACATGCCCTTTTCTGTTCCTTTTAAAACTTTACCAGCACCATGGTGATTGTTTATTTTTCCTACCATTAGAGCACCTACTTCCATAATGATTATTTTACCAAAATTTTCTGTTTCTATGGTGCAATACTCTCTAGAGTTTTCTTTGTATATGGGGTAAATATCATTAGCTATTGGATTTACAGTATGTAAGACTCCTTTGATTTTGATATTATCTGACTTTATCCCATTATCAGGGTAGCAATATCTATGATAGTCATCTACTGTAAGTCTAAAGATAAATGCATTACCACCAATAAATTCATCTGCAAGAGACGTGTTTTTTAGCAAAGTATCTAGTGTATAGTCTGTGTTTTTTATATGAAATAGACCAGTTTTAGTAATTGGCGATACATATAATTTACTATCACAAGGACTTATAAAAGCATCTTCTGACATATCTATGTTTAGATATTCATCTTTTAGCTGTCTTGTAAAAAAATTGTTATAGCAAGAAAATCTTTTGGTAGTGCATTTATCAAGATCTATATTATGTTTTTTTACAAAGCTAGAAATCATAGGTTTTGATAATGGAGTAGATAAAAATGCTCCACCTATTTTTGAAAAGATAGGATTTATGAGTATTTTGATTAAAATTCTGCCAAAGATATTATTGTATAAACCTTTAAGTAGTTTATCTTGAGAAGTTGAATCTTCCCATCTATTTTGGTTTCTATCTGCATATTTCATATTATCACCCTTAAATAATATGGAAGATTTTTAGTAATGCCAATGTTACAATAGCAATTAAAATTGCAAGAGTTGTATTCTTTGGTTTTGGCATCTTAAAATCTATGATAAATAGCATACCTACAGCAAGCATAGTACAGTGTAGAAGCAATACAAAGTTGTGGAAAAAGTAACCACCTACTAAACACACTAAAGGTAATATAATTGAGATAGATGTGATAGGTAGACCACTATAAAATTTCCTATTTTCACTAGTTTGTTCCTGACGCTTTGCCTCCATGACATTGTAATAGCCTAGTCTAATTACTCCTGCAACTGCGTAAAATGCTAAAATTGCAATACCAACAGGACTTCTTAGACCCATACAATAAGTTAGAAGTACTGGAAATGCTCCAAAGCATACTACATCGCAAAGGGAGTCAATTTGTATACCAAAACTCTTTTCATCATCAGTTCGGTCTTTTTTTGTTCTAGCCACCTTACCATCAAACATATCTAAAAGTCCTGATAGTGCAAGACATACAAGAGCTAACTTAAAATGCCCTGTAGTTGCTAAGAACATACCGATAGTTGAACTTATTAAGCTCATATAAGTTAAAATAACTGTATAATTATAAAATCCGATCATTTATTCCCTCCTATTTACAATATTATTATTGTATTGAAAATACTTGATTTATTCAAGTGTTTTTAAGTTTTTTTTAAGGTATTGTCATAAGTATAGAAGTATAAAGTGATAAAATAAATTGAAATTACATAGATATTACAAGTATTTTTTAGTTATAAGTATATTGTCACATTAACTAAAAGTCTTTGATATGTTAAATTATCGAGTTATAATTAAATAACAGTTAAATTTATTATACTCAAAACTGAAGGGAGAAGGATGATGGACAAAAATAATAAATATGCAGGAACTAAAACAGAGAAAAATTTAAAGGAAGCGTTTGCAGGTGAAAGTCAGGCTAGAAATAAGTATACATATTTTGCTAGCAAGGCTAAAAAAGAAGGATTTGAGCAGATTGCTAATATATTCTTAAAAACTGCTGAAAATGAAAAAGAACATGCTAAACTATGGTTTAAGGAACTTTCAGGTATTGGGACTACTGATGAAAACTTATTAGCAGCAGCTGAAGGCGAAAATTATGAATGGACTGATATGTACGAAAAATTCGCAAAAGAAGCTGAAGAAGAGGGATTTGACCAATTAGCAGCTAGATTTAGACTAGTTGCGGCAGTTGAAAAGGAACATGAAAAGAGATATAGAGCTCTTTATGATAATGTAAGAGCAGAAAGAGTATTTGAAAAGGACGAGGATGTTTTATGGGAATGTCGTAACTGTGGTCATTTACATTTTGGTAAAAAAGCACCTACAGTTTGCCCAACTTGTAATCATCCGCAGAGCTACTTTGAAGTTAGAAAAGAAAATTATTAATTAATATCTATTTGTTTTTTTAGTCATATCATTTATAAAAAAGAGGATCTAAGTATGATATGTATCCAGAATTTTGTATACATATTAGCACGAAGGTCCTCTTTTAATTTTTTCTATTAATTTATTTTTGATAGTGTTATAATTAGCTAGCGTTATTTTAGGTGATAGGAGAAAAATATATATGTTGAAAAATTCGAAAAAATTAATAGGGTTTTTCTTGTTTTTAGCTACGGTTACTACTTTGATATTTACAAGTTGTAATAGTGAAGAAAACTCAAATGAACCGTATTACTACAATGAAGAAAATAAACAAAGATATGAAGAATATCAAAAGAAAAATCCGGACTTGGAAAAAGAAGAAGTTATTTGGAGAGTGGAAGCTGATATAGATAAGGTGGCTTACAAAGAAAACACGAAGATACTCAAATCAGATGAAGAAGATGATATTTTGCTTATAAATAAACACTTTGCCCTAAGAAAAGATTATATTCCAAAAAATTTAGAAGAAATAGTAAATGGTCAAAAAGCTACAAGTAAAACAGTAAAAGCATATAAAAAGATGGCGGAAGATGCTAAAAAGGAAGGCTTGGTTTTAAATGTTAGATCTGGATATAGAAGTATTGACTTACAAAATAAATATTATAATAATATGAAAAAAGAATTTGGTAGAAAGTATGCTGATAAGTATAGCTCTAGACCAAGATTTAGCGAACATCACACAGGAAGAGCACTTGATTTAGTTGCAGAAGATTGGTCTTTTGATAATTTTGAAAAGACTGAGAGTTGTAAATGGCTTCATGAAAATGCATGGAAGTATGGATTTACTTTGCGTTATAGAAAAGACACTACTGATGTTACGGGATATTCGTATGAATCATGGCATGTAACGTATGTTGGCAGGAAAGCAGCTAAAATTATCCATGATGAGAATATAAAATCTCTTGAAGAGTATTGGGTAAAATATGTAAAATATAGCCCTCAAAAATAGCAATTATAAACAGCACTAATTAAATTAATGTATTAGTGCTGTTTTTTTGTAGAGTGGACTTTATTTATATAAAGTGATAATATTATATTAGATGTTAACATTATATAGTAATGGCTTGATGCTATAAATTTAAAATAAAAGGAGGGTAGTGTATAAAGGGCAAAGGAGAAGGCATCAGCTAAAATGTTATGGAAGTATATTTGTGTATTATAAGCGAAAACAGTCGCAGAGAGGATTGAAAATGAAATTTGCTAATAAAAAGCTAGCTATAGTTTTAGTTATGTCAATGCTGCTAGCAGCATGTTGTTTTCCAATATATTCACAAGCTTTTACAAATAGTAATAGTAAAAAGTCGTTAAGATATATACATTTAAATAGCTATGATGGAAACGATAACAATGATGGACTTACAAAGGAAACTAGTGTAAAAACATTTGATAAGGCTAATCTTTAATCAATGACGGAGATATAATTCTAATAGATAATAATTTTGAAATTACAAAAGATGAAAAATGGGATTTATCAAATAAGCCAAATTCAAAATATAAAGAAATGCTGGTGGAGATATGATAGTAATTGAAGGGAATCATACTTTAACACTTAGCAACATAGTATTAGATGGAAAAGCATATAGAAAAGATATAGATATAGAACACTGTAATTCTATAATTAGTTTGGGAAAAAGTGCAGGTGCTGAGAAAAATGGAGCAAAACTTGTGTTAAATACAGGAAGTATATTAGAAAATAATAATGCTCCACAATTGCAAGGTAATGCAATAGCAGGATATAGCTATAATACTATTATTATGAATGATGATAGTAGTATTCGTAATAATGGTATTGAGAGAGGAGCTCAGTTTGGAGGAGCTATTTCTTTAGAAAACCATGGTAACTTTATTATGCATGGCGGAATTATTGAAAACAATCATGCGGTACGTGGTGGAGGAGTATATCTATCAAATTTTCAAGATTGGTCTAGTGTAGGGGATAATTATTCACGAGAAATATCAGGAAAAGCAAGCTTTACTATGAATGGAGGTACAATTTTAAATAATAAAGCTACATATAAATCTAGTAATAGTGGTGGTATATATATTGACCACCCATCATGGAGAGACAAAGTTGCTACATGTACTTTGTTAGATAAGATGAAGGAAGGTCTTGTAATTGGAAAAAGTCCGGCAACAGATCAGCTTGATTTTATGACTTATATAAAGAAAAATAAATATCCGATTGTTTATGAATTTGTTAGTTTAACAGATGGTAAAAAACACCAAAAGAAGTTAATAAACTATTACCTATTGATGATGATAAGTATATAGATAGAGCAACAGTTACAGCAATACAGCTTGAAAAAAAATGAATTACAAGTTGAAGATGGAACATGGAAATTTGAAGGGTATGATGAGAAAGATAAAGTAGATAGTGCAGATATTTTAGATGAAAATGGCAATATTAAGTTTATAGGAAAATGGAAGTTTGAGAAAAAAGAAACTCCAATACAAAAAACCGATAATCCAACAAATAAACCTGATACGCCTATCGTAAACCCAGATAATCTAAGCAATACTGATCATCCTACTGATAATGAGGAGACACCTAAACAAGAAGTTCCTGATAAGGATAAACCTAAAACAGGTGATGAGACAGCGCCAATGATGCTAGTAGCATTATTAATAGCTTCAAGTGCTGGATTATATGTTTTACGTAAAAAAGAAAAATAAAATATTAATAAAGCGATATATACATCTTTAAGATATAAGAGTATATATCGCTCATTTTTTTATACAAGTTTTAAAAATTCTTCAACTTCTTTTTCAGTTGTGCTCCATGAGCAAACAAGTCTGATTGATCTGCTATTTTCATCATAAGGTTCGTAGTCATCATATTCAACCTTATTATGAAGAGAGTCGATTAGCTCATTTGGAAAAATCGGAAAAACAAGGTTGCTGCAAGGTTCACATGCAAAACTATAACCTTTTTCACGTAGCCCCGCTACTAGCTTATCAGCTAAGGCATTGCAGTGTCTGCCAAGACGAAGATAAAGATCATTTTCGAAAATTGATTTAAATTGTACGCCTAAAAGTCTACCTTTTGCTAAAATAGCTCCCTTTTGTTTCATGATATATCTAAAATCTTTTTTTAGGGCATCATTGACTATAACTATTGCTTCCCCAAACATAAGCCCACACTTTGTACCACCTATATAAAAAACATCGCAGATTTTAGGCAAGTCTTCAAATGTGACATCATTATCTTTTTGAGTAAGAGCCATTGCAAGTCTAGCACCGTCCATAAACAAATATAAATCGTGTTTATCACATGCTTGGCGAAGTGCTTTCAGTTCAGCTAAGGAATAAACTAGACCTGTTAAAGTTAAATCAGCAATATAAATCATTTTAGGACGTACCCAGTGCATATCGCAATGCTGAGCCATAACCTTATCAATATCGCTAGGTCTAAGCTTACCATCAGAAGTAGGTACATGTATAACTTTGTGACCAGTAGCTTCGATAGCACCAACTTCATGAACACATATATGTTCAGTATCTGCAGCAATTATAGCTTCATGAGGACGAAGAATACTACTTATAACTGTAAGATTTGTTTGAGTACCTGCCATGGTAAAGTGTATGTCAGCAGTTTCACACTTAATAATTTTTTTTATAGAATCTGCAGCCTCTTTGCAATATGGGTCTAATCCGTAACCAACAGTATTTTCCATATTAGTTGAAACAAGTGCATCTAAAACTTGAGGATGAGCACCTGTACTATAGTCATTTTTTAGATAAATCATAAAAATTTCCTCCTTAATTAAATATGTAAATTATTATAACATATTTGTAATATATTTGGATATAACAAAAAGGTTGAAATCTATATGGATTTAGCATATAATATTATAGCAATATTATGTAATCAAGATAATTTAACTAAGAATATATAAATTAAGTTTAGGAAGGAGATTTTGACATGGCATTCACAGAAGAAGTAGGAATAGATTTAGGGACAGCCAATGTTTTAGTATATATAAAAGGTAAAGGAATTGTTTTGGAGGAGCCATCAGTAGTAGCAGTAGATGAAGAAACTGATGAAATTTTAGCAGTAGGACAGGAAGCTAAAGAAATGTTAGGTAGAACACCTGCTAATATTATTGCTTTAAGACCTTTAAGAGATGGTGTTATTTCAGACTATGATGTTACTGAAAGAATGTTAAAATACTTCATTAAAAAGACTTGTGGTAGCGGTAGATTTTTTAGACCAAGAATTATGGTTTGCGTACCATCTGGCGTTACAGAAGTAGAAAAAAGAGCAGTAAGAGAAGCGGCAGCACAGGCTGGTGGTAAGGATGTATTCCTTATGGAAGAACCTCTAGCAGCGGCAATTGGTGCTGATATCGATATTTCAAGACCTGAAGGTACATTTATAATAGATATTGGTGGTGGTACTTCTGACGTTGCAGTTATCTCACTTGGTGGTATTGTAGCAAGTACATCTTTAAAGGTTGCTGGAGACCGTATGGATGAAGCTATTATCAAATATATGCGTAAAAAACATAAACTATATATCGGTGAGAGAATGGCAGAAACTCTTAAAAAAGAAATCGGTACTGCTTCACCAAGACCTGAAGAACTAAGATACACATGTAGTGGTAGAGACTTAGTTACTGGTTTACCAAGAGAAGTTGAAGTAACTTCAACAGAAATGATGGAAGCTTTAGAAGAGCCATTGCAGGCTATTTGTGAAGCGACTCATTCAGTACTAGAAAAAACTCCACCAGAACTTGCAGCTGATATTAGTACAAGCGGTATTGTTATTACAGGTGGTGGCGCATTGCTTTATGGTATTGATGAAAGAATAAAGCAGAGAACAGGCATCAATGTTAAGATAGCAGAAAATCCTATGGATTGTGTAGCTATAGGTACAGGAAGAGCATTAGAAAATATCGAAGTTCTTCAAAAAAGTACAATTAACAGAAGAAGAAAGTTCAAATAGTTTTTTTACCGGCTATCTCTTTGGAGATAGCCAGATTTTTTAGAGGTAGTATTATATGATATTAGAATTAATAGCGACTACAGGTTTTGGACTTGAGGCAGTAGCTAAAAGAGAAATTCAAAATTTAGGCTATGAAATTGTAAGCGTTGAAGATGGAAAAGTGACTTACAAAGCTGATGAGCGCGGCATTGTAAGAAGTAATTTATGGCTTAGAACTCCTGATAGGATTTTAATGAAGATTGCGGAGTTTAGGGCTCTTGAGTTTGAAGACTTGTTTCAGAGGGTAAAAGGTTATCCTTGGGAGGAACTTATTCCTATAGATGGTAAGTTTACAGTTACAGGTTCATCAGTAAAATCTAAACTTTCAAGTGTACCAGCTTGTCAAAGTGTAGTTAAAAAGGCTATAGTTGAAAGATTAAAGGAATTTTATGTAGTGGATAGGTTTGAGGAGACGGGAGCTGAATATACTGTTAAGGTTTCTCTATTAAAGGACAGAGCAACTATAACAGTTGATACAAGTGGGTCTTCACTTCATAAGAGAGGATATAGGGTGGCACCTGTAGCTGCACCTATGAAGGAAAATATGGCGGCAGCTTTAGTTGAGTTAAGTTTTTTTAGAGCCGGTAGAATGTTAGTGGATCCTTGCTGTGGTAGTGGTACCATTCCTATAGAGGCAGCTATGATAGAAATGAATATAGCACCAGGCTTAAGTCGCAGATTTGCTTGTGATCAGTGGGAGTTTATAGATAAATCACTTTGGAAGGAAGAAAAGAAAAAGGCTTATGAAGCTATTGACTATGATAAGGATATAAAAATCAAAGCTTATGATATAAACAAGGATGCTGTTGATGCGGCTATGGAAAATGCCGAGGAAGCAGGTGTAGATGATTGTATCGAATTTGCTGTAGCTGATATTAAAACGCTTGAGGCAAGTGAACCAAATGGTATAATTATTACAAATCCGCCATATGGAGAACGTATAGGTGAAGAAGAAGCTATTGATAAAATATATAAAAAACTAGGTGAGTTTTTTAAAGAGAATCCAGATTGGTCATTGTTCTTAATTACTACTGATGATGATTTTGAACAAAAGGCTATGGGACGAAAAGCAGATAGAAGAAGAAAACTTTTTAATGGAAGATTAAAGACTACATATTATCAATTTCATGGAGAAAAACCAAAAGTCAAAAACGTTTAAATACTTGAGTTTTTTCGACATTAATGGTATCATAAAAACATTGCATGTTAGAGAAGGTTTATTATGGAAATAGAACTGAAATATTCTTTAAAAAATGAAAAAATAGCAGAAGAAATACGTAATGATGAAGACCTATTAAAGTATGAGGTAGAAGGATCTGAGCAAGAGCTTAATCTTGATGCCATCTATTTTGATACAGAAGATGAAGATTTACGTAGGAATTTTATTGCGTTTAGAATTAGAAGAGAAGGCGTTAGAAACGTTGCAACTTTAAAATGGAACGGTATGCAAGACGGAGCTCTACACACTAGAGAGGAACTTAACATAAACATTGGAACAGGGGACTTTCCTAAGACTCCTGATATTAGTGTGTTTAGTCAAAGTGAAATCGGTGAAAGAATACTTAAGATAGTTGGCGATAAAAAACTTGTACCTCTAATGGAGATTAACATGCTAAGGAAGATATGGAGACTCGAGGATAATAATGAACTCGTCGAGATTTGCATAGACAATGGCAAAGTTTCAACTGTCAAGGGTGAGGAAAAAATCAGTGAAATTGAAATAGAAATGCTCACTGGAAATTCTGAAAACCTATTGGCGCTAGGTGAGAAACTTGCTGAAAAATATGGTTTAAAGCCAGAAAAGCGAAGCAAATTTGAGAGAGGATTAGCTTTGCTCGAAAGATAAACAATTAGGAGGAATTTTAAGAAATGAAAGCAACACTTTTAGCTAAAGAAAACGGTGAAGCTAGATTCACTATTGAATTTTCAGCTGAAGAACTTGAAGGAGCTAAGGTAAAGGTTTACCAGGCTAAAAAAGATCAGTTCGTAATCGATGGATTCAGAAAAGGTAAAGCACCAAGAAGCATTATTGAAAAGAAATATGGAGAAGAAATTTTCTTAGATGATGCAATTAACGATTTATTAGGAACTGGTTATCCAGATGCTCTAAAGGAATTAGATATCGATGTTATCGATCAGCCAAGAGTTGAATTTGGTAAGCTAGAGAAGGATGCACCATTTGTAGCAACAATTACAGTTGCAGTATACCCAGAAATCGAAGTAAAAGACTACAAGGGAGTAGAAATTGAAAGAATCGATGACGAAGTAACTGCAGAAGATGTAGAAAAAGAACTAGCAAACATGCAGAAGAGAAATGCACGTATGGTTTCAGTAGATAGAGCTGTTGAAGATGGAGACCACATCATCTTAGATTATAAGGGATTTGTTGGTGAAGAACAGTTCGAAGGTGGTACTGCAGAAGGATATCCACTAGTAATCGGTTCAGGTAGCTTTATTCCTGGATTTGAAGAACAGCTAGTTGGAGCTAACAAGGAAGAAGAAGTTGAAGTTAAGGTTACATTCCCAGAAGAATATCATTCAGAAGACTTAGCTGGTAAGGATGCTGTATTTAAGTGTGTTGTACACGAAGTTAAGTACGAAGAACTTCCAGAATTAGATGATGAATTTGCTAAGGATGTAAGTGAACATGATACTTTAGAAGAACTAAAGAAAGAAACTGAAGAAAATATCGCAAAAGCTAAAAAGTCATGGGCTGAAAATCAGATGAAGGATAAAGCTATTGATGCAGTTTGCGAAAAGAATGAATTTGATATTCCTGAAGTAATGGTTGAAGATGAAATCACACAGATGATTAGAGAACTAGACATGCAGCTACAGCAGCAGGGTCTAGGATTCCAGCAGTACTTACAGTTTATGGGTAAGGAAATGGCAGACTTCAGAGAAGAAGTTAAGGAAGATGCAAGCAAGAGAGTTAAGATGAGAATGGTTATTAACGCTATTGTTGATGCTGAAAACATCGAAGCTACAGAAGAAGAAATCGAAAAAGAAATTGAACTACTTGCAATCCAGTATGGAATTGAAGCACAGCAGGTTAAAGACATGCTAGGCGAAGATAATCTACAGTTTATCGGTAAGGATGTTAAAGTTAAAAAAGCAGTAGACTTTATCTTTGATAACGCAGTAATTAAATAAATAGCAGTTTTAAATAATATATGAAGAGAAAGAAGGGGGCAGCAACATGGCTTTAGTACCTTATGTAATTGAACAAACAAATAAAGGTGAACGCACATATGATATTTATTCTAGACTTTTAAAGGACAGAATTATATTTCTAGGAGAAGAGATAGATGACAATGTGGCAAGTATTGTAGTTGCCCAGCTTTTATTCTTAGAAGCAGAAGATAGCACTAAGGATATTTCTATATATATAAACAGTCCCGGTGGTTCAGTGACTGCCGGACTGGCTATTTACGATACTATACAGTATATAAAACCTGATGTTTCTACAATTTGTGTAGGAATGGCTGCTAGCATGGGTGCATTTTTGCTTGCAGCAGGAACTAAAGGAAAGAGATTCGCTCTACCAAATGCAGAGATAATGATTCATCAGCCACTAGGTGGTGCAAGAGGTCAAGCAGAAGATATCAAGATTCATGCAGAACATATTTTAAGAACAAGAGCTAAGTTAAATCAAATCTTAGCAGAAAAGACTGGACAGCATATTACAGTTATTGAAAGAGATACAGATAGAGATAACTTTATGTCAGCACAGCAGGCTAAAGAATATGGTCTAATTGATGAAGTTTTGAAATCAAGATAAGTTAGGAGATATTTAAAAAATGACAAAATATAATGAAACAGATGAGATTAGATGCTCCTTTTGTGGCAAGCCTCAAAGCATGGTAAAACGTTTGGTTGCAGGACCGGATGTTTATATCTGTGATGAATGCATTGAATTATGTCAAGATGTAATTGCAGAAGGCTTGCGTGAAGAAAGACAAAGTCAGGAGCAGAGTTTTGAGTTGCCAAAACCAAAGGAAATTGTTGAAAAACTTTCAGAATATGTAATTGGACAAGAAGAAGCTAAAAAAGCTCTAGCAGTGGCAGTATATAACCATTACAAGAGAATAAACTCTATCGGTAAACTAGATGGAGATGTGGAACTTCAAAAAAGTAATATTTTGATGGTAGGACCTACAGGATCAGGAAAGACTTTATTAGCTCAGACATTAGCTAAACTATTAAATGTACCATTTGCAATAGCGGATGCGACTGCTTTGACTGAAGCAGGATATGTAGGTGAAGATGTAGAAAATATTTTATTAAAATTAATTCAGGCAGCTGATTTTGACATAGAAAAAGCTCAAAAGGGCATAATTTATGTAGATGAAATTGATAAAATTGCAAGAAAATCTGACAACCCATCCATTACTAGAGATGTAAGCGGTGAGGGTGTTCAGCAGGCATTGCTTAAGATATTAGAAGGCACAGTTGCCAACGTGCCACCACAGGGAGGAAGAAAACATCCAAATCAAGAATTTATTCCTTTCGATACAACAAATGTTATGTTTATCTGTGGAGGAGCTTTTGATGGATTAGATAAGGTAATCCAGAGAAGAACTGGCGAAAAAGTTATTGGATTTAATTCAACTATTGAAAAAAATAAGCAGGAGGAAGCAGAACTATTAAAACAGCTTGAACCTGAAGATTTACTTCAGTATGGATTGATTCCAGAATTTATAGGAAGATTGCCATCCATCGTTTCATTAGAGTCATTGACAGAAGAGGCTTTAATAGAAATTATAACAAAACCTAAAAATGCTTTATTAAAGCAATATAAGGCATTGTTTGCTATGGATGATGTTGAACTTGAAATTGAAGATGAGGCTATTAGAAAGATAGCCCATAAGGCCATAGAAAGAAAAACAGGAGCTAGAGGGCTTAGAGGTATCATGGAAAATATCATGACAGACCTCATGTATGAAATCCCTTCTAGAGATGATATTACAAAATGTGTAATAACTGAAGATATGGTTGATGGTAATGATAAAGAGCGACTTTCATAATAAGTCGCTTTTTTGAGAAAGAAATAAGGAAGGGAGTTGAAATAATGAAATATCCAATGATTCCCCTTAGAGGATTATTAGTATTTCCAGATACAGTACTTCACTTTGATATAGGAAGAGAAAAATCAATAAATGCTCTTGAAGAGGCAATGGTAAGAGATCAGCATGTTTTCTTAGCTGCTCAAAAAGATGAAAATATAGATTTACCTACAGGTGATGATATATATAAAATAGGAACATTTGCTAAGGTTAAGCAGATGCTAAAATTACCTGGAGATACTATTAGGGTTTTAGTTGAGGGGCTATCTAGAGCAGAAACTGTAGAAATAATTTCTGAAAATCCGTACTTTGAATGTGAAATTCTAGATGATATAGAGATTGAAACAGAAGAAATTACAGATGAAGAAGAAGCTTTAATGCGTCTTACAGTTAAAGCTTTTGAGCAGTTTATCGGACTTGTTGAAAAATTCCCAAGAGAACTTTTCCAGGGAATTTTAGAAATTGAAAGAGGCGGCAAGTTAGCAGATGTTATCGCTTCTCACATTAAACTGACTTTGGATGAAAAACAGAAAGTTTTAGAAACTGCTGACACTTGTAAAAGACTTAAGCTTGTATATGAATTTATTTTAAGAGAAATCCAGGTTCTTGAAATTGAAAGAGATATTAACTCTAAAGTAAAAGAGCAGATGAACAAAAATCAGCGTGAATATTACTTAAAAGAGCAAATGAGAGTAATCCAAGAAGAACTTGGTTTTGAAGAGGATATTCATGAAGAAATTGCAAATTGGCATGAAAAGATGAATGAGCTAGAGCTTGATGCTGATATTTGCGAAAAGCTAGAAAAGGAAATTAAGAGATTATCATATATGCAGCCAGCATCAGCAGAAGCTGGAGTAATTAGAACATATATTGAAACTATACTTTCACTACCTTGGAATAAGTATGGAGAAGAAAATTATAACCTTAAGGAAGCTGAAAAGATCTTAAATGAAGATCATTACGGCCTTGATAAGGTTAAGGAAAGAGTTTTAGAATACTTGGCTGTAGTTAAGCTTTCAGAAACTTTAAAGGGTCCGATTATCTGTTTAGTTGGCCCTCCGGGAACTGGTAAAACTTCCATAGCTAGATCTATTGCAAGAGCTACTAATAGAGAGTTTATCAGAATGTCACTAGGTGGGGTGCGCGACGAGGCTGAAATTAGAGGACACAGAAGAACATATATAGGGGCTATACCGGGAAGAATTATTAATGCTATTAAGGATGCCGGTAAGAAAAATCCACTATTTTTACTGGATGAAGTAGACAAAATTGGTGCGGATTTTAAGGGTGATCCAGCTTCAGCTCTACTTGAAGTTTTAGATCCAGAACAAAATAAGGACTTTAAAGACCATTATCTAGAAGTGCCTTTTGATTTATCAAAGGTTATGTTTATTACAACAGCTAACTCACTTGATACTATTCCTGGTCCACTACTTGACCGTATGGAAGTTATCAACGTTACAGGTTACACTGAAGAAGAAAAACTTCAGATTGTAAAGAAGTATCTAGTGCCTAAAAAGGTTAAGGAACACGGTTTAACTAAAGAACAGTTTGCTATGACAGATAAAGCCATTCGCGACCTTATAAACTACTACACAAGGGAGTCTGGAGTGCGTAACCTTGAAAGAGAAATAGCAAATCTAGTTCGTAAAGTAGCAAGAATGGTAGTTACTGATGGTATAGAAGAATATAAGATTAAGCCTACAAATCTTGAAGAACTATTAGGTAAAAAGAAATTTAGATATGATAAGATTGAAGGTCAAAGTGAGATAGGAGTAGTTACTGGACTTGCATGGACTACAGTTGGTGGCGATACATTATTTATTGAAACTTCTGTAATGCCTGGCACAGGGAAGATTTCTCTAACTGGGCAGCTTGGTGATGTAATGCAAGAGTCAGCTAAAACAGGCATTAGTTATATTCGATCTGTAGCAGAAAAACATGGAATTGATGAAAATTTCTATAAGGAAAAAGATATTCATATTCATGTGCCTGAAGGTGCAGTTCCAAAAGATGGTCCTTCTGCAGGTGTAACTATGTGTGTAGCTATGATTTCAACACTTACAGGTGTACCAGTAAGTAAGGAAATTGCCATGACTGGAGAAGTAACTTTAAGAGGTAATGTCCTTGCAGTAGGTGGTATAAAAGAAAAGGTATTAGCTGCACATAGAGCAGGTGTAAGAAAGGTATTACTACCTTTTGAAAACGAAAGAGACATAGACGAAATACCTGAAAAAGTAAGAGAACAAATGGAATTTGTTTTAATTAAAAATGTAGATGAAGCTTTAAAAGAGGCTTTGGTGAAATAGGAATATAGTGATATGATTGAAGTGAAAAAAGCAGAGCTTGTGGCAGTTACAGGCAGACCGGACCAGTATCCGGAAGATAATTTATATGAAGTTGCTTTCGCAGGAAGATCAAATGTTGGAAAATCATCTCTTTTAAATCTTTTAACAAATAGAAAAAAGCTAGCTAAGGTATCTGGCAATCCAGGTAAGACTAGAACTATTAACTTTTATGAAATCAATGAAGCTTTTAGGATAGTTGACCTTCCGGGATATGGATATGCAAAGGTTTCTAAATCCATGAGTGAAGGCTGGGGAGATATGATGGAAAGCTATTTTGAAAATAGAGAAGGATTGTTAAAGGTTATCCAGCTGGTAGATATAAGACATACTCCTACAAAGCAAGACGTGCAGATGTATAACTATTTAAAGCATTATGGATATGATGGTTTAGTAGTTGCAACTAAGTCTGATAAGATTTCTAGAAATCAGATGCAAAAGCAGATTAAGATGATTAGACAGACTTTGGGAATGCATCCAGAAGATGTGGTAGTGCCAGTTTCAGCATTGAAAAAAACTGGTCATGATGAGCTTCTTGATGTGATAGAAGCTATTTTGATAGAAGGTAAATAAAGATGTTTAGTGGTATCATAAGATTTTTTAAGAGAATCGGTGCTATAAGATTTTTGATGAAAGATAAGTCTGAGGCATTTTGGAAAAAGGCGATTATTGTTTTTGGAGTTATATATTTTATACTTCCATTTGAAGCACTGCCTGATTTTTTCTTGCCCTTTGGACTTGCTGATGATATAGTTTTATGGGCATGTATACTTTTTGGATTGAAGGATACTTTAGATAAGTATATAATAGATAAGAGTAGGAGTACTCGTTTTAAAAAGTATAAAGATACCATTGAAGATGTAGAGTACGAAATTAAGGAGTAGTAAGATGAAAAACGAAATATTAATTACTCAGGAGGAGATCTTTCAAAAGGCAAAGGAATTAGGTGCTCAGATTACTGAGGATTTTAAAGGTCAGGAAGTTGTTCTTGTTGGTATTTTAAGAGGTTCTGTACCATGGATGGCTGATATTATGAAGGAAGTTAAACTTGAGGATGTGACTATTGATTTTATGGCTTGCTCAAGTTATGGCGCTGGAACTAAGACATCTGGTAGAGTTAAAATCGTTAAGGACCTTGAAGAGGATGTTACAGATAAAAATGTTATTATCGTTGAAGATATTATCGACTCTGGTATAACATTGCAGTACCTTAAAAAGTATTTTGCAGCTAAAGGTGCTAAAACTACAAAAATTTGTACATTGTTAGATAAACCATCAGGAAGAAAAACTGATATTCAAGGCGATTATGTAGGTTTTGAAGTTGAAGATAGGTTTATAGTAGGCTACGGCCTTGATTATAATCAAAAATACAGACAGTTACCATATATTAGCTGTTTGGATTAATTTAGATAGTGAAGTAATTTTTAGGAGGAAAAAATGAGTTACGAAGTAAAAATCGGATTATCAAACAAGCATTTACACTTAAGTCAGGAACACATCAACATCCTATTTGGTGAAGGACATGAATTAACACCAACTAAGGATCTAGTACAGCCTGGTCAGTTTGCTTGCGAAGAAAAAGTAGATATCGTTGGACCTAAGAAAACTTTAAGTGGTGTTAGAGTTTTAGGACCAGCTAGACCTGAAACACAGGTTGAACTTGCTTTAACTGATGCTAGAACTATCGGCATCAAAGCTCCAATCAGAGAATCAGGTAAGCTAGAAGGAACTCCAGGATGTAAGTTAATCGGACCTGCTGGTGAAGTTGAACTAGATCACGGTGTAATCGCTGCTCTAAGACACGTTCACCTATCAGCAGCTCAGGCTGAAGAAGCTGGCGTTAAAGATAAGGACATCGTAAGCATCAAAATCGAAGGCGAAAGAGGTCTTGTATTTGATAATGTACTAGTAAGAGCTGGTGACGGACATGAAAGAGAAGCTCATCTAGATACAGATGAAGGAAACGCAGCTGGTTGCGGTCCTGATGCAGTTTGCACAATCATTAAATAAATTTTGATTTATAGTTTTTTTAGTTTGCATATTGACAATATGGAATTCATAGGCTAATATGTAGGCAGATAAAAGCTTTGATTACTGACGGAATATGTGGATTAACCACAGGGGAATCAAAGTAATATGAGTCGACCGTCTGGGCAGTATTTGTTTAACAAATACTGCCTTTTTAATTACTTATAAAAGAAATGTAAAGTTTTGAATAATGCACTAAATAATGTTATTCTTAAAGAGTAGATAAGATGCATTAGGAAAGGATTTTGATGTGAAAGGAAGAATTCATTCTATTGAGTCTATGGGGCTTGTAGATGGGACAGGCATTAGAACTGTAGTTTTTTTGCAAGGTTGTAATTTAAGATGTCAATACTGCCACAATCCAGATACATGGGAATTAAATGGTGGAATAGAGATGAGCGTTGAGGAAATAGTAAATAAAGTTAAAAGATTTAAGCCTTACTTTAAGGAAACTGGAGGAGTTACATTTTCTGGTGGCGAGCCACTTGTCCAAAAGGAATTTCTTCTAGAACTGCTTAAGGCATGCAAGGCTGAAGGTATAAATACATGTATAGATACAGCAGGATATGCTGATGGTGATTTTGGCGAAATCCTAAAATATACAGATTTAATATTGTTTGATATAAAACATTACGATAGAGACTTATACAAAAAAATTGTTAATGGAGACATAGATAAGGGTATAGAATTCTTAAGGCAGGCTCAAGAAGCAAGCGTACCGCTTTGGATTAGACATGTGGTAGTACCAGGTCTTACAGATAGTATAGAACATATTGATAAATTAGGGAATTATATTAAAACTCTTAAAAATGTTCAGAAAGTTGAGCTATTGCCGTTTCATCAGTTAGGTGCAAATAAGTATCAAGGGCTTAATATAAAATATCCGCTAGAGGGTGTTTTGCCTATGGATAAAGAGTTAACAAATGAGATGGAAAATAAAGTGAGAAGTATAATAGGAGGTTGAGAAATGAGTAATCCATGGTATGAATTTAATGGTGGCGTATGGGAAAAGGAAATTGATATAAGAAATTTCATTCAGAGAAACTATACACCATACGAAGGAGATGATAGTTTCCTAGAAGGAACTACAGAAAGAACAGATAAAGTTTGGAGCAAAGCTCATGAGTTAATCGTAGAGGAAGTTCAAAAAGGTATTTTAGATGTTGATGTTAATACAGTTTCAGGTGTAGAAAACTTTAAAGCAGGATATATTGACAAAGAAAATGAAGTAATCGTTGGTTTACAGACAGATGCACCACTTAAGAGAATTGTTAATCTATATGGTGGTATGAGAATGGCTACATCTGCATTAGAACAGTACGGCTACAAGTTAAATGAAGAAATCCAGGCTCATTTCCATGAATACAGAAAAACACATAACGAAGGTGTATTTGATGCATATCCAGAAAGAACTAGATTAGCTAGAACTGCTGGTTTATTAACAGGTTTACCAGATGCATATGGTAGAGGAAGAATTATTGGAGACTATAGAAGAGTTGCGCTTTATGGTATCGATAGACTAATTGAAGAAAAGGAAAAGGATCTAGAAGAATTAGACGGACCTATGACAGAAGACAGAATCCGTTTAAGAGAAGAAGTTTCAGAACAGATTAGAACTATGGGTAGAATGAAGAACATGGCTTCATATTATGGTATTGATATTTCAAAACCAGCTACTAATGCAAGAGAAGCAACACAGCATCTATACATGGGATATCTTGCAGGCATTAAAGAAAATAATGGTGCTGCAACTTCACTAGGAAGAACATCTACATTTTTAGATATTTATATTGAAAGAGACTTAAGAAATGGTGTAATTAATGAAAAAGAAGCTCAGGAAATTATCGACCAGTTTATTATCAAGCTAAGACTTGTAAGACATCTAAGAACTCCAGAATATAATGAATTATTTGGTGGAGACCCAACATGGGTAACAGAATCAATAGGTGGTATGGGCATTAACGGTAAGACTCTTGTAACTAAGAACTCATTCCGTTACCTACATACTCTAACTAACTTAGGAACTGCTCCAGAACCAAATTTAACTGTTTTATGGAGCCAGAACTTACCGGAAAACTTTAAAAAGTATTGTGCTAAGATGAGTATCGAAACTGACTCAATTCAGTACGAAAACGATGATGTTATGAGACCTGTTTATGGTGATGACTACGGTATTGCTTGCTGCGTATCTGCGATGGCAATAGGTAAGCAGATGCAGTTCTTTGGAGCTAGAGCTAATATCGCTAAGTCACTTTTATATGCTATTAACGGTGGTGTTGATGAAATTAAGGGTATTAAAGTTGTACCTGGCATAGAACCTATTACTGACGAAGTATTAGATTATGATAAGGTAATGGAAAACTACAAGAAGGTTATGAAATACGTAGCTGAACTATATGTAGATACTCTAAACATTATCCACTACATGCATGATAAATATGCTTATGAAGGAACTCAGATGGCACTTCATGATACAGTAGTTGAAAGATTAACAGCATTTGGTATTGCTGGATTATCAGTAGCAGCTGACTCACTATCAGCAATTAAGTATGCTCAGGTTAAACCAATTAGAAACGAGCAGGGCATTGCTGTTGATTTTGAAACAACTGGAGATTTCCCTAAATACGGAAACGACGATGATAGAGTTGACCAGCTTGCTGTAGAAGTTGTTTCATACTTCTCAAGAGAACTTAAGAAACATGAACTATACAGAGGTGCAATCCACACATTGTCAGCTTTAACAATCACAAGTAATGTAATGTATGGTAAGAAGACAGGTAGCACACCTGATGGTAGAAAAATTGGAGAACCTTTAGCCCCTGGTGCAAATCCAATGCATGGAAGAGATGAAAATGGTGCTTTAGCATCACTAAACTCAGTAGCTAAGATTCCTTACAGAAACGTATGTCAGGACGGCGTATCAAATACATTCTCGATTGTGCCTAACGCTCTTGGTAAATCTGACGATGAAAGAATTGTTAACTTAGTAAATATTCTAGACGGATATTTCTATCAGGGGGCACATCACTTAAATGTAAACGTTATGACAAGAGAAATCTTAATCGCAGCAATGGAAGAACCAGAAAAGTATCCAACTCTAACAATCAGAGTATCTGGCTATGCTGTAAACTTCAGCAGACTTTCAAAGGAACAGCAGCTTGAAGTAATCAAGAGAACATTCCACGAAAGCGTATAATTTAATATTCCATATGGCTCTTTCAAGGCATTTTGAAAGAGCCATTTTTTTTAGGCGGAATGGCTTTTTCTTTTGTTTTTTGGCGGCTTTTTTTGTGGGTGAGCTTCATTATAAGCAGGCGTACCAGCTATTTCAAAACAGGGGTAGTTGGTACTCTTTATTTGTAAAGTGAACCTATTACGTTAAAAAAAAGTGATTTCATTCACTCTCCCTTGAGTGCCAACATTTTTTTGTCTCAAAGGTGTACATATGACAACGAAAATCCCGGTAACATGGTTCAGGCATCTTGCGTAAAGTGAAGCTATATCAACAAAAATGCTATCATCTCATACACGTCCCCCACAGCCATCTACCTCCATGAAAAAAGGAGCTGCAAAATGCAAGCTCCATATACATCTATTTAGTTATGGTAAATTTGTTATGATAATTCAGTATTATGTTCATAGCTGATAGAGCCACAAATAAAAAGATTGAAAATCCATCGAGAGAATTAAAGTTCTTAATAAAGAAAAAAGTGACAGTTAAAACTATTGCAATAGATGTAAATCTAAAAATAAGTTTAAATTTTTCTTTAAGTCTGATAGGTATAAACAAGCAAACTGCTTGAAAAGCAATAGTTAATTGTATGTAAAATATTATAAAGCTAGACATGATATTACTCCTCTTTTCGTTTTCTAACTATGCCATCTATAAGTATTAAACCGCTTATGATAAAATAGCAAACTATATTTAAGGTAGTCATATTTGAAACTAGTTTAATAAAAATTAAAAAGGATATAGCTACTATTAAAATAGAGAAAAATTTAAAACCGCTGTTTACTGCTTTATAATTATATTTTTCTGTATATATAGCTATTGTGTGTAAGAGTATAAAAGCAAAATAGCAATAAAAATAATTTTCTGTAAATAAGCTAAACATAAATCACCTCTTGACTAGTCTAACATTTTTATAATCTTTGACTGGATATCTATATACTTTTCCATTCTTTGTAGTTGAACGTATATATTCATATACATCGAGTTTAACTGACTTATATTTACTATGTAAAGATAAAACAGAATTAATGGCTAAACTAGTAAAAGCATAAACAATACCAAATACTGGAGCGGCAACTAAATTTATGCAAGTGAGGATAAATGTTGCTATTTGTACTAGAGTAGCAGTTTTCACAACACCTTCGGCAATAGTATTTGTACTAACAGTTTTTGTGTATAAATACTTATCAGAAGATTTGGCTCTATTAATTTGCTCATAACTTGTAGTGACCTCTTCTAAGCTAATTGTTTTGTCAGTTACGCTAGAGTAAATTGTATTATTGTTATTATCTCTAATATAATAATAGTTATTATTTGATGTTAATTCAGTTACATAAACCTTAGTTATATTGTTTTGAGTTGAATGCTCTATAATAGCCTTTTCATTATTAATGGATAACATATATTTAGAGGATGAAATAGGTTGTATAGTTGCATTAGTTGAAATATTTATTTCTTTACCATAAGAGTAGCTAGGAAAAAGAAATATTCCTAGGAGTGTAATACAAAGTAGTAAAGAAATTTTCTTTTTTATACTCATTTTCATAATAAACACCTAATAATTTTCTAATTACTAATAAAATATAATTAACTAAGTGTAATTGAAAAACCTCCTTCTTTGATAGGTATAACTTTATTTTACTAAAGTATACAATACAACTATTTTTCTAAAAATAAGTTTAAAATAAAAGTTTTGTGGTAAGATTAAATATATTGTTAAAATAAATACGAATTAATTTTAAAGTGGAGGTAACTATTTATGAAAACACTTGAATTAAAGAAAAACTTTTATTGGACAGGTATTTTAGATCCAAACCTAAAAGTTTTCGATATTATTATGGAAACTAAGTTCGGTACATCATATAACTCATATTTAATTAAGGGCTCAGAAAAAACTGCTCTATTTGAAACAGCAAAAGAAAAGTTTATGGAAGATTACTTGGCTAAGCTAAAGGAAATCGTAAACATTGAAGATATCGATTATATTATCGTAGATCATACTGAGCCAGATCATGCGGGATCAGCTAAATACTTAATTGAAGAAAATCCTGCTATTAAGCTAGTTGGTAGCGCTACTGCTATTAACTTTATGAAAGAAATTTGTAATGTTGAATTTAACTCAGTAATTGTAAAAGATGGCGATACATTGTCACTTGGGGATAAGACTTTAAGATTTATCGATGCGACAAACTTACATTGGCCTGACAGCATGTACACATATATCGAAGAAGATAAGACTCTTGTTACATGTGACTCATTTGGTTCACACTATAGCTTAGATTCAATTTTATCTTCAAAAATTGTAAACCATAACGATTACATGGAAGCCTTAAGATACTATTATGACAATATTATCGGGCCATTTAAACCATTTGTGCTAAAGGCTATCGATAAAATTAAAGATCTTGATATCGATATGATTTGTCCTGGTCACGGTCCCGTTTTAGATGATGACCCATGGAAGATTGTTAACATCTATAAGGATTGGTCAACAGAAGTAAATCCAAATGCTCGTAAGACTGTTGTTATCCCATACGTTTCAGCTTATGGATATACAGGACTAATCGCAGACAAAATCGAAGAAGGTATTAAGGCTGCAGGAGATATTGCAGTTAGAAAATATGATTTAGTTACTGAACCAGTTGAAACTGTTTTAGGTGATATGTACTGGGCAGACGGTATTTTATTTGGAACACCTACAATTTTAGGTGAAGCTCTAAAACCTATTTGGGATCTAACAACATCAATCTTTCCAGGAACTCATGGCGGCAAGATCGCATCTGCTTTTGGTTCTTATGGATGGAGTGGTGAAGGTGTACCAAACATCATTGCAAGATTAAAACAGCTACGTATGAAAGTTTATGGCGATGGTTTAAGAATAAGATTTAAGCCTAGCGAAGCTCAGCTAGATGATGCATTTGATTTTGGTTACGGATTTGGTCACAGCGTACTTGCTGGTAAGATTGTCGATATGGATGAAATTCAGCCTGTAGGAGAAAGAGATTGGAAGTGCTTAGTTTGTGGTGAAATTATCAGAGGAGCTGAAGCACCTGAAGCATGTCCGGTTTGTGGCGTTGGTCCAGAGCAGTTTGTAGCAGTAGAGTCTCAGGATGTAACATACAGCAATAACACAGATGAAAACTTTGTTATTATCGGTGGCGGTATTGCAGGTCTAACAGCAGCAGATGCAATTAGAAAGAGAAATGCTACATGTAATATTGAAATTATCACTGATGAAGAAGTATTTTGCTATAATAGACCGATGCTTACAAAAGGTATCTTATCTGAATTTGAAGCAATTAACTTCTTTACTAAGCAGTTAGATTGGTATAAGGAAAATAATATTGTAACTACACTAGGTGTAAAGGTAGCATCTATTGATACAGCCGCTAAGGAAGTTTTATTAGAAAACGGCGAAAAGAGATCTTATGATAAGCTAATTTATGCAGCAGGAGCAGAATGTAACGTTCCACCTATTAAGGGTGCTGATAAGGCAGGCGTTGAAGTTATCAGAAAACTAAAAGATGCTAACAGCATTAGAGAAAGACTTGGCTCAATTAACAACGTAGTAGTAATCGGTGGCGGTATTCTTGGTTTAGAAGCTGCTTGGGAATTTATGAGAGCTAAGAAAAATGTAACTGTTATTGAAGTGGCAAGTAAGATCATGGGAAGACAGCTAGATGAAAAGGGAGCTGCTTTACTACAGGCTGCTGCTGAAAAACAGGGAGCTAAAATTATTACAGGTGTAGGAATCGACGAAATTGCAGGAGATGGCAAGGTGGAATGTGTTAAGATGGCTGATGGAACTTGCATTGATGCAGATATCGTTATTATTTCAGCAGGTGTTGTACCTAATGCTAAGCTTGCAACTGATGCTGGCATCGAAGGAGATCGTTTTATCATGGTTAATGATAAGATGCAGACAAGCGAACCTGATGTATATGCATGCGGTGATGTTGCAGCATATAATGGTGTAAGTGTTGGAATTTGGTCACAGGCTGAAACAATGGCAAGAGTAGCAGGTGCAAATGCATGTGGAGATGTTGCTACATACACACCAGTTATACCATCAAACTCATTCTCAGGATTTGGAACATCATTATTCTCAATTGGAGATGTTGGTCACAGTACAGATGGTCACTATAAAGAAATTGAAATCTCAGAAGAGTCAAAGAAGTACTATAAGAAGTTATTCTTCTTAAATGGTAAATTCTGTGGAGGTATTTTAATGGGAGATACATCAAAGTCTGCTGAGCTAATAAAAGCCTATGAAAAGAAGGCAAGTAATAAAGATAGCATAGTAATTAATTTACTATCTGAATAGTTACCTCAAACAAACGTCACCCTCTTTGGGGGGGGTGGCGTTTTATATTTTTTTGTGTAATAATATTTGTTATAATTTAAAGGAGGAAATAAATATGTTAAATGTGCTTAAGACAGAAACTGTTTGTACTTTTGATGAGTACAGAAGATTTAACAGAACAGTCAGAAATAAGGCTCAAGGTGGCATATGGATAAAGATAGCTTTAATTGCTATTTGCATAATTGCAGCCTTTTTAGTAAGTAATCCTGAGACTAAAAGGGGATTATTTTTAGGTGCTATTTTAGTTATTCCAGTATTCATGCTTTCAGAGTATATGGTAGATAAAAGAGCATATAAAAAGACAGAAGATCAAAATATGCAAAAGGTTAAGATGTTTTTTTATCCGGATTTTTTAAGAATGCAAGCAGAAGGTTCAGATAAGGGTGCCACTAACGTTTCATACAACAAGTTTTATGGGATTATTGAGACACCAAAAAACTTTTATATTTTATTTAGTAAAAATCAAGGAACTATAGTTATTAAGGAAAATTGTGATGAAAAGTTAATTCAGTTTATTCATAACTTAAAAAATAATAAATAATTTGATAAAAATTTGACAATACATATATATGAGATTATAATTTATATATAATTTGTAATATTATATATAAAATTAGAGGAGAACAAAAGAAAACTATGAAGAAATGTTTTAGTTTTATAGTAATGGCAATATTTATTATTGCAATAGTGCCTACAGCGGTTTTTGCTAAAGAAGTTGTAGCAACTGGTGACAGTACGAGTTTATTAATACCAGCAGCACTATTAGTTGCAGCTACTGCAGGAATTATGATTATTGGTTCGAAAAATAATAAAAAATAGTATAATGCCATATATACATATATGAAATGGGTTCCGCTTAATTAATATAAAGAGGGACCCATTTTTTAGTATTATATTTTATTGATTAACAATTTCAATAGAAGCACTTACTCCTAGTCTGTCAGCACCTGCTTCTATCATAGAAAAGGCAGTTTCTTTATCTCTTATACCGCCAGAAGCCTTGACTTTAGCAAAGCTACCTACAGTTTGTTTCATAAGTTTCACATCTTTTACTGTAGCACCACCAGTGCTAAAACCTGTCGAAGTTTTAACAAAATCGCAATTGCCATTGACAGCTAGTTGACATGCTTTTACCTTTTCTTCATCAGTTAGCATGGAAGTTTCGATGATTACTTTAAGAATGCCGTCGTAATCGTGGACAATTTCAGCAACAGTTGCTATTTCTTCAATAATATAATCATAATCCTTATCCTTTAAACGACCAATATTTATAACCATATCAATTTCATCAGCACCTTGCATCAAGGCCATATCTGCTTCGTAAGCTTTTGCACTTGTTTCCATCATGCCTAGTGGAAAGCCACAGACAGATGTGACTTTTACTGAAGAATCTTTAAGACATTCCTTGGCGAGAGCAACATAAGAAGAGTTTACGCAAACGGAGTAAAAGTTATATTTTATAGCTTCATTACAAAGATTGATAATATCCTTAGTTGTAGCTACAGGTTTTAGTAATGTGTGATCAATATATTTGTTTAAATTCATAATTTTTGTTCCTTTCAATCAATAAACATATTTTAGCACATTTTACAAAGTTAGCAAAATATATAGAGTATTATCTATGCTATATAATTATGTATAGATATAATCAATAGCATATAAGTTGTTCTAAATATATTGTAAATAGCAGTTAATATATATTGTAAATTTCCGTAATTGTGGTAAAATATACAAGATAGAAAAAGGCCAGACAGATAGCAAAATACAGTTAACTGGGCGATAAAAATATATAAGTTATAATTGATAAAAAACAAGGTCTTTTCTCAAATGAAATGACCTTTTTATTAAGTCAGAAAGGGAACACATGAATAAAAATAGCTTGTTTCGAATTCGAGATTTATCTAAAGAAGAATTAATGGGCATTTTAAAGGATGCGCAATTATTTGACGTTACTAATAAAGATTGGCAATTACCTGAGGGTAAGTTAGTTGCTAATCTTTTTTTTGAACCAAGTACTAGAACTCATTTTTCTTTTTCATCAGCAGAACTACAGCTAGGTTGTAAGGTGGAAAACTTTACGGCAGAAGGAAGCAGTGTTGAAAAGGGTGAGAGCTTATATGATACTGTAAAGACTTTTGAAAGTATCGGTTTTGATGCGGTAGTTATAAGACATAAGCAAGATGAGTATTTTAATGAACTTGAAAATATCAATATCCCTATCTTAAATGCTGGAGATGGTGCGGGTAATCATCCAACTCAGTGTTTACTAGACTTACTTACAATATATCAGGAATTTGGTAAATTTGAAGGAATCAAGCTAGCAATAATAGGCGATATTGCACATTCTCGTGTTGCGGCTTCAAATAAAGAAGCTATGGAGCTACTTGGTGGGGAGTGTGTATTTTCAGGACCAGAAGAGTGGCGTAGAGAAGGATATCCATATATGCCTTTAGACGAAGCAGTTAAATGGGCAGATGCAGTTATGATGCTTCGTATCCAAAAGGAAAGACACAGTGAATCTATGGCTATGTCAGACGAAGAGTATTTAAGTAAGTATGGTCTTACAAAAGAGCGTGCAGCTACTATGAAAGAGCATGCAATCATTATGCATCCGGCACCTGTAAATAGAAATGTTGAAATTGATACAGATTTAGTTGAAGCACCAAATAGCCGTATCTTTAAGCAGATGGCTAACGGAGTATTAGTTAGAAAAGCAGTTATCAAAAGAGCATTTGGATACGAGGAGTTTTAATTATGAAGCTTATAAAAAATGCCCAGATGATTTGTGGCGATAAATTAGTAAAAAAGGACATTCTTTTTGATGAAAATAGCATTTTGGATATTGCTGATGAAATCACAAAGGATGATGCAGAAATTATAAATGCAGAGGGCCTTGTGGCTTTGCCAGGTTTTATCGATGTACATGTACATCTTAGAGAACCTGGAAATGAACATAAGGAGACTATTAAGACAGGAACTTTGGCAGCGGCAGCAGGTGGTTTTACAACTATAATGGCCATGCCAAACGTAAAGCCATTCCCAGATAATATGGAGGTTATGAAGGAGTATCAGGCTAAGATTGACCAAGATGCTTTGGTAAATGTGGTTCCTTACGCTTGTATAAGTGAGCAGGAAAAGGGTAGCCAGATAGTAGATATGAAGGCATTTTGCGACAATGGCTACACTGCTTTTAGTGATGATGGCGTGGGCGTTCAAAGAGATGATGTTATGCAGGAGGCTATGGAGCTTTCTTCTAAGCTTGGCATAAAAATCGTAGCTCATACTGAGGATATGAATTACCGTAAGGTGGGAGCTTGTATCAATGAAGGAGCCAAAAGTCAGGAGCTTGGTGTTGTTGGCATACCAAATGAATGTGAGTATAAGCAGCTTGAAAGAGATTTGAAGTTAGTCGAAAAAACAGGAGCTCATTATCATTGTTGTCACATGTCTTGCAAGGAAAGTGTGGAGCTTTTAAAGGAATATAAAGCTAAGGGATGCGATGTAACTGGTGAAGTTGCGGCTCATCACCTGCTTTTAAATGATATGGATGTGAAGGGTCCTAACTGGAAGATGAATCCGCCTTTGAGAAGTGAAGAGGATAGACTGGCGCTAGTTGAAGCTATTAAGACTGGTGATGTTGATATGATTGCTAACGATCATGCTCCTCATACTGAGGAGGAAAAAGCTAAGGGATTAGTTGAAGGACCATTTGGAATTGTGGCTCTTGAAACTTCATTTCCGCTCCTTTATACAAATTTAGTTAAGACTGGAGAAATATCTTTTAAAAGACTTGTGGAACTTATGAGCAGCGAGCCTGCAAAAAGATTTGGCTTTGAGAAAAAAGGTTGTCTTGAGGTAGGTTACGATAGTGATATAATATTAGTAGATGTTGCAAATGAGTTTACTATAGATAAAAACCAATTTAAGTCAATGGGTAAAAATACGCCATTTGACGGATGGAAATGTTATGGTAAGGTAAAACAAACCTATGTAAATGGGGTTCAAATATATTAAGGAGGATTATTAATGAAACGATTACTGATTTTAGAAGATGGAAGCGTTTACGAAGGTATCGCTTTTGGTAGCGATGAATTTAAAGTAGGCGAATTAATTTTCCAGACAGGTATGTGTGGTTATCAGGAAACATTATCTGACATGTCATATTATGGTCAGATTGTTATGATGACTTATCCTGCAATTGGAAATGTTGGAATTAACAGAGATGATTTTGAAAGCATGAATCCACAGCTATTTGGATTTGTAGTTAAAGAATATTGTGATACACCAAGTAACTTTAGATGTGAAATGACACTAGATGAATACATGAAGTTAAAGGGTATCCCTGGTATTGCTGATGTTGACACTAGAGCAATTACAAGAAAGATTAGAGATAATGGCGTTATGAAGGCTACTATGGCTAATGAAGGCGCTGATATCGATGCTATTGTTGCAGAGCTAAAAGCATCAAGCCCTTCAACTGATGGAGTAAAACAGGTATCTGTGGCAAAACCATATGCTATTCCTAACCGTGGAGGTCACAAGCTAGTAATGTTAGATCTTGGAAGCAAATATGCGGTTATTAGAGAATTAAATGCTAGAGATTGTGATTTAGTTTCTATGCCATATGATGCTAAGATAGATGATATTATGGCACTTAAGCCAGATGGAGTTATTATTTCAAGCGGCCCAGGAATCCCAGACTATATTCCAGAAACTGTTGAAACAGTAAAGCAGCTAGCTGGTAAGATTGCTTTATTTGGTATTGGTCTTGGTCACCTGGTAATTGCTCAGGCATTTGGTGCTAAGATTGAAGCTATGAAGTTTGGTCACCACGGCAACAGTACACCGATTGTAAATCTTGAAAAAAATAAGGTTGAATTTACAGCTCAAAATCACAGATTTGATGTAAATGAAGATTCACTTGCGGGTACTGGACTTAAGGTTACTCATCGTGCATTAAATGATAAGAGTGTTGAAGGCTTCGTACATGAAAGCTTACCTGTAATGGGTGTTCAGTTTAATCCTGAAGCAGCACCTGGTGCAGATGACACAATGTATGTATTTGATCAGTTTATTGAAATGTTGAGTAAAGGAGCGAAATAGTAATGCCAAGAAGAGAAGATATTAAAAAGATTTTAGTTATTGGATCAGGTCCTATTATTATCGGGCAGGCAGCTGAATTCGACTATGCCGGAACTCAGGCTTGCCAGTCACTTAAAGAAGAAGGATATGAAGTAATCTTAATTAACTCAAACCCTGCAACTATTATGACTGATACAGTTGTTGCAGACAGAGTATATATTGAACCGTTAACACTTGATTTTGCTAGCAGAATTATTTATAAGGAAAGACCGGATGCTATCTTAGGTTCACTAGGCGGACAGACTGGTTTAAACCTTGTTGTTGAACTGGCAGAATCAGGCATTTTAGATGAATACGGTGTAGAAGTTTTAGGTACAGAACTTGAAGCTATCGAAAAAGCTGAAGATAGAGATAAGTTTAGAGAACTTATGTATGAAATCGGCGAACCTGTACCTGAGAGCGTTATTGTTCACACTGTTGAAGAGGCAGTTGAATTTGCCAATGAAATCGGTTACCCAGTAGTAGTTAGACCTGCATTTACACTAGGTGGTACTGGTGGTGGATTTGCTCACAGCGAAGAAGAGCTAAGAAGCATCGGAGAAAATGGTCTAAAACTTTCACCTGTACATCAGTGCTTAATCGAAAAGAGTATTGCAGGATTTAAGGAAATCGAATACGAAGTAATGCGTGACAATGCAGATAACGCTATTGTAGTTTGTAACATGGAAAACGTTGACCCAGTAGGTATTCACACTGGTGACTCAATTGTAGTTGCTCCAACACAGACATTGACAGATAGAGAATGCGGTATTATGCGTGCTTCAGCTCTTAAGATTATCAGAGCTTTAAAGATTTGTGGCGGATGTAACGTTCAGTTAGCATTAGATCCTAACTCATTTAAATACTATGTTATCGAAGTTAACCCAAGAGTATCTCGTTCTTCTGCTTTAGCAAGTAAGGCTACAGGTTATCCTATTGCTAAGCTAGCAGCTAAGGTTGCAGTTGGACTAACTCTTGATGAAATTATAAACCCTGTAACTCAGACAAGTTATGCATGTGCTGAACCATGTATCGACTATGTAGTTGCTAAGTTCCCAAGATTCCCATTTGATAAGTTCCCTAAGGCTGACAGAAGACTTGGAACTCAGATGAAGGCAACTGGTGAAGTTATGTCTATCGGTCGTACATTTGATGAAGCTATCTTAAAGGGTATCAGATCTCTTGAAATGAAAACTGATCATTTGATGATGAAAGATGTTGAAAGCTTAACTACTGAAGAGCTTTGGGCAAAATTACAGGATAACGATGACGAAAGAATCTACGTAATTACAGCTCTACTAAGAAGAGGCGCTACTGTAGAAGAAATCTTTGAATTAACTCAGATGGACAGATTCTTTATTAACAAGTTTAAGTCAATCGTTGATTTTGAAAAGGTTATTGCTGAAAATAAAATGAACAAGGAAGTTTTATTGACAGCTAAAAAGAGAGGCTTTGCTGATTCGTATTTAGCAAAAGTTTGGGATATGGATGAAAGAGAAATCTACGACTTCCGTAAAGAAGAAGGTATCACTCCTGTTTACAAGATGGTAGATACTTGTGCAGGTGAATACGTATCAAATACTCCATACCTATATTCAACTTATGAAAAGGAAAATGAATCAGTTAGAAGCGATAATAAGAAGATTATCGTATTAGGTTCAGGTCCTATTCGTATCGGACAGGGTGTAGAATTTGACTATGCTACAGTACACTGCATCAAGACTCTTCACGAATGCGGATATGAAGCTATTATTATTAACAATAACCCTGAAACAGTATCAACAGATTACTCAATTTCAGATAAACTATACTTTGAGCCACTAACAATCGAAGACGTTATGCATGTAATCGACTTAGAGCAGCCTCTAGGTGTAATCGTTCAGTTTGGTGGACAGACAGCTATTAACTTAGCAGATAAATTAGTTGATAGAGGAGTTAAGATTTTAGGAACTACTCTAGAAGACATTGACAGAGCAGAAGACAGAAAAGAATTTGAAGCTATGCTACGCAAGCTTGACATTCCTCAGCCAACAGGTGAAACTGCATTTGAAGTTGAAGAAGCAGTTAAGATTGCAAACAAAATCGGATATCCGGTATTGGTAAGACCTTCTTACGTACTTGGCGGAAGAGCTATGGAAATCGTTCATAACGACGAAGATTTAAGAGTTTACATGGCTACTGCTGTACAAGAAATCAGCCACGACGCTCCTATCTTAGTTGATAAGTACGTTGTAGGTAAGGAATGTGAAGTTGATGCTATTGCTGATGGCGAAAATGTATTTATTCCTGGCGTAATGGAACATATTGAAAGAGCAGGGGTTCACTCTGGTGACTCAATTTCAGTATATCCTGCACCAACTATTTCACAGAAGGTTAAGGATACAATCGTTGACTATGCTATTAAGATCGGTAAAGGATTTAACTTTATTGGACTATTTAATATTCAGTTTATTGTTGATGAAAACGAAAAGGTTTATGTACTTGAAGTAAATCCTAGATCGTCAAGAACAGTGCCATTCCTAAGCAAGATTACTGAAGTACCTATGAGTTATGTAGCTACTAAGTGTGTACTTGGACATAGCTTAAAAGAGCAGGGGTATGAGGAAGGTGTTAAGGAAGAAAGAGATAGATTTTTCGTTAAGGCTCCAGTATTCTCATTTGCTAAACTAAGAAGTGTAGATACAATCTTAGGACCTGAAATGAAGTCAACTGGTGAAGCTTTAGGTAGTGATACTACTATTGAAAAAGCTCTATACAAGGCTCTATTAGCAAGTGGAGTTAAGGTTCCTTTAAGAGGAAATGTACTTGTGACTGTTGCAGATAAGGATAAGGAAGCAGCATATGAAATCACTAAGAGATTTTCTGATATTGGTTATGGTATCTATGCTACTTCAGGTACTGCAAAATACCTAAGCGAAAGAGGTTTATATGTAAGAGAAGCTGCTAAGGTTAATGATGAAGGTAAAAATAATGTGCTTGATATTATCAGAAGAGGCCGTGTAAATTATGTTATAAATACAATGAGTGAAGATAAGGATGTAAGTATTGATGGATTCTTAATTCGTCGTGTATCTGCAGAAAATAACATAAGCTGCTTTACTTCACTAGATACAGCACAGGCGATTTTAAGAGTAGTTGAAGCTCAGAGCTTTACAACTATTTCAATGAATGAACTGGAGAAATAATCATGGAAGTAAAAAAAGTCTTAGTAACTGAAAATATTGAAATTGCTAAGGACACATATAAGATGACCTTAGAATATGAAAATGCAAGGCAGATGAAGCCAGGTCAGTTTGTAAATATTAAGATTGATGGTTTTATGTTAAGAAGACCGATTTCAATTTCACTTGTTAAGGATAGAAGTCATTTTGTAATCGTTTATAAAGTTGTAGGAGATGGTACTCAGAAATTGAGTACTATTGCTCCTGGCAATATGATAGATATGTTTGGACCTCTTGGAAATTCATATCCTATCCATGATGATATTGACGATATTCTTCTTATTGGCGGTGGCGCTGGTGTGCCTCCAATGCTTGAACTTGCAAGAAAATATAGACATATTAGAACAGAAGTAAATGTAGTTTTAGGTTTTAACGATAAGGACTCTGTTTTTTATGAAGAGGATTTTAAGAAGCTAGGCTGCAACGTTTACATCGCTACTATGGATGGAAGCTATGGAACTAAGGGAACTGTAATGGATGCTATAAAAGAAGCTGGTATAACAACTAAGTTTGTATGTAGTTGCGGTCCTATTCCTATGCTAAAAGCTGTAGAAGAAAATTATGAAAGAGGATACATGAGTTTTGAAAGCCGTATGGCCTGCGGAATGGGTGCTTGTATGGCTTGCGTTGCTAAGGATAAAAAAGAAGAAAATATGTATCACAGAATTTGTAAGGAAGGTCCTGTCTTCCCAATTGGAAAGGTGGAATATTAATGGATTTAAAGGTTAAGCTTCCGGGTTTAAATCTTAAAAACCCGATTATTCCCGCTAGTGGATGTTTTGGATTTGGTAGAGAATTTGCTGAGCTTTACGATTTAAGTAAGCTTGGGGGCATCGCTATCAAAAGTGCAACTCCAGAGGCTCGTTTTGGTAATCCTACTCCAAGAGTTGCCGAAACACCTTCAGGCATGTTAAATGCTATCGGCCTTCAAAATCCGGGGGTTGATGCTATTATTGAAAAAGAACTTCCATGGCTTGCTGGATTTGATACAGAAATTATCGCAAATGTTGCAGGTGCATATGAAGAAGATTACGTTGAAGTTATTAAGAAGCTTAATGAAACTGACGTAGTTAAGGCATACGAGTTAAATATCAGCTGTCCAAACGTTAAGCATGGCGGTATCGGCCTTGGAACTAAGCCAGAGCTTGCTGCAAAAGTTACACGTATGGCTAAGGAAGCTGCTACTAAACCTGTGTATGTTAAGCTAAGTCCAAATGTTACAGATATTGTTGAAATTGCTAAGGCAGTAGAAGAAGCTGGAGCAGATGGTATCGTGCTAATTAATACACTTTTAGGTATGCGCATTGATCTTAAGACAGGCAAGCCTATTATTGCCAATGTTACTGGTGGCCTTAGTGGTCCTGCTGTTAAGCCAGTTGCAGTGAGAATGGTATATCAAGTTGCTCAGGCTGTGTCAATTCCTGTTATCGGCGTTGGCGGTATCACTTGCGCAGAAGATGTTTTAGAATTTTTATATGCAGGCGCAAGTGCAGTTGAAGTTGGAGCACAAAACTTTGTAGACCCATACTGCTGTTTAAATATTGTAGAAGAACTACCTAAAGTGCTTGAAAAATATGGATTTAACTCAGTTTCAGAAGCAGTGGGAAGGAGTTTTAAATAATGAATAGAACAATTGTTGCTCTTGACTTCCCTTCAAGAGATGAAGCTATTAATTTTCTAAAGGGTTTTAAAGAGCCTATATATGCAAAAGTTGGAATGGAGCTTTTTTATGCTTGCGGTCTTGATATCATCAAGGAAATTAAGGCTATGGGCCATAATATTTTCCTAGATTTAAAGCTTCACGATATTCCTAATACTGTTAAAGGCGGCATGAGAAGTCTTGCAAGTCTTGGCGTTGATATTGTAAATGTTCATTGTGCAGGTGGAAGCGCTATGATGAAGGCTGCTATTGAAGGTTTAGAAGAAGGCGCTGTTGATGGCAAAAGACCTTTGTGCATCGCTGTAACTCAGCTAACTTCAACTTCTAAAGAAATGATGAACGACGAACAGGGCATTGCTGGTGAAGTAGAAGACTGCGTTCTTCGTTTTGCTAAGCTTGCAAAAGATAGCGGAATGGATGGTGTCGTTTGCTCAGTTCATGAAGCTAAAAAAATTCATGAAGTTTGCGGAGACAGTTTCCTAACAGTTACTCCAGGAATTCGTTTAGCAGATGATAGTGTAGATGATCAGAAGAGAGTGGCTACTCCAGCTTACGCTAAGGAGCAGGGTTGCGATTACATCGTAGTTGGACGATCTATCACTAAGAGCAAAGAACCTCAGAAGACTTACTCACTTATTGAGGAAATGATGAAATAAAGTTTTGTATAATAGAGATTGTTATTGGTATTAAGTAGCAATCTCTTTTTTTATAATACGAGGATTTTAGAAATGAATGAAAAGGTAGAAAAACTATATAATTGCTTATCGCAATTAGGCTATCCTACTGAATTTTGCAGGGAAATAGCATATCATAATCTTAACACAGAATATACAGCAACTAGGATGTTGGCTTATTTATACAGGAATAATTCACCGTCAATTGAAGAGTTAGTAGACGAGATGTTTGCTATTTTAAGCGATAGAGATAGGATTGTTGAAAAGAAAAAAATGGAGCATGCCCAAAGTGTGCTTAATGATGTTTATAGAAATGGACTGGAATAAATTCATAAGGTTGCATCTAAGCAATACAGTATAGTAAATAAGGTCACATTAAGGTTTATAGCTATTATGTGACCTTATTTTTTTTAGTATAAATCTTTAGAATTCCTTAGAATTTTTAAGTTGATATTTAGTATTAGTTATGATTAAATAAATTAACTGAAAATTTAGTTGAATTGGTTAGAAAGCATAAGTGCTGATACAGCAGATGGTAAGAAAAAAGTAAGAGAATATAGTTACGATAACAATGGCAAAGTTGAAGTGATAAAAGATTATAAAAACTTTACTAGTGAATATATTAAGAGAGAATATACCTATGATACTTTTGAAAGACCTATCAAGATGGTATATAGCGATGGAAATGAAGAAAAGGAAGTCTATGAGTATACATATGATAAGAACAACCATATAGTAAGTGAAAAGATAAAAAACAACTACAAAATAGAAGGTACTGAAACTGTAGATGAAGTTAGAAATTATGATTATGATGTCAATGGTAGATTGATAAAATCTGTAGTAACTAATAACAAAACAGATGATGTAAAAGAAAGTGAATATGAATATGGTAAGGTCGGAAATAAAGTAAAAGAAAGTATCAATGATGAAGTTACTACAAATATTTACAACAAGTTAAATCAAATAGTTTCAAGCAAAACAGCTAATGATGAGGAAACTGTATCAAATAGGCAGTTTGCTTATGATAACAATTGTAATCAAATAAAAGCGGTAGATGATGTAAAAGGAACGGACTTAACATATACTTATGATGCAGATAATAGGATTAGCAAAGTAAGTGGAACATCAGAAAAGAAAGCTGTAAGCCAAGAAAATCTGTATAACGGAGATGGCAAAAGAATCAAAAAGATAGAAGCAGGCGAAGAAATAAATTACTTCTATCAAAATGACAGCGTACTTGCAACTTCAGACAAAAAAGACAAACTAACTAGCTATAATATCTATGGAGATGGAGCAAATGTTATCTCGACAATGAGAAAGACTGTTTCTGGTGGTAGAGAATATTTTACATACAACAAAGATGTGAGAGGAAGCACAAGTAGCATAATAGATAGTCAAGGCACAGCACAAGCAATATACTATTATGATGACTTTGGAAACACTACAGCTAAAGGCAATTTCCAAAATGAAATATGTTATACAGGTGGTATATATGATGACACAACAGGCGTATACTATCTAAATGCGAGATACTACAGTCCGGAAGATGGCAACTTTATGAGTCAGGACACTTATAGAGGGGAATATACAAATCCTGCTACGTTGAACTTTTATGGATACTGTGGTGGGAATCCTATTAATTATGTGGATCCGAGCGGACATTTTTATGTAAGAAGGTGGATGATTGCAAAACCAATTAATGCTGTTGCAACATTTTTGGGGTTGGGAGCAGCTTATCAACCATTTAAAATGGTTATAAAAGAATCTAGTAAGAAAATATCAAGAAAGGCTGTAAAAAGAAAAATTATTGGTAAAGCTGTTAAATTTGTTAGAAAAGTGAAATACAAAATCACGAAAATTAGTATTAAAATTACAGATTATATAAAGAAAATTCCAGTGATAGGAAAAATAATAAAGAAGAACTTAACTGTAAAATATATAAGAGATAAAATATATGGAGCAATTAAGGAACAAACTATAGGAAGGGTTATTAATCATTTTATTCAAAATGTTGATGTATATACATCGGTAGGAGGATTTATAGCAGGTGGCTGTGATGTATATACAGATGGTAGAATGAATAACAGATTATGGAGAATATAAATGGAATTAAAAATTAAAAGAGAAGATGTGCAATACATATGTGTTGAAACAGATAATAAAACAAAGCTAATAGATGCAAGTCTAAAGGATAATATAGCTATAATAGAAGTTAATAGAGTATATAATATTGATATTGTAAGAATTGTAAAGGGAACTACTGCAAAAATACAAAGATTTATTTGTTGGTTATTTCTTTCTGTATTGGATTTGGTAACATTTAATAGTTTTAATATGACTACTGATGCTATTTCTTTTTTATCACAATTTCAGCAAATATATAAAGCAAAATTGACGGTACATGACAATAGAGGAAATTGTTCGTTGAAAATGGATAGTTATAAAAAAGTAAATCTTCCCATAGATATAGTTGATTTTGCAGGTGATAATAATTGCAATGCAACTTTAGAATACGAGAAAACTGTTAGCAACAAAGATTTAAAGCGAGAATTTAGGTATTGGTGCTTCGAAAGTTTCATTATTGTTATGCTTTGGGAAGTGATATTTTCTATTTTGATTGTATTATCAATAAAGTATGAAAATCATTGGCTAATACAATATTTCATTGCTGCTATTATACCAGCAGCGATAGTATTAGTAAGATTCTTAGTAGCAATTTATAGAAATTATATATTTTTTAAAGAAATTCAAATACAAGCAGATTATTATATTAAAGAAAGCTATTATTTAGGAGAAACTCCAACCAATATTTGTTTAAGAAATAAAAGCAATTACGACATTAGAGTAAGAATATGTGATGAAGATACAATTATAAGAGAAACTCAAATTGGAGCGAATAGCAATGAATATTTTAATATAGGAAATGATGTGAAGCAATTAAATTTAGATAGTGTTGATAGCTCTTTTTCTAAGAATATACGTGTAGGTATGATAATTAGAAATTATTTTATTGTTTTAGTATATTTTATTCTTGATTTTGTTTTGTTCAGTAAACATATTATAAATATGTTAGGGTTTAAAGTATCTAAACTGCTAAGTAAAAAGAAATGTATTTTGGTTAGATTAAAAGAAGGCAAAACTTTTGAATTGATATATGAGGTAGACAAATTACATAGTAAATCAGTATGGAAAGTAAAAGAAAAAAATAATGATATTGTTAAAATAGATGATGAAAAAGCTTATAACACAGATGAAGTAAATATGTTATATAAACAATGGAAAATCGAAATAATCATATCAATCTTAATATATTTTGTGATATCAGCAGGCAGTGTCTTATTGGGTATGAGAAGCTCAATGAATAGCATTGCTATACCTTCTTTAATATTGTGTGTTATAGGTATTGTTGAAAGTATTAAATTGTATTGTAATAATCGTTTTGGGAAATAAATACTTAATTCTAAAAAAATAGAAGTACCTGCATATGTACCGACCCCTAAAAGTTAGACCAAAAAAATCTAACGATTAGGAGGTCGG
>CALCFD010000020.1 GCA_937900695.1 uncultured Eubacterium sp. | reverse complement strand
GGATGACTAAATTATATGACAGGGAATTTACACCACCTTTAGGACTTGACCTAAATAAAGGTTATTTAGTTCCCAGGCCTCTTGGCAGGAGTACGAAGTTATGCATAATCAGGGAACTTTAGTTCGATAGCAACACGTAAGGAGCAAAGTTAACCTTTCACTGCAGTACTAATATTTTACAAAAACAGCAGTTTTTGTTCAGCAAGAAGCGTATGGGAGTACCAAAAATCTTGTATTTGGGGCATTTCGTACTCGTCCCGCCACTTCACCAAACCCCACACCAATTCAAGGATCCAATCCCCACCAACTTAACACCATTAGCGCCTTGCCTATAAAATTGTAAAATAGTATAATAAATGGATAGAAAATTAAGAAAAGAGGAGCGCCATGAGAGCGGGAATAGTATATTTTACTGACAAGGGTAAGGCAACTTGTCAAAGAATAGTAGAAGCTTTAAAAAAACAAGATTTCCAGTGCGAGATTAGAGATAAAAATGAGCCATTAAAAGAGTGGGCAAAGAGAGCATTTGAAGAGATGGATGCAGTAGTATTTGTATCGGCTACAGGGATAGCTGTTAGGACAATAGCTCCATTATTAAAATCTAAGGCAGAAGATCCGGCTGTTATAGTCACAGATGATAATGGAATTTATGTTATATCGTTGGTGTCAGGTCATATAGGTGGAGCAAATGAGCTGGCAGTAAAACTAGCAGAAGAAACTGAAGGTATTCCTGTGATAACAACATCAACAGATATAAATAACAAATTTGCAGTTGATAAGTGGGCTGTAGATAATGGATTGGTTATAAAAAATATAAATAGAGTAAGTGATGTTTCTATGACATTGGTAAATGAAGGTGTAGTAGGCATTTATGGCGATATGAAGCTATCTGTTAAGGATCCACAAATAAAATTATATGTAAAAGAAGAAGACAAGATAGAAACTAATATTGGAATAAATATTTCTTGGCATAAAAAAAATAGATTTGCAAAGGAATTAAGATTATTACCAAAGTGGCTTACTATTGGTATAGGATGTAGGAAAAATACTAGCTGCCAGACTATAGAAAAAGTAGTTAGTGAAGTTTTAGACGAGTTTGACATAGATAAAGAGGCTATAGTTAAGGTGGCTAGCATCGATATAAAAAAGGAGGAAAAAGGTCTTATTGAGTTTTCCAAAAAAAACAATTGGCCCTTTGAGACTTATAGCGCCGAAAAACTAAAAAGCGCAAAAGGAGAGTTTCCACCTTCTTCATTTGTAGAAAAGATAACAGGTGTAGATAACGTGTGCCAAAGAGCGGCAGTAATAGGGGCGACCTACCAGCAGAGCAGTGATGAGGCTAGCAGTCAGGCCGCAGAAAACCAAATACACGGCAGAATTATAGTTGAAAAACAAAGCAAAAATGGAGTTACAGTTGCAATTGCAGCAAAGGAGGCAGAGCTAAATGTTCAATAGAGGAAGAAGACTTAGAATGGACGCAAACATCAGAGATATGGTAAGAGAAACACGCATTTCAAAAGATGCGCTAATTTACCCTATGTTTATTGAAGAGGGCACTGGAATAGTCAAGGAAATCGAGGCTATGCCAGGCCAATACAGATACAGTATAGATACAATGGTGCCAGCATTAAAAGAAGTGACAAAAGCAGGCGTTAGATCAGTTATGTTCTTTGGTATTCCGGCTCATAAAGATGAAGTGGGATCAGGAGCATACGATGAAAACGGTATTATTCAGCAGGCTATGAGAGTGGCTAAAAAAGAAGTGCCAGAGCTTGTGTATATTGGCGATGTTTGCATGTGCGAGTACACATCCCACGGACATTGCGGCATTATAAAAGGCGACAGCGTAGACAACGATAAGACATTGCCATTGTTAGCGAAAACTGCATTGACACAAGTTCAGGCAGGAGCAGACATGGTTGCCCCATCAGATATGATGGACGGAAGAATCGGTGTCATAAGAAAAGCTCTTGATGAAGCTGGATATGTAAATACACCGATTATGTCTTACGCGGCAAAATATGCATCAGCATTTTATGGTCCATTTAGAGAAGCAGCAGGATCATGTAATTTCAAGGGCAACCGCAAAACTTACCAGATGGATTTTCACAATAGAAGAGAAGCCATCAAAGAAGTTATGATGGATATAAACGAAGGGGCTGACATAGTTATGGTTAAGCCGGCATTAAGCTATCTTGACATAATTAGAGAAGTTAAAAATGCTACAAATGTTCCAGTGGCTGCATATAGCGTAAGCGGAGAGTATGCTATGATTAAGGCAGCAGCTAAAGCAGGAATGGTAGATGAGTTAGCCATAGTTGCTGAAACTACAGTAAGTATTTTCAGAGCAGGGGCAGATATGCTTATTACATACTATGCAAAAGAAATTGCCAGGATGATCGATGAAGGGAGAATAGGCTAATGAATAAAAGTGAAAAATCAGCAAAACTTTTTGACGAAGCACAAAAATACATTCCGGGAGGAGTAAACTCACCGGCAAGAGCGTGCCTTGCAGTAAAAAATACTCCTAGATTTATTGAAAAAGCAGATAAACAGTATATTTACGATGCTGATGGAAATAGATATTTAGATTACATCGGTTCATGGGGACCGATGATTTTGGGAAACAACCATCCGGAAATTTTAAAAGCAGTAGAAGAGCGCATTAAGCTAGGATTAAGTTTTGGAGCACCTACTGAAATAGAGACTACTATGGCAAAACTAATGTGCGAGATAGTACCTTCTTTTGAAAAGGTAAGGATGGTAACATCAGGAACAGAAGCAACTATGAGTGCCATTCGTGCGGCAAGAGGATATACAGGTCGTGAAAAGGTGATTAAGTTTGTGGGCTGCTATCATGGCCATCACGATGCTCTTTTGGTAAAAGCAGGCTCAGGACTTATTAGAGAAGGGGCAAAGCCAGACAGTGCAGGGGTTACAGCAGGAACTGCAAAGGATACACTTCTTGCAACATACAATGATCTTGATAGCGTTAAGGCACTTTTTGAAGCAAACAAGGGAGAAGTTGCGGCATTGATTGTTGAGCCAGTTGCGGCAAACATGGGCGTAGTTTTACCAGAACCAGGATTTTTAGAAGGTTTAAGAGACCTTTGTACTAAGGAAGGCGCAGTCCTTATTTTCGATGAAGTTATTACAGGCTTTAGATTAGCTCTTGGCGGTGCACAGAGTCTATTTAATGTCACACCTGATATGTCTACTTTTGGTAAGATTATCGGTGGTGGTATGCCAGTTGGAGCTTACGGTGGTAAAAAGGAAATTATGGATATGATTGCGCCAGAGGGACCAGTTTATCAGGCTGGTACGCTTGCAGGAAATCCAGTGGCAGTTGCAGCAGGTATCGCTCAGCTTACTTATCTTAAGGATCATCCAGAAGTTTATGATCATATTAACGCTATGGGCGATAAATTATTTAATGGAATTAAAGAAATTTTAAACAAAGCTGGCAGAAATTTGACAGTTAATCATATAGGCTCTATCGGTTCAATTTTCTTTACTGAGTCAGAAGTTAAGAATTTTGATCAGGCTAAGAGCTCAGATTTAGATGAGTTTAGCCGCTACTATAAGTTTATGGTGGAAAGTGGCCAGTATATTGCGCCAGCTCAGTTTGAAGCATTATTTATTTCAAATGCTCACACTGAGGAAAACATAGATGAAACACTAGAAGTTATTGGCAAATATTTCGGAGTAAAATAGATGAAAAAAGTTGAAATTATAGGGATAGGAATGGGCAATCCAGACACTATTACAGTGGGCGGATTAAGAAAAATCAAAGAAGCAGACTTTGTTATCGGAGCAAAGCGCATGGTAGATGCTTTTGATTTTGCGATTGAAAAAAAGCCTAAAGCGTATGCTATAAAATCCACTGAAATTTATGATGCTATAAAAGAGCGCAAAGATGATGAAACAATTGCAGTCCTTATGTCTGGAGATGCTGGATTTTTTAGCGGCACTAAAAAACTTATAGACTTACTTAAAGGGCAGGTTTCATACAGAATTACTCCAGGAGTCAGCTCATTACAGTATTTTGCTGCTAAAACAGGCGTTAGCTGGGATGATGTTAAAACTATAAGCCTTCACGGCAGAGTGGAAAATCCGGTGAGCAATGTCCTTACACATCTTAAGACATTTTTCTTACTTGACAGTAATATGAATGCAGCAAAGGTTTGTCAAGAGCTAAAAAAAGCTGATTTAGGCCATCTTGAAGTAATAGTCGGTGAAAGACTGTCATATGAAGATGAGAAATTTACTTATGGTACAGCAGAAGAGTTAGCAAATTTAGAATTTGATAACTTAAGCGTTATATTGGTTTTCAATCCTGATGCTAGAAGACTTAAGATAGTGACCCATGGTCTTTCTGACGAAGAATTTATTCGTGGTGATGTACCTATGACTAAATCAGAAATTAGAAGTATTTCTCTATCTAAGTTAGAAGTTAGAAAAAGGGATATAGTTTATGATATAGGTGCTGGAACTGGCTCAGTTACAGTTGAGCTTGCAAGACAAGTGTTTGAAGGTCGTATATTTGCAGTTGAAACAAACCATGATGCTGCAAAGTTAATAGACGAAAATATAAGTAAATTTAACCTTCAAAATGTAAAAGTTATAGAGGGAAAGGCGCCAGAAGCCATTATGGATCTTCCAGCTCCAGACAGAGTATTTATAGGCGGATCAAAGGGCAATATGGATGAAATCATAAAGACTGTTTTAGATAAAAACAAAGATGCGCGAATAGTTATAAATGCCATTGCTCTAGAAACAGTTGCAGCAAGTCTTGAAGTTATTAAAAAATATCAGCTTAAAAATGTTGAAATAGTTCAGGCGTCCATCGCTAAGGCTAGAAAAATCGGTAGCTACAATATGATGAATGGCCAAAATCCTGTATATATTATTTCAGCAGGTGGTAAATAATTTAAAGAGGTGTAAGTTTGACTACTAAAAACTACAATGTACCTAGAGTTTTAATTGGTGCTACAGGAAGTGGCAGTGGCAAAACCACTATTACTTGCGGCATCCTTAAGGCTTTTAAAAATCTAAATAAAAATCTAAGGGCTTTTAAGTGCGGACCGGACTATATCGACCCTATGTTTCACACAAAAGTTTTAGGTATACAGTCTACAAATTTAGATCTGTTTTTCAATGACAAGGATACTATAAAATATCTTTTAGATGAAAACACTTTAGACGAAAATGAAAATCGCTGTGATATTGCAATTATGGAAGGCGTAATGGGCTATTACGACGGTGTTGCTGGCATCACGTTTACGGCTGGCGCTTATGACCTTGCAAAATCAACAGATACGCCAGCTATACTAGTGGTAGATTGCAAAGGCAAGTCGGTTTCAATAGTTGCAGAGATAAAAGGCTATCTTGATTACGTTTCTGATAGCAACATCAAAGGTGTTATTTTAAATAGAATTTCGCCTATGATGTATAATGATATAAAAAAAATGATCCAAAATCGGCTAAATATCAATGTCTTTGGCTATATGCCTGCTATGTCAGATATAGGCTTAGAGAGCAGGCACTTAGGCCTTGTGACGGCTGATGAAATAGGTAACTTAGAGGAGATAATCGATAAAATTGCTTCTCAGGTTGAAAAATCCATAGATCTTCATGGCATATATAACCTAGCTCAAATGGCCCCAGAACTTACTTACGAGGAAAAATTTCAAATTGCCAAAGGTGAGCCTGTAAAAATCGCTGTGGCAAAGGACAATGCCTTCTGTTTTTACTACAAGGACAACCTAAAGCTTTTGAAAAAATTAGGCGCTAAGCTAGAATATTTCAGCCCTGTGGCAGGAGAGACTATCCCTGAGGGTACCTGCGGAATGGCTTTTGGCGGAGGTTATCCTGAGCTTTACTTAAGGGAACTTTCGCAAAACAAAGTTCTTGCAGAGGATATTAAAAATGCCATAAAAGATGGCATGCCAGTTATAGCAGAATGCGGTGGGTTTATGTACCTTCACGAATGGATTGAGTCAGAAGATGGCAAAAGATTTAACATGGTAGGAGCTTTAAAAGGTGGCTGTTACCCTCTAAAAAAACTAGGTCGCTTTGGTTATATCGATGTAGAATTTAGGGAAGACAATATGCTAGGAAAAAAAGGCGGAACCTTTAAGGCTCACGAATTTCATTATTGGGATAGCGAAAATCCAGGCACTATAGCTCACGCATCAAAACCGCTTCGCAAGCGAAATTGGGACTGCATGATTTCATATAAAAATCTTGTGGCAGGTTATCCCCATATTCACTATTATTCAAATTTAAATATACCTAAGAACTTTGTGGAGGAATGTGTAAATTTCAAAAAACACAATGATATATATTGATTTATTTGTTATATAATATAAAATTAATATATAAATTTATTACAATAAAGCACAGCATCAAATAGTATTGTAACTTAATATCTAAATATTGATATTTAATGGGGGATAAGTATCAATTGAGATGTTTATGGGAAATAACTTATAGATGTTTTATAGCATTACGATATCCTTTATTAGATATTGTGATGCTATTTTTTTATATTAGGGAGGTGAAAAAGGTGCGCAAAAAACTATTATCATTTTGTCTAGCTATGGCTATGATTGTTAGTACGACACCAAGTCTAGCATTTGCAGCTAATAGTGCACAAACAGACAATCCTACAAAGGTTGAACAAAAAGTAGGTGATGTTTCGGAGGTAAAATCAAATTAACTGGTAATATTGAGTATAGCGATATAATCGACTTAAATATTACTAAAGAAGTAGAAATTGATTTAAATGGTTTTAAAATTGAAATCAATGGAGGTAAATTGATTTCTACAAAAGATAATGTATTAGGGATACGTGGCAATAAAGATATTGTAGTTGATATCAATGGCGGAGAACTTAGTGCATTAGATGGTAGAACAGGTATATATGTAAGTAGCTATGATGAAAATGCGATTACTATTAACTTTAAAGGTGGTAAACTAATTCATAATGGTGGTATGAGTGGCGCTATCTAAGTATATTCTGGAGCAACTGTAAATTTAAGCGAAGATGCTGTAATTGAATCAAGCTCTAGCTATGGTATACAGCTTCAAAGTGGAAATGAAAAATCAACACTAAAGATAACTGGTGGAACTATAGATGCTTCTGGCGCTGGAATAACTGTAGATAATAGCCTTACAGTAAGAATAAAGTACATGTTAGGAAGGGATATGACTACAATGAAGATGCAAAAGTAGAAGTAGAAGGTGGACAGTTTAACGGAACCATTCCTGAAGAATTTCTTGCAAAAGATGCAGCACCACACAAATACGGCGATTGGAAGGTAATTTTGGATCCTACATTTGCTAAAGACGGTATAAAAGAAAGAGCTTGTGATATTTGCGGTGCTAAAGAAGAAGCTAAGATCGACAAACTAGATGCAAGTAAGTACTCAGTTGATAAGGTAACTGGCATTAAGACTTATATAAATGGAGATAAGAAAAAATTTACAGTTAAGTTTAACAAAGTACAAGATGCAGATGATTATACAGTAGCATATAAGTTAAATGGCGCTAAAAAATGGACTTACAAATCAACTAATGGTGAAACTTCATATAAGATGAAACTTAAGGCTGGAGATACAATCGAAGCTAGAGTATGTGCAAATATGACTGTAGCTGATAAAACATTTAGAAGTAAATATTCAGCTTCAACATACAGAATGATAGGAAACCACGATGTTAAGGCTGTTTCAGCAAATAAGATGAACTTAAAGGTTGTTTCTGGCAAATACTATCAGGTTGTTTACGCACCAAATAAATCTTTTAAGGGACAAAAATACTACACTAATAAAGGCTCTAGCAATGTTAAGAGAACTATTAGCAAACTTAAATCAGATAAGAGATACTATGTTAAAGTAAGAACTTACAAGCAGGTAAATAGCGTTAAATACTATGGACCATACAGCAAGGTTATTAATCTTAAGACATGGTAAATTTTAATACAAAATAACAAAAGGAGTGGCATTGATTTGCCACTCCTTTTATATATGATGTTTAAAATGTTTTTTTTAGTAATTCTTTTACCGTATTATAGCGAGACTTACCTATTGGAAGTTTTATATCTTTAGCCAATGTAATTGTATATCGTTTAATACTTCTAACATATAGTGGATTTATAAGATAGCTCTTATGTATTTGCATTAAACAAGGTACGTCAGCTAAAAATTGTGTAAGACTACTTCGCATTGTAAAGGATGAATTTGCAGTATGAATAGTTAAATAAGGATGACTGCTTTTAACATAAAATATTTCTTTAGGAAAAAGTCGATGCTCATTTCCCATATGATCCTTTAACAAGATATGCTCACTGTAAAAAGAACTAGTATCAAATTTTCTCATATAGTCAAACCAACGTATATTATTTTGATCCTCAATATCATCAGCATAATATAGTTCAACGGGAATATCACGAGACATGGTTGTGTGAAGATGTAAAAGACTATGCTTATTAGAAGATATATTCCACACAAATGTTACGCGTTGTCTTGAGTAAATCACAGTGTTTTCATCTATTTTAGTGCTAGTAGTAAACCTACCATATACAGTACAAGTATTAGAGTCTATAGAGAGTATAGAGTATTCTTCATTTTCAATTGTACTAGGTATCTTGTTAGAATAATTTTGAGATATTTTAAGAAAGTCAGATTTGTTTGTAGTATAGTGGAGCTCATATGAGCCAATCCAAACAAAGTTATCTTCAATTAACTCACTAAGTATATCTATCTTTCTCTCATAAAATGCATGAATAGCTGTTTTAGAGTTTTTAAGTATTATTTTTTTTAATTCATATTTTGGCATCACATTTTCCCCCCTCTAATGATGTAATATATATTATATGAAATAGATAATGCATATGCAACTATTTATAATAAAGTTTTAATTATTATATAAAATATGACTGTTTGAGGCGGTTTATTCCCATTGGCGACTATGTTATTGTTATGATGCTTTTTAAGGATTATAATAAAAATAGACGTATATAGTAGATTAATTTACAAGGAGGGGACATGAAAAAAATATTAAGTTATGTTGTGATTGTTGCTATGTTAGTGACGCTAGTTACACCAAGCGTTTCACTTGCAGCAGGTAATAATCAAACAACAAATACAAAAGAGGTAACTGACGCTGGCAGCATGCCAGTGGGAGATGAGGTTATTGTACTTACTCAAGGCGATAAGACTATAGGTAGTTACAAAACATTTGAAGAAGCATTTAAAAATATCGCGGATTACGATTATAAAACAAATAAAACAGAGTATGTTATAACTCTTCAAAAAGATATCCAAGAGGATGTCGTAATCCCCGCAAATAAAAAAATTGCCATCGATTTAAATGGCAATAAGCTTACAAATGTAAAAAGTCACACTATTTGCAACAACAGTACAAATATTAGAGTTATTGATAAAAAAGGTGGTGGAGTAGTAGATAATATTACTCATGGTAAAGCTGCGGTTTACAATAATATCAAGTCAAATATTAAATTAGAAGGCGGAACTTTTACAAGATCAAAGGAAGCTAGTACTGGAGATTCATCAAGTGGAAACAACTCTTTTTATGTTGTGAAGAACTTCGGTACAATGACAATTTACGATGGTGTTAGTGTTAAGTTTTCTGATCATAATCTTGGACTATTTTCAAGCTTAATTGGTAATGGTTGGCAAGATGCAGCAGCTGCAGAAGCTGGTAAAAATGGTGAGCCTAAACCAAGTGCTGCAACTCGTAAAGCTGCAGTTTTAGATATCAAAGGTGGTAAATTTGTCGGTGGACAGATTACAATTAAAAACGATGATTTTGGTGAACTTACAGTTTCAGGTGGAGAGATTGTTCAGCCGAGTGAAGAAAGAGCTGCTATTGCAAATAATCATAAAGCTACAATTAAAGGTGGCTTTATAGAAGCTAAAGGGAAAAATGGACAGGCCATTTACTCAAGATATTTTAATACAGGAGCTAATAAAGGTGAGCTGAAAATTCAGGGCGGATTTTTTAAATCAACAGGAACTGTAATCCAAGCTCAAAAGGGAAGTATTCTAGATGTTAGCGCAGGCAAATTTGAAACAAGTAGTAAAGATAGCTATATCTTTGATGTTTGGGAAAATGTAAATTCAAAAATTAAAAATGGCCAATATATTGGTGTTACAGTTGATAAAGTTGCAAATAGGGAAGATGTATTTGTAGAAGGGTATGGACCTCAAACAGATGCTAATGGAAATATAACTGTTGATGTTACTGAGGCAGCAACTGTTGCTACAGTAACTGATAAAGAAGGAAAAGTGTTTAGATACACTTCACTTGGCTCTGCACTTAGCAATGCTCTTTCTGGAAGTACTGTAAAGCTACATAAAAATATTACACTAGAAAAAGATGTAAAAACTTCTGAATATGGAATAACTTTTGACCTTAATGGATTTAGTGTTAATGGTGAAAATGTAGAGTCTTCAGATGGTGTATTATATATGCGTACAACTTATGGGGCAAAACCAGTTGAAGGTGTAGATTCTACAATGCGCATAATCAACAGCAAAGAAACAGGTGGAGAAATTAAGGGGACTTTACCTGTTAAGTTTAACTCAGGTAATTCTACTTTTGAATTGCCTGGTGAGATCGGATCTGGCGTTAAGCTAGTAACACTTGAGCAAGATGCAGATGCTATAAAGCTAGGAACAGCATCATATCTAGTATATAGTGATACAACAAAAGACTATATTAAAAATGGTGGGTTTAAGGTTACAAATTCAAATGGTAAGTCATATATCTACGGTTCATATAGTTCTGCTACAAAAAAAGCTGCAGATGGCGTTGTAACACTGCTACACAATTATACTGGAACAGAGAAAATTTATTCAGGGTCAAAATCAGCAGTTCTTGATCTTGCTGGACATACATACAAACATACAGGAAAAGATAATGTTGTAGTTGATGTAAATCATCCAAATGTTGAAATTACAATTAAAAATGGTAAGATTGAAACAACTAATGAGAACGCAGTTGGTGTTCAGCTAGTAGGTGCGCCTTATGTAAGCAATATGAATAATAGAAGTGTTATTCTTGACAAAGTAGAAATTACTGTGCCAGGCGAAGTTTATGGTATCGTAACTAATGGTACAGAAACAGGAAACAAAGTAGTTTTAAAGAGTTCAATACTAAATGTAAAAGAAGGCTACGGTATTTACTTCCCATCAACAGGAAGTGTAACTATTGATAATTCTGTTATTAACGCTAAGTACACAGGTGTACAGATGTGTGCAGGAGACTTAACTGTAAAGGGCGAAAAGACAGAAATTAACGTAACAGGTCAGCCAGTGCCAAAAGAAAATGGAGATGGTGTTATTGCTGATGGAGCAGCTATTTCTGTTATTGATCGTGATGGCTATAAGGAGTTAGGTAAAGTTGTTATAGAAAATGGTAAGTTTAGAGCTGCTGAAGGAGTAGCTGCAGTTAAAGCTTATAAATTTGATGGTAGCAATAAGGAACAAGAATGGAAGGAAGCAGGAGAAGTTGTTGATGTAGTGAAAGGAACATTCTCAAGTGAAATTCCAGAAAATTTATTTGCAGATAAATCTTTTGCTCAGATGGAAAAAGATGAAAATGGCAATTATGTAGTAGTTGAAGATAAAGAAGCACCTGTAATTACATTTGCAGATACAGGTAAAGTTTTAACAAGTGGAAAAGTATATGATACAAAAGAACTTCGTTTCAAAGTTTCTGATGAAAAACTAAAAGTAGTTGAAATTGATGGCAAGCCAGCACCTATGGAAAAAGATGCATTTGTAATTAGAGGCTATGGAGAACACACAATAAAGGCTATTGATGATTTAGACAATATTACAGAAATAAAAGTGAATTTAGTAGTTGAGAAAGGTATTATTTCTAAAGACACTGCTAAGGTTGAATTAGTTGGTACTCTATATGCTACTGGATATGAATTAACACAGGGAATTAAGGTAGTGGTAGGAGATGCTGTTCTTAAGGAAGGTGTTGATTACACTGTAACAGGTAACAAAGCTGTAAATCCAGGACAGTATGAAATGACAATCAAGGGTATTAAAGGTCAGTATGAAGGCGAAATGACAGTTAAGTACACTGTACATGAACCAATGAATCCTTATTTAGCAAAAGTTACAGGCATTAAAACTTATGTAAATGGTGATAAAAATACTTTTACAGTTAAGTTTAATGAAGTAGCAGGTGCGGATAACTATACTGTGGCTTACAAGAAAAATGGAGCTAAAAGCTGGACTTACGTTTCAACTAACGGTAAGAGATCTTACCAGATGAAGCTAAAAGCTGGTGATACTATAGAAGCAAGAGTATGCGCTAACAGAACAATCGTAGGAAAAAATTTCAGAAGTGGATACTCTTCATCATCATACAGAATGATTGGAAATAGAAATGTTAAGTCTGTATTGTCTTATAGCAAGAGAAATCTAAAAGTTTCTTGGGCTAAGTCTAAGAATAACTACAAGGGTGGCAAGCTTTACTACAATGTAGCTTACAGAACTAACAATGGCAAGTTTAAGGTTAAATCTGTTTCAGCAAACAAGATGAACTTAAAAGTAGTTGCAGGTAAGTATTATCAGGTTAAGGTTAGACCAGTTATTAAGGTTGGAAGTAAGAAATTTATTGGATCATATGAAGGTGCATATGCAAATAGATATGCTAAATATTCATATATTAAGACATTAAAAGCTGGTAAAAGGCAGCTTAAGGTTACTATGGGTAAGGCAAGTGGCACTACAGGTTATCAGGTAGTATATGCTACAAACAAATCATTTAGAGGACAAAAGTATTATACAAATAATGGTGCTAGTAAGGTTAAAAGAAATATTACTAAACTAAAATCTGGCAAGAGATATTACGTTAAGGTAAGAGCATACAAGCAAGTTAAGGGTGTTAAATACTATGGACCATACAGTAAGGTTCGCTCTTTAAAGGCTTGGTAATAAACTTAGAGTACATCTTAAAATACAATACATAATTTCAAGTTCAAAGGGTCTCTTCAGTAGAAGAGACCCTTTGACGTTTTATATTGTTAAGAAAATTATAGGAATTTCCTAGGCAAATATTAAAAAAATAGTCCATATAAGTATTGAAATTTAAAGGTTTATAAAAAAATAAAATTTTTTTTATAAATTTTGCAACATTTTTGTATCTTCAAGTGTATTAATTTACAAAGAAACATATTTAAAAAAAATTATATATATGAAAGAGGTGCAAAAGATGTTAAAGAAAAAAGGATTAGTAATAGGTGTATCAATTGGTGTTGTATGTGGACTATTAGCATTGCCAGCTTTACAATCAGCATTTGCAGATGAAAATAATGCCGATTTGCAAAGCCAAAAAACACAAATTGAACAACAAGATGAACAGCTAGATGCTAAAGAAGATCAGTTAGAAAAAGATTTGGCAGCAGGAAAGATTACAGAAGAAGAGTATGAGAAGCAAGATAAAGCACTAGATGAAGAAGATAATAAGCTAGAACAGAAAGAAAATGAAATTGATAAATCTCTAGATAATGATGACGATGATGATAGAGACGATGACGATGATCAGGATAAAAAGCCAAACGCTAATAAAGAACAGATAGCACAGGCAAAAAGAGAATTAGCAAAATTAGAAAAATTAGAAGCCCAGCTAGATGCTAGAGAAGATAAGCTAGAAAATGATTTTGAAAGCGGCAAAATTACAAAAGCAGAATTTGAAAAACAGATGAAGGCATTAGAAGCTGAAGAATCTAAGTTAGATGCACAGGAAGATAAGTGGGAGAGAATTTTAGGAGATGAAGATTAAAAATTATCTTTAAATCTAAAGAGGATATGTATTGTATTTACAGATGATAGGTGAAACTGTATAATAGATGGGAGTATAAGAATAGAGGGTTCCGATATGCAGTTTACAGACGAATTATTTAAACAATTAGTAGATGAATATGGCGATACCGTTTATAGGTATGCCATAATTCATCTTAAAAGTGAAACAGATGCACAAGATGCTTACCAAGAAGTGTTTTTAAAACTTTATGAAAAACGTCCAGAATTTGAAAATTTAGAACATGCTAAAGCTTGGATTTTAAGAGTTTGCATCAATTTATGCAAAAATAAATTGAGATATGCATTTTTGCATAGCCACAGTGAGCTTGATGATAGTATAAACAATATGCCTGATAAAAATAAGGGCGATGAAAGTGAAATAGACATGGTTTACTATTTGAAACTCATTCCAGAAAAATACAGGCGGGTTTTATATCTTTATTATTATGAAGAATACAAAACCATGGAGATTGCAGATATTTGTGCAATGAAAGAATCAACAGTTAGATCGCTGCTCAAACGAGGGAGACAGAAGCTTAAAGAAATTTTAGAGAAGGAAGGTATTGCACATGGATAAGAAATTATTTAATAGCATAGACAATATCAAAGTACCTGAAAAGACTAAGGCTGAGCTTTTTGAAAAAATAGAGCAGCAAAAAATAAATCAGGTGAATAAGAAAACCAATAAGTTAAATAATATTTTTGCTAGAAGTAAATGGTTATTTACAGGCATTGCAATTGGTGCAATCTGTATGATGTTAGCTATTCCTATTATGAATCAAGGAGTTGATTATCAGCAGTATGTTAAGGCTGCTTCTCAGGATGTAACAGAACCATATCAAAAGTTATTAGAAGAAAAAAGAGCATTAAAGGTGAAACTTCAAAATGGGGAGATAACATTAGATGAATTTTTAGCTGAATATGATAAACTTCAGGTTCGTGTATCTGAAATTGAAAATCAGAGAAATCAACTTAACAAAGAATATGGCATTGATGAAAAAGATCTTGAAAGATCGATAAAGAAGGCTTCAGCTAAAGATAAGGAAAGCATCAATGCATATATGTCAGAGCTTGAAAAGCTAGAGGCAGAAGATGAAAAAATCGATCAGTTAGAAGATCAGCTTGAACGAGATTATGAAAATGGTAAGATTTCTAAGAAAGATTTTATTAAGCACATGAAAGTCCTTGAAGAAAAGGACGATGAGCTTGATCGTAAGGAGGATCGAATAGAAAAGAAAAACAATAAAGATGATGATCGTGAGGATGATAAAGACGATGACGATGATCAAGATGATGATGCAGAGGAGGATGACTAAGGTACGTTATAATGCTATTGACTTTATTGAGATTATAACTTAATATAGATATATATTAAATAAAATGAATTTTGAGTGTTATTTACTTAATAAAGGAAACAGGTTTAAGTCCTGTACGGTACCGCCACTGTAAGTGAGGAGCAACCCTTAAATAGCCACTGATTTTTCGGGAAGGTAAGGAAAGTGATGATTCACAAGTCAGGAGACTTGCTCAAAATTATCATAAAAGGTCGAGTAACCTAATTGATGTGTAGTAAATATGCGGACTACTTTTGTAGTCCGCTTTTTTTTATTTTTGTAGTTATCGTTATATAGTATTTTATTAGGAGGTTATAAAAATGAACGAAAACTCTTTAAAATGCAAAGCTTTAAGGGTTATTACCGCTATGCTAATTGCAATTGCATTGGTATTTTCAGGTACAGCAAGCTCTTATGCAGCAGAAAAAACTGAAGATAAAACACCAGCAGGTTATATTAATCTTTGTGTAGAAAAGGCAACCATAGGTCAGGGGTATTTACTAGAACCACAAAAGGTCCCATTTTACAAAGGAGAAAATGTAGCACAGGTATTATCAAGAACTTTAGAAAATAACGGATACGAGATAGAATATACAGGTGATTTAGAAAGTTCTTTTTATTTGGCAGCAGTCAACGATAAAAAGGGATCACTTACTGCTACATTTTCTAAGTTTTTACAAGAGCATTTTGAAAAAAACAATGTAAATGTAACAAATACAAGAGAAAGCAGCTCTTTAGGACAGTTTGATTACACTAATATGTCAGGATGGGTGTTTAAAACTGATAATAGACATTCGCCAGTAGGTGCTTCTGGAGCTATGTGTAAAGATGGAATGGTTGTAAGATGGGCATTTACAGTTTATGGATACGGCAGTGACTGTTGGAATACAGGTTGGGGAAATCCTATTATAAAAAATGATTTTAATAGAGATTCATTAGTAAGAGTTTTGGCTGAAATTAACAGCAATCCTGACAAGGAAATAATATTAAAAGATAGCAAAATCAAAGCAAAGTATGATGCTATGATGAAGGCCGGCGTAGATTATGATATGCCAGAAAGTCAGATAAAAGATACTGTTTTAGAAATGGAAAAAGAACTTCCAAAAATTGAAAATGAAATTTCAAAAGGTAAGGAAGATGCTTTAAATCTAGATAAAAAAATAGATACTATAGGTGAAGTAACACTAGAAAAAGAAACCTTAATAAAAGAATGCAGAGCAACATATGATGCTTTAAGTGAAGTAACAAAAAGCATGGTAACAAAGTATCCTGCTTTACAAGCAGCAGAAACAAAATTAGAAGAATTAAAAGCAGTTGAAAAAGATAAAGCTGCAGCTTTAGCATTAGATGAAAAGATATCAATTATTGGTGAGGTAACTTTAGAAGATGAAGCATTAATAAAAGAATGCAGAATGGCATATGATGCATTAAATGAAAAAGCTAAAAGCATGGTAACAAAGTATCCGCTTTTACAAGTAGCAGAAGTAAAACTTGCAGAACTAAAATCAGCTATAGAAGAAAATAATGCAGAAGCTAATGAGCCGTCAGAACAATCTAAGGAAGATGGAGATAAGTTAAACGATAAAAAAGAAGAAGCTAAAAAGGATAAAGAGAAAAAAGATGATGTAACAGAAACAGGTGATGAAAATCCTGTTGCAATCTTATTAATATTAATGATACTTAGTGCTTTAGCAGGAACAAGTATTTATAGATATAATAAGAGATAATAAAAAAATATTATAAAGAAAACTGTCATATTTATAGATATGGCAGTTTTTTTATAAATAATTGCATAAAGATTACACAAAAAAACCAATAAATATTTTACCTTGTATACAAAACAGCGAAATGATATAATAATAAAGACAATTAAAATGTTTAGGTGCCTAGCGCAACCCCCGCTAGGATAATAGGGAAGATGGGTGCAAATCCCGCACGGTCACGCCACTGTAAGGTAGGAGCAACATCCTGAGATATCACTGTATCTTAAAATATGGGAAGATAGGATGAAGCTAAGATTACCAAGTCAGGAGACCTGCCTAGATATAATGACGCCGAGATTAAGAAAAGTGAGAGATTGGTGTTTATATTTTCCTACGAATGATGGGAAAATATACAAAGTAGTGCGCTATTTCTTTTTTTGTCGGAAATAGTGTTTTTTTATTTTTTAGGAGGTTATTTATGAAAAGTAAGTCAAGAATGGCAGTTATGCTTAGTATTGCCTTTGTAGCAGTTTTTGGCTGTGTACAGGAAGCAGGTGCTATGCATATCATGGAAGGATATTTGCAGCCAAAGTATTGTATTATTTGGGGTGTAGTATGTATTCCGTTTTTAGTGATGGGATTTTTATCAATCAAAAGGACATTGCAACAAAACAGAAAAGTACTTATGATTTTGATGATGGCAGGAGCCTATGCTTTTGTGCTTTCTGCTCTTAAGATTCCTTCAGTAACAGGAAGTAGTTCACACCCTACAGGAACTGAGCTAGGGGCTATTTTGTTTGGTCCATCAGCTATGGCAGTAGTTGGTATTATCGTATTATTATTTCAGGCTATACTATTAGCTCATGGCGGCCTTACAACACTAGGGGCAAATACATTTTCAATGGCAATAGCAGGTCCATTTTTAGCTTATGGAGTTTATAAGTTAGGTGAAAAAATGAAGCTACCAAAAGCCGTAAGTGTATTTTTGGCAGCATTTTTAGGAGATTTATTTACTTATGTTATTACTTCTTGTCAGTTAGCATTAGCGCATCCTTCAGAAGTAGGTGGAGTAATGGCTTCACTAGCAGAATTTATGGGAATATTTGCAGTGACACAGATTCCTCTTGCAATTATTGAAGGTTTAGTTACAGTAGCTGTAATGAAAGGATTAGAAAGTCTTGCTGCTCCTGAACTACATCAGCTAGGATATTTAAAGGAGGGCAAATAATATGAGTAAGAATTTAAAGATAGCAATTGTTTGCTTAGTTCTTTGTGTTATTATAGCAGTTATTCCACTAACAACAATCAAGGATTCTGAATTTGGTGGTGCTGATGGTGCGGCTGAAGAGGCGATTACAAAGATTGATGAAGATTATGAAGCTTGGTATGAACCAATTTTAGAACCACCTGGCGGAGAAACAGAATCATTACTATTCTGCTTACAGGCAGCTCTTGGAGCTGGTGTATTTGGATATGGACTAGGATATTTAGTTGCAAGAAAAAAATACAACAATGGACAGCAGGATAAAATCGAAAAATCAATCAGAGAAAAAAGAGGACGATAAATAAATGATAGTCATCGACAAATTAGCATACGCATCAGCTATAAGGGACAAGAGCCCATTTGTTAAGGGTGCCTTTGCAGTAGGCACACTATTCTTTTGCGTTGCAGTAAGATCTTTTGTCGTATCTATTTTCATCATGCTAATTATGGGATACCTTACTGTAAAATTCAGTAGGGTATCTTTTTATAAATATGTAAAACTTATGACAGCACCATTTGCTTTTTTGACTGTTGGAACTATTGCTATTGCAGTAAATTTCACAACAGAGCCTATGGATTTGTTTAATATTGATATAGGAGAGCATTATATTGCCGTCAGTGTAGCTTCTTTGACTTATGCTTTAAGGCTTATATTTACAGCTCTTTCAGCTATTTCGTGTTTATACTTTTTATCTCTTACTACTCCTATGCTTGACTTGGTACAGGTCATGAAAAGTATGAAACTCCCATGGTTGTTTGTTGAAATTACTATTCTTATGTATAGATTTATATTTGTATTAGGCGATATGGCAGCAGCCATAATGCTTTCGCAGGATTGTAGGTTAGGAAATATAACTTTTAGGCAAAAGATAAACTCCATGGGGCAGATGTTATCTGTAGTACTTATGAGAGCTCTTGATAAGTCAAACAAATTATATGATGCTATGGAATCTAGGTGTTATGATGGGCGCATAGAGGTTTTGTGGGATAGCAAAAAAGCAGAAAAAAAGGATTTGATTTTTATGGTAATACATTTTGTTATATTAACTGTTTTGTCATTATTTTGTAAATTAAATGGAGGCATATAAAAAATGGATACTATTATTAAAACAGAAAATTTGAAATTTAAATATGCTGACGGAACCGAGGCGCTAAAGGGCATCAATATTGACATAAAAAGAGGAGAAAAGATTGCAATTATGGGTGCCAATGGCTCTGGGAAATCTACATTTTTCTTACATTTAAATGGTATATCAAGACCTACAGAGGGTAGAGTATATATAGATGGAAAAGAACTTAAATATTCAAGAAAAGAACTTATTGAAGCTAGAAAAAAAGTAGGGATAATTTTTCAAGATCCTGATAATCAACTGTTTTCATCAAGTGTAAGACAGGAAATATCATTTGGACTGTTTAACTTAGGATATACTCAAAAGGAAGCAAAAGAAAAGGTTGATGCAATTATAAAAGAACTAAATATTGATAGCTTTGCTGATAAACCAACACATTTTTTGAGTGGCGGCCAAAAGAAGAGAGTTGCTATTGCAGATATTTTAGTTATGGATCCAAAGATTGTAATTTTAGATGAGCCAGCTTCTGGTCTTGATCCAAAGCATATAAAGCTTACGGATGAAATAATAGATGGCTTGACAGAAAAGGGTATCACTGTGATAATCGCAACTCATGATGCTCAAAGGTCGTTAGCATGGGCAGATAGATTAATTTTGTTTCATGACGGTAAGGTTATTGGTGAGGGAAAACCTGAAGAGATTCTAAGAGATGAAGAACTTTTAGAAACGACAAATTTAGAAAAACCTGCAGTATTAAAGTTATTTGATAATTTAGTTGAGGTTGGTATTCTTGATAAAGATTTGAAAACACCAGTTACAACTGATCAGTTAGAAAAATATATTAAAGAATTAAAATAGAGGGTAAAAATATGAAAGACACAGCATTATTAGTAGTTAGCTTTGGAACTAGCTATAAGGAAACTAGAGAAAAGACTATTGAAGTAATTGAAAGAGAAATGGCAGAAGCATTTAAGGAAGCTGATCTTAAGAGAGCATTTACTAGTGGCATGATTATAAAACGCATGAAGCAGAGAGATGGCATATTAGTAAATAATGTTGATGAGGCTCTTAAAGAAATTTGTGATGAAGGCTATAAAAATGTTTTAATTCAGCCAACTCATATTATTAACGGAGATGAGTTTGAAAAAATGTTGGGTATGATTATGCCTTATGTTGGAAATTTTGAGCATATTAAAATAGGAAGACCTATGCTTACAACTTCAAATGACTATGAAAGAGTTGTAAATATAATTATGGAAGAGATGTCAGACTTATCTAAGGATGAAGCGTTAGTTCTTATGGGGCATGGTACTGGTCATTATACTGATGCGGCTTATGCGGCACTAGATTACAGATTTAAGGCAATGGGTTATAAAAATGTTTTTGTAGGAACTGTTGAAGGTTATCCTGAACTTGATGATATTATTCCTATGATTAAAGAATACAATCCATCAAAAATTAGATTATTGCCATTTATGATTGTAGCTGGCGATCATGCAACAAATGATATGGCAGGAGATGATGAAGACTCATGGAAAAACGTACTTTTAAATGAAGGCTTTGAAGTTGAATGTATAATCAAAGGCCTTGGAGAAATGGAAGGAATAAGACAGATTTATATCGATCACTTAAAAGAAGAGATTTAACGATGATGAAAAAAGGATATACTACAGGAAGCTGTAGTGCAGCAGCAACTATGGCGGCTATAGAGGCTTCTTTAAATAGAAAGTTTAATGATTATGTAACATTAAAAACACCAAATGGTGAAATACTTAACTTAGAAGTTTTAGAAAAAAAGCTAACTAATTGTGGAGCTAGTTGTGCAATTATGAAAAACAGTGGAGATGATCCTGATGTGACTAATGAAAGTTTAGTTTTTTCGGAGGTTAAGTTAATTGATGAAGATGAATTTAAAAATCTAAAAGCTTTAAAAGAAAACATAGAGTTAGAAAACAGAATAATTTTAAAAGGTGGACAAGGTGTAGGCAAAATTACTAAACCGGGTCTTGCCTGTGATATAGGTGAGCCAGCTATAAATCCAGTTCCTAGGAAAATGATAGGAAAATGCGCCCTTGAGGCTATGCAAGCTTATGAGTATGAAGGTTTTGTAGAAATAACAATAGCCATTCCTGCGGGAATTAGCCTAGCAGAAAAGACTTTTAATCCAAAGCTTGGTATTATAGGTGGCATTTCTGTTTTGGGAACTACGGGAATAGTAGAACCTATGAGCGAGCAGGCTTTAGTTGATACAATTAAGGTTGAAATGAATGTTTGTAAAGCTTCTAAAAGTGATTTGGTGGTTATAACTCCGGGAAATTATGGCAAGGACTTTTTAAAGAATTCTTCAAAATTAAGTGAAGATATAATTGTGAAATGTAGTAACTTTATTGGAGATGCGCTTATCTTTGCTCAAGATTTAAATTTTAAAAAGGTTATCTTAAGTGGACATCTTGGCAAACTTATAAAGGTTGCCGGTGGTGTTATGAATACTCACAGCAAATATGGAGATAGACGCATGGAAATTATCATGGAACATGCCTTAAGATGTGGAGCAGATTCTTATGTTTTAGAGAAAATTTCACAGTGTGTAATGGTAGATGAGGCCGTTAGAATTCTAGATGTTTCAGGCATTAAGGATGTTACTATGGAGGCTATTTTGGAAAGTATAGTCTATGAAATGAAGAAGAAAATAACTAATGCAGATGTGGGCGTTATAATTTTTACAAACAAATATGGTTTGCTCGCATGCAGTGATAATATTGATAGATTGTTAGATGAGGAGATATAAGATGGCAAAATTATATGGAATTGGTGTTGGGCCAGGTGATAGTGAGCTACTTACTTTAAAGGGAGCTAGAATTATAAGAGAAAGTGATGTAATTGTCTTACCCAAATCAGGCAAAAAGCAAAATGTAGCTTTTGAAATCGCAAAAGGAGCCATTCCTGAGATAGTAGAAAAAAAAATAATAGAGGTTGATATGCCTATGACCCGTGATAAAGCAAGATTAAAAGAAGCACATAAAGCAGCTTCTGAAGTAATCAAAGAGCTTTTGCTAAATGGCGAAAATGTAGCATTTTTAACTTTAGGAGATCCTACAGTTTATAGTACATATTGCTATGTGCATAATCTAGTACTAGAAGGTGGTATGCAAGCTGAAATTGTACCAGGAGTTCCATCATTTTGTGCGGTTGCAGCTAGACTAAATGAAGGGTTAACAGAGGCTTCAGAGGCACTACATATTATACCAGCATCATATGATGGGTTAGAAGATGCTCTTGAACTAGATGGTACAAAGGTACTTATGAAAAGTGGTACTAAAATCGGTGCTGTGAAAGAAAAAATATTAGAAAAATGCGAAAATGAAACAGTTCGTATGGTCGAAAAATGTGGCATGGAAGGCGAAAAAATATATGATAGCTTAGATGAGATAGATGAAGATGCAAGCTACTTTTCGGTGTTAATTGTGAAAAAAAGATAGGAGTGAATTAATATGGTACATATAGTTGGAGCAGGCTCTGGTGCTACAGACCTTATTACAGTTAGAGGATATAACTTACTTAAAGAAGCAGATATTATTATTTATGCAGGTTCTCTTGTTAATCCGGAGCATCTTGCAATTGCTAAAGAAGGTTGTGAAATTTATAATAGTGCAACTATGACTTTGGAAGATGTTATAGATGTTATGAAAAAGGGTGAAGCTGAAGGTAAGATGACAGTTAGACTTCATACAGGCGATCCTAGTATTTACGGTGCTATAAGAGAGCAGATGGATAAATTAGATGAAGAAGGTATAGCATATGAGGTAACTCCTGGTGTAAGTTCCTTTTGTGGTGCTGCAGCAGCTCTTAAGGCAGAATACACATTGCCAAATGTTTCTCAGTCAGTGATTATTACAAGAATGGCAGGAAGAACTCCTGTACCTGAAAGAGAAAGTATAAGGTCTTTTGCAGCTCATGGTGCTACTATGGCAATATTTTTAAGCACAGGTATGTTAGAAAAACTTTCAGCTGAGCTAATTGCTGGGGGTTATAGCCAGGATACTCCTGCAGCTATAGTTTACAAGGCGACTTGGCCAGATGAAAAGGTTGTAAGAGGAACTGTTAAGGAACTTAAGAAAATGGCTGAAGATAATGATATTACTAAAACAGCTTTGATTTTAGTAGGCGGTTTTTTAGGTGATAAATATGATAGATCACTTTTATATGATCCTGGCTTTAGCCATGAATTCAGAAAGGCAGAAAAATAATGCAAATTAAAATGGTAGGAATCGACCATAATATGGCGGCTTTAAAATACAGAGAAGCTTTTTCTTTTGGTAGGGAAGAGTCTGTGGCTGCCATGAAAAAAATAGTGGAGACTTCCGGTGTTGATGGTTGCATAATAATAGCCACATGTAACAGAACAGAAATGTGGATAAGTTGTGATGAAACTATTGAAAAAAGCCCAGGTGAGCTTTTGTGTGAAGTAAAGGAAGTTTCGTATGATAGCTTTAAGGAATTTTTTGTAGATAGAAAAGGCAAAGATGCTATTGAGCATTTGATGGTTACTGCTTGTGGTATTAACAGCAGAGTATTTGGAGAAGACCAGATTATAGCTCAGATAAAAGATGCTCTTGAGCTTTCACGTAAATCAGGTTGCACTAGCAGAACTTTAGAAAAGGTATTTCAAAATAGTATTACAGCAGCTAAAAAGGTTAAAACTTCTATTAAGCTAAGTGGATACAATCCTTCTGTTGCAACTAGTGGTGTTAAGGAGCTAACACTTGAGTATGGTAGTCTTAAAGATAAAAAATGTTTAATTATAGGTAATGGTAAGATGGCTGCACTCATTGCAGAGCATCTTATGAGTCAGGGTGCTGATGTTATGATGACTTTGAGAAGAAAATATCACCATGGCGAAGAGTTTGAATCTTTAATACCTAAAGGATGTGAGATGATACCTTATGAAGAGAGGTATAAAGCCATTCCGAGGGCAGATATAGTTATAAGTGCTACTTTAAGTCCTCACTACACCGTTACTGTAAAAGGACTTAAGGATGTTTTTGTTAAGGAACCTGGAGTATGGCTAGATTTGGCAGTTCCAAGGGATTTAGAACCTGCTATTTCTGAGAATTATAATGTAAAAATATGTGATATAGATGGCTTAGAGAGCCAAGTGGATACTGAGCTTTTTAAAGATGAATTAATTAAAGCTGGACAGATTATAGGCACATATAGAGATGATATTCTAAATTGGCTTGAGTTTAGAAAGCTTGTGCCATCAGCTAAAAAAATTATCTCATTAACAAGAGAGGATGCGGTTTTAAGAGCTGATAAAGAGCTTAAAGATTTAAATCTAGGTAGAGAAAATACAGAAAAGATAGAAAAGATAATGGGAGATGCAACAGCAAGAGCCATTAATAAGTTGATATTTGGATTAAAGGAAACACTTCCAAAAGATCAATGGGATAAGTGTATTAATGGCATTTTAAAAGCTGCTGAAAAAGATACACTTAAAAGCTAATACAAGGAGAAAAAGATGAAAATATTTGTTGTGGGTTTAGGCCCGGGAGAAGAAAATCAGATGACAACTATGGCTATGGAAGCTTTAGAACAGAGCCAAGTTATCATAGGGTATACAGTTTATGTAGATTTAATTAAGGACAAGTTTAGCCATAAGAAGCTTATGTCTACACCTATGAAAAAGGAAGTGGACAGATGTCAGATGGTATTAGAAGAGGCTTTAAAAGGGCAGACTGTATCGCTTGTTTGCAGTGGGGATGCTGGAGTTTATGGTATGGCAGGTCTTATGTTTGAAGTTTCAAAGGATTATCCTGAGGTTGAAATTGAAGTTGTTCCTGGCATTACAGCAGCTTGTAGTGGGGCAGCTGTTTTAGGAGCACCACTTATTCACGATTTTGTAGTTATTAGCTTAAGTGATCTTTTGACTCCATATGAACTTATAGAAAAGAGGCTTGCTTGTGCTGCAGAGGGAGATTTTTCAATCTGTCTGTATAACCCTTCAAGTAAAAAGAGACATGACTATTTACAGAAAGCTTGTGATATTTTATTAAAGATTAAATCTGAAGATACAGTATGTGGATATGTTCAAAATATAGGAAGAGAAGGTCAAAAGGCTACTGTTTTGACATTAAAAGAACTTAGAGAGGCTAAGGTTGATATGTTTACAACAGTGTTTATTGGTAACAGTCAAACAAAAAATATCAATGGTAAGATGGTTACTCCAAGAGGATATAAAGGAGTTTAGTAATGGCGAAGCTTTTAGTATTTGCAGGAACTAGTGAAGGTAGAAAACTAGTGGAATCATTTAGTAATGATATTGAAATTTACTGTAGTGTAGCAACAGAATATGGTATGAGTCTTTTACCAAAGGAAAGAATTGGCCTTCATATTTTGCAAGGGCGTATGACTATAAATGATATGATTTCTCTTATGAACAGAGAGGAATTTGATATGATTATAGATACAACCCACCCATACGCACAGATAGTAACTGACAATATCAAAGAGGCAGCAAGAGAAACTGATACACCATATTTAAGGCTGTTAAGAGAAAGTAGTGCAGATGAAACTGATGAAACATGTATTTGGGTAGATGATATTGACCAAGCTATAAACTATTTAAATGAAAGTAATAAAAAACTTTTGTTTACTACAGGTAGCAAAGATTTAAATAGATTTACTAAGATAGATAATTATAAAAAAAGAATATATGCAAGAGTTTTACCTATGTCAGGAGTAGTTGAGCAATGTGCTGATATTGGGATTACCGGGAATCATTTAATCTGCATGCAAGGACCATTTGGTGTAGAAATGAATAAAGCACTTATAAAGCAAACTGGTGCAGAAATTTTAGTAACTAAGGATAGTGGTAATGCTGGTGGCTTTTTAGAAAAAATAAAGGCTGCAAAGGAAATGGGAATAAAGGCCCTTGTAATAGGTAGACCTACAGAGGAAGAAGGAAAATCCTATAATGAAGTAGTATCAATACTAAAGGAAAAATTTGGCGAAAATATTTTAAAGGAGCTAGATTTTAAAACAGAGGAAAAAACACTTTCAAAAGCTGATATAAAAAGAGATTGGTTTCCTATGTTTTTAAACATTAGTGGTTGCAATATTTTAGTTGTTGGTGGTGGCAATATAGCTACAAGAAGAGTAAATACTTTAAAGGATTTTACTGGAAATATAGCAATAGTGGCTCCTGAAATATCTGAGGAACTAATTGCTTTAGAAAATAGACCAAATATTGCTATAACAAAACGTAAATTTAAGGAAGAGGATTTAGATGAAGCAGATTTTGTAATAGTTGCTACATCTAATGAAGAACTTAATTTAACAATTAGTGAACTTGCTAAAAATAGAGGAATTATGGTAAATATTTCTTCAAAAAAAGAAGCATGTGATTTCTTTTTTCCAGGTGTAGTTTTAAAAGATAACATAACGGTGGGAGTAAATGCTCAAGGGATTAACCATAAATTAGCTAAAGAAGTTACAGATAAAATAAGAAAACTATTTGAGGATGAAATATGAAAAAGAAAAAAGTAGTAGTGGGAAGTAGAGAAAGTAAACTTGCTGTTATGCAGACTAGACTTGTAATGGATGAAATCGCTAAGGCTCATCCAGAACTTGAACTAGAGCTTGTTACTATGAAAACCACAGGAGATATTATTTTAGATAAAACTTTAGACAAAATAGGTGGCAAAGGACTATTTGTTAAAGAGCTTGACAAGGCACTTATGGATAAAAGAGTTGATATTACTGTTCACAGTCTAAAAGATATGCCTATGGAGGTTAGCGAAGATTTGCCCCTTTTAGCATTTTTCAAACGCGGTAATCCTTTTGATTCGCTAGTGCTACCTAAAGGAGTAGATATAGAAAATCTTGATTTATCTAAGCCTATTGGAAGTTCAAGTGCTCGCAGAAATATACAGCTAATTGAGATATTTCCTGGATATAAAAGCAAGAGCATCAGAGGTAATGTTATAACTCGCTTAAGCAAATTAGACGATGGTGAGTTTGGAAGCATTATCTTAGCTCATTCTGGACTTAAAAGAGTAGGCCTAGAAGATAGAATAACTAAGACATTTGCGCCAGAGGAGATGATACCTGCAGCAGGTCAAGGTATTTTAGTTGTACAAGGTAGAGCAGGAGAAGATTATAGCTACTTGGAGTGTATAGATGATAAGATAAGCCGTACAGAAGCTATGGCCGAAAGAGCATTTGTAACGGCTTTAGACGGAGGTTGTAGCGCTCCTATCGGTGCCTATGCTCATGTAAATGACGAAGAAATTGAAATTTACGGTCTTTATGCCGATGAAAATACAGGAAAATATAAAAAAGGATATGTAAAGGGAAACAGCGAAGAGGCTGTAAAGATGGCTATAGATTTAGCTATGAAGTTAAAGGAGGATGTGGATCATGACAGATAAAAAAGTTGGCAAGGTTTGGCTTGTTGGAGCAGGTCCATCAGATCCTGGACTACTCACAGTAAAAGCCATGGAACTATTAAAAAATGCAGAGGTTATCGTCTATGATAAGCTTGTAGGTGACGGGATTTTATCTATGATAGAGGATAGTATAGAAACTATTAACGTAGGTAAGGTAGCTGGAAATCATCCTGTACCTCAGCATGAAATCAATAAGATTTTATTAGAAAAAGCACTTGAAGGTAAAAAGGTTGTTAGACTAAAGGGAGGAGATCCTTTTGTATTTGGTAGAGGTGGCGAAGAACTAGAACTTTTAGTGGAACATAATATTCCATTTGAAATCGTTCCAGGCATAACATCAGCAGTTTCAGTGCCAGCATATAACGGCATCCCGGTGACTCACAGAGATTTTACATCTTCTTTTCATGTTATAACTGGTCATACCAAAAGCACGGATGAAGCAGATGTGGATTATGAGGCTTTAGTTAGACTAAACGGAACATTGATTTTTCTAATGGGCGTTGGCTCTATGGAGCGTATTTGTAGTGGCCTTATGGCAGCAGGAATGGCAAAAGATATGCCGGCAGCTGTTTTAGAAAAAGGCACTACTGCTCATCAGAGAAGGGTAGTATCAACAGTTTCTAACTTATATAAAGATGCCCTAGCAGCTGAAATAAAAACGCCAGCAATAATTATAGTTGGTAAAGTTTGCTCACTTGCTGATGAATTTACTTGGGCAGAAAAACGCCAACTAGCAGGTCTTAAAATTGCAGTGACTCGCCCAAAGGACAGAGCTTCAAAGCTAGCAGATAAATTAAAAGCACTAGGGGCAGAAGTGGTTTTAATGCCATCTATTAAAACTGTTCCTATAAAAGAAAACAATGAGCTAAATAAAGCTATAGAAAATATCTCACAGTATCAGTGGATAGGCTTTACTAGCCCTGCAGGAGTTAAGATTTTCTTTGATGCTCTTAAGGAAAACAAAGTTGATGTAAGAAATCTTTTAGGAATTAAGTTTGCTGCTATTGGATCAGGAACTGCTAAAGTAATTGAACAAAAGGGAATCTTTGTGGATTTAATTCCAGAAAAATACAATGGAGCTGAAATGGGTAAGGCTCTTGCAGAAGTCTGCAAGAAAGATGAAAAAATCCTTATTCCAAGGGCTAAAATAGGCACACCAGAAGTTACAAAACCTTTAATTGCAAAAGGATTGCAATTTGACGATATTCCTATTTATGATACAGTTTACGAAAGTGAAAATAGATTGGTTAATTACGATGAATCCATCGATTTAGTTGCATTTACAAGCGCTTCAACGGTTAAAGCATTTGTTGCAAATAATAAGAGCCTTGACTTTTCAAAGGTTAAGGCTATTTGTATAGGAGAGCAGACTGCAGAGGAAGCTGGTAAATATAACATGCAGATTGAAATATCAAAAAAGGCTACTATTGACAGTATGGTAGAATTTTTAGTTGATAAATTTGGAGGAAATAAATGATAGAAATCCTGATTATAGCCTTGGTTATAGGATTTATATTGGATATGATAGTAGGAGACCCATACTGGCTACCTCATCCCATTTGCTTAATTGGAAACTTCATTTCAAAAGGCGAAAAAGCTGTAAGAAAGATTTTTCCTAAAAGTCAAAAAGGAGAGTTTTTAGGCGGAATGTCTCTTTCTATTCTCACAGTTGTTTTAGCTTTTGTAGTGCCATTTTTTATCATATGGTGTGGATATCTTATAGACAAAAGACTATTATTAATTTTAAATGCTATTATGTGTTATCAGATTTTAGCAGCCAAATGCCTAAAGACTGAGTCTATGAAAGTTTGTGAAAAGCTAAAGGAAAAGGATATAGATGGAGCAAGATACGCTCTTTCTATGATTGTGGGAAGAGAAACTAAAAACTTAAATGAAGAACAAATTGCAAAAGCCGCAGTTGAAACTGTAGCTGAAAATACTTCAGATGGAGTAATAGCTCCTATGTTTTATTTTATCATCGGAGGTGCTCCATTGGCTTTTGCCTATAAAGCTATAAATACCCTAGATAGCATGATAGGATATAAAAATGAAAAATATTTATTTTTCGGAAGATTTGCTGCTAAGTTAGATGATATGGCAAACTTTATTCCTGCTAGAATAGGAGCAATGCTATTAATTATAGGCTCATTTGTACTTAGATACGATTATAAAAATGCAGGAAAAATTTATTTAAGAGATAGAAAAAATCATGCTAGTCCAAATAGTGCTCAGCTAGAATCAGCTTGTGCAGGAGCTTTGGATATACAGCTTGCCGGTGATGCAGTATACTTTGGAAAGGTATACAAAAAGCCATTTATCGGGGATAAAATAAAAGAAACAGAGGCCATCGATATTAGAAAAGCAAATAATTTGATGTATACAGCATCGATTGCTATGGTTATATTATTAGTTGTTATAGTTGAAATTGGAGTTTACTTAATATGAAATCATATACTCATGGCGGTAATATTTATACTGCTAGTAAAGATAAAAAAATCTATGATTTTTCAGCAAATATAAATCCTTTGGGTGTTCCAAGAAGTGTAATTGAGGCAGCGGCAAAATCACTTGAAACTTGTTTTAATTATCCAGATCCTATGTGTATGGAGCTGATTAAAAAGCTTGCTATATATGAAAATATTAAGGAGGAAAATCTCGTTTGTGGAAATGGTGCAGCAGACCTTATATTTAGAATGGTTTTAGCTCTTAAGCCAAAATGTGGACTTGTAAATGCACCTACGTTTTCAGAATATGAAAATGCCTTAAGAATGGTAGGTAGCAAGGTTTATTACAATTATCTAAAGGAAGAGGAAGACTTTAAGATGAGTCGCGCCTTTATAGAGAAAATGGATGAAATTGATAATCTTGATATGATTTTTATTTGTAATCCCAATAATCCTATTGGAAATTTAACTGAGAGAAGTCTTCTTATCGATATTTTGGATAAAGCAAAAAAGAAGAATATAATGGTAATTGTAGATGAGTGTTTTATAGGTTTTACTCGTATGGAGGATGAATATTCTTTAAAGAAATTTTTAGATAAATATCCTAATTTAATTATTATGAAAGCTTTTACAAAAAACTTTGCTATGGCAGGTTTTAGACTTGGATATATCATGTCTTCTAATATTGAAGTGTTAGATAAGGTCTTTGCTTGTGGTCAGCCATGGAGTGTGTCAACTCCGGCACAAGCTGGAGGAATAGCGGCATTAGATGAAAAGGAGTATTTTAATAAAGCTCTTGATATGATTAATCAAGAGCGCATTAGGTTGTGCAATTGTTTAAAAGAGATAGGTTTAAAAGTTTTTGAGCCTACTGCTAATTATATTTTTTTTAAGACATTTAAATTAGATGGAAAATATCTTTGTGACAAGATGAAAGAAAAAGGTATTTTAATCCGAAATTGCGGAAACTATCCTGGATTAAATGATAACTATTTACGAATCGCAGTGAGAAATCCAAACGAAAATGATTATTTTATAAAAACGATAAAGGAGGTTTACCATGGCTAAAGCTATTATGGTTCAAGGAACAATGTCAAATGCAGGCAAAAGTGTTCTTGTAGCAGCACTTTGTAGAATTTTTAAAGAGGATGGTTATAAAGTAGCACCTTTTAAATCGCAAAATATGGCCTTAAATAGCTTTATTACTAAGGAAGGTCTTGAGATGGGTAGAGCTCAAGTGGCCCAAGCCGAAGCGGCTGGCGTAGAACCTTCAGTTTTAATGAATCCCATATTGCTTAAGCCAACTAACGATACTAGCTCTCAAGTTATTGTAAATGGCGAAGTTTGGGAAAATATGAGTGCAAAAGAATACTACAAGCAAAAAAGGGTTTTAGTACCTGAAGTAAAGAAGGCTTTTAATAAGCTTTCAGAGGAAAACGATATTATTGTGATAGAAGGAGCTGGAAGTCCTGCTGAAATCAATCTTAAAGAAAATGACATAGTAAATATGTTTATGGCTAAGATGGCCGATGCTCCTGTTCTTCTTGTTGGAGATATCGACAGAGGAGGTGTTTTTGCTTCCTTAGTTGGTACTATGGCACTTTTTGATGATGATGAAAAGCAAAGAGTAAAAGGTCTAGTAATAAATAAGTTTAGAGGTGATGAAAGTATTTTATCACCGGGCCTTAAAACATTAGAAGAAATTACAGGAAAAGACGTGGTAGGTGTAGTTCCTTATCTTGACGTAGATATAGATGATGAGGACAGTCTAACTGAGAGATTTGATAGAAAAAACGAACCTGCTTTAATTGATATGGCTGTTATCAGAACGCCTAGAATTTCAAATTTTACAGATTTTAGCGTATTTGAATCTGTTCCAGGAGTTAAGGTTCGTTACGTTAAAAATCCAGATGATTTAGGTAATCCTGATATGATTTTCTTACCTGGTACAAAAAATACGATGGAAGATCTTTTGTGGATGAGACAAAATGGTATAGAGGCTAAAATTAAGAAGCTTGCTGCTGCTGGCAAAGCTGTATTTGGTATTTGCGGTGGCTATCAGATGCTAGGTGAAACTCTGTCAGATCCTTACGGTGTAGAGCATGGTGGCACTATGGCAGGAATGGCTCTTTTACCTACTGAAACTGTTTTTGAAAAGGATAAGATTCGCACTAGAGTTGATGGTACTTTTAATAATGTTGATGGTATTTTTTCAGGCCTTAAAGGTCTTGATCTTGAAGGCTATGAAATTCACATGGGTACAACAAAAATCAATGGCGGTATAAATATGACCTCACTAAAGTCTCTTAATGGAGAAGAAAAAATAGATGGTCTTTCAAATGGTAACGTTTACGGTTCTTATGTTCATGGAATTTTTGATAAAGAAGGAGTTGCCAATGAAATCGTATCAGCCTTATTAAAAGCTAAAGGACTAGATGATACAGAAGCTAAATCGGTCAATGTAGAGGAATACAAAGAAGAACAGTATGTAAAGCTTGCGAAAGGTGTTCGTAAAGCTTTAAATATGAAAAAAATATATGAAATGTTAGATCTTTAAGTTAAATAAAATAGGAGGGGAAGCAAATGAGTGAAAAGGTAACTTTACAAAATGTTCTTCCAGCTGACATCGAAAAACGCAGCATGGAAATAATAGAAAGTGAAATGTTAAAAACTGATTTAGATCCTTTAGAAAAGCTTGTAGTTAAAAGGGCTATTCACACTAGTGCAGATTTTGACTACTTAGAAAATTTAGTTTTTTCAAAGGATGCAGTCAAAAATGCTATAGCTGCAATTAAAAATGGCGCTACTATTGTGACTGATACAAATATGGCTAAGGCGGGCATTAACAAAAAAGAACTTGGCAAATACGGTGGTGAAGTTCTTTGTTTTATGGCAGATGATGATGTGGCAACTGCAGCTAAAGCCAATGGTACTACACGAGCAACTGCATGTATAAATAAAGCGGCAGAACTCAGAAGACCAGTTATTTTTGCTATTGGCAATGCTCCAACTGCATTAGTTCGTATTTATGAGCTTGTAAAAGATGGTGTTCTTAAACCTGAATTAGTTATTGGTGTACCTGTTGGCTTTGTAAATGTAGTGGAATCAAAAGAATTAATTTTGGATTTAGCAAATACGCCATATATTGTAGCTCGTGGTCGTAAAGGTGGCAGTAATATTGCTGCAGCTATTTGTAATTCACTTTTATATATGATTCGTGATGGTGTAGAGATTTAATATTAATCACTGGCAATAATGCTGTGATTTTACAGTAAAGTTAGAAACATGAAAAGTTCAGTACAAAGAGGAGCAACTTTTTGCAGTAATTCCTAATTATCAAAGGTCACTATATAGTGGCCTTTTTTTCATTTCCTGCAGTCCCATAAGTATGTACGATGCCTTTGCTTCGGGCAAATAATATAGATAGGCTAAAAAGGATTGTTGAAAAAATAGCAGAAGCCATTCCTGTGGAATAAATGTTGGTATAATGTGTAAAAAAATGGTGATACAACATAAAAAATAGAAAAATGAATTATATGAGAGTAATAAAAAAATTAATTTATAAAATATGTTATAAAATTCAGAAAATTTATTGATAAAAAATATACAATTGTGTTATACTCAAGATATCAATTGAAAATAGGAGGGCTTATTATGAAAGGCTATACAAGCGAAACTATCAGAAACGTTGCACTTTTAGGACATGGTGGATGCGGTAAGACTACATTCCTAGAATCAGTTCTTAAAGAAACTGGCGCAATAGATAAAATGGGTAAAGTAGAAGAAGGTAATACAGTATCTGACTATGATAAGATGGAAAAAGAAAAAGGATACTCTATTAATACTTCAGTAGTTCCTGTAATTTGGAAGGAAAACAAGATTAACTTTATCGATACTCCAGGGTACTTTGATTTTGTAGGTGAAGTAAATGCAGCACTAAGAGCAGCAGAAGCAGCTATTATTTTAGTAGATGCTGGAGCAGGTATTCAGGTAGGAACTGAGCAGGCTTGGAAAGCATGTGAGAGATATAAGAAGCCTAGATTTATTGTAATTAATAAAAGAGATAAAGATGAATTTGATTATTACAAGACATTTGGTGAACTAAAAGAAAAATTTGGTGATCATCTAATTCCATTTAGTTGGCCTATTACAACAGAAATTGATGAAGAACTTAAAGAAGCTATCGCTATGACAGACGATGCTCTTATGGAAAAATACTTTAACGGTGATAATTTCACTGAAGAAGAAATCAAGAAGGGATTAGCAGAAGGTATTGCAGATGGAGCTATGGTACCTGTATTGTCAGCTGCATTTGAATTACAGAAGGGTTCTGAAGGTTTACTAGATTTATTGGTAACTTATGTTCCTACACCTCTGCAGCATGGTCCATATAAAGGATTTAATGATAATAACGAACCGGTTGAAAAGATTTCAGTTGTTGATGGTCCTGTATCTGCATTTGTATTTAAGACTATCATTGACCCATTTGTAGGTAAGATTTCTATTATGAAGGTCGTTGCTGGTGTGTTAAGAGCTGGTACAGAAGTTTTAAATGAAAGAACTGGTAAAATCGAAAAAATTGGTAAGTTATTCTTCTTAAGAGGTAACCATCAGGAAGAACTTAACTATGCAGAGGCAGGAGATATTGTAGCAGTTTCTAAACTTCAGCACACATTATCAGGTGATACTCTTTGTGATAAGAGTGATATTATAAGATATTTACCTTTAGATTATCCAAAGCCATCACTATATGTTGCTATCGAAGCAGCTGAGAAAAAAGATGAAGATAAGGTATTCTCAGGATTAGCTAAATTGAGAGAAGAAGATCCATCATTTGTAATTGAAAGAAACAATGAAACTCATCAGACATTGCTTGGTGGACAGGGTGAAATTCAGTTAGGCATAATTATGGCTAAACTAAAGGATAGATTTGGCGTAGAAGTTAAAACTGTTCCTCAGAAGATTGCTTATAGAGAAACTATAAAAGGAAATTCTGATGTTCAGGGTAAACATAAAAAACAGTCAGGTGGAGCAGGACAGTACGGTGATGTACATATTAGATTTTCTCCTTCAACTGAAGAATTTGAATTTACTGAATCTCTATTTGGTGGATCAATTCCTAAGAACTATGTTCCTGCAGTTGAAAAGGGATTAATCGAATCTATGGAAAAAGGTCCGTTAGCTGGTTGCAAAGTAGTTAATATTAAGGCTGATTTATATGATGGTTCTTACCATGATGTAGACTCTAACGAAATGGCATTTAAGATCGCTGCATCACTTGCATTTAAGAAAGGTATCTTAGAAGCTAAACCAGTATTGCTAGAACCTATTATGAAATTAGAAATTTTAGTTCCAGAAGATTACATGGGCGATGTAATGGGTGATATGAATAAGAGAAGAGGTAAGATTTTAGGTATGGAACCTCAGAGCAATGGAGATCAGAAGATATTAGCTGAAGCTCCACAAGCTGAGTTATTTGATTATTCAATCATATTAAGATCTATGACTCAGGCTAGAGGTGCTTTTGAAATGGAATTTGCCAGATATGAACAAGTTCCACAGCAGATTGCTGAAAAGATAATTGCTGCTCATCAAGCAGGCGAAGATAAATAAGACTTCACTAACACTTATAACTTAATAAATAAAAAATAACTCACAGAGAAGAATATTTCTTCTCTGTGAGTTTCTTTTTTTGATAATTATTTGTTATTATATATGTTAGTGTAGGAGGTATAAAATGAGAAAACTATTAAATATAGATTATGGTGCTATACATGGTACTTATTGGATGTCATTTGGAGTTGTTTATAGTTTTGCTTCAGTGTTTTTGTTGGCTAAGGGTTTTAACAACTCACAGATAGGATTTATTATTGCTGTAGGAAATCTTTTAGCGGTGGCAATACAGCCATTCTTGGCGGATTTTGCTGATAGAACAAAGAAGATTTCTCTTATTGGTATAACAGAGGTTATGACGGTGATGCTTATAGTTTTTACGGCATTGATGTTTGCTTTTAAGGGAGCGAGTATGGCACTTGCTACTATTTATATTTTGACTATAGCATGGATTACTATATTACAGCCGTTTTTTAATACACTTAACTTTAAGCTTCAAGAAAGCGGATTTTATATTAATTTTGGTGTGACTAGAAGTTTTGGATCATTTACTTATGCTATTTTATGCGCAGTGTTAGGCAGTGTCGTAGAAAAGTATGGTGTGGTTGTTTTGCCTATTTCTGGAGAAATAGTTTTAGTTCTGCTTTTGATAAGCTTGATTTTTACTAAAAAGCATTTTGATAATGCAAAGAGAATAAATAAAGATAAAAATCTAATAAGAGATAATGATATCACTAAGGAAAAAATCAACTTAATAGATTTTGTAAAAAGACATAAGATGTTTTTTGTTGTAAATGTAGGCGTTGTTGGTGTGTTTTTTAGTAATCAAATTTTAAATAGTTTTATGCTTCAAATAGTTAATAACGTAGGTGGAAGTAGCGAGGATATGGGAATAGTATTTTCTGTTTTAGCATTTTTAGAAATTCCTACTCTTATATGCTTTGATAAGCTAAGAAAAAGGTTTAGCTGTCAGTCGATGCTTAAGGTGGCGTCCATTTGTTATACACTAGAAATTGGAATTTGTCACTTAGCAAATTCGGTGACAGTTATAATAATGGCTCAATTTTTACAGTTATTTTCTTTTGCTTTGTTTATGCCATCTATGGTTCATTTTATTGATGAGATAATGAGCGAAGGAGAGGCTGTTAAAGGCCAATCTTTATATGTTATGATGACTACTATTACAACGATTATAGGTTCAGTTATAGGAGGAATAGTTATAGATTATTTTGGTGTTAGTACTCTAACTCTTATTTCAACTATTGTTACAGCTATCGGTGCAGTTATTATGATTTGCACAGTTAATAGGGTTGAAAACAAAAGACAGTGTCTTGACAAACTGAAAAGCTAAAAGTATAATTAATAAAAAAGAACGTGTGTTCGCAAGAGAGGTGTAAATAATGGCTAAAAAAGCTAAAACGATATTTGTTTGTCAGGAATGTGGCTATGAGAGTCCAAAGTGGATGGGGCAGTGTATATGTGGTGCGTGGAACTCTTTTGTTGAGGAAAAAGTTTTACCAGCTAAAGAAGATGATCCTAGAAGGAGAAGTAGCAGCAAAGGTGGCAAGACAGCTAAGGCAAATAAACTTAAAGATATATGTGCAAATAAGCAAGAAGACAGGATAGATACTGGTATAGGTGAGTTAAATAGAGTGCTTGGTGGAGGTATGGTAAAAGGTTCACTTACACTAATTTCGGGAGAGCCTGGTATTGGTAAATCTACGCTTATTATGCAAGCTGCAAATAATATTGCAACTGCAGGTAAAAGAGTATTATATATTTCAGGAGAAGAATCAGAGATACAGCTTAAAATGAGAGCTGATCGCATATGTCCTAACCTAAGTGATAATCTTATGGTTCTATCTGAAACTAATATGGAAAACATTTCAGAGTGTGCTAAAGCTATGCAAGCTGATTTTTTAATAGTTGACTCTATTCAAACTACTTATACGGCAGCACTTGATGCTGCTCCGGGAAGTGTGTCTCAAGTTAGAGCATGCGGAAACGAGATGATGCGCTTAGGAAAAATGGAAGGTATTCCTATATTTATAGTCGCACACGTGACTAAAAGCGGAGAACTTGCAGGACCTAAGATTGTAGAACACTTAGTTGATTGTGTACTTCATTTTACAGGGGAGAGAAATCATGAGCTTCGTATCTTAAGATCTTTTAAAAATAGATTTGGCACAACTAGTGAAATAGGTGCTTTTGAGATGGCCCAGCAAGGTTTAGAAGAGGTTGAAAATCTATCTCAAACATTTTTAGAAGGTATGACGTTGGCAAGAGAAGGCTCAACTGTTACTGCTGTATATGAGGGAACAAGACCGCTTTTACTTGAAATACAGGCACTTACTTCTACTACAAATATAGGGTTTGCTAGAAGAACTGCCATAGGTATTGATATTGCAAGATTAAATATGATTATAGCTGTATTAGAACGTAAGGCTGGACTTTCATTGTTAAATCAAGATATTTATGTAAATGTCGTAGGAGGGCTTAAGCCAGAAGGTACTTATACTGATCTTAGTGTTGCTATGTCTATTTATTCATCATTTAGAGATAAGGCCTTTAGTGATAAGACTATTTTATTAGGTGAAATCGGTCTTACAGGAGAACTTAGAAATGTTCAAAATGCTGAAAAGATTGTTAAGGAGGCAGTTCGTATGGGCTTCAAAAAAATAATACTCCCATGTGGAAACGCTAAAAAGCTAGGTTCCAGTATGGGAGATGATGTATTGATACAAGGTGTAAAAGATATTAATGAAGCAATTTGTGCCAGTTTTCTTTAGGCGGTTTTGGTTCAGGTGCAACTTCTAGTTCAAACCAAAATGTTGTGCCTCGACCAACCTTACTTTCAACTCCAAATCTGGCATTGTGAGCAGTTAAGATTTCTTTTACGATTGATAAACCGATACCAGAACCTTTAGTTGCTCTAACATGATTTGTGCTAGATTTGTAATATCGTTCCCAAACATATGGTAGTTCATCAGGTTTAATACCTTGACCATGATCTACGATTTCACAGTGAACACGTTTACCCCATTTTTTTATATTTACAAATATCTTTTTATCTTCACCACAATATTTTATTGCATTTGTTAGTAAGTTGGAAACAACTTGTTTGATCCTTTCTTCATCGCCAACTACTAAAACATCTTGTCTGCAGTTGAACATGATGTGATATCCATCCTTTTCAAGAAGTTCATATGGTTGTATTAGAGAAGCAGCTAATTCCTTGATACTAAACTTAGTTACATGAAGTTCAAGGGTACCTGCTTGAACTGCTGAAAGTGTTAAGATATCATTAACAAGTGTGTTAAGTCTATCTGCTTCATCTATAATTACTTGAAGATGAGCATTACGTTTTTCAGGTACATCACCTGACAAATCTCTAATCATTTCAGCGTATGATTTGACCATTGTAAGTGGGGTCTTAAGGTCATGTGAAACATTGGCCATAAGATCCTTTTGAAGATTTACGGATTTTTCAAGTTCAGATGAAGCTTTATTTAGCGTATTTGCAAGTTCGTTAATTTCAGAGTAAGCATAATTACTTGAAAATGTTATACCATATTCTCCGTTAGATAATTTATTTGCCCCCTCTGTAATATCTGAAATTGGCTTTGCAATTCGAGATGATATATATACAGAAAGGACGAAGGCGAATATCAATGAAATTAAAGATATATATATAAGCTGGTTTTGCAGTATATTAATTGTAGATGATACTGGATATAAAGGTGCGATGACATAAAGTATTGTATCATGTGATGCATCTAAATATCCTGCATAAACCCAAGTTTCACGTTGGGTTTTTTCGCCCTTTAAGGTAAGAGCAATACTGTTTTCATTTATTGAAACAGCTTGCAAAGCATCTTCAACTTTTTGAATTTCTTTTTTGTAAGCGATAACTTGCTCGTTTGAAATAAAGATATCTTTATCTTTAGAGATAACTTTTACGAAAATATCATCGCTGTCAACTAATGTTTTGACTTTATCAAAGAAGGCATCTTGCTCCATTTTTTTGTAGTTGTCGGTTATAGTTGCTATGGTCTTTTGAGTTTCTATAACTTTCATTTTTTCATAGTAATTATTTAAAAAGAAAATCTGGAGAAACCAAATCAAAAATAGCATAACCATAATAAGTATTAAAAAATACATCCATACTTTGAATCGTATGCTCTTAAAGTTAAACTTGATTTTCAAACTTATATCCTTTCTGCATATGAAGCTTTAAATTTTGGTGTTCATTAATTTATTAACTAATACAAGTATAAATTAAAATTTAGGATGTATCAACTTTTTAATAATTTTAACTTAAGAGTTTAGATAATGTATGATTTTATAAAAAAAGAAGCATAGCCACCGCGACATCTGCAAAAGCCGATATCATAACGTCCGAAACGACAAGTGGTACTGCTTCTAAAATAAAGGTTTATGATTATATAAAGCTAAAAATAATAGCTTTAGCAATCTTCAAATTTATATCCAACTCCTCTTAATGTTACTATGTAATCTCTGTATTCACCAAGATGGTTTCTTAGATTTTTAATATGAGTATCTATAGTTCTATCGTCACCGTAAAAATCATAGCCCCAAATATCGCCAAGAAGCTGTTCTCTTGAAAGTGCGATGTTTTTATGCTCTATTAGGTAGCATAAAAGATCATATTCCTTTGGAGTAAGTTCTATTTTTTCATCGTTTACAGTAACTGTTCTACCACCAGTATCAACTCTAAGACCTTTAAATTCATAAATTGGATGTTCGCTTGCAACAGTTGAATGCATAGTTGCATGAGCAGCAGCAACAGCCCTGTGTCTAGTCAATACCGCATTTACTCTTGCCATAAGCTCTTTAGGACTAAATGGTTTAACCACATAATCATCAATACCAAGTTCGAAACCAAATAACTTATCGTATTCTTCGCTACGAGCAGAAAGTAAAATAACAGGAATATTTTTAATCTTCTTTATTTCCTTACAAGCACTGTAGCCGTCAAGCTTAGGCATCATAATATCCATAACGATAATATCATAATCATTTTCTTTTACTTTACTTACAGCCTCAAGGCCATCAGCAGCTTCATCAATTATATAATCATTAAATTCAGCGTATTCTCTAATAACGGTTCTAATCTTAATTTCATCATCAACTATTAGTAATTTATTCACGAGTTAATACCTCCTAACTTTTTTTAAATAGCTAGTTTATTATAACATAATTTGTGGTAAAATAATACAGTAATGTACACATAGAAATATTGAGAAAGATGAGTAATATTATGAAAAAAGAAAAATTTGATATAACTGGTATGACTTGTTCGGCATGCTCTGCACGAGTTGAAAAAACAGTATCTGCCATGGAAGGAACTGATGAAGTAAGTGTTAATTTACTTAAAAATTCTATGGTAGTTTCTTATGATGAGGATACTACAAGCGCAGATGAAATTATAAAAGCTGTCAAAAATGCTGGATATGGAGCATATGTTGACAATGGAAAAAATAAAGGAGCAAAATCTGATAATAATGCAGTGGATGTGGCTTTAAAAGAAGCTGAAAAGATGAAGCTTAGACTTATTATCTCTCTAATATTTACAGTCCCTATATTTTATATTTCTATGGGACACATGATGAGATGGCCACTTCCTAAAATTTTATTAGGTGATGAAAATGCGATGATTTTTGCATTTACACAGTTTTTACTTTTAATACCTGTAGTTTTTGTGAATTTCAAATTTTATAAAATAGGATTTAAGACATTGGTACAGAAGGCTCCTAATATGGATTCACTTATTGCCATAGGCTCAGGTGCATCGATTTTGTACGGTATATATGCTATTTATAAAATTGCTTACGGTTTAGGTCATGGACAACTTTCCATGGCTCATCATTTTGCCATGGATATTTATTTTGAGTCAGCTGCTATGATCTTAACGCTTATAACCTTAGGCAAGTTTTTTGAGGCAAGAGCTAAGGGTAAAACTTCAGATGCGATTTCAAAACTTATGGATTTGGCACCTAAAACTGCAACAGTTTTAAGAGGTGATAAAGAGGAAGTTATTTCAGCAGATGATGTTATAAAAGGTGATATATTAATAGTTAAAGCTGGAGAAGCAGTAGCTGTAGATGGAATTATCATAGAAGGTAACGGATCGTTAGATGAAGCTGCTATAACAGGAGAGTCCATTCCTGTTGATAAAAAGCAAGGAGATAAAGTCATAGGTGCAACTGTAAATAAGAGCGGGTATTTTAAAATGGAAGCCACAAATGTAGGTGATGAAACGACTCTTTCACAGATAGTTAAGTTAGTTGATGAAGCTACATCATCTAAGGCTCCCATAGCTAAACTTGCAGACAAAGTAAGTGGCGTTTTTGTGCCAGTAGTTATAGCTATTGCGGTAGTTACATTTGCAGTTTGGATGTTTATGGGAATGGGTATAGAGTTTGCTTTATCGATGGCCGTTTCTGTATTGGTTATTTCTTGTCCATGTGCTTTGGGGCTTGCTACACCAACTGCTATAATGGTAGGAACCGGTAAGGGAGCAACAAACGGAATTCTTATAAAATCAGCCGAAAGTTTTGAAACTTTACATAGTGTAGATGCTATAATCCTTGATAAAACTGGAACTGTAACTTTAGGTAAGCCAACAGTTACAGATGTGATTTGTGCAGAGGATGTAAAAGAAGATAAGCTTTTAAAAGTTGCTTATGCTATGGAAAAATTATCAGAACATCCCCTAGGAATGGCAATAGTGAATTATTGTGAAGATAGAGAGGTTTCTTTAGTATCTTCAAGGGAGTTTGTGCAGATTCCTGGAAGAGGCTTAAAGGCTATGATAGACGAAGAACTTTGCTATGCAGGAAACTTGGCATTGATGAAAGAGGCATTCTCAGATAAAAATGATGATGAACTTTTTGTTAAGGGTGAAGCCTTAGCTGAAAAAGGTAAAACACCGATGTATTTTGCAGCAGGCGAAGATTTAATTGGCGTAATTGCTGTGGCGGATGTTGTAAAGGAAACAAGTAAAGATGCTATTAATGAACTAAAATCTATGGGAATAGAAGTTCTCATGGTTACAGGAGATAATGAAAAAACTGCAAAGGCTATAGGCAAGCAAGTTGGAGTAGATAAAATAATAGCTCAGGTTCTTCCTCAAGATAAGGAAACTCATGTTAAGATGTTTGAGGAACAAGGAAAAAAAGTCGCTATGGTTGGTGATGGTATAAATGATGCGCCAGCATTAGCAAGGGCAGATGTTGGTATTGCAATTGGTGCAGGTACAGATATAGCAATGGAATCAGCAGATATAGTGTTGATGAAAAACGATTTACTGGATGTATCGACAGCTATTCAGCTAAGTAATCAAGTTATTAGAAATATAAAGCAAAATTTGTTTTGGGCATTTTTCTATAATGTAATAGGCATCCCTGTAGCAGCAGGTGTATTTTATTTATCCATAGGACTTAAGTTAAGTCCTATGATAGGGGCTGCTGCTATGAGTTTTAGTTCGGTATTTGTAGTAGGAAATGCTTTGAGATTGAGATTTTTCAAGGCTAAAAGAATAGATGAACATTTAAAAGAAAAAGAAATTGATGAAAAAGGAGACGAGGAAATGAAAAAGACAATTATGGTTGAAGGTATGATGTGTATGCATTGTGTTAAACATGTAAATGATGCTTTAGAAAAGGTCGATGGCGTTAAAAATGTAGATGTAAACTTAGAAGAAAAAAATGCAGTTGTAACTATGGATGAAGAAGTTTCAGACGAAGCTTTAACAAAGGTTGTAGTTGATGCTGGATATGAAGTTAAAGGTATTAAATAATTTGGAGGTAAGCTATGGAATTGATGGAACTTTTAAAGACTAGAAGAACTTACAGAAGATTTGACCAGTCTCATAAGATTGAAGATAATGTAATAGAAGATATGATGGAGTCTTTAAGACTTGCATCAAGTGCTGCAAATCTTCAGCCTCTTAAATATATTTTTGTAAGAGATGAAAATATAGTTGAAAAGGTATTTCCTTTAACAAAGTGGGCAGCTAGATTACCTAAAGAACTAGGAGAACCAAAAGAAGGTGAAAAGCCAGTTATGTTTGTTATCGTTCTTTATGATGAAAAGGATAAATCAAAGTGGGTTGATACAGATGCCGGACTTGCAATGAGCAATTTAACATTAGCAGCTTGGAATCATGGCGTAGGAAGCTGTATAATTGATAATGTAAAAAGAGAAGAACTATATAAAGTTTGTGATATTCCTAAAAATATGGTTATACAAAGCGTTATAGGCTTTGGTTATCCAACTCATAATTCTACTATTGTAGATATGTCACAAGGAGAAGTAGCATATTATCTTGATGAAAATAAAGACTATTTTGTACCAAAAAGAAAGAGCGAAGATGTAATAAATGTGCTATAATGAATTTTATACTTTGTTTTAAGGTAAATTTGTATTAATTATAGGAGGTTTATTGTGAAAAAGCTATTTTCAAACCTACCATTTCGTTTACTATTAGGCGTGGTGATAGGTATCTTAATTGGACAGGTAGCTAATATAAGTGTTATGAATGTAGTAGTAACTCTTAAGTTCGTATTAGGCGAATTTATCAACTTCTGCGTTCCGCTAATTATTATCGGATTTATTGCACCTTCCATCACAAAGCTTGGTAACAATGCATCAAGAATGTTAGGTGTAGCGCTTGTTATCGCTTATGTATCTTCAATTGGTGCAGCATTTATGTCAACAGGAGCTGGATATGGACTAATTCCTCATTTGAATATTGCTTCAGAGGTAGAAGGTCTAAAAGCGCTTCCAGATGTTATTTTCAAGCTTGAAATCCCACAGATTATGGGTGTAATGAGTGCACTTGTGTTCTCAGTATTGATTGGTCTTGCAGCAACATGGTCAAAAGCTAAGACAATAACAGCAATTTTAGAAGAATTCCAGAAGATTGTCTTAGATGTAGTATCAAAAATTGTAATCCCAGTATTACCATTTTTCATCGCGCTAACATTCTGTGCTTTATCTTATGAAGGAACTATTACAAAACAGTTACCAGTATTCTTAAAAGTAATTGTTATTGTAATGATAGGTCACTATATTTGGCTTGCATTACTTTATTTCATCGGTGGGGCATACTCAAAAAAGAATCCTTTAAACGTTGTTAAAAATTATGGACCAGCATATATTACAGCTGTAGGAACTATGTCTTCTGCTGCTACTTTAGCAGTTGCATTAAAATGTGCTAAAAAGTCACAACCTACTTTAAGAGATGATATGGTTGATTTTGGTATTCCGTTATTTGCAAATATCCATTTGTGCGGATCTGTATTAACTGAAGTATTCTTTGTAATGACTGTATCTCAGATTCTTTATGGACAGATGCCATCTGTTGGAACTATGATTTTATTCTGTCTATTATTAGGCGTATTTGCTATTGGTGCTCCTGGTGTTCCAGGTGGTACAGTAATGGCTTCTTTAGGTCTAATTACAGGTGTTCTTGGTTTTGATCAGACTGGTACAGCTTTGATGTTAACAATTTTCGCATTACAGGATAGCTTCGGTACTGCTTGTAACGTAACAGGCGACGGTGCCCTAACTATGATTTTATCTGGATATGCAGATAAGCATAACATCGAAAGACAGGAAAACATCGGTGTAGATTTATAATCAAATTATTTTTAAAATTAAGTCGTATTAACCAGTGAGAATTGGCTAATGCGGCTTTTTTAATATAAAGTTTTAACTGCATAAACAGAGGTACTATGTTAAAATAAATATAACTGAACCTAAGTAATAGGTTCAGTTAAAACTGATATTAGGGAGTAAAATCAAATGATTACATCAGAAGCAATAAAAAATAGATTATGGGCTGGTGCCAATGAGCTTAGAGGTGCAATGGATGCTAGTAGATATAAAGATTATATGTTAGGTTTGATGTTTTATAAATTTTTATCAGATAAAACATTAGAAACATTTAGAACTACTAGTGGATTAAAAAAGAGTTCGCCTGAAGATTTAGTTAAGGCTTATGCAGAGGCTTATGAACAATTCGGACAGAACTTAACAGATATGATAAATCAAGTTTTAGGATATCATATTGAACCTCAATATTTATATCACAAATGGATTGAAGATATAAACAATGGCACTTTTGAGGTTCAAAAGATTATTGATAGTTTAAATAATTTTGAAAGAAATATTCAAACAACAGCAGATGCGGATGATTTTATTGGTCTTTTTTCAAACTCAAATCTTGATTTAACTGATACTGCTTTAGGTTCTGATTTAAAAACAAGAAGTGGAAATATTAAAGAACTTATATTACTATTTGCAGATTTAGATATGGTTGCATTGCAAAGAGGAGATATACTTGGTGATGCATATGAGTATTTGATTGGACAGTTTGCTATGGAATCTGGCAAAAAAGCCGGAGAATTCTATACACCTGCTATGGTTAGTGAAGTAATGGCTCAGATTGTTGCTAAGTCATGCAATGGTAAAATCACGTCCATCTATGACCCTACTGTAGGTTCAGGGTCTTTACTTCTTACAGTAGCAAAGCATCTTGATAAAGATAGCAAAAAGAATTTAAGTTATTATGGACAGGAAAAGAATACTTCGACATATAATTTGACTCGTATGAACTTATTACTTCATGATGTACTTCCTGGAAAGATGACTATAAAAAATGGAGATACATTAGCACAGGACTGGCCTGAAGATCCAGAACGTCCAAATGAAGGAGTTCAGTTTGATGCTGTAGTTATGAATCCACCTTATAGTTTAAAAAATTGGAATAAAGCTGGTGTTAAAGTAAGTGATCCACGATTTCAAGTTGCAGGAGTGTTGCCACCAGATAATAAAGGGGATTATGCATTTTTAATGCATGGATTATATCACTTAGGAACTAACGGAACAATGGCAATTGTATTGCCTCATGGTGTACTTTTTAGAGGAGCTTCTGAAGGAACTATCAGGGAAAAATTGCTAGAAAAAAATTATATAGATGCAATTATCGGATTGCCAAATAACTTGTTTACTAATACTGGTATTCCTGTTATTGTTATGATTTTAAAGAAAAATAGAAATCTTGGAGAGCCTGTTTTAATAATCGATGCATCAAAAGATTTTATTAAGGAAGGAAAGCAAAATGTATTACAAGAAAAAGATATAGCGCGCATTGTTGATACATATATAAATAGAACAGAAAAAACAGGATACAGTCATCTAGCAAGCAGGGAAGAAATTTTAGCTAATGACTCAAATTTAAACATTCCTAGATATGTGACAAGCTTGGATGAAGAAATCCCATATGATGTAGATGCTTGTTTATTTGGAGGTATCCCTAAAGAAAATATAAAGAGTCTTGAAATTTTAAATAATATAGCTGGTGAAATATTAAATGATTTTACTGATGAAATTAGAGATGGATATGTTAGTTTAAATAAAAGTATCGAAGATTTAACTAAGGAAATATTACAGAGTGAAGTTCTTAAAAAAGAAAAAGAAGACATTAAAAACCTAACAAAAGAATATGTAGCGTATTATTGGGATAAATTAAAATCTATAGAGTCTGATGCAGAATTAAATGTAATTAGAGAAGAGATGCTAAATGAGATTAAAAATGCTCTAAAAGAATATGAAAATATTGATATTTATGAAGGGTATCAAATTATTGCAGAGGTATGGAAGGAATCACTACATCATGATTTAGAGATTATTCAAGAATCAGATTTTTATGATGCTGCTAAAAGTGTTGAAGCAAATATGGTAACTAAGGGAAGTGGTAAAAATAAAAGAGAAGAGCAAGATGGCTGGAAGGGAACTATAATTCCAAATGATAGTTTAAAAGTTAAGCTATATAAAGATGAGATAGATGCTATAGAAACAAAGAAAAACAAAATAGCAGAAATTGATAGTGAAATAGAAGAGCTATCAGAAAAAGCAAAAGAAGAGGATTCTATAGAAGCTAATACTTTAGGTAGTACATTAGGTGAATCTGGTGAAGTTATTGAAAATAAGTTAGTTAAGGAAGAGTTAAAAAAGGTTTCAAAAGGAACAGAAGAATATAGTCTATTAAACAAAGTTGCAAATTTATTTAAATCTAAGGCTTCAATAAATAAGGAAATAAAAAATGATGAAGTTAAGCTAGATAAAAAAGTTGAAGAAAGCTATGCTGATTTAACCGAAGAACAGATTGATGAGTTTGTTTTTGATAAGTGGTTTGGAAAGATTGAAAATAAATTTATGGAACTTGTTGAAAATCCAGTTAAAAAAGAGCTTGAAACTTTAAGAGTTTTGCATGAAAGGTATAAGGAAACTATAACTGAACTCGATAATCAAATTGCAGATCTTGAAAATGAGCTAGCAGCAATGATGAGCGAATTGGTGGTGGTTTAAATGGAAAAGAAGAAAAAATTGGTGCCTAAATTACGCTTTAAAGAGTTTGTTGATGCTGGAGATTGGGAACAGCGTAAGT
>CALCFD010000019.1 GCA_937900695.1 uncultured Eubacterium sp. | reverse complement strand
ACGGAAGTGCAAAAATCACAAAGCAGTTAAGAGCAGAAAAAGTTCCGACAGCGTCATGGCTGAATTTTACAAGATACGGTACTTTTGCACATATCTTTGAGGGAAAACCCGAAAGTAAGCGTTATGAGTGGACGATTGCTCATGTCAAGGCGATATTGAAAAGTGAAGTCTATATCGGAAACAGTGTCCACAATATGCAGTCTACGGTATCGTTCAAGAGTAAAAAGAAAGTACGAAAGCCCGAAAGCGAATGGTTTCGAGTAGAAAACACGCATGAGCCGATTATTGACAAGGAAGTGTTCTATCGTGTGCAGGAGCAGATAAAATCAAGACGCAGACAGACAAAAGAAAAGGCAACGCCGATATTTGCAGGGCTTGTCAAGTGTGCGGATTGTGGCTGGTCTATGAGGTTTGCGACAAATAAGGCAAATAAAACACCGTATAGTTATTATGCTTGCAGTTACTACGGGCAGTTTGGCAAAGGTAATTGTTCTATGCACTATATCCGTTATGATGTGCTGTATCAAGCCGTATTGGAACGATTGCAGTATTGGGCTAAGGCAGTACAGCAGGACGAAGAAAAGGTATTGAATAAGATACAGAAAGTCGGCAATGCAGAGCGAATACGGGAAAAGAAGAAAAAGGCAAGTGCCTTGAAGAAAGCCGAGAACCGACAAAATGAGATTGACCGTTTATTTGCGAAAATGTATGAAGATAGAGCCTGTGAGAAGATAACGGAACGAAACTTCATCATGCTGTCGGGGAAATATCAAAAAGAGCAGATAGAACTGGAACAGCAGATAACCAACCTAAGAGAAGAATTAAGTAAAATGGAACAGGATATGATAGGTGCTGAAAAGTGGATTGAGTTAATCAAGGAGTATTCCGTACCAAAGGAACTGACGGCACCATTATTAAATGCCATGATAGAAAAAATCCTCATACATGAAGCAACAACGAATGAGGATAACGAAAGAATACAGGAAATTGAGATATATTACCGATTTATCGGAAAAGTTGAGTAATCAACAAGAGTAATATTTTTAACTAAGGGAAACCGGCTAGTCCCGGCTTGAGACAGTGGTGGCAGAAGTGTTGCTTATATATAGTAGCATCTAGGAAAACTCGATATGTTTCCGACAACGAGAATGGTTTAGGTTGCGGATTGAATAAGGGCAAAATGTGCCTATTGATATGTTTCCGAGAACAATCGGAAATCGGCTCAAAATGGGGGATATGTTCCGATATTTCGACATCAATCAGCACGTATCGAGCCAAGTTGAAGCCGCAACACTGCTTGTCAAGGAGCGATAGCGACGAAGAGAAGCAGATGTACGTCTCATGCAAGGGACACCTAAGAGCGCGAGCTGAAGGCGAAGTGCGATTGGAAGTGGCCTACTGCGAAAACTGTCTGTCTCCTACAAAGACGAGCGTAAGCGAAGTCTGAGTAGCTAGAAAATCATAATTGATTGATACATCAAGTTGCACCTTGCAGAAATGCAGGGTGTTTTTTTGTTCATATTTAGTTAATGAGACTCTTGCAATTGCATGTTATACTGCTAAAAAGAACATAAGATTAGAATTTAGGGGGAATATTTATGATTATAAAATTTTGGGAAAAGAAAAAATCAATACCACTAAGAGGAAGATTAGCAGTTTTAGTATATATTGTAGTGTTGATAATCTGTGTTTTTTTACTCTATTGTGCCATAAAGCCACCAGCATATTTTCCATTTTTAAAAGATGAAATAAACCGAATTATATATGGGGTAGTTGGAGTGTATTTTGGTTTTAAGGCGTTAAAAATGCTTTTTGCAAAGAATAATCAAGCTTAAAATATCAGTTTGGAAAGATGAAAAGTACTAAGCAAATTAGAATTTTACAAAGGAGTGTAATTAGCATGATTTTTGATTTTAATCCATGGCAATTAGATGTTGATATTGACTTAACAAAACAATTATATAAAGAAGTTGATTATTCGATTGATAAAACAGCTAATATGGAGTTTATAGAAAGTCTATCATTAGAACAACAACAGTTTTTCAATTATTTAGGAGTTGATTTAACTAAGATGGAAGTTGATAAAACTATTTATGATATTCCAGAAGATGAAGAAACACCTGCTGCAAAATTATATAAAATGTCACTTAATTTTATGATTAGAGGCAAGATATTAGCGTTGCCAAAATATCAAAAAGAAATATATAGTGATGAAGAGGTTTTTGGTGAAAGTTTTCCATCGGATATGAAAGTTTTGTCTTCTAACGATGATGATTATATCAAAGTCTTTGATAATGGAATTGGTGCTGGGATTGTATTTAAACATCCTTGTTTTTATTACGATGAAGATATTTTTAAAAAATGGGATTGTGGATATATTCTAGGTACAATTTTAATTATGAAGGATATGTAAAACAAATTAAATATAGAAAAAATATCAGCATCAAAATATCTGTTTTAGAGAGCTCTGCATGGCATGGTTCTAATTGTAAAAAGGTTTTAATATGGATCGAAAGCAAGGAGTAATTAAGCTGAACAATTGTCTTACGCTATTAATTCCTAGCTTGTACAACTACATTAAATCATATGGAGGTTATGATTATGTGATATAATAAAAGTGCTATGGTAAGGATATTTTGTCTAGGACTATAGGAATATAGATTGACTAGGAGATTAAAAAAACAGTGAGAACATTAATTAAAAATGGAACAATCGTAAATGTTTTTTCAAATAGTTTGGAAAAAGAAAACGTTTTAATAGAAGACGATAAAATAATAGGTGTAGGTGAGTACGATGATGCAGATGCAGAGGTTGTTTACGATGCAACTGGAAAATATATTTGTCCTGGATTTATAGACGGACATATACATATTGAGAGCACCATGTTAACGCCATATGAATTTGCCAAGGTGGCTTTACCTCATGGAACTACATCGGTAGTGGCAGATCCTCACGAAATTGCCAATGTTTGCGGCTTAAATGGCATAGACTATATGCTAGCTAGCAGTGAAAATTTGCCGCTAAATGTATATATAAACATTCCCTCTTGCGTGCCTGCTACTCCTTTTGATGAGTCAAAAATGGCCATTGAAGCAGAGGAAATAGAGCATTATTATGAAAATCCTAGGGTGCTAGGGTTAGCTGAAATGATGAATTATCCGGGAGTTTTGGGAAAAGATCCTAAGGTTATGAAAAAAATCAAGGATGCCCATGTCCATAGGAAGGTAGTGGATGCCCATGGCCCTTTGCTAAGTGGCAAGGATTTGGATAAATACATTTCGGCGGGCATTTTAAATGAACATGAATGTACAAACAGCAAAGAGGCCATAGAAAAATTGAAAAAAGGCCAGCGCATTATGATTCGTCAGGGTACGGCGGCTAAGGACTTGGTTTCTTTGCTACCTTTATTTGATGAGCCTTATTGCCAAAGATGTCTTTTGGTGACAGATGATAAACATCCGGCAGATATTATAAAGGAAGGCCATATAGACCATATTATCAGAACTGCCGTTTCCCATGGCAAGTCTGCGATCACAGCTATCAAGATGGCGACTATTCAGGCAGCAGAAAGTTTCAATCTCATGTATGTGGGAGCAGTAGCGCCGGGGTATAGAGCGGATCTTTTGGTTTTAGACGATTTGGAAAAAGTGGCTATATCTCAGGTTTATTCCAAAGGTGTTTTGGTTTATTCTGATGGAAAATTGAAGGATTTTGATAAGCCAGAGATTAACAAGGAGATAGATGAGGCCGTTAGAAATTCTTTTTATAATAAGCCATTATGCGAGGAGGATTTTTTCATTGAACCGAAGTCAGAAAAATGCAGGGTTATAAAGATTAATCCAGGTCAGCTGTTGACAGATGAGTATGTGGCAAAGATAGACTGGGATAACAACAACGGTATTAGCATCAAAAATGACATTCTGAAGTTAGCAGTAGTTGAGCGCCATGGCAATACAGGTCATATTGGCGTAGGATTTATAAAAGGCATAGGCCTTAAAAAGGGAGCTATCGCATCATCGGTTTCCCATGATTCTCATAACTTGATTGTTATTGGAACTAACCACAAGGATATGGCGTGTGTAGCTAACTGTGTTAGAAATATGGGCGGCGGCAATGCCGTTTGTGTGGATGGCGAGATTGTAGCTAAAATGCCTTTGCCTATAGCAGGTCTAATGACTGAGGTTGACGCTAAGAGGGCAGCTATGGAAAACGAGCAGGTGAGAATGGCAGTTCGTGGTCTTGGAGCTCCTTTGGATGTGGAACCTTTTATGATGATGGCATTTGTCAGCCTACCGGTTATTCCGCATTTAAAAATGACTCCAGGAGGACTTGTAGATGTGGACCGTTTTGAAAGAGTTTCGGTATATAAATATTAGGGGTATATGGTAAAGTTATATTAAATCGTTTAATACATACTTGAGATATTTGTTTGTAGGGAGGAACAGGATTGATTAATTTAGGAAAACTGAAAGAAATAAAAGATTTGAGAATGGTATGGCCACATGAAGCATTAGACTTTACGCCTTGGCTTGCAGATGAAGATAATATTTCATTGTTGGCAGATGCTGTTGGATTGGAAATAACTGTAGATGAAACTGAGTCTAGCGTTGGCGATTTTAATGTAGATATTTATGCAACAGAAACAGGAACAGATAGAAAAATAATCATCGAGAATCAACTTGAAGATACAAATCATGACCACCTTGGTAAATTAATAACGTATGCATCTGGTAAATCTGCCGACATTGTAATTTGGGTTGTTAAAAGGGCAAGAGAAGAACATCGCTCTGCAATTGAGTGGCTAAATAATCATACCGATGAGAATATAGCTTTTTTCTTAGTAGAAATTAAATTATACCAAATTGGAAGTTCTGATATTGCTGTAAAATTTGAAGTGGTAGAAAAGCCAAATGACTGGGCAAAGGAAATTAAACGCAACATCAGTAATTCTCCTACGCTGCAGGCAAGATATGACTATTGGGTTGCTTTTAATGATTATGCATTTCAAAACAATGCATTTGCAAAGCAGTTTAATAAGAGAAAGGCAAACACAGATCATTGGATGACTTTAAGTGTAGGTTCATCAGCTTGTCATATCACTATAAGTCAGATTCGTAAGGATAATCAGATTGTTGTAGAATGGTATATTCCTGATGATAAAGAACTGTTTCATAAGTTTAATTCTCATAAGATGGAAATTGAAAAGGATATGGATATGAAACTTGAATGGAGAGAATTGCCAGATAAAAAAGCTAGCAGAATACTTATATCTCATTGGGCAGAATTTGATAATAAAGATAAATGGTCTGAACAGTTTGATTGGACGATGGATGTTGCATTGAAAATGAAAAAAGCATTTAAGAAATATTTATAGATAATCAAATTAGTTAAATAAAATAAGAGAGGTATAGTAATGAAAAAGAAAATTATAAGTTTTGTTCTTGCACTGGCTCTTATAATAAGTGTGGTGCCGTTAAATGGAGCAGTAAGTGCTTATGCAGAGGAAACACCGTCAATGACATCTGTAAGAGAAATAAAAGGTGATGGATGGAAGCTTAGTGAAACAGGTGTATTTACTTTGCTTAAAGATATTAAATGGCAAAATGATAAGCTGTACCAGTGGGAACAGTATGCAGAGCAAATTAAAGAAGTTAGAGTTGCAGAAGGCGTTACAGAAATTCCAGCAATTGCTTTTGCAAATAAGTATATAAACTTAAGAAAAGTAACCATGGCTTCTACAGTAAAAGTAATAGATCACAGTGCTTTTGTTAATAATAAAAATCTTGTAGAAGTTAACTTAAATGAAGGTCTAGAAAGTGTAGGTGTTACAGCATTTAGTAATACAGGGATTACTTCGATAAAGCTTCCTAAAGGAGTAACATGGTATTCAGATGTTTTTACAGACTGTAAAAATCTTTCGGGAACAGTTGTAATACCAACAGGAACAAAGTGGGAAGGAAATGCACAACTCTATGGAACAGCAGTTGAGACTGTAATTATAGAAGATGGAGTAAAACAAGTACCAAACCAGTTATTGAGTGGTTGTGATAATTTAAAATACGTATGGCTTGCTAAATCATTGCCAGATAATGCTTTTGACAATGGAGTTGGTGGTTGGGATTCACCTATTCCAGCATGCTGCATCATCGGATATAAAGGATCTGTTGCAGAAAAATATGTAAATCATTGGCTAAGTGTAGGAACAGAATGGACAAAAGGTATGAAATTTCATGCTATTGATGGGGATGATCATGCATTTGGACCGTGGCAAATTATAAAATATCCAAGTTGCACTCAACAAGGTTTAAGAAAGCATCGCTGCACAATATGCAATGTAGAACGCAGTGAAGTGATGCCAATAACTCATACATGGAATAGTTACTACACAATAGACAAAGCACCGACATTAACTACTAGTGGTAAAAAGTCAATTCATTGCAAAAAGTGCTCAGCAGTAAAAAATGTAACTTCTGTAAGCAGACTAATGCTAGCAGCACCGTCAAGTGTAAAATCTAGATTATCAAATAAGTATGGTGGATATGATGATATCAATGTTTATTGGAGTAAGGTGAAAAATGCAAAAGGTTACTATGTATATTATAGAAACAGAAGTAAGACAACGAAGTGGACATATTTACTTAGAACTACAAAAACTTCTTTAACTAAAAAGAATCTTACTGATGGTGCTAAGTATGAATTTAAAGTTGTGCCTTACTATGAAAAATCAAAGGTAAAATATAAATCAACTAATTATAAGACTACTGCTATTTATACTTTGAAAAAAGTGCCTATTTCGAAGGTTAAAAAGTACGGCAAAAATAAAGTGGTGGTAAGCTGGAAAGACATTCCTGGACAAAAGGGATATCAGATATCTAAATCCACATCAAAGAAGCAGACTAAAATAGTGGGTACATACAAGACTATAAGTGCAAAATCAAAGGTTGTAAAAGCAGTTAGAAAAAAGGGATACTATTACAAAATCAGGTCATTTACTTACACAAAGATTGGACGCAAAACATATAGAGTTTATGGACCGTGGTCACAGGTTAAATATTTTAAGTTAAAGTAATTGATATTTTGTTTTCCTTAAAACTATAGTATTATAAAAGCAATTTAAACAATAAGGAGAGATATAGTAATGAAAAAGAAAATAGCAGTTATTTTATCGCTGTTTGCATGCACCATTTTATTTATGGGATGCAATGTAAATTCTAACAATAATGCAGACCAAATAGTAAAAGCATATTCTTTTAATGGAGAAAATGAGTATATTTCCATATCAAATGGGGTAATTATTTCAAACGGTGAAGAAGATGTTTGTTATGGTGGTGATTTGAAATTAAAGTCAAAGGAATTTAATCATATAGCTTCATATTCAACTACTTTTTATATCAACGGAAGTGAAAAAGAAAAATTACTTTCTAATACTGTTAACGACAAAAAAGGTGAAAGTGTAGATATTTCTAAAAAGATTGGTCAAATCTCAGGGGATATTTTAAAAGAAAGTGATGCTGAAAAGATAGGTAATAATTTATGGTTTGAATTAAAAACAACTGATTTAAAGGGCAAAAATAAAACTTATAAGATCCAACTAGATGTAACTGAAATTACAAAAGAAGAATTATAAATAATGAGGTAAATAGTATATGAATGAAGAGTGTTTAATTTGCAAGGCGCCACTTGAATATCTTGAAACGGATGAAGAGATGGAGTGTGAGTTATGCCATAAAAAGCAGCGTAGCAAAACAAGATGCGTCAATGGTCATTTTGTCTGCGACCAGTGCCACACTAGCGGTATTGATGAAATTATGGCAATCTGCCTTAACAGCAAGTCTAAAAATCCTATAGAGATTATGGAAAAAATGATGGATATTGAGGCGTATCATATGCATGGGCCTGAACATCATACTATGGTTGGCGCGGCGTTACTTACAGCATACAAAAACGCAGGAGGAGATTTGGACTTAAAAAAAGCCATATGCGAGATGCAGAAAAGAGGACAAGAAGTGCCAGGAGGCGTATGCGGCTTTTGGGGAGCTTGCGGCGCAGGAATCAGCACCGGAATATACCTTGCCATCGCCTTAAAATCCACACCACTTTCCAAAGAAACTTGGGGGCTTTCAAATCAAATGACTTCAAGAGCTCTTGATGCTATTGGCAGGAATGGCGGTCCTCGTTGTTGCAAGAGGGATTCGTATCTTGCTATTGCGAAAGCAGTTGAATTTACAAGGGAAAAACTTGGAATAAATATGCAGCTAGGCGAAATAGTTTGTTCGCGTTCTCATATGAATAATCAATGTTTAAAAGAAGCTTGCCCATTTCATAAGAAACCTAAAAAAGTTGCATTTATCTGCGTTCATAATTCTTGTCGCAGTCAGATTGCAGAGGCTTTTGGAAAACATCTTGCAGGAGATATTTTTGAAAGTTATTCTGCAGGTACACAGACTAAGCCACAAATCAATCAAGATGCTGTTAGAATTATAAAAGAAATGTATGGCATAGACATGGAAGAAACTCAGTATTCAAAACTGATTTCATATATACCAGAGCCGGACATTGCAATTTCTATGGGCTGTAATGTAGGATGTCCATTTATTGGTAGATCATTTGATGATAACTGGGGTTTAGATGATCCTACTGGAAAATCAGATGAGGAATTTAAGTTCATAATAAAAGAGATTGAAAAAAATATATTACAATTAAAAGAAGAGTTAAAATAATAATTAACCTCTAGACTATTATAGTCTGGAGGTTTTATATTGATATTAATTTTTTATACTTTTAATGTACGCTTTTTTGGTCAAGTATTGTGCTACTATTAATAATATAAACTTTTAAGAAAGTAGTAATAGTAGTATGTTTAGGAAAATAGGTGATTAGTATGAAAAATTTTATTATGAATGAAAATGTATTTGTTATGGCAAAAGAGCCTGCTCCAGATTTAACTATAAAAGAAGCAGAAAAAGCTCTATCAAAAATTAAAAACGAGAAAGAATTAGCAATGTTATTTGCGATAGCCGAAAATAAAGCTTGGTGGATAGAAGATGAAATATATGATTATAAAGAAGGAACAGAAGAATATAGGCTAGCTGTAGAAAAAACAGATTTATGGTTTTTATTAGCAGATAGATTGCGCTATAAAATTTTTGCCATTCTTATAAAAGAAGGTGTACAAATACCAATTATTGGTCAAAAAGCTATATTAGAGCCTTTTATGAATAGAAATGGTTATAAGGATAATCAAGGGTGGTGGGTAAATATATAATATTAAAATAATATGACGTCCCATAAATTAACTTTTATGTATTTAAGATGGCTGGGCATCAAGTTTTGATGAGACTATTAGAGAAGTAAAACTTGAGCCCGATGACGCTGGCTAGAGAGTTATTTAGCGTTATTGAAAAACTATTACTAATTAGAAAAAAATTAAACTAAATATTGTAGTAAGAAAATAAAATATGCTATACTTAAAACTATCATAAAGTAGACACTAATATATATATGATATATTTGAGGAGGTATAAAGTGAAAATTATTGTAACAAAAGACTATGAAGATATGAGTAGAAAAGCAGCAAATATCATTTCTGCGCAGATTATTACAAAACCTGAGTGTGTATTAGGTCTTGCAACAGGATCTACACCTATTGGAACATATGATCAACTAGTAGAAAGATATGAAAAAGGAGACTTGGATTTTTCAAAAGTTTCATCTGTAAATTTAGATGAATATCGTGGACTTGATCATGATCATGATCAAAGCTATTATTATTTTATGCATGAACATTTATTTGATCGTGTAAATATCGATCCAGCAAATACTAATGTTCCAGACGGCACAGAAGAAGATGCTGAAAAAGAATGTAAACGTTATGAAGAGGTAATTTTATCTTATGGCGGTATTGATCTTCAGTTACTTGGATTAGGTCACAATGGTCATATTGGTTTTAATGAACCTTCAGATGTATTTGATAAAGAAACTCACTGTGTTGATTTAACAGAAAGTACAATAGAAGCAAATAAGAGATTTTTTGCTTCAGCAGATGAAGTTCCAAGACAGGCTTACACTATGGGGATTGGAACAATTATGAAAGCTAAAAAAATTCTTGTTGTTGCAAGTGGTGAAGATAAAGCAGATATTGTAGCAAAAGCATTTTGTGGTGAAGTTACACCGAAAGTGCCAGCTTCTATTTTACAGTTCCATCCAGATGTAACTGTAGTAGTAGATGAAGCTGCAGCTTCTAAGCTTGTTAAATAGTTTAAAGATAATGCCGATTACAAGTTCTATGTTGATAAGTAATCGGCTTTTATCTTGTATAAATTTAAAAACAACACAAAAAAATATAAAAAAATATATGGAAAAATACAAAAAACTATTGACCTATGGGAAAAAGATGCTATAATAAAATTAACAAAAGAGAAGAAAAAGGGTTAAATAACAGGAACCGTTAAAGCTTTGATAATTGAAAGGACGTGAGACCACCAAAATGACAACTGAAGAGAATAAAAACAAGCCATATTTAATCTATAGCTTGTTTATTTTTTTACTTATTTAGTCATTCTAGAAAAAACAACGTGATTGATGTTGTTAGCTCTAGCTAAAGCGCCAGCTGTATCTGCTGGAGAAGCACCAACTGAAGAACAAAGTGCTTTAATTTCATTTTCTTTTAAATATCCGATAACTCCGTTGTTAGTAATTTTAGCGTAACCTGCCATGAATCTCTTAGCCATAATAAATACTTCCTCTCTATTTTTTTATCAATCTATAATTAAAATGTAAGTAAAAATCTTATTTAGTCATTCTAGAAAAAACAACGTGATTGATGTTGTTAGCTCTAGCTAAAGCGCCAGCTGTATCTGCTGGAGAAGCACCAACTGAAGAACAAAGTGCTTTAATTTCATTTTCTTTTAAATATCCGATAACTCCGTTGTTAGTAATTTTAGCGTAACCTGCCATGAATCTCTTAGCCATAATAAATACTTCCTCTCTATTTTTTTATCAATCTATAATTAAAATGTAAGTAAAAATCTTATTTAGTCATTCTAGAAAAAACAACGTGATTGATGTTGTTAGCTCTAGCTAAAGCACCAGCTGTATCTGCTGGAGAAGCACCAACTGAAGAACAAAGTGCTTTGATTTCGTTTTCTTTTAAATATCCGATAACTCCATTGTTAGTGATCTTTGTGTAACCTGCCATAAATCTTTTAGTCATAATAAATACTTCCTTTCCAAATTTTATTTATCAATTAATGTGATTGTTTACTATTTTCTTTACACTAATATATATAGCAAAAGTCATGCCAACTTTATAAAAAAAGCATATAATTTTTAAAACGTTGAAATTTCAACGTTTATAATTCTTGAGCAAATTATTATTAATTGTTATTTATTTGTCAATAGAATTGAAAACGAATCACAGCTATAAAGTTGCGAATCTAAAACGTATCAATTGTTATAAAAATAACAATATTAAATGGTGTTTACATAGATGTTTTTAATGCCTAATGATGATAGAAACTATAATTATTTCTTAAAATAAGAGAGAAAACAGATAATTTAAAGGGTAATATAATAAATATATGACAAATACGAGTCTAAATCGAATCAAAACCGAATCGATATATAATTGTTAAGAAACATAACAATATGGTTTTGATAAGATATTGACAAATATATTGCAAAGAATTACTTATATGTAAATGATTTGCTAATTTTTTTATTCCATATTATAATAAAGGTGTATTAATAAGAGAGAAAAACTCTCGGATAGGAGAAAAATGAATTACGAAGAATCAAGAGTATATCTAGATCAAATATCTAGATACGGAAGTGTACTTGGCCTCGATAATATGAAAGAGCTGCTTGACAGACTTGGAAATCCACAAAAGGACTTAAAGTTTATCCACATTTCCGGAACAAATGGGAAAGGATCTTGCCTAGCATATCTTTCAACGATACTGTCTGGTGCAGGATATAAGACGGGAAGATATATTTCCCCTACATTAGACACATATCGTGAAAGAATACAGGTAGACGGCGAATATATAAATAAAGATTCGTTAGCAAGTCATGTAACAGCTATTGCAAAAGCAACAGAAGATATGAAAAAGGATAATGCAGGGATACCAACTTTATTTGAAGTTGAAACAGTCCTTGCTTTTTTATATTTTAAGGAAAAAAAATGCGATATAGTTGTCTTAGAAACAGGCTTAGGAGGTAGCCTTGATGCTACAAATATAATCGACACTTCTATTTTGGAAATTATTATGCCTATAAGCCTAGATCATAAAGATTTTTTAGGTGATACACTAGAGAAAATTGCAGAGCAAAAAGCTGGTATTATTAAGGAAAATACAAGAGTAATATCTGCAGCTCAAAAAGAAGATGCAGCAAAAGTTATAAAAAATAAAGTTATTGAAAAAAATTGTAAATTAACTATTGTAGATCCTAATGAAATCAAGTTAAAATCACGGAATTTGAAACAACAGAGTTTTGATTATAAACAATGGCATGATGTAACTATTAGCTTACCAGGAAGCTATCAGCCACAAAATGCTATAGTAGCTTTAGAGGCTATAAAAGTTTTGAGGGAACAAGGTTATCATATAAGTGATGAGGATGTTTTAAATGGCCTTAATAAAACAGTCTGGAAGGGTAGATTTACATTAATTTCTGAAACACCACCAGTTATTATGGATGGTGCTCATAACCCAGCTGGCGCAAAAGAACTTATGAAATCATTAGAATTGTATTTCAATAATAAAAAATATATCTATATATTTGGTGTGTTTAGCGATAAGGATTATGATGAAATAGTTGAAATAACTGCTAAAAGAGCAGAACATATTATAACTGTACAAACTCCTAATAATCCTCGTGCATTATCAGCAGAGGAGTTAAGAGATGAAGTGATAAAAGTAAATAAATCTTGTGAGGCTTCTGAAACTATCGATGAAGCAGTTAGAAAAGCTATAAAAATGGCCAAAGAAGATGAAGATTGTATAATAGTTATATTTGGTTCATTATCATTTTTGGGTGATGCGGAGAAAGCACTTTATAATGGGGAAAGAAGGTAAGCATTTGAATAGAGATAAAATAATGGATGGTGTAAGGCTTATACTAGATGGTATAGGTGAGGATGTCACAAGAGAAGGTTTATTAGAAACTCCTCTTAGAGTTGCAAGGATGTATGAAGAACTTGCAAAAGGATATAAAGATGATGCTAAGATTCATTTAGAAAAAAGATTTATAGCAGATAGTAACGATATAGTAATTGAAAAAGATATACAGTTTTATTCAATGTGTGAGCATCATATGTTGCCATTTTATGGGATAGCTGCTATTGCATATGTTCCGGAGGGAGAGGTTGTAGGTTTATCTAAAATTGCTAGGACTCTTGAGGTTTATGCCAAAAGACTTCAATTACAAGAGAGATTAACAGCTCAAGTGGCTGATGCTTTAATGCAAGAACTTCATCCGAAGGGTGTTATGGTTTTAATTGAAGCAGAGCATATGTGTATGACTATGAGAGGTATCAAAAAGCCTGGAACTAAGACTGTAACAACTGTTACTCGTGGTGTATTTGCTGAAAATGAAAATTTGCGTAATGAGTTTTATCGCATGTTAGGTAAATAGCTATGGATAGACTAAACAAGATTATAAATAACTCCTTATGGAATGCTGCTATTTCGGATATAGAGTCGTATGAGGAGAAGAGAGTCTTTTGTCGTCATGGAAGGGAACATCTTATGGATGTAGCTCGTCTTATGTATATTGAAAATCTAGAAGATAATTTAGGCATAGATAAGGAAATAATATATGCTACTGCTTTTACTCATGATATCGGAAGAAGTCCTAAATATTCTAAAGGACTTGATCATGAAGAAGCGGGCGCTACTTTATGTGAGGAAATTTTAAAGGCATGTGACTTTTATGAAGAAGAAATAAGAAAAATAAAAGATGCAATTTTAGCTCATAGAAATTCAGAAACCAAAAGTGATAAAGGTTTAAAAGGCGTATTATATAGAGCAGACAAAAAATCCCGAATGTGCCTTTTTTGTCATGTAAAGAATCAGTGTAAATGGGATGAAGAAAAAATGAATTTAAAGGTAGATATATAAGGAGAGTAAAATGTTTACTATAGGAAATAAAAAATTTGACTTGGAAAATAAATGTTACATTATGGGGATTTTAAATGTAACACCTGATTCATTTTCAGATGGTGGCAAATGGAACAATATGGATAGTGCACTTAAACATACAGAAGAAATGATAAAGGAAGGTGCAGCAATTATAGATATAGGAGGTGAGTCTACACGTCCAGGTCATGTTGCAATAACAGAAAATGAAGAAATAGAAAGAGTAGTGCCTATAATAGAGCGTGTAAAAAAAGAGTTTGACATTCCTGTATCAATAGATAGTTATAAAAGTAATGTAGTAGATGCAGCGCTTAAGGCTGGTGCAGATCTTGTAAATGATATTTGGGGATTAAAGCATGATGACAAAATGGCAAGCCTTATTTCAAAAGCAGGTGTTCCTTGCTGTTTAATGCACAATCGTCATAAAGCAAATTACAAAAACTTTATGGAAGATATGAAAAATGATCTTAGAGAAACTATAGATATTGCCATGAAAGCAGGTATCGCAAGTGACAAAATAATTTTAGATCCAGGCGTTGGGTTTGGTAAAACATATGAAAACAATTTGACAGTTATAAATCATTTAGAGGAATTAAATGATTTAGGTTATCCATTGCTTCTTGCTACATCAAGAAAATCTGTAATCGGATTAACTCTTGATTTGGAAGCTGATCAAAGAGTTGAGGGAACTATTGCAACTTCTGTAATAGGAGTTATTAAGGGAGCATCATTTGTTCGAGTTCATGATGTAAAGGAAAATTTAAGAGCGATTAGGATGACAGAGGCTATTTTGAAAGGATAAGCTATGAAATTTGATGAAATTAAAATTGAAAATTTACAGGTCTTTGCAAATCATGGAGTTTTTTCTGAGGAAAATATTTTAGGACAAAAATTTGAAATTTCTTTATCTATGAGAGTTTATACAAGGTCAGCAGCGATGGATGATGATTTGGATAAGTCTGTTAACTATGGTGAGGTATGCTTGTTTATTACAGAGTTTATGAAGAAAAATACGTATAAACTTATAGAGGCAGTAGCTGAAAACCTTGCAGAGGCTTTGCTTTTAAATTATGATTTAGTAAATGGTGTAACTTTGAGTATAAAAAAACCATGGGCACCTGTTGGATTGCCTCTTGAGACGGTAAGTGTGACTATTGATAGAAGTTGGCATGATGTTTATTTAAGTTTAGGTTCTAATATAGGTGATAAAAAGGCTTATCTTGATGATGCTATAAAAGAGCTTGATAGTATTAAAGAATGTAAGGTGCTTAAGGTTGCAGAGTATTTAGTCACTGAGCCTTATGGTGGAGTTGAGCAAGATGATTTTTTAAATACTTGTATTAAGATGAAGACTTTGCTTACACCAAGAGAACTTTTAGAAAAAATACATAAAATAGAAGCTATGGCAGGTAGAGAGCGTATTATTAGATGGGGACCAAGGACTCTTGATATTGACATTCTCATGTATGATGATGAAGTATGCGAAGATGAAGACTTACTTATACCTCATATTCAGATGCATAAAAGAGAGTTTGTTTTGAATCCATTATCAGAAATTGCACCATATAAATTGCATCCAGTATTAAAAAAGACAGTTGTACAGATGAGAGATGAATTAAATGAGTAAGTAAATTAGGAAATTAGAGGGGAATATGAAGAATACTATTAAATTACTTTTAAGCGTAGTTTTAAGTGTGGCGTTGACATTTACTATGATGCCTGCATCAGTTTTTGCAGCCAATGAAAATATTTCTGAGACTATAGGGAAGAAAATTGAAGTTTTAGATGAGCTTCCAAATGATGATGAGCTATTTAAAGAATATGTAAACAAGCTTATGTATGAGGAAATCAATGGAGATATATCTTCTTTTGGTATTACAGCAGGTAGTAGACTTGAAGACGGCTCTTTAACTAAAGAAGCGTATTATTTATTGAGAAGTGGCTTTGAAAAAGTAGCCAAAGGACAGCAGATATCAACAGAATTTACAATGCCTTGTGATATAACTTTAACAAGAGAAGAAGTAGGAAGTGAATTGGTTGTAAATGGAAAGCTGTCAGAAGCAGCTAAGGTTAAAATGGAGGAAAAAGTTAATGCCAGTATTAATTTTAATAAACTTATGCATGCTCTCTTAGCAGATTGTCCGTATGATCTTTATTGGTTTGATAAAACTATTGGATGGAAATGGGCATGTAGCATGATAGGTGATAGTCAATCAGTAAAGGTTAATAATATTTTATTGAGCTTTAAGGTTACGTCTGCGTATAAAGGTAGCGGTGAATATACAGTAGACACAAGTAAAACTGGTGCGGCCACAAAAGCAGTAGAAAATGCTAAAAATATTGTAGATAAGTATGAAAGTAAATCAGACGATGAAAAATTAACTTTATATAGCGATGAAATTTGCAATTTAGTTTCATATAATTATGATGCGGCAGATTCTTCAAAAGCTGCTCCATATGGAGATCCTTGGCAACTTATTTACGTATTTGACAATGATCCAAATACAAATGTAGTATGTGAAGGATATTCAAAAGCATTTCAATACTTATGTGATATTTCAAATTTCAAAGAAAAAACAACTTGTTTTTCAGTTACAGGTGATATGAAAACAGCTGATGGTTCAGGTGGATCACATATGTGGAATATAATCCATAGAAAAAATAAGAATTATCTTGTAGATATAACTAACTGTGATGAAGGAACTGTTGGATATCCTGATAAGTTATATATGGCAAATGCTGATAGAAGTGAAAATAATCACAAAATTCATATTGTAAATAATATAAAATATATTTATGATCAATCTGAAAACAATTTAAATTGTGATGGGTATTTGTGCATATGTAAGGATAATCAAAACCACATTCATAGTTATACAATATGGAGTTCAGATGCAAATAGTCATTGGAAGGAATGCATTTGCGGAAATAAAAGTGGTAAAGTAGAAGCACATAGATTTATATGGATTGTTGATAAAAAAGCAAATGAACAATCAAAAGGATTAAAACACGAAGAATGTACAGTTTGTAAGGATAAGAGAAACTTAGGAACAGTAATTGATAGATTATCGCATATTCATAAAATGGAAAAAATTTCAGCTAGAGCATCTACATGTACAGTAAACGGAAATAATGAATATTATCATTGTATAAAGTGTGATAACTATTATAAAGATCAGGCAGGAAAAAATAAAACTACAGTATCATCTGAACAACTTCCCCTTAAAGCTCATAGTTTAAGTAGTTGGATTGTAAATAGCTATTCGTCATTATCAAGCAGTGGCTATAAATATAAAAAGTGTATAGAATGTGGTAAAATATTCACTAGTGAAAGTACACCTTATATATCTAGCATAAGATTGTCAACTTCATCTTACACTTACAATGGCAGAGTTAAAAAACCAAGTTTAAAGATAAAAAATGCTAATGGTAGAACTTTAGTAAATAGAATAGATTATACTGTAAGTTATTCTAAAGGTAGAAAAAATGTTGGCAAGTATAAAGCTATCGTTAAATTTAAAGGAAATTATAGAGGAACAAAAACTTTATATTTTAAAATAAATCCTAAGGAAACATCCTTTAGTAAAATAAAGTCATATAAAAGATCTTTTAGAGCTTATTTTAAGAAGCAGACGAAACAGGTTACAGGATACCAAGTTAGATATTCGACTTCTTCAAAGATGAAAAAGTCTAAGATAACAACGGTTAAAGGTTATAAGGCTACTTCTAAAACTGTAAAGAAGCTTAAGGCTAAAAAGAAATATTATGTACAAGTTAGAACTTATAAAAAGACTTCCAGCGGTACATTGTATTCTAGCTGGAGTAAGATAAAGAAAGTAAAAACAAGATAACTAGAACTTAAAAAAGAGGTTAATTATGAAAAAAGGAAGAATATTATTAGCGTTAGTTATGGCTGTAACATTGACTTTTGCAAGTTGTGGTCAAAAAGCAGAAGAAACTAAAAAAGAGGAAAATCCTCTCGAAAAAGTTGCAACACTTTATGAAGAACAGATTAAAGAATGTGATAAAATTGATTTTGCAATAGATGATGCTGGAGTTGAAAACCCGTCATATGAGTATAAATATGCGTTTGCGTATATGGATGATGATGAAATCCCAGAGCTTATAATTCAAAAAATCGATAAGTCATTTGGTTTAGAATATAATAAAGTATTTTATTATGATAAAGAAAATGACAAGTTTTTATCGCCTTCTGAAACTATAGCAACAGGCGTTGCTAGCATAGGTGGATTTAGAGGTGGTTTAGCTGCATCAAACAATAAAGATGGAATTATTTTAAATCAGGGATCTTCAGGTAATGGTAAGTTTGAAATTATAAGAGTAAATTTACAAATTAAAGAGGATGGAACAGCAGTTTTAAAAAATACAAAGATAAAAGATTATATCTTAGGAACTGAAAATGTAGACGATGGTGAAAGTGTTGAAATCATTTGGTATGAAGTAAAAGATTTATCACCATTAGAGGATTTAAAGGCTGGCAAAATTGATTTGAATAAATCAAAAGAAGAGCAAAAGCCAGCAACTAAAGATTCAGAAAAATCAAAGAAAGATATGGGAGCTAAAGTTGATAATAAGACTGTTTTTCAGGGTACATTAAAATACTTATCATATAATGAAGTACTAAAGCTTCAGGGAATACAAGACCCTAATAGCGGGTATGCAGATACAAGTGAAAAATTTGCTTTATTAGTTTTTGATAAAAAAATAAGCATTACTGCTATTAGTGGTGATGGACAAGGATCTCATGCGGGAGAAGCAAAAATGATCGAACTTGATAATTTGAAGAATCCGTCAAAATATAATGGTAAAAAAATCAAAGTAAAAATTACAGAAATGATATGGCCTTCAGATACAGGGTTACCTTTAGGTGAACCTCGTGCTATGAATGGAAACTATAAAATAGTTAAATAGGGGAGTAATTGTATGAATTATGCACAGCTAGGATTTAGGGCGTTTTACAATCATTTTGTAATAGTCCCAATAGGAGATGCTATTATTGAATCGCTAAAAGATTTTCCAGAAAGCAAAGAGGCTTTTGGTGTTTTAGTTTATGGTTACTATGATCGAGAATCAGGTTTGTCTCTTGAAATGTTAGGCTTTGTTTTTACAGAAAATGAAAAATCATGGGTAGAAACACCATCAGAAAATATTAGAGTAACTTTCAGAATAGATAGTGTAGAAAATGAAGAATGTATCTTTTTAGGAGATGAAGATGGTGGACTTGCAAATCAGTTTAAAGAACATTTAGCCATTCTCAAGGAAACTTTTGAGGTTTCTAACGAAATTGAAATAATGAGACAGATGAGCTTTTTAGATCAGTGTAGGCATCAATATTTTATAGATGATATTTTAGTTAGATTTGTAAAAGAAAGTATGACGCCAGAAGGTTGTTGGGTGCGTGTAACAGGTCTTAAAGATATGTATTTTATGGGTATCCTTTTAAATGAACCCGATCAAGATTTTGGGGTTCATAAGGGTGATGAGGTGAAATTTGTAGCTCAAGAGACTAAAGATAAACAGGTAGTTTGTAATATAGTATTTTATGATGAAAATTTGACGCTAGATATAGAGGATTTAGAAGATGGTCAGATTTTAGAAGAGGCTATTGAAGCCTTTATAAGTTATAGAAGTAAAGACTATTTATTATATTTACTTGAGATATTAAGAGATAGTAAGGTTTGGGTACTTTGTAAAAATGATGAAAATAGAAATTTAGAAATTTTAGAAAATGAAGAGGGAAGGTTTTTACCTGTTTTTTCAAATAGAAAGTTTTTAGATTGCTATGGAGAGGAATTTACAAATGAATATATCTCATTGCTTGAAGTTATAAATATAGCAAGAAATTATGAACAGAAACTTGATGGAATTATGGTAAATCCATTTGAAAAAGTATTTTTTATTTTAAGTAAAGAACTTTGGTCATTAGTTGAAAGCTTACAAAGTAGATTTAATTAAAGTATATTATTCTTGATTTATACATATATCTATGTGATAATAAGACGATTATAAATAAAGATATGAGGAGAAAAAATATGAATACATTACCAAATTGTCCAAAGTGTGGATCTGAATACACTTATGAAGATGGAGCATTGTTGATTTGCCCTGAGTGTGCATACGAATGGACATTGCTTTCAGAAGAAGAGTCTGAAGAAGTTATAAAAGATGCCAATGGCAATGTGCTTAGCGATGGAGACTCAGTTACAGTAATACGTGATTTAAAGGTTAAGGGTAGCTCATCATCGATTAAAATAGGTACAAAGGTTAAAAATATCAGACTTGTACCTGAAGCTTCAGATGGTCACAATATCGAATGTAAGATTGATGGGTTTGGAGCTATGAAGCTTAAATCAGAAGTGGTTAAAAAAATTTAATAATGCCAAAAATTACAGCTATTTTTAGGAATGGCTGTTTTTTTTTATAATTTTGCTAAAGTAGCAAATAAATGCGTTTTATTTTGCCAATAGATATATTTTAAATGTTTAGCTTTTAGGATAAAATAAAACTATTGAAGGAGGAAGTTAGAATGTATGCTAAAAGTAAATGGGTTGCTATTTTTTTGTGTTTGTTTTTTGGCGCTTTAGGAATACATAAATTTTATGAAGGTAAAGCAGCAATGGGGATACTTTATATGTTTACAGGTGGATTACTTGGAATAGGAATTATAGCTGATTTATTTGTGCTATTTTTTAGACCAAATCCTTATTATCCTTAAAAATAAAATGTATTACTTTACAGCTAGCATATAAACTGATATCCTTATTATTGCTATGTTTTAAAAATAGAGTAAATGGAGGATGATGATGAGCGTATTAGTTGTAGATAAAGTTTCTCATGGATTTGGAGGGAGACAGATTCTAGAAGATGCGTCTTTTAGATTAAATAAAGGAGAACATGTTGGCTTAGTTGGAGCTAACGGTGAAGGTAAAAGTACATTTTTAAATATAATTACAGGTAAGCTTATGCCAGATGCAGGAACTATAAATTGGTGTAAGCATATTACTACAGGTTATATGGATCAGAGAACTACTTTGACTCCTGGAAAAACTATAAGAGAAGTTTTAAGAGAAGCATTTAGCCATTATTTTGAACTTGAAAAAGAAATGCTTGCTTGTTATGACAAGATGGGTGAAGCTTCTGATGAAGAGATGACTGTTCTTATGGAGGATGCAGCTGAAATTCAGGAAATGTTAGAGCAAAGTGGATTTTATACTATTGATGCTAAAATCGAGGAATTTGCCAATGGTCTTGGTTTAGGTGATATAGGTTTGGAAAAAGATGTTACAGAGCTTTCAGGGGGGCAGCGTTCTAAAGTATTACTTACAAAGTTGCTTCTTGAAAATCCTATGATTTTAATTTTAGATGAGCCTACTAATTATCTAGATGAAAATCATATTATATGGCTTAAAAGATTTTTGCAAAACTATGAAAATGCGTTTATTTTGGTATCTCATGATATTCCATTTTTAAATGATGTAGTAAATGTTATTTATCATGTTGAAGATGCTGTGCTTACTAGATATACGGGTAATTATGATGATTTTATGCATATGTATAATATCAAAAAAGAACAACTTGAGCAGGCTTATAAAAAGCAACAAAAAGAAATTGCTGATCTTGAAGATTTTATCTCTAGAAATAAAGCACGAATTGCAACTTCAAATATGGCTAAATCAAGGCAAAAAAAGCTTGATAAAATGGAAAAAATTGAGTTATCTAAGGAAAAGCCAAAACCGTCATTTAATTTCGAATATTCAAGAGCACCAGGTAAGTATGTTGTAGAGGCAGAGAATCTAGTTCTTGGATACGATGAGCCTCTTACAAATCCATTGAGTTTTCATATTGAACGAGGTAAAAAAATTGCTATAAAGGGTGTAAATGGCCTTGGTAAATCTACTTTATTAAAGACTATGTTGGGTATTATTAAACCATATGATGGAATGGTTAAACTTGACTATTATGCGGAGCCTGCATATTTTGAGCAAGAGCATGATGGTAGCTCTAAAACAGCATTACAAGACTTTTGGGATGAATTTCCTTATTTAGATAATGGTGAAGCAAGAAGGGCTCTTGCTAAATGTGGTTTAACTACAGAACATATAGAAAGTCAAGTTAGGGTTTTATCAGGTGGAGAAAATGCAAAGTTTCGCATTTGTAAGCTTATGCAAAAACCTATGAATTTATTGGTTTTAGATGAACCTACAAATCATTTAGATCAAGTTGCTAAAGATGTTTTAAAAGAAGCTATTAGAGATTTTAAGGGTACTGTTATATTAGTTTGTCATGAGCCAGAATTTTATGAAGATGTGGTAACTGATATTTGGAATATTGAAGATTGGACAACTAAGGTGATTTAAATAAAAGACGCTATATTTTATGTGATGAGTAAAAATATAGCGTCTTTTTAGTGGTATTAAGTATATTATGTATTATGTAGGAAATTTTAAAGTGAGTTATTTATTCCAAAGCTCTTCAGCTTTTATTGTCCATTTTTTTGCGTATGGAATTGTTTTTTCACAAAGATGTTCTACTGATTCTGGACTTTCATAATCTGTATTTTTTGCTTTGCATTCGTTTACCATTTTGCTAATATATTCGGGATTTTCTAACATAGGACACGGTCTTAGCATATTATCATTAAATGGTTGATTGTTATGATAATCTATAAATAAAGGACTCTTTAATGCTTCAAGTAAAGTACATTCATGTATATTGGCATTTGAATAATGAATAAATACACATGGTTCAACATCTCCTTTAGCATTGATATGTAGATATCTTCTGCCACCTGCGATACATCCGCCTACATACTGTGCGTCGTTTTGGAAGTCCATAGTGAATATAGGTTTAGTATTACGCATTTGTCTAATTCTATTATATACTACTTCTCTTTGCTCTGGAGTAGGTAATAGCTCTGTAGCAGCACCATTGCCAACTGGCATGTAGTGGAAGAACCAAGCAAATAAAGCTCCATTGTCTATGATATAATCAAAGAATTCTTCACTTGTAATGTCAGCGTAGTTTATGCTAGTGTAACAAGTTGAAATACCAAAAGGTAAGTTATGAGCTTTTAGAAGCTGCATTGCTTTTTTTACTTTTTTATAGCATCCTTCTCCACGGCGAGAGTCGTTAGCCTCTTCGAAGCCTTCTAGTGAAATTGCAGGAACAAAGTTTTTAACTCTTAGCATATCTTTACAAAACTCTTCATCTATTAATGTACCATTAGTAAATGATAAAAATTCACAATCTGGATGCATTTCACAAATTTTTATTAAGTCTTCTTTACGAACCAATGGTTCACCACCTGTGTAAATATACATGTATGTACCAAGTTCTTTACCTTGACGAATAATAGAATCTATAGTTTCAAGGCTAAGATTTAGTTTGTTACCATATTCTGCTGCCCAACAACCTGTACAATGTAAGTTACATGCTGATGTTGGATCAAGCAAGATTGCCCAAGGTACATTACAACCTTCTCTTTCTTGTGTTTCTTCTTGAATAGCACTTCCTTTTAAACTTGCATTAAACAAGAAGTTTTGGAAAAATGTTTTTCTAATTTCAGGGTCTAATTCATATAACCTAAGCATAAGCTGATACCAGTTGTTTTTTTCTTCGATTACGGCTCTTATTGCATCTCTTTGACTTTGATACCAACCATTTGGTGAAAATTTATCGACTAAAGCCATAAGTTTAGGAATATTTTCTTCTGGATTGCCTTCGATGTATTTCAACGCTTTATTTAATGCAAAATTTTGCATAGTATCTTTTATGTTATTTGCCATGTTTTTACACCCTTTCTTTCTTTAATTGAGTTTATTATATGATGTTTTTTATGTATTTTCATTGGACAAAAAAGTAACAGTGTCATACTTTTGGACAGTTTGGTAATAATGTTACTTTTTTTCTCTCTTAAGAAACTGTGTCCATTGAGGTTATGTACATATTTTATTAATATGTATGTGAAGAAATATAAAACATGTGTATAGTTTTATTAGGAGTATTATTATGGGGTATAATACAGCACGATTGGCTATAGAAAATGTAGTTAAAAATTCACTGGTAAATATAGAAGATAATTCTGAAAGATCACTTAGAAACTTGGTTGATATGGCTTTGCAGTTTGCAAAGGATAATAGCCAAAGAGCCTTTTTTAGAAATATTCAAAAGATGCTTTTTGATGAAAATAGTGGCTATTATATATTATTTAAAGATGTTATTCAAAATGTTGATAAAGGTAGACTGCAGAGATTTGGTATTAACTTGGGTTATAATGGCTGTATCTTAGGAATAAATAAAATAAAAAAATATATTAGAGAAAACAAAATTAAAAAGCCATGGATTATGAATATAGATACTGATAAAAATATTTCTAATTACGATAAGTTTATAGAAGAAGGAGAAAATAACGGTATTTATATTTGGAGTGTAATCACAAGTAGAGATAAAGTATCAGATTTAAAAATGGCTGCTAGACATAAAGAAAGTGCATTTATAATTTTTGTAAATGGAAAAGACATGACAGAGAAATTTATAGAGTCGGCATTAGAAGTTGATAACATAATGATTGTTATTTCATATGATGAGGCTGCCGAGGATATATCAAATATATTAAGAAAAAATAAGATATTATATTCAGTTTATTACGAATATAAGAAAGAAGACTGTAAAAAAATAAAAGATGGAGAGATGATAGAAAAAATTCAAATGCTTCATCCATTGTTTACTTTTTTTATCGCATCAGAAAATATTGATCAAAATACAAAAGAGGATATTTATAAATACATTTTTAAAGCTAGATGTGAGCAAATTTACAATACTATATTGTTTGACTTATACGGAGATTTGAACAATATTAATAGTCGAGTTTACTTGGAATGATACCTCTTTCATCCATCTCCTTACACACTGCAGTTGCACCATTTTGTATAAGATAGTGCAATTTTTTTACGAATTGATTTGCAGGCATACAGTTTTTCTCTTTTAGCCATCTTTCTATACTGCAAAGCATAGCATCAGCAAGAAAGTTAACAGTGAAATCATCAATTGCATTTCCATCAAATAGGTATGTTAATCTATCTTGTAGCAATGGATGTAAATAGTCCCAAAGATGATTTACAAAAGCATTTTGTCCATCTATCAAAAGTGCTTTATGATAAAATTCACGGTTTTCATAAAAATATGCACATGCAGAATAGATTAATTCCCAATGATTTTTATAGGATACCTTTTCATCTTCTGAAGTTATAAGTGAGATGAAATCTGTATCAAAAATCCAATTCACTAAATCGTATTTATCTTTAAAATGATAATAAAAGCTTTTACGATTCATATTGCATTTTTCGCAAATATCTGTGACATTGATCTTGTCAAAAGGCTGGCTTTGCATTAGCTCTTTTAAAGCATTGGCAAGAGCTTTTTTTGTAATATTAGAATTAGCCATATCAGTATCATCCTTTCATCTATTATCGTATTCACATAAGCTTATTATAGCACTTTATTTATAGTTTTGGATTTTTTTTATTAAGTTGACATTAACACTTGCAAAAAGAACATATGTTCGCTAAAATGTAAATACAGGGGGGAGATAAGATGATAGTATTTCATGTTGATGCTAATAGTGCTTATTTAAGCTGGACAGCAGTGGCATTGTTAGAAAAAGGTTTTAAAATTGATTTGAGAAATATCCCTTCGGCAATTGCTGGTGATCCTAAAAGTAGACATGGGATTATTCTTACAAAATCTATTCCCGCTAAAAAATATGGTATAAAAACTGGAGAGAGTTTATTTGAAGCACGTAAAAAATGTCCAGATTTAGTTGTATTTCCACCGGATTATGATTTATATATGTTATGCAGTGAGGCTATGTACCAAATTTTATGCGAGTATTCACCATGTATACAACGTTATAGTGTAGATGAGTGTTTTTGTGATATGACAGGTTCAGCTAAAGCTATTAAAGATCCCATAGCGTTAGCAAAAGAGATAAAAGAGCGTATTAAAGATAATTTGGGCTTTACAGTCAATATAGGTATAGGAGCAAATAAACTTTGCGCTAAGATGGCTGGAGAGTTAAAAAAACCTGATATGATTCATACTTTATGGTCAAAGGAAATAAAAGATAAAATGTGGACAGTGCCAGTTGAAAAATTATTTTATGTGGGAAAATCTACCGCTAAAATTCTAAAACAACAATTAAATATTACTACTATAGGTCAACTAGCTAAAGCTGACCCCCTGTTACTTAAGGCATTTTTAAAAAGTCAAGGTATATTAATTCATAATTATGCAAATGGTATAGATGATACTCCCATTATTGCAAATAGCAATATCCAACAAAAAGGTGTTGGTAATGGTACTACTTATGCATATGACTTACGAAGTTTAGATGAGATTTACTTAGAACTTTTAGCATTATGTGAGAGAGTAAGTAGCAGACTTAGAAAATTAAATAAGTATGCAAGCTTAGTTTCTGTACATTTGAGGAGTTTTAATTTATCTAGCTATAGTCATCAGGTAAAGATTGCAACTTCAATAAATACGACAGAGGAGGTATATTATCTAGCTAAAAAATTATTAAATGAGATGTGGCACGGTGAACCAATTAGAGCGATGAGTGTATCCTTATCTGAACTTAATGATGGTGATGAAATACAGTTATCTATGTTTGATTATCAAAATAAGTCGAAAAATGAGAAACTAGATCAAGTAATAGATCAGATAAGAGAAATCTTTGGCGAAAATAGTATTTATCGTGGAGCATTTATAAACTCAGATATTAAACCTATGCAAGGTGGAGTAAATGATTGCAATTATTTGATGATGGGAGGTTATAAACTTTGAAAATTGTATCTAAATCTATTAAAATGATCGCACTGTTTGAATATGAGGATAATCCTCCTATGCCTTACAAATTTAAAATAATGGAAGATGGACAAGAGATAACTGTAAAAGTATACAAGTGTTTATATTATGAGAAGAAACGAATTGCAGGAATAGAGTGTATTGTTTATAGATGTCAAAGTGTGATAAATGGAGTTATGCGATTATATGAGCTTAAATATATTATAAAAGACTGCAGATGGAAACTGTATAAGCTATAAAATAAAACCAGAGAAACCATCTATTTATTAGATAGCTTCTCTAGCATAGGTAAGGTATATTAATTTTTTAGTAGATTTCTTCTTATAGCGATTAGAAGTATTGCTAGTGAGATTAACATTCCTATATGAGATAATCCAGCAATACCTGAAATCATACCATTCACACCACTTGTTAAAGAGATGGCTCTTACTTGAACGATACCCCTTATTGTCATCATAATTATCATAAGTGGTAGTGAAATGTTGTATAAGATATAAAATTTGTTAAATAGTTTATCATCTTTTAAGTCTGTTTGTTTGTAAATTAAAGCTATTATAATAAAGAGTAAAGTGCCTAAGACAAGCATGTGAACATGTAAAAGTCCTAATGTTGTGGGGTCGGTGTAATTATTAAATTTAGTAAATTCTCTAAAAAATACACCGCCTACCATGGCTAAAATAAAATATACCATAGAAGTGTTTAATAGTTTTCTCATTTTTTAACCCTCCTTAGTTAATTCTTTTCTTTTTATTAGATAATTTCTACCAAATAGTATTCCAGCCATAAATAGTGCAGAACCAAGACCAGTATAAAATATAGCAATGAATTTACCTGGTAAAAGATTAAATGTTCTTATAGTAATACCAAATGTTATCATAAATGCCATGATAATAAATGACTTTAAATCAAAGAAGTTTAGAAAAAATTGTTTTTCGTTTTCATAGTTATTTATTCTATCAGTATGTTTTACAGTAAGTTTGTAAAATACCATAGACCAAAATATTAAAAATATTAATACAGAAATTGCAAAGTTAAATAGGCTAAGGTAATTTACATAAGTTTGTATGCCTATTCTAAGAATATTAAATCCTGCAAATAACCAAACTATACTTGCTATTACAAGTAGATTATGTTTTTTTACTTTCATGATTACATCTCCAATATTTATTCATATAAAAAGCTATTTATCATCTGTATTAGTGGTGTTCCAGATGAATATGGATTAACCATAATTGATAAAACTAAAGTAAAAATATAATCTGCAAAAATCTCATAAGTAAGGTCTTTTTTAAATAAATCTGATTTTATATGTTTATCGTTATTTAGGAGTTTTAAAAGTTCATGTTTAATTGAGTCAAAATAATTATTCATAACTTTTCTGCCCTGAGATTTTTCATTTGAAGCAAATCCTATGGCGTGCATTGAAAAAAATCCAGGATATTGATCCTTACTTTGGTTAAGACTTTTAAATAACCAATCGAGATAATCGCAGATGTTATCAAAGTGAAGTTCTTTGCTATCCATGTGAAAAATCTCAGTCCATACAGCCTCAACTGTAGAAGCTATAAGGATAGCTTTAGATGGAAAATAGTTATATAAAGATCCCAATGCGATCTGGCATTTAGTTGCTACTGTACGCATGTTTATTGAGGATATGCCTTCACTTGCAACTATTTGTTTGCAAACTTCTAAAATTTCTTCTTTAGTTGTAACAGCTTTATTCATTTAATGATTCTCCTATATGTTTTCTTTTTGTCTTTTTCGCATATCAAAATATCCGATTAATACTGTCCATACATAAGCACAAGTTTTAGGAATCATAAGAAGCCCTATAGCAGGGATTTTTTCTGCCCATAAAACGACAGGAATATAAAATCCAAAGCTTAATACTATTGTTAACCACATGAAACGATATGATTTATCTTTTGTTTCTTTTGCGCTTTTGAAAAAGATTACTATAATTATTATACCTAGTATTGCAAATGGTATATTTCTGTAAATAGCCCATGATATTGGGGCATTTAAGCTAGTCCACTGATTTTGTGGCAATAAACATAAAAGTATACGTGTTAAAGATAATACATATATTGAAATTGTAAGAGTTTTATTGCCTTGGATATTATAACGATATCTCCACACATAATATAAAATAATATAAAATATGGTCATTGTAATAGAAGTAATTAGTTTACCAACTCCAAGGGGTACAGCGTATGCTTCAAGTCCTACAGTACATAAAGCTATAGCTCTTGGGATTAGATGAAATGAATCACCTAGACCTAGTACTACAGCCATAATGCCAAAAAGCTTAAGCTGTTTATCATATTTACTGCCTTTTTTAATCATGATAATACCGATTGTGATTACTGATATCAAATAAACGATATCAAAAGATGTTTCCATAATTGCTCTCATGATTATCTCCTTTCTTGTTACACATTTATACTAAGTTTTAATCATATTAGTTATAAAACCAAAATGAACAATGTTCATTTTAACTAAGTTGAATATTTTTGTCAACAGTATATTGTGAAACAAGTTGATTAAATGTATACTGTTATGGTATTTATAATAGAATTATATATGTTGAATTGGAGGGATTTGATTGAATAATAGAGATTGGAAACGAATAGGTATAGATGTGTCAGTTGACATAATAGGAGGTATTTTAATTGCTTTAGGTACATATAATTTTGCAGCTACTGCAGATTTTCCTATGGTTGGATTAAATGGTATTGCTCTTATATTTTGGCATCTTTTTAAAACTCCGATTGGTACAGTAGCTATGATATTAAATATACCTATTGCTATAGGTTGTTATAAAATTTTAGGGAGAGATTTTTTTATAAGATCTATTAGAACTATTATAATAACTTCGCTAATTATGGACTATGTAGCACCGTTGTTTCCTGTATATGAAGGAGATAAGTTGCTTGCTGCAGTTTGTACAGGTGTACTTTCAGGATTGGGATTTGCATTTATTTATATGCGCAATTCTTCAACTGGAGGTGTAGACTTTATCATGCTTTCAATTAAGGCAAAGAAACCACATATTTCACTTGGCAAAATAACATTTATAATTGATTTTATAGTAGTTCTTATAGGTGTTGTAGTTGTTACAAGGGATATAGATAGTTTAATCTATGGAGTGATTATAACATACTTGTTATCTGTAGTTGTGGATAAAGTCATGTATGGTGTAGATGCAGGTAAGCTTACAATGATAATTACCGAATATCCAAGAGAAGTTGCTGAAAAAATAGATGAGCTTGTAGGTAGAGGAGCTACTTTTATTAAGGCTGAAGGTAGTTACAAAGAAGATGAAAAAAAGATTGTAATGTGTGCATGTAATAATAAGCAGATGTTTATTATTAAAACAGCAGTAAAGGAAATTGATCCAAATGCCTTTGTAGTGATTATGGAATCAAATGAGGTACTAGGAGAAGGATTTAAGGCTCATTAATTAGTAAGATTATGAAAGTGAAATAAAAATGAAAGAAAGATTAAAAAAGATTTATAGATGGGCTGACAATAATGCATATTTGTGTGCAGTATTGTACTTAGTCTTACATACAGGTATATTTTTTCTGATTAGTAATTTTAGAGAACCTGTAATATATATTCATACATCCATTGATGATATAATACCTGTTTGCGAATACTTTATTATTCCATATGTAATGTGGTTTTTAGCTTTTGCAGGTGCGTTGATATTTTTTGCTAAAAACGATCGCAAAAATTATTGGCGATTATTTATAGCACTGTTTTTAGGTACAGTTTTATGTAGTTTGATATATTTAATAGTTCCCAATGCAATATCGATGGAGCAAATCACAAGAAATGAGAATATTTTTTCAGGATTATTAAATCTAGTATGGTATGTAGATAATCCTACAAATGCATGTCCATCACTTCATGTGCTTACATCAACGGTGATAGCTGTAGTTGTATATTATTCTGACTATTTTAGGGATAAGGCATTAAGCAAATGGTTAATAATAGTTTTTATGATACTTATTTGTATTTCAACTATGTTTGTAAAACAACATAGCATAATTGATGTTCTTGTTGGAGGAATATTAGGAATCGTATTATCTTTGATAAGCAAAAGAGTAGTAAAGTAGGTAAAATATAATGAAAATATTAAAAAAAGGATTATTATTTGCAATATCTTTTGTTCTTGTTATAAACTTTGTAAGTTGTGGTGACAATGATTATGAAGTAAAAGAAATAAGTCCACAGATTAAAAATGAAATTGAGGATTATAATAGGAAAGCTAATAAAGATGGTATATCTATTATAGATATGGATAATAATCCATATTTTATGCAGATACAAGATGGCTATAAGTATGAAACTGCTAAAACGATAAAATATTATTCTTCAGTAACTAAAACCAAAAGACATGCGAAGGTGCTTTTGCCAGTAAATTATGATAAGAAAAAGAATTATCCTGTTTTATACTTGCTTCATGGACTTGGTGGAAGTCATAACACTTGGATAAACAAGGATGCTGACATTATTATTCAAAATCTTATGTATTTTGAAAATGTACCGGAGATGATAGTTGTTTTTCCAAATAGCCAGGTTAATAAAAGAGAGGATACAGAAGGTTTGAGTTTAAATGAGCAAGCTAATGCTTTTGATAAAACTGAAGAGGACTTGATAAAAAACTTGATGCCATATATAAACAGACACTATAGGGTTAAAACAGGAAAAGAAAATACAGCTATTGCTGGAAATTCTATGGGTGGTAGAAATGCTATTACCATAGCTTTCAAACATCAAGAGTTATTTGGATATGTTGGAGGTTTTTCATCTTCTCATGTTATAGATGACAGTAATTCTTCTAGTGTATTAAAAGCTACTTTAAAGGACTTTATAATTAAAGATAAAAACGATACTTTTAAAAAGATTATGCTTTGTGTTGGCGATAAAGATTATGTTTGTGGTGGTGAATCTTATATTATTCATGATAGGATGAATAATAATGGTATTAATCATGTTTTCTATAAAAGAGAAGGTGGACATGAAAATAAAGTTTGGCAAAATGGACTTTATAATTTTTTAAAAATGATTTTTATTTAAAGCTAAATAATATTTTAATAAAAGCAAGGGAAGGTTAGATATAAATTCTCATTACTGGTTGTATAGTAAAGAGGTTACATATAAGCTATTATAATTACCCTTGCTTTTTTATTAAGAACTATTGAATTTTCAAGATTTGTTTTATATAATTAGTAACTGTAATTTTATAGGAATTTGTTTATTGAAGGGATAATAGATAGATGGAAAAAAATAAGTTGATACAATTTAGAAATATAGTGAAAGAATTCGATGGACAGGTTGTTTTAAAAGGTATTAATCTAGATATTTATGAAAATGAATTTGTTACATTATTAGGACCAAGTGGATGTGGCAAGACTACACTACTTAGAATTCTAGGCGGTTTTTTAGACGCAAATGAAGGTGAAATTGTTTTTGATGGTGAGGATATTAGCAAGATGCCTCCACATAAGAGAGAATTAAATACTGTATTTCAGAAATATGCATTATTTCCACATATGACAGTTGCAGAGAATATAGCTTTTGGTCTTAAAATAAAAAAGATGACTAAGGATGTAATCGAACAGAAAGTTATGAAGATGCTTAGGCTTATCGGTCTTGAAGGTTATGAAAATAAAAATGTAACTCTTTTGTCAGGTGGACAGCAGCAGAGGGTTGCCATTGCAAGAGCCTTAGTAAATGAGCCGAAGGTGTTACTACTTGATGAACCTTTAGGTGCTCTTGATTTAAAATTGAGAAAAGAAATGCAGTATGAGCTAAAAAAAATACAGCAAGAAGTTGGGATTACATTTATTTATGTAACTCATGATCAGGAAGAAGCTCTTACTATGTCAGATAAAATAGTAGTTATGAATAAAGGGGAAATTTATCAGGTAGGTACACCGCAGGAGATTTACAATGAGCCTGAAAATAAATATGTTGCTTCATTTATTGGTGAAAGTAATATTGTAAAGGCAACGATGCTAGATGACTATAAAGTAAAATTTGATGATATTGAATTTGAATGTACAGATTTTGGTTTTAGAAGAAATGAACCTGTAGATGTAGTAATAAGACCTGAGGATATAGATATTGTTTCTGTTGAAAAAGGTAAGATGACAGGAACAGTTGAAGATGTTTTCTTTAAAGGAGTTTATTATGATGTAACTGTTGAAACAGTGCCTGGAACTAGTGTTACAGTTAATATGCATATAATAAAAGAGCATGATGTTACTAGTGAAGATGGAAAAGAAAAAATTTCTGCAAATGATTTTTATGTAGATATAGAAGACATGGTTGATCTTGATGAAAAAGAAATTATAGCTCGTGCAGATGCACAGGCATGGAATCCAGAAACAGATGAGTATATAGCCATTCATAAGATAGAATATAATCTTGATGAAAAAATAGGTCAGTATCCTGTAGTTTTTTCAACTTCTGCGGGTACTTCAATCGAACGAACAATTCATGTTATAGATCAGCCTTATGTTAAAAATGAAAAAGCAAATGAGGCAGTAAGTGCATTTAATTTCTATAAGACTATAGAAGAAATCACAGAATCTGTTGCTTTGGATACAGATTTAAAAACTTGGGCTAGTGCTCAAGGTTGGAAGCTTACAGATGAAAATGAAGATATAGACATTTATGTGGATTATGATTTTGAAGTAGAAGATATAAAACTAGGAGTTTATAAAGTAACATTTGCTACAGCTGGTAGAGAATTTAAAATAAATACAACAGATTATATTGAGGAAGGTCAAGAGGTCGGCTTGACATTTTTCCCAGAAGATATTCATGTAATGAGAAAGATGGTATTTTAAATGAAGAAGTTTTCTCAACTTGCATTTCCATATATTATATGGTGTGTACTTATGCTAGCATTACCTATGCTTCTTATAGCTTTTTACTCCATTACAGAAAATGGAAATGGCATAGTAGATGTGGCATTTACTTTTGATAATTATAAAAAGTTTTTTACCGACCCAGACTTTTTATTGATTTTATGGCGTTCTATTAAAATTGCTATTGAAACTACTATAGTTTGTATTTTAATAGGATATCCTGTAGCTTATTTTATTGCTAACAGCAGTGATAAGATGAGAAATATTTTAGTTTTGATGATTACACTCCCAATGTGGATAAACATGTTAGTGCGTACGTACGCTTGGATTGGTATTTTATCAGACGGTGGTATTGCGCAAAGAATTTTAGAGTTTTTAGGTCTTGGGACTCATCAGTTACTCTATACTGAAGGAGCTGTTATGTTAGGGATGGTATATAACTTTATACCATTTATGATACTTCAAATAAACACTGCTTTAAGCAAAATGGATAAGTCATTAATTGAAGCTTCAGCGGACTTAGGTGCTAATAAGTTTCAAACATTTCTGAGGGTAATATTTCCACTTTCATTGCCAGGAGTAGTGAGTGGAATATCTTTGGTATTTTTACCATGTGTTAGTTCATTTTTCATACCTAAATTGTTAGGTGGCGGACAGTTTTTCCTAATTGGAAATGTTATTGAAACTCAATTTATAACTGTAGGAGAATGGTCTTTTGGTAGTGCCATTTCTATGATTATGGCTGTAATAATGATGATAAGTATGTATGCAGTGAGAGCCCTTGAACGTAAAAATGAAGGTAAGAGAAAGGCAAGGGTGAAATAAATGAAGAAAAATAGAAGAATATCAGGCAAGATTCTTATGGCGCTTATGATACTGTTTTTTTACTTGCCAATTGTATATATGATTGTATTTTCATTTAATGAATCTAAATCTCTTACTCACTTTGCAGGTTTTAGTATGCAGTGGTATGAAAAGATGCTTCAAAGTAATGATATGATGTCATCTTTATATACGACTATTATAGTAGCTGTAATTGCAACTATTGTCTCAACAGTAATCGGTACTATAACTGCTATTGGTATATCCAAATCGCGCAAAATAATTAAAGATTTAGTTTTACAAATTAACGATTTTCCTATTATGAATCCCGAAATTGTTACTGCAATTGGATTAATGCTTTTATTTATAACATTTAAAGTGGAAAAGGGATTTGCAACTTTACTTATTGCACATATTGCATTTTGTATACCATATGTAATTTTAAGTGTAATGCCTAAGATTAAATCTTTAGACTCAAATCTTGCAGATGCAGCAATGGATCTTGGTGCAACACCTTGGCAGGCACTCATAAAGGTAATTGTGCCACAGATAATGCCAGGAATATTTGCAGGTGGTTTAATAGCCTTTACAATGTCATTTGATGATTTTATAATTTCTTATTTTGCTACTGGAAGAGGCGTTAAAAACTTAAGTATTATGGTTTATACTATGAGTAAACGAATTAACCCAAGTATTAATGCTATTTCAACTTTAGTAGTAGTTCTTATAACTATTGCACTAATTTTAGTCAATGTTGTACCGGTATTGCGTAAGAAATTTGGAAATGATGAAAAGGTTTCAAGTCCTTGGAAAAAAGTTGTTTTAGTGGTATTGATAGTTGCTATTATAAGTGGTGGATTTGGATTAAAAAATATGATGAACGCTCCAGGTAAGTATGAGGGAGAGACTCTTCATGTATATAACTGGGGAGAATACACAGGTGAAAATATAATAAGCGAATTTGAAAAAATGACTGGTGCTAAGGTTGTACAGGATAACTTTGATAGCAACGAGCAGATGTATATTAAGCTTGCCAATGGTGAAAGCTTTGATGTTATAGTTCCAAGTGATTATATGATTCAGCGCTTAATAAAAGAGGGAAGATTACAAAAGTTAGATCATAGTAAATTAGAGTGTTTTGATAAATTAAGTGATGGAGTTAAAAATTTAGAATATGATCCTGGTAATAAGTACTCTGTACCGTATTTTTGGGGAACAGTAGGTATAGTTTATGATAAGCGTAAAGTTGATATTAAGGATCTTGAAAAAGAAGGGTTTAATGTTTTTAAAAATCCTAAATACAAAGGGGAAACTTATTTATATGATTCAGAGAGAGATTCATTTATGATGGCGCTTAAAGCTCTTGGATATTCTATGAATACTGATTATGAAAATGAGCTAAATAAAGCATATAATTGGCTTTTACAATGTGTTAAAGTTACTAAACCTGAAATTGTAACAGATGAAATAATAGATAATATGGCTCAAAGTAGAAAAGCTTTAGGGATTATGTATTCGGGAGATGCAACTTATGTAATGGCAGAAAATAAAAATATGGGTTATTATATGCCTCAGACAGGTACAAATTTATGGTCAGATGCTATGGTTATTCCTAAAAATGCTCCAAATCCTGAACTTGCTCATGAATTTATAGATTTTGTATCTAGTTACGAAGGAGCTATGGATAATTCAAGTTATGTAGGATATACATCTCCAAATGAAGAGGTTATAAATGAGCTTAAAGGGCCAGGTGGTGATTTTGAAGGTATTAATGCATATGTTCCAAGAATAGATAACAAAAATGATGAAATATTTGAGTTCAATGATGAGAGTCGAAAGATTATCTCTCAGCTTTGGAATAAGGTAAAGATATCGGCATCAAATAATTAATTTATAAATAGGATTATTATTGTAGATTAGCAATAATAGTCCTATTTTTTATTTATTGTTCAAAAAAACTGTTGACAGTGTATTAATAATGATAGTACACTAAGTACAAAGAAAGGCAAGGTGAACTAAGGAGGTATATTATGATTAAATTAAGCAATGTCTCTAAGTTTTACTACAACAAGGGAATCATAACAAGTGGATTTACTAAAGTAAATCTTCAGTTGGATAAAGGTGAATTTGTTGTAATTACAGGAGAATCAGGTAGTGGTAAATCAACTTTGCTAAATGTTATTTCAGGACTTGATACTTATGAAGAAGGTGAAATGTATATTGATGGCAAGGAAACCAGTCATTATACAGAAAGAGATTTTGAGCAGTATAGAAATAAATATATAGGTAATATTTTTCAAAATTTTAATTTAGTAAATAGTTATACAGTGTATCAAAATATAGAACTAGTATTATTAATTAACGGTTACTCTAGGCAAGAAGCTGAGCCTAAAGTAAAAGATATTATTAGTAGAGTAAAATTAGAAGAATTTGAAAAAACAAAAGTTTCAAAGCTTTCAGGTGGACAAAAGCAGAGAGTTGCAATAGCTAGAGCATTAGCAAAAGAAACAGAAATAATCGTAGCAGATGAACCAACAGGTAATTTAGATAGTAAATCTGCCAAATCGGTTATAGAGATTTTAAGTGAGATTGCAAAAGATAAGCTTATCATAGTTGTAACACATAACTATGAACAATTTGAAAAATACGCGACTAGAAGAATTAAGATGAACGATGGACGTATTACAGAAGATGAGACTTTGTCAAATAACTTTAAATCTTCAAAGTTTGAGTTTAAAAAAGAATCTAAGAATAATGGAGAGATAAAAAAGGCAAATCTTTTAAGGCTAGGTACAAGAAATGTTTTTAATATAGCCTCCAAATTTATTTTGCTTATGATAGTATTTTTATTCTTGATTTTTTCAGTATCTGGAGAATATGGTGCACTGAAGAAAAATGAAGTAGAAATGAAAAATAATGGACATAATGTATACTTTACGAATTCTATGGATACTAGAATAGTAACAAATAAAAGGGATAAAAAACCATTTACTAAAGCAGACTATAATAAAATAAAAAACATAGATGGTGTTAAATCAGTAAATAATAATGATTTAATTATTGATAAAACATTATGGCTTGAGGGAAATATGATAGGTTCAGATACAAGTATTTCAAGCATTAAAGACTTGCATAAAAAAGTTGAATATGGTCAGAAACCTACTAAAAAGAAAGAAATAGTGATCGAAGTTAATAGTCATAATTATTATTTTAATAGCAAGGCTCGCATAAATGAACATATAGGTAAAAAGGTAAATCTTTCAGATTATACTGGTGAAGAAGAGTATGTTGATCCTGAATTATCAAACTTAAAAATAAGTGGGATAATTGTAAATGATAATTTATCAACTTGGGTAGCAAAGGCATATTTAAATGAAGATATTATAAATAATATCAAAATGAATACTATAAAAGATTTTTCCGATGTCAAAATAAAAGCTAATAATCAAATTATAGATATTAATAAAGGTGAAATGAAGCTACAGATAAACAGCAAGGTGCCTAAAGGAAAAATTTACGCTTCAGAAAATATAAATAGCTTTTATAAAGATGGAAATGGTATTAATCAAAACATTGAAATAAACCTTAAAAATATTTATCAAAAAAATAAGATCGATATTGAAATTGATAAAATAGTAACTAAAAATAATATTAAAAAACTGACGGGGATAGAAAATTATGAAGATAATACAAATAATATATTCATGAATCCTGAAGATATGGCAAAGCTTGTGTCTAATAAAGAATATCAATGTTCAGTATTAACAAAAGATATATCAGATATAGAAGATGTTACAAAACAGCTTAAAAAAATAGGTATGAATCCATTACCACTTAAAGATGCTAAACAGGTATATCAGTTGGATGAATTAATGTTCAAAATTATTAAAGTGCCTTTAGTTATGTTTATGATTATAACTATGTTTTTTATATCATATTTTGTTATTAGACTAATTCTTAGAAGTAGAAGTGGATATTATATTATTTTAAGAATTCTAGGAATGAACGATAAAAATGCTAAGCGTCTTTTAGATATAGAATTGCTTATTGATGCTAATATTGCGTTTTTAATATTAATGATAGTATTTTCAATAGCTAAAACAGGTATTATTAAAGTCGAGTTTTTAATTACTCTTGTTAATCTATTTACTCCATTAGAAATATTTGGACTGTATTTGGTTATTATGGCGATGGTATATCTAATTTCTAGAAGATTTACAAGAAATCTATTTAAAAAATCTGCTATGGGAACATTTAGAGAAGAGGTGTAATCATGCTTAGAATATCAAATGTAAATAAATACTTTTTTAAAGGTAAAAAAAATCAAATTCATGTTATAGACAACACTTCGCTTGACTTTGATAAAAATGGATTGGTTGCACTTTTAGGACCAAGTGGATGTGGTAAAACAACCTTGCTAAATGCTATAGGTGGTTTAGATAAAGTAAACGATGGCGACATATTTATAAATAATCATTGCATAACAAAGACAAGTTGCAGTAAAAAAGATGCCATTCGTAACGAATATGTAGGATATATTTTTCAAAATTATAATCTTGTAGAAGATATGACCGTATTTGATAATGTGGCTTTAGTGCTTAAAATGTTAGGTATAAAAGATAAATCAGAAATCGAAAAAAAAGTCAAATACGTTTTAGAGAAGGTAGGCATGTGGAGATATCGAAAAAGATATGCCAACATGTTGTCTGGAGGAGAGAGACAAAGAGTAGGTATAGCTAGAGCTATAGTGAAAAATCCACCAATTATTATTGCAGATGAACCTACTGGAAACTTAGATAGCAAAAATACTTTGGAAGTTATGAACATTATTAAAGCTATATCTAAGGATAAATTAGTAATATTAGTAACTCATGAAGAAAAATTGGCAAATTTTTATGCAACACGTATTATAAGGATTTTAGATGGAAAAGTGGTTTCAGATGAAGCTAATGATCAGGAAAAGAGTCTTGATTATATGATGGATAATCGAATATATCTAGGAGATATGGACAAAAATGATAATTGTGTTGCTTTAAATACAGATATAAATTTGTATAGAAGCGATGATGAAAAAATCGACTTGGACATTGTTATAAGGAATGGCAATATTTATATAAGAACTAAAGATTATAAAAAACGTATAGAGGTTGTTGATAAAAATAGCAGCATAGAAATTGTAGATGGTCATTATAAGGAAATGACAAAAGAAGAACAGGAAAAATATGAGTTTGATAGTGAAATCTTAAAACATACTGATAAAATTAAATATTCATCAACTATGAACTTAAGAGAAATGATTAAAAATGGATTTCAAAAGGTTATGAATTATCCTCGTATGAAGAAAATTTTAATGGTTGGATTTTTATTATCATCTATGTTTATGCTTTATGCTATAAGTAATGTACTTGGTGTGATGACTCTTGATGAAACACAGTTTGTTAAAATCAATAGAGATTATATAAAAGTTGAAAATAAAGATATTTCAATAAAAGATTTTTTAAAGCATGAGAAAAATTCAAAAGTAAATTATATGCTTCCAGGTGATAGTATAGTAGGGATAAAACTTAAAATGGATAATTATTATCAAACTAGTGTCGGCCAAGAAGTTATACGTGGATCTTTATCTGATATAAAAAATGTGAAAAAGGAGTGGATTTTAGAAGGTAGATTACCTAAAAATAAAAGAGAAATTGTAATAGATAATTCAGCTTTGACAGAGAATTTTTCTGGACAAGATGCGACATTGATGCAGGCTGGGTATAAAAACAAGAAAGATCTTATAGGTGAAGATGTTGAAATAGGATTACTTGGAAACTTTAAAATAGTTGGAATATTAGATAGTAAGAGCCCAACTATATATATGGACAAAACATACTTTAATGATGTTATAGCCAATAGCATAAATCCTGATGAGGAAGAAAAGGCTTCATTTGTAGATTATAATAATGTAAAGAAGAATATCAAAATAAAAGGTGGCAAAGCCCCTAAAGATTATGAAGTAATGGTAAGTACAAAAAAGAAATATGAAATGCCAATAGGCACCTTACTTGATGAGAAAATCAACGGTAAATTTCTTAAGGTTAGTGGCTATTTTGATGATGAAAATAGTACAGATGCTTATATAGTAAATAGTAAAATGCTGAAGTATAAAAATATACAAAATAATGAAGGTGCTATAGCATATGCACGTGATAAAGATAAAGTGTTAGAGTATTTTTATAATAGTAATTTAAATGCTGGAAATTCATATGATATTAGTAAAGAAAAATATCAACAAGACATAAGATCTCAAATGGTAGCTATGATGGTTATGGCAGGAATTATATTTATTATATCTATAATAGAAATATATTTGATGATGAGAGCATCATTTTTATCTCGTATAAAGGAAATAGGAGTTTATCGTGCAATAGGTATGAAAAAAAGTGATATATATAAGATGTTTGTAGGAGAAATATCGGCTATTACTTTAATTGGTAGCATGCCAGGATTTTTATTTATGTCATATATTTTGTATAAGTTGACACAGATAAGTATGCTGCAAGATCAGTATATGTTTAACTTATTTGTTGTATTGTTAGGTGCTATTGTTATTTTCGGAGTAAATCTACTATTTGGACTATTGCCTGTATGGAAAACAGTTAGAAAAACTCCAGCAGAAATATTAGCTAGAACAGATATATAAATATAAATATTTTTTAAAGACCATCTTTTGATGGTCTTTTTATTTTATTTATAATATAATGTAAATAAGTAAAAGAAATATTAGTCAAGTTCGGGGAGCTTTTGCTGAGAGTAGGATTTGCCTAGACCCGCAACCTGATTTGGGTAATACCAACGTAGGAATACTTGCTTTAAATTATAATAAATTTTTAGACGAAGCCTACAGGCTTTGTTTTTTTGTTAAATATGGTGGAGGATTAAATGATAAAAGAAATTGTTCAAAATGTTAGAGATAAGACGCCATTGGTTCATAATATCACTAATTATGTAACTGTAAATGATGTTGCAAATGTGCTTTTGGCATGTGGAGGTAGTCCTATTATGGCAGATGATATAGGTGATGTTGAAGATATTACTACTCTTTGCGGTGGACTTAATATCAATATTGGAACATTAAATCAAAGTACTATTCCAGCAATGATTTTAGCAGGGAAAAAATCAAATGAGTTGTCCCATCCAGTGCTTTTAGATCCAGTAGGTGCAGGAGCAAGTAATCTTAGAACTAAAAGTGCACTTAAAATTATGAATGAAGTAAAGTTAACAGCCATTCGTGGGAATATTTCTGAAATAAAAACTATAGCTAATGGATATGGAAATACTAAAGGTGTAGATGCTGATGTAGCTGATGCCATATCAGACGAAAATCTGTATGAGGCTGTAGATTCAATAAAAAAGCTTTCTAAGAAAACAGATGCTATCATAGCTGTAACGGGTAAAATAGATATAGTTGCAGATAAAAATAAAGCGTTTATAATAAGAAATGGTAGAGCCGAGATGGGGAAGATAACAGGTACAGGTTGTCAGTTAAGTTCTCTTGTAACAGCTTTTATTGTGGCTAATCCTAAGGTAAAACTTGAGGCAGCTGCGACAGCAGTTATGATGATGGGTGTTGCAGGGGAAATTGGATATGAAAACTTATTACCAAATGAAGGCAATGCTACATATAGAAATAGAATAATAGATGCTATATATAATATGGATGGAGAAACATTAGAAAAGAGGGCGAAATATGAGATTATATAATTGTGCACCAGAGGAATTATTACTTTATGCTATTACAGATAGATCATGGTTAAATGGAAGAACTGTTTATGAACAGTGTGAAGAGGCTTTAAAGGGCGGAGCAACTATGATACAGCTAAGAGAAAAGGAACTTGATGATAAAAGTTTTTTCGAAGAAGCTGTAGAAATAAAAAAATTATGTGAAAAATATAATGTACCATTATTAATAAATGACAATGTTAAAATTGCAGTTGAAATGGATGCAGATGGTGTTCATGTTGGGCAAAGAGATATGCAGGCGGGCGATGTAAGGGAACTTATTGGCCCTAACAGGATATTAGGTGTTTCTGCTCAAACTGTTGAACAGGCATTGAGAGCTGAAAAATGTGGAGCTGACTATCTTGGCGTTGGAGCTGTTTTTAAAACAGGTACTAAGAGTGATGCTACAGAAGTAGATTTTGAAACTCTTAAGGCTATATGTGAAGCTGTAACAATTCCTGTAGTTGCAATCGGTGGTATAACTAAAGAAAACATGATAGAGCTTAAAGATAGTGGGATTGTTGGAATAGCAGTTATTAGTGCTGTATTTGCTGCAGATGACATAACAGAGGCTACAAAAGAGCTTTGTAAAAAAATGAAAGCGATGGTGAAATAAATGAATCTTATGCTAAAAGGCATTAAGGGTGCTATCTTTGATATCGATGGAACAGTTTTAGATAGTATGAAAATTTGGGATCAAGCAGGAGTGAGATTTCTAAAAGAAAAGGGCATAGATGCAGATAAAAATTTAGGCAAGATTCTTTTCACTAAGACTATAAAAGAAGCCGCAGAATATCTAAATGAGCAATTTAACTTAGAAATGGATATTTCTGATATTATTAAAGGCATAAATGCTCAAGTGGAAAATTTTTATTTAAGTGAGGTTATGCCTAAACCAGGAATGGTAGAGCTTATAAAAGAAATGAATGAGGCAGGAATAAAGATGACGGTTGCAACATCAACAGATAGGCATGCTTTTTTACCAGCTTTAAAAAGATTAGATTTATTAAAATATTTTGATGAAATATATACTTGCAGTGAAATTGGTCATAGTAAAAATGAACCAGATATTTTCATTGCAGCTATGGATTTTATGAAAACTAAACCTGAGGAAACTTGGGTGTTTGAAGATGGTTTATACTCTGCTAAGACTTCTAAAAAAATGGGGCTTAAAGTAGTTGGAGTATATGATGAAACATCAAAACATGATTGGGAAGAACTAAAGAGTATTTCAGACGAGATAATTACTTTTGATTAATGGAGGTTACCTATGAAAACGGCTTTAACTATAGCGGGAAGCGATTGTAGCGGTGGTGCTGGAATCCAAGCAGATATTAAAACTATGTCTGCTAATGGAGTTTATGCTATGAGTGCTATAACTGCTTTGACTGCTCAAAATACAATTGGAGTTACAGGTATTATGGATGTTACACCTGACTTTTTAGAAAAACAACTTGATGCAATATTTACAGATATTTATCCAGATGCAATTAAAATAGGTATGGTTTCACAAAAAGAGTTAATTGAAACAATTGTAAAAAAGCTTAAGGAATATAATGCTAAAAATATTGTTGTTGATACTGTAATGGTTGCAACTAGCGGTGCAAAGTTAATTAGCGATGAAGCTGTTGAAACTTTAAAATCACAGCTTATACCTATGGCAGATGTAATTACTCCTAATATACCAGAAGCAGAAGTTTTAAGTGATATGGATATTAAATCTTCCAATGATATGATAAAAGCTGCTAAAAGAATAGGAGAGAAATTTAAATGTGCAGTTCTTTTAAAGGGTGGTCATAATCTAAATGATGCTAATGATCTTTTGTATAAAGATGAAGAAATCTTTTGGTTTAATGGAAAACGTATAGATAATCCTAATACTCACGGTACTGGATGTACTTTATCTAGCGCCATTGCTGCTAACTTAGCTAAAGACATGGAAATGAAAGATGCTGTTAAATTTGCTAAGGAATATATTTCCTCTGCTTTATCAGATATGCTTGATTTAGGAAAAGGTAGTGGTCCTATGAATCATAGCTTTGCTTTTAAGGATTTATAGTGCTATAATACCCCTTATATAAAATTTAAATAAATAATATGTAAAGGGAAGTGAAATTATGGACGACGTCGCGCAAAGGCGGGAAAAGAAAGTTTTATTGCTGTCATTTTGGGCAGGGATAACATTTGTTGGAGTAGAGTTTTTAATGACTTTGTACTCAGGATCACAATCGGTATTAACTGATACAGTGTTTGATGCTATAGAAATAGTAGTTATAGCTTTAACTATTTTTATAGTTCCACTGTTTTATGTTCCTATAAGTGAAAAACATCCTTTTGGATATTCACAGCTTGAAAGTATATTTATACTTCTTAAGGGCTTTATGTTTATAGCGGTTATGATAAGCTTGATAATGAATAATGTTCAGATTTTATTGAGTGGCGGAAATCATGTTAATCATTTGCAAATATCTTTATTTGAAACGATTTTGACAGGTTTTAGTATCGTTGTATATTTAATTCTTAGACAGATGAATAAAAAGTTTTCATCACCTACAGTAAATGTTGAAATTTATGGATGGAAAATAGATATAATTGGAAGTATTGGAGTGTCATTGGCATTTTTTATAGCTTCTTTATTTCATGGTAGTAAGATTGAACCAATTATTCCTTATTTTGACCAAATAGTTGCTATTGTGTTAGGAATTTTAATGTTACCAGAGCCTATAAAGTTGATAATTGCAGCTTTTAGGAATTTAGTATTATTGCCACCAAGCGATGAGGTAACGGAAGATATTAAACTTAAAACCAGTGAAATCTTAGAAAATTATCCATATGAGCCTGTTTTTTATGACATAACTAAGACTGGAAGAAAAATGTGGATTTCAATATATTTTAAGACAAAATCAGAAAAAGTTTCTTTTAGTGAACTTAGAAAGGCTGATATGAAGCTGAAAGAACGATTATCAGCAACTTATGATAATTGCTATGTAGAATTGATTCCTGATGTTTCGATGGATTAAAATTTATAATATTTATACTTTAAAGGAGCAAAGAGCTCCTTTTTTGTTGCTAAATTGTAATAGTGTATGGTAAAATAGGAATACTATTGTGCTAGGTATTGATATATACGAGGAGAAAATATTATGAAATGTTACATTTTAATGGGAAGTCCAAGAAAAAATGGTAATACAGTTGCTTTAATACCTCCTTTTGTAGAAGAATTGGAAAAGCATGGTGTAAGTTGCCATATGGATTGGTTATACGATATGGATATAAAAGGTTGTGTGGCATGTAGAAATTGTCAAAAAAACTTTAAAGAAACTGACTGTGCCATCGATGATGACATGCAAAAAGTATTTAAAAAAGTAGAACAAAGCGATATAATTATTTTCGCTACACCTATTTACTCATGGTATTGTACGGCTCCTTTAAAAGCAGCTATGGATCGCATGGTATACGCTTTTAATAAAATCTATGGAGGCGAAAAAGGCCCAAGATTATGGAAAGGAAAAAAACTAGCGTCAATTATTACAAGTGGTTATACGCCTGAAAAAGCTATGTATCTTTGGGAAGAAGGATTAAAACTTTATGCAAAACATAGTGAATTAAATTATGTAGGCATAATAGGTGAGAGACATAAAAATTATACTTTGCCTTTTATGGATGAACAAAAGGCAGAACATATGCGTCAGTTTGCAAGAGAAATCTTGTCTAAATAATAATTTAAATCATAGAAGAGAGGTAATATTGTGAAAACTATTCTTTCAAAATGGAACAGCATAAGCCTTGTAAAGCAGATTATTATAGGGCTTATTATAGGTATTGTTTTAGCAGTAACAGTACCTACAAAAGTAGCTTTTATTACTATTTTAGGTGAATTATTTGTAGGAGCTCTTAAAGCAGTAGCGCCTATACTAGTATTATTCTTAGTAATTTCAGCTATTGCCCAGCATCAGTCTGGACAGAAAACAAATATGAAGAGAATTATTGGTCTTTATTTAATTGCCACATTATTCGCTTCACTTACTGCAGTGGTTGCTAGCTTTATGTTTAAAGTTAAGCTGATTCTTCCAGATCCACAGGCTGGAGACTTAACTCCTCCAGGAGGAATTTTAGAAGTCTTAAAAGATTTAGTATTTAAGGTTGTGGACAATCCAGTAAATGCATTGTTAAATGCCAATTATATTGGTATTTTAGCAACAGCTGTTATTTTAGGATTTGCTTTTAAGCATGCGAGTGCAAGTTCAAAGCTATTTATTGAAGATATGGCTAATGCAGTATCTCAGGCAGTTAGATGGGTTATTAAATTAGCTCCTCTTGGTGTTATGGGACTTGTATTTAATGCAATTTCAACAACTGGTATTAAATCTCTTGCAGAATATGGTAAAATTATCGTTTTACTACTTGGAACAATGTTCTTTGTAGCCCTTGTTGTAAATCCAATTATAGTATTTATCAATACAAGAAAAAATCCATATCCGTTGGTATTCCAGTGCATTAGAGAATCAGGTATTTATGCATTTTTCACAAGAAGTTCAGCTGCTAATATACCAGTTAATATGAGCCTATGTGAAAAATTAGGATTAGATAAAGATACATATTCAATTTCTATTCCTCTTGGTGCAACTGTTAATATGGGTGGTGCTGCTATTACAATTGCTATTTTAACTTTATCTGCAACATATACTTTAGGAATCGAAGTAGATATACCAACAGCAGTGATTCTTTGCTTACTATCAGCAGTAAGTGCATGTGGAGCTTCAGGTGTAGCAGGCGGATCACTTCTACTAATTCCACTTGCTTGTAGCTTATTTGGTATTCCAAATGATATTGCTATGCAGGTTGTAGGTGTTGGATTTATAGTAGGTGTTCTTCAGGACTCATGCGAAACTGCCCTAAACTCTTCAACAGACGTATTATTTACAGCAACTGCTGAATACGCTGAAGCAAGAAAACAGGGAAAATAATCAATACATTTAGATAGGACAGTCGGTTATAATTTTCCGGCTGTCTTTTTTTGAAAAAATTGTATACATGAAAGAATATTATTGTTTGCTATAAATCAAAAAAAGAGGTAAATATTATGATTTAGTGACAAAAACCAAAAAAAGTGTGCTATTTTTAATACAAATTGCATATTTGTTATTGTTATTCTAGTGAATCTCATATAAAATAGATACGTTAGAGATTTTAGATTAAGTTTATGGAGGATAAAAAATGAGCAAGATGATTAAAATCGTTGACGGTAACGAGGCTGCAGCTTACGTCGCTTATGCCTTTACTGAAGTTGCCGGAATTTACCCAATTACACCTTCTTCTCCAATGGCAGAAAAGACAGACGAATGGTCAGCTAACGGAGTTAAGAACATTTTTGGACAGCCAGTTAGATTGGTTGAAATGCAGTCAGAAGCAGGTGCAGCAGGTGCTGTACACGGTGCACTAGAATCAGGTGCATTAGCTACTACATACACTTCATCTCAGGGTCTAATGCTTATGATCCCTACACTACATAGAATTTCAGGTCAGAGACATCCAGGAGTATTACATGTTGCATCAAGAACAGTTGGTACACATGCATTCTCAATCTTTGGTGACCATTCTGACGTTATGAACTGTAGACAGACTGGTTTTGCTATGCTTTCTTCAGGAAGCGTACAGGAAATTATGGACCTTGCAGGTATTGCTCACTTAGCAGCAATCAAATCAAGAATTCCATTCCTACACTTCTTTGATGGATTTAGAACTTCTCACGAAATCCAGAAGGTTGAAGCACTAGATTATGATGAATTTGCAAAGCTAGTTGATTATGATGCATTAAACGCTTGGAAGAAGGGTGCATTAAACCCAGAAACTCCTACTCTAAGAAGTACTGTACAGAACCCTGACATCTACTTCCAGGTAAGAGAAGCTAACAATGAAGACTATGATAACCTACCAGACATCGTAGAAGATTACATGGCTGAAATTTCAAAGATTACAGGCAGAGAATATCACACATTTAACTACTATGGTGCTGATGATGCTGAAAAGATTATCATCGCTATGGGTTCAGTTTGTGGAGCTATTCAGGAAGTAATCGACAAGTTAAACGCACAGGGACAGAAACTAGGTCTTGTTCAGGTTCATTTATACAGACCTTTCTCAGTTGAACATATGATGAGAGCAATTCCTAAGACTGTTAAGAAGATTGCAGTAATCGACAGACTAAAAGAAGCAGGTGCTGTTGGTGAACCTCTATACGAAGATGTATGTTCAGCATACAACGAATTTGAAGGCGAAAGTCCAATGATCCTAGCTGGTAGATACGGTCTATCTTCAAAGGATACAGACCCAGCTTGCATTAAGGCTATCTACGATAACTTAGATGCAGAAGCTCCAATTAACCACTTCACAGTTGGTATCAACGATGACGTAACTCATAAGTCATTACCACTTGATACAGAGTTTCATATTGAAAACGAAGGAACAATCAGCTGTAAGTTCTGGGGTCTAGGTTCAGACGGTACTGTAGGTGCTAACAAGAACTCAATTAAGATTATCGGAGACCAGACAGACAAATACTGTCAGGCTTACTTTGAATATGATACTAAGAAATCATTTGGTATTACTAAGTCTCACTTAAGATTTGGTGATGATCCAATTAGATCAACATACTTAGTTAAGAGTGCTGATTTCGTTGCTTGTCACAACCAGAACTACCTAACTCAGTATGATATTATTAACGAACTAAAACCAGGTGGAACATTCCTATTAAACTGCCAGTGGTCAGTTGAAGAATTAGATCAGCACGTTCCAGCTGAAATCAGAAGATACATCGCTAACAATGATATTAAATTCTATATCATCGATGCTAACAAATGTTCACAGGAAATCGGTCTAGGTAACAGATCAAACATGGTACTTCAGGCTGCATTCTTCAACCTATCAAAGGTTATTCCAGTTGATGATGCTGTTGAGCATATGAAGGAAGCTGTTAAGAAGACATTTGGTAAGAAGGGCGAAAAGATCGTTAACATGAACATGGAAGCTGTAGATGCAGGTATCAACGCTCCTGTAAAAGTAGAAGTTCCAGCTAGCTGGAAGGATGCTCAGGACGAAGTAGCTGCTGATGCTAAAGAAGTTCCAGATTTCATCAACGATATCTTAGTTCCATGTAATGCACAGAAGGGTGATTCATTACCTGTAAGTACATTTGTAGAAACTAAAGACGGTGTAATGCCACTAGGTACTTCAAAATATGAAAAGAGAGGTATTGCTACAGCTCTTCCAGTATGGGATGCTACAAAGTGTATCCAGTGTAACCAGTGTTCATACGTATGTCCACATGCTGTAATTAGACCATTCCTACTAGACGAAGCAGAAGTTGCTAATAAGCCAGAAGGATTTGTAGTAACTGACGCTAAGGGTAAGGGACTAGAAGATCTAAAATACGGTATCCAGGTTTCAACTCTTGACTGTACAAGCTGCGGAGTTTGTGTAGCAACTTGTCCAAAGGGTGGAGAAGCTATTAAGATGGTTCCAGTTGAAGAAGTTGATTTAGATCAGACAAACTGGGAATACGCTATGACAATTACAGATAAGACTGACTCAGTTGATAAGTTCACTGTTAAGGGTTCTCAGTTCTATCAGCCACTTCTAGAGTTCTCAGGAGCTTGTGCTGGTTGTGGAGAAACTGCTTACGCTAAGCTATTAACTCAGCTATTTGGTGATAAGATGTACTTTGCTAACGCAACAGGTTGTACTCAGGCTTGGGGTGCTGCTATGCCAAGTATTCCTTACTGCACAAACAAAGAAGGTAAGGGTGTTGCATGGTCAAACTCTCTATTTGAAAACAACGCTGAATTCTCTTACGGAATGTGCTTAGCAGTTATTCACCAGAGAGAAAACGTTAAGATGGACGTTGAAAAATTACAGGCTATGGTTGCAGCAGACAGCAAGGAAGCAGCAGCTATCGCTAAATGGTTTGAAACTTATGATGACTTAGATGCTTCAGCAGTAGCAACTAAGGAATTAGTAAAGGTTCTAGAAGAAACTGAATTAACAGGCGAAGCTCTAGAAGTTGCTAAGACAATTCTAGACAAGAAGTCACACCTAGCTAAGAAGACTATGTGGATGTACGGTGGAGACGGATGGGCTTATGACATCGGTTACGGTGGACTAGACCACGTATTTGCAATGGGTGAAGATGTTAACGTTCTTATCGTAGACACAGAAGTATACTCAAATACTGGTGGACAGTCTTCAAAGGCTACTCCAATCGGTGCTGTTGCTCAGTTCCAGGCTTCAGGTAAGAAGACTCAGAAGAAGGATCTTGGTAGACTAATGATGACATACGACAACGTATATGTTGCTCAGTGTGCTATGGGTGCTAACCCTAACCAGCTAATGAAGGCTATCAAGGAAGCAGAAGCTCATAAGGGACCTTCAATTATCATCTGTTACGCTCCATGTATTAACCATGGTATCAAGAGAGGTATGAACAACGCTCAGGAAGAAATGAAGGCAGCTGTAGAATCAGGTTACTGGAACCTATACAGATGGAATCCAGATGAAAAGGTTCTAAGCATGGACTCAAAAGAACCATCTAAGGACTTCATGGAATTCCTAAGAGGAGAAGTAAGATACTCTGCACTTGATATTACTTTCCCTGAAAATGCTAAGACATTGTTTGCAGAAGCAGAATCTTCAGCTAAGGAAAGATACGAATATTACAAAAAGCTTGCAGAAAACAAATAATTAAAATATAATAAATAAGTATGGAAATATCGCGATTAGGTATTGACTAATACGCGATATTTCCTATATTATATTAAAAAAGATGTAAATTTTGTTATCAGGAGGTTAAAAGAATGGATTTCAGAAAAGAATATCAACAGAAACTGAAGACTCCGGAAGAAGCTGTTAAAGTTGTAAAAAGTGGAGACTGGGTTGACTACAGTGTATCTTTAGGATTCCCTACTCTATTAGATGAAGCATTAGCTAAAAGAAAAGATGAACTTGAAGATGTAAAAATTAGAGGTTATCTTGTATTACAGCCAATCGCAGCAGTAGAAGCAGATCCTAACAGAGAAACTTTCACTTATAACTCATGGCATTGCAGTGGTTATGAAAGACAGCTATGTGATAGAGGACTATGTAACTACATTCCAATGATCTTTAGAAACGTCGCAGCTTATTACGAAAAGTATCTAACAGTAAATGTTGCTATGATGGCAGTTCCTCCAATGGATGAACACGGATATTTTAACTTCTCATTAAACAATGCTACAGCTAAAGCTACACTAGATGCAGCAGATGTGGTAATCTTAGAAATCAACGAAAATCTACCTAAGGTTTTCGGTGGATTTGACGAAAGTATCCATATTTCTGACGTTGACATTGTTGTTGAAGGACCTCATGGACCTCTAGCTACTTTAGGTTCTCCAGCTGCAACTGAGATCGATGAAATGATCGCTAAGCAGGTAGTAGAAAATATGAGAGATGGCTCAACTATTCAGATTGGTATTGGTGGTATGCCAAATGCTGTAGGTCAGATGATTGCTAAGTCAGACCTTAAGGATTTAGGTATTCACACTGAATTGCTTGTGGATGCATACCTAGATATGTACAAAGCAGGTAAGATTACTAACAAAGCTAAGAAAATCGATAAAAACAAGGGTGTATTTGGTTTTGCATTAGGTTCACAGGATCTTTACGATTGGGTAACTGAAAATCCTGGTTTAGTTACAGCTCCAATTGATTATGTAAATCATCCTGAAGTAATATCTAAACTAGATAACTTTGTTTCTATCAACAACTGCATTTCTGTAGACCTTTACGGTCAGATCTGCGCAGAAAGTGCAGGAACAAGACATATTAGTGGAACAGGCGGACAGCTTGACTTCTTAACAGGTGCATTTGAAGCTAAGGGCGGTCAGAGCTTTATTTGTATGACTTCATCATTTGTGGACAAACAGGGCAATCATAAATCAAGATTCTTACCACACTTCAATGGTGATATCGTAACTGACCCAAGAAGCCAGAGCTTTATCCTTGTTACTGAATATGGTCTTGCAAACCTAGCAGGTCTATCAAGTTGGGAAAGAGCTGAAAAATTAATTTCATTAGCTCATCCAGACCATAGAGAAGACTTAATCAAAGCTGCTGAAGAGCAGAAGATTTGGAGAAAGTCTAACAAAAAATAAAGGAGAGAGTTTAATATGGACAAGAAAAAAGGCGGTATGGATTTTATCTTCGTAGGCTTAGCATTATTTGCTATGTTCTTCGGAGCAGGTAACCTTATTTTCCCACCTGAACTAGGTGTAAAATCTGGTCCAATGTGGTTTGTTGGTTTCCTTTGCTTCCTAATTGCTGATGCTGGTCTTGCAGTACTTGGCGTTATTGCAATGGGTAAGGTAGATGGAGACATTAATAACATTACAGGAACAATTGGTAAAAAGGCAGCTATCCTTCTTAACACAGTTGTAATCATTTGTATCGGACCTGGAGTAGCTATTCCAAGAACTGCTACAGTTTCTTATGGACTTGGTGCAGCTCCAGTATTCCACTTAGCACCAGATGGATTACCACTAGCTGTTTACTCAGTAATTTTCTTTGTTGTTGTATTAGCATTAACAATCAAGCCTTCAAAGGTTGTTGACATTGTTGGTAAATTCTTAACACCGTTCCTAGTAATTGCATTACTAGTGCTAATCATCATGGGATTTGTAAATCCTGGCGGAAGCGTTCAGGATCCTATCGATGGATTTAATGCCGCAGAAGTTGTTAAATATGGTATCAACCAGGGATATCAGACAATGGATGGTATGGCATCACTATTCTTCGGAATTATTATTATCATGGCTATTCGTGGTAATGGTCATACAGAAAAGAAGGCTGTTACTAGAGAAGTACTAAAATCAAGTATCGTAGCAGGAGCTTTACTATTTATCGTTTATGGTGGTCTAGCTTATCTAGGTGCTACAACAGGTACTCTATGGAAGTCTGATGTTGCTGCTGGAGCAATTGACCAGGCTGGTTTAGTAACAAACATTATCAACGAATTAATGGGATACCCAGGAACAGTTATTCTAGGTATCGCAGTATTACTAGCTTGTCTAACAACTGCTATTGGTTTAACATCATCAGCAGCTGACTATTTCTCAGGTTTTGCTAAAGAAGAAAACAGAGAAAAAACTTACAAAATCGTTTGCGTATTAGTATGCGTAGTATCAGGATTCCTTGCTAACCTAGGTTTAGCTCAGATCTTAGCAATCGCAGCTCCAATCTTAGGATTAGTATACCCTCTAGTAGTATTTTTACTAGTAGCATCACTATTCAGAAAATGGTTACGTAAGAAGAGTGCATATGTACTTGGATCAATTGGTGCATTTGTTACAAGCTTACTATCAGTACTTGCAGCAGCAAATGGCGGATTCTTTGGAATCAAGGTTGCAGCATTCGATTTTGTTAAGAGCATGCCTCTTGACAGCTATGGATTTAACTGGGTAATTCCTACATTAGTATTAATGGCTATTGGCTGCCTACTTCCAAGCAAAGAAATCGATCAGGTTGAATAATTTGTTTAAATAGCTTTAAAAGACTCGACTAAATGTCGAGTCTTTTTTTAGTTTGCGCGCCATGGGCGCGCTCTAACGGGTGTAAGTCCCGAACA
>CALCFD010000018.1 GCA_937900695.1 uncultured Eubacterium sp. | reverse complement strand
TGAAACCCGCATAAACACTGGCTTTTTTAAGCAACTCGATTTATTCAAACTCAATTGTTCCAGGCGGTTTACCTGTGCAATCATAAAGTACTCTGTTTACATGATCAACTTCATTTACAATACGAGTTGTAGTTCTTTCAAGAACTTCCCATGGAAGCTTAGCAGCCTCTGCAGTCATAAAGTCAGAAGTTAATACAGCTCTTAGAGCGATAGCGTAATCATAAGTTCTAAAATCACCCATTACGCCAACAGAACGCATGTTAGTTAAAGCTGCGAAATACTGACCGATATCTCTTGAAATACCAGCCTTTTCAACTTCTTCTCTGTAAATAGCATCAGCTTCCTGAACGATCTTAACCTTTTCAGGAGTAACTTCACCGATAATACGTACGGCTAGACCAGGACCTGGGAATGGCTGTCTGTATACTAAGTATTCAGGAATACCTAGTTCTAAACCAGATTTTCTTACTTCATCCTTAAATAAGTCACGAAGTGGCTCAATGATTTCCTTAAAATCAACGTGATCAGGAAGTCCACCTACATTGTGATGGCTCTTGATAGTTGCACTGTTTCCAAGACCACTTTCAACTATATCAGGATAAATAGTACCCTGTACTAAGAAATCAACAGCGCCGATTTTTTTAGCTTCTTCTTCAAATACTCTAATGAATAACTCACCGATAATTTTTCTCTTCTTTTCAGGATCATCAACACCTGCAAGAGCATCATAAAATCTCTGCTGCGCATTTACTCTAATGAAGTTTAAGTCATACTGGCCTTCTGGACCAAATACTGCTTCTACCTGATCCCCTTCATCTTTTCTTAGTAGACCGTGATCTACAAATACGCAAGTTAACTGTTTACCAACAGCTTTACTCATCATTACTGCAGCAACTGAAGAGTCAACGCCACCAGATAGTGCGCATAATACTCTGCCATCGCCAACTTGTTCTCTAATCTTAGCAATTGATTCTTCAACAAAAGAATCCATTCTCCAGTCACCTGCGCAACCACAAGCTTCTTTAACAAACGCTTCGATAATTTCAGTTCCCTGAACAGAATGCATTACTTCTGGATGGAACTGAACTGCATAAAAGCCTTTTTCTTTACATTCCATAGCTGCTACTGGACAAACTGGTGTGTGTGCAGTAACCTTAAAATCTTCTGGAGCTTCTGAAATATAGTCTGTATGGCTCATCCAAAGGATAGTTTCTTTAGATACATTTTTAAACAGTACAGCATCTTGATCTACCTCTACAGTAGTCTTGCCATATTCACTTACTGGAGCAGTTTCAACTTTTCCACCTAAAGCATGTGCCATAAGCTGAGCGCCGTAGCAGATACCTAAAATAGGAATACCTAGCTCAAATAGCTCCTTGTTATATTCAAGAGCGCTTTCGCCATAAACGCTATTTGGACCACCTGTAAAGATAATACCTTTAGGTGCCATTTCCTTGATTTTTTCTACACTATATGTGTGTGGCTGGATTTCGGCATATACATTTAGCTCACGAACTCTTCTTGCAATAAGCTGATTGTACTGGCCACCGAAGTCCATTACCAATATCTTTTCGTGTTTCATATTAATAGTTCCTCTTATCTATTTGTAGTTCCTGAAGTTTCCTTAGCAATTACGTCATGTGCTCCACCTTCTACGATTGAAGTGGCAGATACAAGTGTCATCTTAGCGTTCTTCTGTAGTTCTGGAATTGTTAGAAGTCCGCAGTTGCACATTGTTGACTTAACTTTCTGTAGAGACTGTCTTACATTGTCACTTAGCTTACCTGCATATGGTACATATGAGTCAACACCTTCTTCAAAGCTTAACTTCTTATCTCCGCCCATATCGTAACGCTGCCAGTTTCTAGCTCTTGCTGAACCTTCACCCCAGTATTCCTTAACGTAGCTTCCGTTTAGGTTGATTTTTTGTCCTGGAGCTTCATCAAATCTAGCAAAGTATCTACCAAGCATGATAAAATCAGCACCCATTGCTAATGCAAGAGTCATATGATAATCATATACGATACCTCCATCTGAACAAATAGGAATATATATACCTGTTTCTTCAAAGTATTCATCTCTAGCTTTAGCTACTTCTTGTACTGCTGAAGCTTGTCCTCTACCAATACCTTTCTGTTCTCTTGTGATACAAATTGAACCACCACCAATACCAATTTTGATAAAGTCAGCTCCTGCTTCTGCAAGGAATCTAAATCCATCACCATCTACTACGTTACCAGCACCTATTTTAACTGAATCACCGTATTTTTCTCTAACAAACTTTAGAGTGTCTGACTGCCATTCTGAATAGCCTTCAGAAGAATCTATACATAGCACATCTGCTCCTGCTTCTACTAATGCAGGAATTCTTTCTTCGAAGTCTCTTGTGTTTACACCAGCTCCCACAATATATCTCTTATGTTCATCAAGTAGTTCGTTTGGGTTGGCTTTGTGACTGTCGTAATCTTTTCTAAATACGAAGTGAGTTAATCTCTGGTTTTCATCAATAACAGGTAATGAATTTAACTTATTATCCCAAAGAATATCATTAGCTTCGCTTAAAGTAACACCTGATTTTGCGTAAATTAGCTTATCAAAAGGTGTCATGAATTCTGATATTTTAGTGTCAAGATCCATACGACTTACTCTGTAGTCTCTTGAAGTTACAAGTCCAACAAGCTTACCTTCAGCTGTTCCATCTTCTGTTACAGCTGTAGTACTGTGTCCTGTTCTTTCTTTTAACTCTAGTAGGTCTCTTAAAGTCTGATCAGGTTTTATATTAGCATCGGAAGTTACAAAGCCTGCTTTTGTTGCTTTTGCTCTCTTTACCATTTCTGCCTGACTTTCGATTGACTGTGAACCATAAATAAATGATACGCCACCTTCTTTAGCAAGAGCAACTGCCATCTTATCATCTGAAACAGCCTGCATTACTGCTGATACCAACGGAATATTCATTGTTAACGCTGGTTCTTCACCTTTTTTAAATTTTGTTAAAGGTGTTTTTAAAGATACATTTTCAACTCTGCATTCTTTTGATGAATAACCTGGAACTAATAGATATTCATTAAAAGTTCTTGAAGGTTCATTATAATACTGTGCCATGTGTCCTCCTTTTCCTATATACAACTACAATTTATTCTATTCTCAAGTAATACTTTATTCTATATTAAAATCTTCTATTTTTCAACATACTTATAGTATAAATTTTGCATTTTCGTAATATTTTTATATATGTATTTGAAAAAAAGGCTACGCGCTCAAAATTATTTGATGCTATAGCCTTAATTATACTTTTGCTATCTTAATCCTAATCTTTCGGTATAGTCATCCTTTTCATTTTTCTTTTTATGACGATACCAAATTAAAGTTGCTACACCAGCAACTATAAGAGCGATACCTACTATTGTACGTGTATCCATCGCTTGCACCTCTTTTCTATCAATTTATCCAAAGAACATAAAATATGCCAACCACTAAAAACGGTCCTAATGCAAAGCTATCCTTTAGATTTTTTACATTTGTTATTAATAATATAATACCACAAATTCCGGATAATAAAATACCATAAATTGCACTTAAAACCACAATTCTCACACCGTAATAAGCACCTAGAACTGCCATCAGCTTAATATCTCCGCCGCCAAAAGCATCCTTGATAATCAGATTTATAATTATCATAAACAAAGATACTGAAAAGAACCCTAAAATTCTTTCATTTAGCGCCAAGTTATCTCCAATTATGACCCTCAAAATAGCTAGCGCAAAAATCAGCCCATTGATGCTGTCTGGAATAATCTGCTTTTTAATATCAACAGCCGCAGCTATTCCTACGAGAAATATTACAACTATATCTACAATTTGCGTCAACATTATTTATAAACGTAAATTTGCCCGTCTTCTGATACCCCATATATCAGTTTCTTTTGCTCTCTTAAATTTATTAGTTCTTCAATTATTTCATCTGTCAGTTGCTCACCAGGACAAGCATAAGGTATTCCAGGTGGATATGGCGTAACATTCACAGCTGAAATTCTGCCACTAGCACCTTCAAGTGAAACTAGTTCTTTCTCCTTACCGTGAGGCATGACTATACCCGGACTAGGAATGATAAATGCGTTACAATTACTAGTATATTGCTTATTTACAATTAACTTTCGATTTTCATAAAAGCCACCTCTTTGACCTTCATAAGCACCTAACTCTTCAATGCAATCAACTATACCATCATATAGTTTCTGATAATCATATCGAACATTACCTATGCCCGTCATACCCATTACAATATCGCCAGTCACCAGCTCACACAAAATTTTCTTCTTAAATAAAAATTGCTCAAACGCATATCCTCTAATACCACATGCACCCAAATTCATATTTAGTTTAGTCTTATCTAAATTAGGGCAATCGACTAAAATAAGCCCCTCGATGTCCTTAGCTTTATTATAAAACCAATCGATGTCATTTCTCCACTTGCGAAATAACTCTTCCCCATGCTTTTTAATAATTTCCGCATTAATTGCAAGGGAACACATTAATAAATATGATGGGCTTGTCGACTGAATAAGCTGAATTTTTTCCAGTATATCATGATAGTCAACTTTCTTGCTTACCACATTTAAAATAGCACTTTGAGTAAAGCTTGCTAAAGTTTTATGTATACTATTTATAACTATATCAGCACCACAATCCTCTGCAGCAAGAGGCATACCTTCCCCAACTCCATATTTATGAAAAAATTTTAGATGAGCTCCATGAGCTTGATCTACAATTAATATTTTATCCTTTTCATGAACCACATCAGCGATAGCCTTGATGTCGCTACATATACCGTAATAATTAGGGCTTGGTAATATTACCGCCTGAATATCATCATCTTCATCTAAAGCTTTTTTTATATCCATGCAGTCCACATGCCCCATAATACCGGCTTCCTTTATAGTTTTAGGCTGCACATATACAGGAATGGCGCCTGCTAGTTTTGCACCGTTATATGTCGATTTATGACATCCTCGTGACATAAGAAGCTTTTTGCCAGGCTCTACGCTAGCTAAAATAGCAGCAATAATTCCACACGTAGTGCCATTTACTAGTAAAAAACTTTTTTCGACTTCATAAAGTTTTTGATACATATCCTCAGCACTTTTTATAATGCCTTCCGGCTGATACAAATTATCTGCGCCAATGATTTCTGTTATATCACAATCCATAAGTCGATCTAAAAAATCTTCATATCCGTACATTTTATATATGCCAGAACCTTTATGGCCTGGCATATGAAATGATATTCTATTTTTATTTGCGTGACTTACTAAGTATTCTCTCATAGCAATACACTTAACTATTTAGTAATAACGTCACAACCCATGTAAGGTTTTAATACTTCTGGAACTTTTACAGACCCATCAGCCTGCTGATAATTTTCTAAAATAGCAGCAACAGTTCTTCCTACTGCAAGACCTGACCCGTTTAATGTATGTACGAATTCTGGCTTGCCCTTGCCATCAGGTCTAAATCTGATGTTAGCTCTTCTTGCCTGATAATCTTCAAAGTTTGAGCATGAAGAAATTTCTACATATCTTCCATATGAAGGCATCCATACTTCAATATCATAAGTTTTAGCTGATGAGAATCCTAAGTCTCCTGAGCTTAATACTACTACTCTATATGGAATTTCTAGTCTCTTTAGTACTTCTTCAGCTGCATTTACTAGTGTTTCAAGTTCATCATATGAAGTTTCTGGCTTAACAAATTTAACTAATTCAACCTTGTTAAACTGATGCTGTCTAATAAGACCTCTAGTATCTCTACCAGCTGAACCAGCTTCTTTTCTCCAACATGGAGTGAAAGCTGTATAGTAAATTGGAAGTTCTTCTTCACTTACGATTTCGTTACTTCTTAAGTTTGTTACAGGTACTTCAGCAGTTGGAATCATAAAGAAGTCCTTAGCTGGTACATGGAACATATCATCTTCAAACTTAGGTAACTGACCTGTTCCTGTCATAGCATCTCTATTTACCATGTATGGAGGAAGGATTTCTGTAAATCCATGTTCTTCAGTATGTAAGTTTAACATGAAGTTAGCAACTGCTCTTTCAAGTCTAGCACCTTTACCTTTGTAAACTGTAAATCTAGTTCCTGCAATTTTTGAAGCTCTTTCAAAATCTAAAATATCTAAATCTGTTCCGATATCCCAGTGAGCTTTGTATTCAAAATCAAATGTTGTAGGTTCTCCTACTTTTCTTATTTCAACGTTTTCGCTGTCGTCTTTACCCGTTGGAACACTTTCGTTTGGAGTGTTTGGAACATTTAATAAAGCTTCTCTTAACTGTGCTTCAACTTCTGAAACCTGTCCATCTAAAACTTTGATTTCATCTGATAGCTTCTTTAATTCTGCCATTAACTCAGTTGTATCTTTACCTTCCTTCTTTAATTTAGGAATGTCCTTTGAGGCTGTTGATTGCTTATTTTTCATCTGTTCTACAACACCAAGAAGCTCTCTTCTCTTTTTATCAAGTTCCGGAATTCTATCAATACCATAGTCTCCCTGCAATCTTCTTTCTACTGCTGCTTTTACACCGTCAAAATCTTCTCTTATTCTTTTAATATCTAACATCTTAAACAACTCTCCTCTATATTTAATTTAAAATAAGTTTCTCTTATACATCATATATAGGTGTGATAACTGTTCCACCTTCTCTGTCATCTCTATCTGCAAATCCGAAGCTGTCTGATAATCACCTGCATCAAGAGAATTTATAATTCTTGCAAGCAAGCAAGGCTCTGTCAAAGTATTTCTTCCTAAGTAATTACGTAGCTTATCAATTTTAGTCCAGTATGCTACATCATAGTCAGCACAGTCACCATCTAAATGCTGTTTAGTTGTACTTCTAATAAGATCCATATTATTAGGAATGATTCTATCGTGCAGCTCTATTGCCCACTGATTTAACATGGCCTGTCTAAATGACTCTAATGTTACTTCACCCATTACATTTCCTACACTTAAAACATTCATCTTTTCTGGATGATCTTCAAATGCACATAAATTTTCCCAAACTGTTCTAGGCGCTCTTCCAAAGTAAGCATCTCTTTCAGCTGGAGTATAGCTATCGTAAACATTTTCTTCACTTCTATATATTCTATCTTTTTCTAGATAAAAATCTTCTTCTCCAAGCTTCTTTGAAATTGATTTTTCAAGTTCTTCAGAAGTTTTACCATTTTCAAGAGCCGCTCTAATACCATCTAGCATAGCCATATATGCAGCAGCTATAATAAGATATGTATTAGCTGTTGGACAAGGGCCTCTTAACTCAAATCTAGTTGCAAGAGGATTATTTATATCTCTAATCAAACCAAGTAAAACTGTTCTATTTCTTGATGGTAAATTAGGATTATGGCCAAGTGATGTTACTACGCAAACAGGAGCTTCATAACCTGGTTTTAATCTATTAAAGGCATCGTTATTTGGCGCTACAAAAGGATTTACTGCTTCGTAGTTTTTAAGTAGACCCATAAGCGCTCCAAATCCTACAGGACTTGCAAAATCTTTTGTCATGTCCTTAGGGCTAAATAAATTAACTAGCTTACCATTTTTCAATCTTGCAGCAACACCTAAGTGAGTATGTTCACCACTTCCTGCAATACCTGGTAATGGCTTAGCAGCAAATGTAACTTCAAGACCATGAACTCTAAATACATCTCTTACAATATATTTTACCATATTTTCGTTATCTGCTGCCTGAAGAGCTGTACTATATTTCCAGTCAATTTCAAGCTGCTCCATAACATGGTCATAAGTCCCAGAGTTACTCATCTTAGCCTTAACACCACCAACTTCTTTATGTCCCATTTCAACACCAAAACCATATTTATCTAAAACGATAAGAGATTTTTCTAAAGCAGTTCTAACAGGCCCTACTGTTCTCTTCCAATACTGCTCTTTTAGGACCTGTGCTGTTGAAAGTTCTTCCCTATCAGTCTGATCATCTGGAGTTTTTACCCAAAACTCTAGCTCAGTTGCTGATGTTAAAACAAGCTCATCTATTTCATCTACACTATCTAATCCCATATTATCAAAAGCATATGGATTTGCTCTTAATATTTTTAAAAGTTCTTCTTCAAAAATATTAATACTATCTCTTAGTATAACTCTTGAACCTACCTCAGCTACATCATTATGAATTAGAAATGATGGAATTCTCAATGTTCCTATAGGCAAGTTAGTCTTTTCATGAATATGAATTAAGTTATGATCCACATACCAATTAGCATCCTTATCTGGAACAATATCAACCTTGGCATTGTTTAATACCGCTATGTTAGGAAGTACTACTGAAGAACCGTCAGTCTGCACCCCTGATGTCATAAGTTTATCATAGTCTTCTAAAAATGTAGGTACTGGTATTTTTTCATCAGTATCATTACCACTCATATCAATACCAACAAACGACACAAACTTTACTTCTGGATGTTGCCCTAAAATTCTTGTCAAATCCTCTTTATTATGCTGCTCTGGCGGTATGCAGTAAAGCATCTTATCTAAATCGCAATTAAACATCGCTGCCTCCATTTCAACTGATATTGACCGTGCAAACTAGCACGGTCAATATCTCTTAAGTTATTTTAATTTTTTTAGATAATCTTCTAGATTATCCATATATTCACCGTATTTTGCCCAATCGCCATTTTTCTGTGCGTTTATCGCATTAGAATATGCCTCATTAGCTTTATCAATTAAATCCTTGTTGCTTATCTTATCCTCATCCTTTTTACCGCCTGGTTTAACACCACTTGATGGAGATGTACTTGTTGCACCTTCACCAAATAATGATTCCAAAGCTTCACCAAGAGTTTTTTCATAAGCAATCTTATCTCCGTATGCTACAATTACTCTTTTCACTTCCGGAATAGATGATTCTGATGCCTCAAGGTATACAGGCTCTACATAAAGCAATGATTCCTCAATAGGAATTACAAACATATTACCTCTTGAATATGTAGATCCTGAACTATTCCATAAAGAAAATTCCTTAGAAATTTCTGTATGCTGGTCAATTTGTGCTTCTATTTGTCTAGGTCCATAAACCACCTTGCTTTTTGGCAATTTATAAAGCACTAACTCGCCATAATTTTCACCATCATTACGTGCTATCATAAGACCTGTCATATTTTTCTTATCCTTTGGAGTAAAAGGAATTGAACTTACAAATTCTGCCTTCTTTTCTCCAGGAAGATTCATAATATAGTAGTTTGGTTCCATAGACTGTTCTTCAGTTCCATATATTTCCTTAGCTACATCCCAAAGGTCTTCGTTTTGGTAAAAAACTCTTACATCGTTCATGTGGTATCTGCTATATACCTTAGCCTGAGTTGCAAATAATTCAGATGGATATCTCATATGAGATTTAATCCCTTCTGGCATCTTATCAATACTCTTAAATAATGTAGGATAAGTCTTTTTAAATGTCATAGCTATCGGATCTTTTTCATCAACCACATAATAATCTACATCTCCATTGTATGCATCAATTACTACCTTAACTGAGTTTCTAATGTAGTTAGTCTTATTATTTGCTACATCATATGGCTCTGAATATGGAAAATGCGTACTTGATGTATATGCATCTATCATCCAATACAATCTGCCATTATCAGTTATGATATATGGATCTTTATCATACTGAAGGTATGGCATGATTTTTTCAACTCTATCACTTATATTTCTATTAATGATAATTCTTGATTTACTATCAATATTTGAAGATACTAATAATTTTAAACTCTGCTCTCTAATAGCAAATGCTAATCTATTAAATGGATTTAGCTTGATACCTGCAGTTCCTTCATATCTTGTATATTTATTACTATCTCCGTTAGGGTAATCAAATTCGTCTTCATCTGCCCCAACAATAGCATACTTGTCAGTAAGCTCACCAAAATATATTTCAGGTCTCTTAATATCTATTTCCTTAGCATCAGATTCTGGTGGAATGTTATCTATCAACATTTCTGGCTGACCATTTGGTGTAACTTCATCTACTCTTGATAAAGTTATACCATAACCATGAGTATACTTAAGGTGCTTATTTAACCAAGTCTGACTAATCTTCTCTTCATCAATTTCTCTAGCAGATAAAAATGTCTGTGTATATTCACCGTTTACCATATATCTATCCACATCAACATCCTTAAATGCATAATACTGTCTAATTGACTGAGTCTGATTATAGAATTTTTCAGCTGGGGTATAATCATTGATACGAATATTAGAAATAGTTTCACTGTTATTCTTAATATCCTGATTTGTAAGCTTATTATTAGCTGCAAATGGTTTTGTTGTTACATTATCTAAACCATAAGCCTTTTGAGTAAACTCGATATTTCTTTCTAAATATTTACTTTCCTTAGCGATTTCATTTGGAGAAACAACTAAGTTCTGAACGCCTATGCCTATACCTGTTCCAACAAGACTAACTACTATCATAGCAACAGGAACCACTGCAATAAGTTTAATCTTATGTTTTTTAACACCGATAATAACTGATAATGCGCCTATTACAGATAATACAGCTAGCACTCTATAAACCCATAAAGTTACGTTTACATCTGTATATCCTGCACCATACACTGTGCCGTTATGTGTATAAAGAAGTTCAAACTGCTTTAACACAAAATGTATGCCAAGCATAACAAATAATAATACACCTGCAATAATTATCTGTTTTGAAGCTATTGTAAATAGTTCCTTAACAGTGTCATTATCAAAAGTTGTTTTCTGATTACTTTTCTTGGCTGTAAAAATCTCTGCCATTTTTTCAAACGGTGTACCCTTAAATTGATTACTAAATCCACCTTCACTATATGGATTTTCATAATCTCTTTGAGCTTCTTGATTAAATCTATCATATTCCTCAAAAGAGCTTACACCACCTCGACTACTATAAGTCTTTTTATTATTTTGGCTCATCAACAATCCATAGTAGATAAATGTCAGTACTAAGAATACCGCTAAAACTGTAATGATAAGTGAGTTTAGCTGATGTAAGAAATCTAGCTTAAACACATAAAATGAAACATCTAACCCAAATATCGGATCATCATATCCGAATTCTGTACTGTTTGCAAACTGCAACCAGTTAAACCACAGATTTTTTACTGTGAAAAATGTTACAATACCACCAAACACAGCAGCCATTATCCATGAAATAAGGTTTATCCTTTTGCTCTCATCAAGCTCATTGGCTATAACCTTTTTATAATAGCCCTTTTTAATAAACTTAAAGTAAAGATATGCCAACAATGTAATAATTACAAACGTTGGTATACCTATCTTTAGCTGTGTAAATAGTTTTTTAAAGAACACGCCTAAATACCCTAACTCCTTAAACCATAAGAAGTCTGTGATATAGCCGATAAATCCTATAAACACCACTATCAAAATTAGCAGTGCCAAAGCGACATACTTAAGTTTGCCGCTGTGCTTTTTTGCACCATTTTGCTTTTTCACTTTTTCCCTCCTACATCCGTTTAAGCTTCGCTGACATCACTTACTAACAGCTTGCCATCGGATTCTTTAATTTCATATACCTTTGCGGTACTTTTGCCGTCAACAATTTCGTTGACCCAAACATAATAGCCATTGCCTGCTACCTTAATTTCTCCAATTTCTAGAGTATCAAGTTTAACTTTGCCTCCAGCCTTTATTTCTTCATTTAACTTATTAAATGCATTGCTGCTTGGCTCTACGATTTCACTGATTTTCTTATCTTTGTCATTGATAAGTGCAATTTTTTGAGACTCGTAAGCAATAATAGTTCCTACGATTTCTTCATCATAATAATAAGGTGTGCCATTTTGATCCTCAAACCAAAGATTTTTTTGAATTTCCTTTGGATCCTTTAAGTTAGCAATAGAATACTTCTTATTTGGATCATACTTGGCATTTTCATTATAAGTGATATTTTTAATAAGCCCGTTATAATTACTATCTATCTTCTTTTGAATTAACCCAGACTTATCTTCAACAAGCTCTTCTCTACTTTCAGTAGATTCCTTGTCAGTATCCTCCCCACCCATGTTTTGGAAAAAAGACACTGCATTATTAGCTACCTTATCCATATATCTAGATATAACAGTATCAGGCATAGCTATTCTAATTACTAATAAAGCAGCCACAAGAACAATAATAATGCTTAATATCCAAATTGCAATCTTAGTTCCTGTACCTCTTTTGTGTTCTTCTTCATTTTGATCAAAAAATGCCTTAGCAAGTTCCTCTGTTGTTTCATCTTCTTTTTTAATTGCACTTGGTTCTATAATAACCTTTGCAACCTCTGGTTCTACTTCGATTTCTTCTTCAATTTCCTCTTCTTCTGAGTCTATTGGTGCCTCTTGGATAATCTCTGGCTCTTGTTGAATTATCTTTTCTTCTTTCTTTTCTAAACTTGCTGAAAGAGGCTCATCACTTTCAGGTTCAAATACTACAGTTGTTACAGGAGTATCATCTTCTTCAGTTTCTTCAAATTCTTCAAATTCTTTTTCCATTGGTTCTTCAGCTTCTAATGGAGTTTCATATCCTTCTATCTCCTGCACTGAAATACCTTCATCTATATCTTCAGACTCTTCATCTAACTGAGATTTTATTTCTTCTTTAGGAATATAATATGGATCATCAAAGAATAATTCTCTTGCACGTACCATTTCTTCTAGTTGACTTGTACCTTCTACAGCTGTGCCAGTCTCCACTTCCATAAATCCTGATATATCATCTTCAAATCCGCCTGGTTCACATTTTCTTTCGATTCTCTCATATTCCTTATCTAACAGTTTCTGAAATTCTTCCTTTTTTCTATTAAAAGTATAAAATTTATCAATCTGTTTCTTTTCATCATTTATTCTTGCACCTTCAAGAGTGTTCACCGCACTTGGTGCTATTTCATCAAATAAACTCTTTTGAGGTTCCTTAACTTCTTCTACTTCACTTTTTATTTCCAATTCAGGCTCATTTAAAGGTTCTTCTTTTTTCTTAGGTTCTTTGATTTCATCATATATGGCTGTAGTCATCTCAGGCTCATCTACAATTACTCTCTCAACTTTTACATCTCCCTTATCACCTTCTGTAACCTCAAGAGCAAGACCCGATGATGGCTGTTCAATTTCAACAATTTTATCATCCTTTAAATAATCCGGTTCAATAGGTGCTGTATTTCTAGTTACAAAACTTCTTTTTGGTTCTTCCTTAGGCTTGTCTCTAAAAATATCTGGAATCTCAATATTTTCTCTTGTTTTTTTCTTTTCTTTTTCTTCTTCAATCTGATTAAGTTCTGCTTCTATTTCTTCATTATCCATAATATTTGTAACAGTTTCCTTGTTATCATTTTTAATTTCCTTATGAAGAAACATATCATCACTTCTCCATCTGATATTTGTATCCTCTGTTTTTCGAGGATTATTAGATGGAAACTCTTTAAGATCCCATACTATATCGTCTATCGGCGACATAATCTTAATGCTTTCTTTATCTTCCTTTTCGTTTTTTGAATTAAACATATTTTCTGTTTCTATAGTATCGGGTACTTCAACTTTACTACCACAATTACTACAGAAATTTTCATTTCCCGCTAAGAATTTGCCACATTTTTTACAGTACATAATTCCTCCACTTTAGTCGTTAATCAACTTCTCTATTTCTTCTCTCGTATATGCTTTACCACTTTTGCCAACATTATAGTTTTCTTTTTCTAAAGTTGCTATAGTTGGCTGTTTTGGGGAAACCATCATTTTACGAATTTCTTCTAAAACGTCAGTTTCATCTTCACTTTCTTTTATCACGTCATCATCAATTATTTCAGTTTCCTGTTCTATATCTTTTTTCTCGTCTTCTTTTGCTTTTGACGAGGAATGTTTTTCTTTTACAACCTCTCTAATTACAATTTGTGGTTCCTTTGGTGTCAGCTTATCATCTATCTGTTTCAATGTTTTATTTTGCCGACCAGTTTTTATAAACCACGCTATCAATCCAACAACTGCAATAAGAGCTATAACCACTACACACGCAGCAATTATTAAATCTACTCTATCTATATTTAAAACAAGCTTTATGCTTCCCATGCTCCTAATTCCTTCCTCTACTATTTTATAGTAGGTATACTACCCAACATTATACTATATTGCAATTTTTATTGCAAACAAATGGCACCAAAAGCCTATTGGATTTATTGATTTTTAGCAACAATTAAGATATAATTAATCCATACTTCACAAGGGGGAAAAAACATGCAAAATAATCAATGGCGTGATTTAAGTAGCGATCTTAATCGCATCATCGAAAATGCTGTAAATTTTGGCAATTTCGGACAATTAAATCAAACAATTAACAATACAATTCAAAATGCTTTTGGTACTTTTACTGGCAATTCGACAAAGGATCCTATGGATTTTAAACTAAGCAATGATATTCCTCACAAGAACAGTCAAACTGCCACAAAAAAAACTTATGAAAAAAAAGTAAAAACGATGTCAAAGCAAACTCCATCACTTTTTGCAAATAGCTTTAAACGTAAAAGTATACCTCTAGCATTTATAATTATAGGTATATTTTTAATATTTTCAGGTTTTGGACCACTATCAACATTTCTAGTTACTAACTCAATAACATTTTTAATTCCAGGTATAATCGTATCTGGCGGTGGTCTTCTTTTAGCATTGAAAGGACGTTCAAGTTTTAAGCTAAACAAATATTTTGAGCAACATGTTAAAAGCTTAAATGGAAAAACTTATGGCGATATCAAAATGCTTTCTGAGCTTTGCCATAGATCCGAAAAAAATGTTTTAAAAGAGCTAAAAAAGATGATAGACAAGGGATGGTTTACTCAAGGTCATATTGATAAAGATGAAAAATGTATTATAGTTTCAAATGAAACATATAAACAATACCTTAATACTATTCAAAATGCCAAAGAGCAAGCTGCACGTTTTGAATCTCAAAAAGAAAAATATTCACCAGATGTTATCGCAATCATTAAAGCAGGTAACGACTATATTGTAAAAATTAGACAAAGTAACGATGCTATACCTGGCGAGATTATATCGCAAAAAATTGATCGTTTAGAATCTATTGTTCGACGTATTTTCAAACAAGTAGAAGATCATCCTGAAACGGCATTTTCTCTAGAAAAGATGATGGAATACTATCTTCCTATGACTATTAAACTATTAAATGCCTACGAAGAATTAGACAAACAACCTATTCAAAGTGAAATCATCTTGAATTCTAAAAAGGAAATTGAAGACACTATTGATACATTAACTGTAGCTTATGGCAAAATCTTTGATAGTTTATTTGAAAATACTTCTTCTGATGTTGCTTCAGATATTTCTGTTCTACACACTGTTTTAGCTCAAGATGGTCTTACTGAAAATGATTTTTCAAATTTAAAATAAAATCCAACTGGACACATTGTGCATTTTTCAGTGTGTCCATATTTTTTTAACATCTGTTATTAAAAAATTTGATTTTTTTATTATTTTTTATTGACAAGGTGCCATTATAATGGTAAACTAACAAATGTGTTAAGGAGAGACACATAAATAAAACATGCACCATTAGCTCAGCTGGTAGAGCACCTGACTCTTAATCAGGGTGTCCACGGTTCGAACCCGTGATGGTGTACCAACTTATAACCCTTGAGATTTCAACATCTCGAGGGTTTTTTAATACATTTTTATATAGCTGTTTTTTCCTAAAATATGGTAAAAAAGTCCACTATATCCACTATGTAAGGTGGTACCCTTTTGCGTTAAAATACAAAAACAGGTCGGGAGGCAGGCACTAAAAAGACACACCAATAAAGGTATGCCTCCTTTCATTTATTAAAATACATAAATCTCTGCAATGAAAAAAATATCTATTAATCCTCATATTCATAATACTCATTTCTAATCACTTTATTTCTTGTATCCCAAATAATAGTTCCATATGTATATGAAGAATTGTCAATAATCTTGCCATCTTCATCACAGTTCATTTTAAGCCAATTTAAGATTTGTTCCCTATTTTCAACCGTCTGCTCATTTTCATCAAGCATGTGTTCCATAATATGTTCAACAAACTTACCATCAGGAACAATTGAATTATCTTGAGTTCTTGTATTATAGCTAGTCTCAGGATTATAGCCCATCAAGAATAATTCATTAAAAATGGTATAAAAACTTTTTCCTGTCCATCTTGGCTTTAGTGATCTACCAAATACTTCTTTCATAATCCTGCTTCTAAGAGGATAATTATCATCAATATGAATACTAAGACAACAATAGCCTCTACTCATTTCCATAGCTTTAATCAAACTATTTAAATCATGAATGGCCGATGTAAAAGAAGCAAAGACTACGTCAAAAGCTTTGTAGTATCCTTCTTTTTTTAAGTCCATCTTTTCAAAATCACAAGTCTTAAGCTGCACATTTGTGAGCCCCTCTCTTTTGATATGTTCCATTCCGTAAAAAACCATTTTAGAAGAAATATCAAGCCCTACTACTTCCTTGCATACTTTACCAAACTCAGCGACAAACGTTCCTGGTCCACATCCTATGTCACAAAGAGAAGTTGACTCGTTTAAAATTCCTTTCTCAGTAAGAAGGTTTATTGCATTTTTCATCCTGTAATCGCTTTTACGATTATTTTTTCTTTCACTTTCCCAGTGATCTGCATTTTTATCCCACTTCTTTTCTAACTTTTCTGAGCTGTTAGCTGCAAATGGCTCATGAAGATTAGTGAAATCTTCAAATACTTCTCTGTTGTTTTTTGGATAATAGTATTCACAAATATTATTTATATTCTTCATATTTAACCTCTTATAAAAAAATCAACTACTTCATCAACTAGTTCATTGCGGTTTTCTTCTGTTATTTCAAACACCCTACATTTAGGATGATTTTTAATAGCATCGATATACTTTATACCTTCTTTATTTTTAACCGCTGCTATAACCGGAATATCACCATCCAATATTTTTAAATTAGCAGCACACCACTGTCTTTCTTCTACTTCAATATATCCCATTTCATCAAAAACTATAATACTATCAGCATATACTTTATCTACGATTTCATCTGCATGCTTATTAAAAGCTCCAGCTATTCTAACCATTGAGCCATTTTCTCTGCTATAGGATAATAGATTTTCTTTTTTGAAATTTGGTTCTTCATTTACTGGATGAAAAAAGAGAGGATCTAAAAAACCTTCCCAAGTAGTTCCTGCATACTTTTTTGTTCTGTAACCGGCAATCTTCTTTCCTGTTTTTCTAACAACCTCATTGATTAAAGTAGATTTTCCAACTCCAATCGAACCAACAATAAGTGCATGTATTTTTTTATTTTTAGGTTTCTTAACTGGAAAACAAATCGTCCTCTTAACTCCATACCTATCAGAAAATGTCACAACATCCATTTCTACACCATATACATTCTCAAGGTTTTGTGAGGTAATAACCTTTTCTGGTGGTCCAAAGCTAGCAACTTTACCTGATTTCATCATAAGCACTTTACTCCCTATAGAAGCAGGATGCTCTGGGCTATGAGTTGACATTACAACTAAATATCCCTTTTGAGCCAAATCAACTATAACATCCATCAAAAGCTGATGATTTGCATAGTCTAAATTAGCTGCAGGCTCATCCATTACAAATATTTTAGCTTCCTGACAAATTGCTCTTGCAATTAATATAAGCTGACGCTGTCCACCGGACAAATCTGTATATTTTTCATTTGCAAGATGAGCAGCATTGATTTTTTCAAGGGCACTAAAAGCCGCCTCCCTGTCAGCAGCACTTGGCTGATCAAAAGCAGAAAAATGTGATACCCTTCCCATAAGCACAATTTCAAGGACTGTATATTCATATATAGGAGTGTGATACTGAGGAATATATGCTACTAATTTAGCTAATTCCTTTTGAGAAAGCTGACTTGTATCCTTGCCATCTATAAGTACCTTGCCTGAAGTCGCTTTAAGAGCACCTAATATTAATCTGAACAAAGTAGTCTTACCACATCCATTAGGTCCCACAAGACATAGGATTTCACCTGCATCGGCATGAGCGGTAATGCCTTTTACAATGTCCTCTTTGCCATATCCCCCATAAAGATTTTCTATTTCTAAAAGCATAATTAACCCTTTCTCTTGATAATCAAATAAACGAAGAATGGTGCTCCCATAATAGAAGTAACTACACCAATAGGAATTTCCATACTCATAATCGATCTAGCTATATCATCCATCAAAACCAAATATCCAGCACCTAAAAGCGTACTGGCAGGAATAAGTCTACCATAGTTAACTCCAACAATAGCTCTTGCCATGTGTGGAATCATCAAGCCTACCCATCCAATAAGTCCACCAAGACATACTGCAGCCGCACTTAAAACGGTTGATGCTATAATAAACACTAATCTATAAAACTTAATATTTATTCCAAGAGTTCTAGCTTCTTCATCATCCAAAGTAAGCAAATTTATTCTCCATCTTAAAACAAATATAACAATAATACCTATTAGCATTGGAAAAAATGATAGCATAAAGCCTTCCATACTTGTCTTTGTAAGGCTTCCCATAAGCCAAAATGTCAGCTGTTGCAATACATCGTCAGGATCAGCTACATACTTAATCAAAGTAACTCCAGCATTACAAAGAGCCATACTCATCGAACCTGTAAGCACCAAACTTAAGGTATGTGAATGTGCTGATTTACGGCTAATTATGTAAGATGCTAAAACAGCCATTCCTCCCCCTATAAAAGCAGAAACTTGCACCATTATATTTGATGTACCTGCCAATATTGCAAAAGCTGCCCCTAGACTTGCTCCTGATGAAACACCTAGAATATCAGGTGAAACAAGAGGATTTCTAAACATGCCTTGATATGTAGCTCCTGCAACAGCTAAAGATGCCCCTATCATAAGCGCCGATAAAATCCTTGGAAGTCTAATACTCCAAAAAATAGTAACCGCTTGCGGAAGTATATTCCCCTCATATCCAAATTTTGATAAAAAAGCTGTTACAACTTGACCTGGTGATAATGGATAATACCCTATCCAAAACGACCCTATAGCAATAACTAAAACCACAAATAACATAATAAGGAGCAGAATATTATATCTCCTCCTTGTGTCAGCTTCAATTTTATATATATTATTTTTCATTATATCTCTCTTTCCAAATGTATGTCTTATATTGATGTTGACAAATCATATTTTAAATGCTAGCATACAATTATTCGTTATACTTTTAAAAGCGTTTCGCTTTAAAAAGTATAACAATTCCTAAAAAAAAAGTCAACTGATGGATACGTGTGATTTTTATAGGGATTAAAACTTATTTATTGCATTAGCTTTAATTTATGGAGGTAAGAAAATGAAGAAAAAGTTTAAAATTCTTCCACTTCTTCTTGTATTTATGCTTACTGTAACTGTATTAACTGGTTGCGGTGGTAATAAAGCAAGTGGTGAAAGAGAAATCAAAGACATGGCAGGAAGAACAGTTACTATTCCAGCTGCTGATAAAATTGAAAAAGTTTACGCAGGCGGAAGTGTTGCAGGTATTTACGTTTATACATTAGCACCTGATAAGCTTCTTGGATGGAGCTTCCCTCTTAATGATGTGGAAAAAAGTATGATTCCTAAGAAATATCATAATCTTCCAGCATTTGGCATGGCAGAAAACGTTAATTACGAAACAGTTATTAAAGCAGATCCTCAAATCTGCATAAACGTAGGTAAACTTGGTGATGCATTTACAGATGAATGCGATAAGTTACAAGAAAATCTAGGAATTCCTGTTATCGGTGTAGATGGCGACTTACTAAAATCTTCTGAAGCATATAAATTTATGGGAGAAGTTTTAGGCATGAAAAAAGAAGCAGAAGCACTTTCTTCTTATATCGATAATACATTTGCTCAACTAGACAAAATGGATATTAAAGATAATGAAAAAGTTAGCGTTTATTATGGTAATGGCGAAAACTATCTAGATACAGCACCTAAAGGTTCAGCTCATGCTCAGATTTTAGATCTTGTAAAAGCTAACAATGTTGCAGATCTTGAGCTAGGTGAAGGTGGAAGAGTTCAAGTGTCAACTGAACAGGTTCTTGCTTGGAATCCAGATGTTATACTACTAAATGGAGAACCTAAAGCTAACTTAACAGGTCCACAAGCAGCAAAAAAATTTATGAAGGATTCAAAATACAAAACTCTTAAAGCTGTAAAAGACAATAAAGTTTATGGCACACCAAACGCACCGTTCAGCTGGATAGATAGACCGCCTGCAACAAACAGAATCGTTGGTTTAAAGTGGCTATCAGCAAAATTATATCCTGATAAAGTAAATTTTGAATTAGATAAGGAAGTCAAAGAATTCTTTAAGTTATTCTACCATGTAGACTTAACAGATGATCAATTAACAAAACTATATAACAGTGAAATCTAATACCATTTAAAATAGAAGTTTTTCCACACAATAACATAACATTAAGCTATGGTAGCACTCCGATTAATTATCTGCCTTGAGAAAGTAAATCAATTTTGTTATTATATATGCATATTAATGTGTAACTATTAGATTTTATCCAGAAAGGAATATAAAAATGATAAGTGCGCTGATTATTGCAACAGGAAAAACTAAACATAAAGATAGCTTTGAACCAAAGAAAATCATCGGATCAATTACTGCTGTAGAAAGAATCAAAATTTCTTTAGAGCAAGCAGGAATAAATAAAATTGTAGTTGTCGGAGCTGAAGAAGATAAATTTAAAAGTCTTCATCAATATTCTAATATTACATATTTATCTGTTCCAAAAGAATCTGAAATGATTGACTCTGTAAAAACTGGGCTTAAGTACCTAAAGGATAAGTGTCAAAAATCATTAATTGTTTATGTCGATGTTCCAATGTTTGCTGTGAATACAATTAAAGCATTAGCTGACGGTAAAGCTGATGTATGTATTCCGTCATATGAAGGTTTCCTCGGACATCCTTTAATGTTAAGTCAATCCTTTTTTGATGAAGTTATCAATTACAACGGTGAAAATGGACTTAAAGGAGCAATTGATCATTCAGACTTAAAAAAAGAAGTTATCGAAGTTGATGATCCTGGTGTTACTGCTGATATTCAAAAGGATAAAACATATAAAAATCTTCTTAAAAGTCATGACGCTTCAAAGCTAAGACTTTCAGCACAATTTGAACTTGGTAAGGAAAAGATTTTCTTTGATAGAGAAGCTTGCAGACTTTTAAATCTAATTGATGAACTTGGTTCCCTTTCAAAAGCATGTAAATACATGAAAATCAGTTTAAACAAGGGACGTACAATAATTAATAGAATAGAAGATCAATTAGGATGTCAAATCATAAAAACTCAACAAGGCGGAGTAAATGGAGGCTATTCTTCAACTACTGATTTCGCAAAGACTCTAATGCAAAACTTTGAAAACTTTTCAAAAGAGGCTGATGAAATCTTAAGTCAGTTATTTAAAAAACATTTTGATAATATTGAATAACTAAAAATAAAAATGGATACTTGTCTATAAATTATAGACTGTATCCATTTTTCGCATTTTCAAATGCACACTACCTTTTATAAATTTGTATCATAAATGACAATTTATATATTTATATCTAAAGTATTAGTGCTATAATATACTCTAATATAAATATGCAATTATGTATTAATGGAGGAAAATATTATGAATATGGATGACATAAAACTATCAAACAGTCGTGGTTCTTTCGATAGTCCTGTTATTTCTGCTCGTAAATACAACTTAATCATCGGAGCTGTACTTCTTTACGGATTTATAGCTACATTGATTATTACTAAGACTATTGGGCCAATTGCAATAGGTATAAAACCATTTGCTCTTCTTATCGGCTATATAGTTTTAGTTCTTGCAGGCTCATTTATTGTCAATGGCAGTGATAAACCTTTAATAAGCTTTTTAGGCTATAACCTAATAGTGTTACCAATCGGTGTGGTACTTACATCAGTTACATATAGTTATGATCCAGGTTTAATTTTTAGAGCAGTTGTAGTTACAGCTTGTGTAACAGGTATAATGATGATTATCAGTATGATAATTCCATCATTTTTCTTAAAACTAGGTAGAGTTTTATTTCTATCATTGTTATTAGTAATTATAGTAGAAATTTTAGCTTTATTCTTTAGTTGGCATGTATTTCATGTTACAGATGTAATTATAGCAGTAATTTTCTGCGGATATATTGGCTATGACTGGGTTGTCGCTCAAAGAATAGAACGTACTGTTGACAATGCTGTAGACACAGCATGTAACCTTTATGTCGATATTGTAAACTTATTCTTAAGAATACTAAGTATTATGGATAGAAGCGATGACTAAAAAAGCAAACATATAAAATAATTAGCTACACGCAATTAAGATTACACCAAAACTCAATGCGTGTAGCTTTTTTATTATATATATGCTTTAAACATAACAAAAAACTGCCACGCAACGACAATACGCATGGCAGTATAGTAAACAATATTTTTTAGTGTGCACCACATTCATGTTCATGAGCATGTTCATGACATACGCTACCAGTTGATTTTAAAGTTCCAGCTAAGTAAGCTTTTGCTGCTTCTTCTGATTCACCTTCTGCACCAACGATAACTTCGATTTTATGCTCATTGAAGATATCAATAGCACCGCCGCCCATTCCGCCTGAAATGATTACGTTAACGCCTAGCTCATGTAAGTAGTTAGGTAAAAATCCTGGTCTGTGGCCTGGGTTTGGAATTGCTTCAGATTTTGTAATAACACCATCTTCAGCTTCATAAATTTTAAAATTTTCACAATGTCCAAAATGTCCTGTAACTAAATTTCCATCACTTGCAACTGCAATCTTAATCATTTTTTTCCTCCTTTAATTTAACTTAAAATTATAGTTCTAATTTTTTCATATATTAATTTTATAGCATTAGCTGCTTTACAATCATAATCAACTACTGCCATTCCTTCATTTACAGCTTTCACAGCTACCTTATCAAAAGGAATCTTGCCAACAAATTCTATTTTATTTTCCATACAGTATTCTTCTATTTTTTTAGTCATATCTGTATTTGTGTCATATTTATTTATACAAACTACAACTTTTGTGCCAAATGTTTCTGCTGTTTTTATAATACGCTCCATATCGTTTATACCTGAAATAGAAGGCTCAGCTACTATAAGTACTATATCAGCACCACTCATTGATGCAATAACTGGACATCCGATTCCAGGCGATCCATCAATTACAGAAAACTCTGCATCTTCTGGTGTATATTCCCTAAGCTGTTTTTTCACCTCTGAAACAAGTTTTCCTGATGTACCACTTCCCATCCTTAACTTGGCTGTAGAAAACACTCGTTCCTTTTCTTTATAAAGAACTTTTTCACCAGATGGCTCTGGCACTAAAGATATAGCATCATTAGGACACACCAGCTGGCAAACACCACAGCCTTCGCAGGAAAACGTATTGACAACAAACTTGCCATTCTCGCCTAATATACTGTCAAATTTGCATGCCTTTTGACAAGCACCACAAGAAACACATTTATATGTATCTATATTTGCCTTAGGTAGTCCGTAATAATTACTTTTTTCCGGCTCACTATTTTGCGCCATAATAAGATGCAAGTTAGGTGCATCTACATCACAATCAGCAAATGCCTTAGAGGCTGAAAGCTTAATTAAACTACTAGCTACAGTCGTTTTGCCTGTGCCACCTTTTCCACTTAATATAAGTAGCTGCTTCATTTAATTGCCTCCTTTGCTTTTGATAAAATTTCCTCAAAATAGCTTTTATATTCATTGGAAATATAAGAAATAATCTCACCATCTGAATTTAACTTCCCAATTTTACTATCAAAAGGAATTCTTCCGATTATTTCAATCCCCTTTTCATGACAAAGCTTTTCTGAAGGATTGTTTCCATCTAAACACTTATTTAATACTACTCCAAATGTTTTTTTCATAAGTGTTGCAAGCTCATAGACCATTTCTAAATTATGACTTCCAAATGCTGTCGGCTCGGCAACTAAAATACAATAATCTGCATCCTTAATGCTGTCCATTACGATACATGCACTTCCAGGTGGACAGTCAATTATAACTGTCTTATCTTCATCTCTAATTTCATTCATCATCTGACCGATAATTGGTGTTCCTGTCATCTCACCTACATTTAGCTGGCCGGAGATAATCTTTATATCTTTACTCTGACCACTTCTTACAATGCCAACCTCTGCAGGCTTCTCACCTACCGCATCCGCTTCACAAACCATCTGACATCCACCACAGGAATGACACACTTCGTCAAATAAGAACACTTTATTCTTTATATACACAAGTGCGTTAAATTTACAAAAATCTACACATTTACGACACCCTATGCAAGATTCATTATCAAAATTAGGTAGTGACACTTTTACTGATTTTTCATCTTTCCACTGAGGTTTAAAAAACAAATGTCCATTTGGTTCTTCTATATCACAATCTACGTAAACACAATTACCTTCAGTACATGCAAGATTTACTGATACGAATGTTTTACCTGTACCACCTTTGCCACTTAGTACTGCAATTTTCATTTTATTTTGCTCCTCTTCCATGAAAACCGCCATGAAACTCAGTTAGCTCATTTAACTGTCCATCTATATACAACTTTATATTTTCCATAGCTTTTTTTTCTTTTGCTGTCTTATATATTTTAATTTCAGCTGCTTTTAATACTTCCTCTGAATTTTCACCACAACGTGGTGTAAGTAGTACATCAACACCTTCATCTACTAGTAGCTGTGCAGCTTTGATACCTGCTCCGCTACTACTTTCGGTAGCTGTGTTATCAATAAAATCAAAACTATTATCTTCTGTATTATACACTCCAAAATATGGCGTTCTTGCAAACACTACGCATACATCTGATAATTCCATCTTTTCATCTACAGGTATTACAATCTTCATTTCTTTTCTCCTTTTCTGTAAGGACTATTATCCACTATTTATTTAATGGCATATGCCACTTACAATTATTATTATATTCCTTTATTGGTATATGTCAATAACGTATACAAAAAAAGAGCACTTCACAATAGAAATGTGAGGTGACCCCCAAAAGTTAGACTTTATTAGCGAGACAGTTTTTAACTGCCTCGCTATTTTTA
>CALCFD010000017.1 GCA_937900695.1 uncultured Eubacterium sp. | reverse complement strand
TACCGACCTCCTAATCGTTAGATTTTTTTGGTCTAACTTTTAGGGGTCGGTACAATGCCCTAACTTAATATTTCTTTTATACTACTCGCTCATCATAATCTTTATGATATCTTCATTAGTTCCTCTCATGCCTTCTCTTCCAAGGCGACCAATATTTTCAATAGTTGGCTCAACACCCTTGCTTACAAGGCCGTCTCCAGCGTAAAACTGTTGACCTCTCTTATACATATTATATCCTAAAATACCAGCATCAACTGAAGATGCTATCTTAGCTGCACAAGATGCCTTAGCTCCATCACAAACAATCCCAGATGTAATAGCTAAAGCATTTACTACTGTATGAATAACTTCTTCATATCCTCCACCACAAAGATATGCGATACCTGCTCCTGCCGCTGCTCCTGCACTAACCGCTCCACAGTAAGCCGATAATCTACCAATACCAGTCTTCTGATGGATAGCCACCAAATTTGATAAAGCTAATGCCCTATATGTAGTTTCTTCATCAGCGCCAAATTCTTTTGCATATTCTAATACTGGAAGAGAACAAGTCATGCCCTGGTTACCACTGCCGGCATTGATGATAACTGGAAGCTCACAACCATTCATTCTCGCATCTGAACCTGCCGCAGCCATAGCCTTTGCACGCGTTCTAACATCAGTGCCGTATGTATCAAGCAATACAGAACCGATGTTAGCGCCATAATCTCCATTTAACCCTTCCTCTGCAATAGCTGTATTATACTCAATCTGTCTATCTAAAAGTTCTTTAATGTCTTCTACATCTACTGTGTTGATAAAGTCCCAAATGCTCTTAACATCCAAAAGGCTTCTGTCTGTTAGACCTTCTTCTTTTTCGCCTTCAACAGGAATCTCAACTAGCTTTTCGCCATTTTTCTCGATTAAAACAATATTTGTGTGATAATTTGCAATTCTTACCTTAACATAATCATCTCCGTTAAACACTGAAACTATAATTTCAAATGTAATACCGCTATCTATATGTTTTACTGTTATTGGCACATTTTCCATAAACTCAGCCATCTTAGTAACTTCCTCAGGCGTAACATCTGCAATTACCTCTAGTTCTTTTTCAGCTTTACCAGCAACAATACCTGCTGTTGCTGCCGCCGGAATACCTTTTAAATGATTTGTATTTGGCACAATAACACTTTTTACATTTTTAATAATACTGCCACTTACTTCTATTTCAACTTTTTGTGGCATAGCATTTAACACTTCTCTTGCTTTTGCCGCTGCGTAAGCTAAAGCTATTGGCTCTGTACATCCCATAGCTGGAACTAATTCTTCTTCTAAAATCTTTATATACATATCGTATTTAATATCTGTTTTTAACATATTTTTCATCCTTACTATTATTTTTTCACTGACTTTTTTACATTATACTTATGATTAGTGGACATTTCAACATGTTATTTTTTACTTAATTATTAAAACTTATCAGAAGTCGCTAAATAAAGATTTTCTTGATCAACTACTAATTTTATCGGTTTATTATATAGTTCATTTATAGTATTAATATTATCTATAAATGCCTTCATCACATTAGATTTATTTCCAACAAGTATATTAATTTTATTATTTAACATTTCCTCATGAGCATCTTCCATTTTCTCACCTGCTGCGATTAAAGCTTCATCAAATATCGCCTTATTTATAAAAGGTATCTTTTCTACTGTTTTACCAACGAACTTTGTTGTACTAGATAAACTTTTTAATACATTTGCCTCTATAGATTTAAAGCTATCTTCTTCAATTTTCTCATAACATTTTGTATAAATTTCTAAATAATCATAAGAATACTTTTCAAGTTTATCAACTATATTATTTAAGTACGCTTCATCACAATTACCAAGCAAACATATTTCCAAACAACTTGCAAATCCCAAAATATATAAAGCCATCTGATATTCATTAAGATGGTCAACTAAATACTCAATCTTATCATTAATGCCTTTATTCCTATGCAATGACTCAGTTTTTTCAATTCTCTTAGTTATCTGATTTCTGTAAAAATCTATTTTTTGTTCTGAAGTTTGTTTAACATCTAAAATCTTTTTATAACTACCACTTAAAAACTGTTTATTTTCAAAATTGATTTTATACTGATTATAAATTTCTTGTACTATAGCTAAGTTTCCTCTTAATTCTGATTTTTCCTTTTGTACTAAAAAATCTATCATTTCCTTTTGCATATCTTTAATACTATCAAGCTTTTTATCCATATTGGCCATAGCTACTGCGACAAATATCATAGTAGGATTAAATTCAATTGAATTTAATTTAGCTTGCCCACCACCTACCATGCCTCCCTCTGTCTTTAAAGATCCTATAAAAGAAGTTGTTCCTTTCATTTGAAACATGCTCTTACCACCAGTATCTACAAAATAAAGCCCACTACCTCCTGGTTCGCTTGCTATTTTTTGTATGCCTTCTATCAAAGGTTCCAAAGCTACTCCATAAGATGCTAACCTGGAAAATGGCATCTTAGTATAATTGTTAACTTTTGCTCTTTGTTCCATATCTTGAGGATATTCTTCCATTTCTTCCATTAATTTAATTATTTCATTTTTATTGTCCATACACCTAATCCCCTTACTTTTTTAATTGCATCATCTCTAACTACAAAAACATTGTCGATAGTTGCGTAATATCAGAAATCCTCTCCCACTGACTCATGCCTTCAGTCCATACATAGCTATTTTGATCTAATCGTCCCATAATGATCATTTCTCTGATTCCCTTGATATTATATGGGCCTAACACCTCTTCATCCTCTGCTACATAGTATATTTTTTCTTCTCGAGGAATGTCAGGCATCTTTTTACTAAATTTTGCTTTCATTTCCACAGCTTGAAGATCCGTAGCGCCTGAAACTTCTTGTCTAACTGAAATTTTTCTCACTGTAAAATCAGCTTCAGCTGTTTCTAAAAAGTTTGATATTTTAAGATATCCTCTACTATCTTTATCTATTTCAACATCACTTATATCAACACTTGTTACCATTATACCAAAGTTGTTACTTAACTGAACTTTAATTCGTTCTTCTATTAAGTCATTTATTTCTTCTATCCTGTTTTCCATCTGAATAAGAGGTTCTTGGCTTTCCTTGGTTATTTTACTGATTATGTCCTTTACGTTGTGGTTTACTAGATCTCTTATTTTCTTTTGTAAGTCAGCAACACTAAAATCTATTATTCCATGTAATTTTACAAATTCTCTATAATCTTCTATTTTAAAATTTATAGTTCCCCTCACCGCTACAGGTATTCCATCTCCAGGGAATCTGTAATCATAGATATTAAAGTATGGTACACCAAATCGCATTTGAATTATCTCTGACAAGTTTATAAAGTATATTTCCGCTTGAAAAGGTGTACCTCCACCATATGCCATTGCTATAATACTTCCCAAAATCGGCATATTTTCAGTTTCTATTATCATGTCACAAGGTCCTTCAATAAATTCTATTTGCGTCCCGTCTAACTGTGAATATACAAACACCACTACCTCATTATCTTTAACCCTCAAGGAAGATCCCCATCTAATAGCATTTTCACGATTATTTTTACCTAGCGTTGTATTTTTAGGACGCCATTTCCATATTAAATAAGATTTTTCATCACAGCGAATTTCATCCATAAAACCGCCAAAATTTTTAAATAATGACATATTATTTTCTCCTATATTTTATTTTCTTCTTTTGAAAACCTTATCTTTATTCATATATAATACAGTTACCACTGCTATAATCATCACAATAATTGCAAAAATACCAATACCACCTAAACTGATTAAACTACCAAATAGTAAAAATGATATCATTATTCCTATAAGTATAAAAAATATTGTTTTATGAAATTTCATTTTTCTATTAATAGAATCATATACTTCTTTTATGATTGCAAATTCTGGTTCGTTTTCCATAGATATTACAGCTTTCTTATATACTTGCTCTAATTTAAACAACCACGCTTTACATTCTTCATTTTGAGCAGACAAATCTTCAAATTTATAGTTTTTTTCTATATTGGCTGAAGCAGCAAGAGCAAACTCAACTAAATCCTCCTTTGTATTTGGAACATTGAAATTTATTATTATATTAGCTCTCTCTCTAATCTTTTCTCTTTCTATCTTCCTTTGTTCTTCTCTTATTTTTTCTTTAGTTTTACCAAAAACCTTCTCTACTAGATTTGTAGGCTGATATATATTTCTTTCTTTTGCATCTACCATCTTCAATTCATTAGATAAATTCTTCAGTGCACTAGAAGTTGATGCTTTTCGCAACTCATAGCCACACGCTGGACAATTAGTCATAAATGAGTTTAAAATCTCACCACAATTAGGACATTTATTTTTTACTTCTTTTTCTTTAGTTACAACAGCTGTGCCGCATTCTGGACAAAACTTATGTCCTTCAGAAAGCTGTGCTCCACAATTTATACATCTATCCATTAAATTCTCTCCTTTTCTAAATACCTCTATTTAATTATTTCATAAACGCTCATACTATAACCTAAAGTTTCACCAACGCTTGTAATTTTCCCTTTTACAGTAACAATATCTCCACTAGAGTACTTTATTAATTTCCCTCTAGTTTTCTTTACATCTACAGAACAATAAATATCATAAAGGGCCCACTTATTATCTTTAGGGTATACATCAAAAGAAGCTCCTTCATCATCGATATTTTTAATTCGACCAGTTAATTTAATATATTTCCCTTCATAAGTTTTTTTGGCTCTCATAGCATTCCTTTCTATATCTTTTACCAATTTACTTGCACTACGATTTGACCATTTAATTTTAGGATTTTTCCATTCCCATACATGATAATTTACAACTACTTTATCATTTTCATCAAATCGATCATCGCTATAAAAATCACTCTTTCCACCAATACTAATACTTTTAGTTTCTCCTATTTTAGTACTATCAAACCATCCAGTTCCCAAATCATAAACCGGTTTTTTTACAACGTTAGTAAATCCTGCTTCTTTAAATCCATTAATAACTTCCTTATAATTCTCACTAGTATATGATGAATATGGAGCCTTTATTCCATCAAGCGTAGATTCTTCTTCATAATCTTCATCTTCACTACTCTCATCACTGCTTTTTTCTGCGACTTCAGCATTTTCTGTATCTACATCCACATCAATATAACTACTGTGACAATTAACTTTTAGTTTTATCGTATCATCCTTAACAGCATTAAACTCTACAGTTTCATAAATTTCACTATCATCTGACTTTTCTATTCTAATTTCATAAGTACCCCTAACTAAGCTAATATCATACTTTTCTTTATGCCCATGATCTAAAGTTCCTACAAAATTACCGTCCACATAAACCTTTAAATCATATATACTAAAAATCCAGTTTTTAATACATGTACAATCTAACGTTATCTTGTAAATAGGTGCTTCTATGTAAATATATACCTGACTAAAGCCTTCATACTTCAATTGCACTTTGTATCCTTTTTTGTTACTAGCTTCAAATAAGTCTTCCGTTCTATTTACATTTTGATCAAAACCTTTAGCTACACAAGCATCCATATATTTTGACAATGCATCTTTACTAAAGCCTCCAACGTTTACAGCAAATTCTTTTTTTGTATTTGTTTTAATTTTACCTTTTGTAGCGCTACATTGTGGGAGCAATGTAGCAAGCCCCTCAGTTGGCCAAGTTAAATCCTTAAACTCTCTAACTTTTTTAAGTTCTAAACATATAGAATCATTTCCATAAATCATATAAAGTTCTAGTCCTTTTGCACAGTAAGCTTGATATGTAAACTCTTCCTTTTTAGGCTCTACATTAAATCCCTTTGTTTCACACTGAGCAATATAATCATTGAAACCTTCTAAGGTTACACCTTCAAAATTAGCTAACAAATAATTTTCTTCATTGGCAGCAACCATTATTTTTTTCGCTTTCAACTCTGGTAACTCCTTGGCAAACTTTAAACCATTCCACGTCAATGGCTTAGTTTCTACTACCTCTTCTTTTTTTCCACATCCGGCAAATAGCAAACATACTGTAGCTAATACTGCAACTACAACTATAGCTATTATCTCCTTCTTATTTTTCAATAAAATCCCACTATTAAACATGCTTCCTCCTGTAATTACAAATAGAAAGCCTGCTAAATACAGGCTTTCAAAATTCACAACTATCCTATTCTTCCTTCTTATCCTCCATAAACATCTCGATAAATCTTTCTTTTATTATCTTTATACACTGCCTGTATGTCTTGCCTTCTCCAAATTCTTTTTTACATCTTGAAGAAGGCAAACCATATTTTTTAACAGCGCTAATAAATGCCACATGTTCTTCTAAAGCATCTATAAGCTTTTCGGCTTCTATGATCTTTTCATCTAGCATTTTTTCCTTTTGATCTTCATCAGCACACATAATAGTCTTAATAGATTTTAACTCAAAGCCCATTTCCTTATAAAACAATATCTGCCAAAGTTCCTCTAAGGCGTTATCATCATAAAGCCTATAATTATTGTTCGAACGTTTGCTATTTAATAGCCCCTCCTCATCATAATACTGCAACGTTCTCTTTGTCACACCAACCAAAGAACTCACTTCTTTTATGCCCTTCATAAAATGTCCTTTCCGTGAATTAGCATATTGCCTTGCAATATTAATGAAATCATAAACTATTACGTTTACGTCATAGCAATACCTATTCACTTAACACACAAGTTATATCTACATAAAAGAATTTGTTTTTTACGCGAATTTCTTGTACATTATTACCTTAAAAAATCTTTAAACATTTCGTTACGTGACAAGTCTGTTATATCTTTTCAGTTGACTTTTAAAGTATTTAGGAGTACCGTAAAAATATAGATAGGATTACTTAAATAATTATTGCAAAGTAGGTGATATTACGGAAAATTTAACTACACAATTAATGCAAGAGCTTAACTGCGAAACGGTTTTTAAAATACCAATTTTCGGTGGAATTTCCATAAATGAATCCACGGTGGTAACATGGATCATCATGGCTGCCCTAGTTGTCCTCTCTATTTTGTTAACACGCAATCTAAGAGTAGAAAATCCGGGTAAGATTCAATTGTTACTTGAATCAGCTTTTACCTGGGTTTACGATTTTTTTGACGACATCTTCGGCAAAGAAAACAGGCGGTATGTTCCATACCTTATAACTGTTTTAATATATCTTGCAGTATCAAATACTTTTGTCGGACTTTTGGGATTTAAACCTCCAACAAAAGACTTAAATGTAACTGCAGGGCTTGCCATTATGAGTATGATTTTAATAGAATACTCAGGAATACATCAAAATGGCGTTAAGCATTGGGCTAAGCACTTTGCCAAGCCCGTAGCTGTCGTAGCTCCCATAAATATCTTAGAGATTTTTATAAGACCTCTATCATTATGTATGCGATTATTTGGTAACATACTTGGAGCTTTTGTAATTATGGAACTAATTAAATTAGTAGTTCCATTGATATTGCCAATTCCATTTAGTTTTTATTTCGATATTTTCGATGGATTATTACAGGCATATATCTTCGTATTTTTAACAGCCTTGTTTATGAATGAGGAAATGGAATAACAAAAGAAAAGGAGAAAAATCATGGGTACAATTATAGCAATAGGTGCAGGTATAGCAGTATTAACAGGTATTGGAGCTGGTATTGGTATTGGCATAGCATCAGGTAAAGCAGCAGAAGCTATCGCAAGACAGCCAGAAGCAGAAAAGAAAATTTCAAAGAACTTTATCCTAGGCGCAGCCCTTGCTGAAGCAACAGCTATTTACGGCTTTATTATTGCAATATTAATAATCTTATTCTTAAAATAAACGAGAAAGGTGGTATCCCAATTGATCAAATTGGATTTTAATCTTCTCATCAACATCATAAATATACTTGTTTTATGTTGGCTACTTAAAAAGTTTCTTATCAAGCCCGTATTAAATGTTATGCAAAAGCGTGAAGAAATAATTAATAACGGTCTTGAAAATGCAAGAACAAGTGAACAAAAAGCAAATGAGCTTAAAATACAATATGACGAAAAACTTAAAAAAGCTGACGATGAAGCAAAAGATATTATTGCTTCGTCAAAAGAAAATGCAGATAGACATTTTCAAGAAATGGTAAATGCTGCTAATCAGCAAGCTCGTCAAATTGTCGATAATGCTCATAAAACTGCAGAACTTGAGCAGAAAAAAGCAATTGAAGAAGCAAAAGCTCACATCGCAGAGCTTGCATGTGACATGGTAAATAAAATTTCTATTGAAAACAACGAGAATAATAAAAATCTTGCCGCATACGATCAGTTCATAAAGGAAGTAGGTGATGGTGATGATGATAAATAATATCGATCATTACTCAGCATCCTCTCTAAGATATGCCCAGGCTCTCTTCGAGCTTGAGATAAATGAACTAAAGATAAAAAATATATATGAGGCCTTTAAACAAGTACCTCAGCTTTTAGATGTTTTAACTAATCCGGCCATATCATTACAGAAAAAAAATAATATCATTGACAAAATCTTTGATGATAAATTGATACAAAATTTTATTAAAGTGTTAACTTCTGACAACCAAATCAATGATATATTTCAGATAATTGGAGCCTTAGAGCAACTTAATATGAAGCAAAATAAAACCCTTAAGGCTACCTTAACCTGTGTTGTGCCACCAGATGATAAACAACTAAAAAAAATGCAAGATTTGCTTTGTAAAAAACATCACTGCAATGATATTAAGTGGCAAATTATTATAGATAATTCACTTATATCTGGCTTTATTTTACATGTTGATGGCATGGAGTACGACTATAGTTTAGATAGTCGATTAAAAGGGTTAAAAAAAGATTTAACCGGGAGGTAATAACTCAAAATGATTAACTCAGAAAAAATAATATCTATAATTAAAGAAGAAATAAAAAATTATGACCAAGTAAGTCAACATAAAGAAACCGGTGTAGTTATTTCTGTAGGTGATGGTATCGCTACCATCTACGGTCTTGACAATGTCATGTATGGTGAAATTCTTACCTTTGAGACTGGCTTAAAAGGAATGGTTCAAAATATAAAAGAAACCGAAGTTGGATGCATCTTGTTTGGTGATGACTCCGATATCAAAGAAGGTACTAAAGTTTTTAGAACTGAAAAAACTGCCGGCATACCTGTAGGCAATGAATATGTGGGCCGCATTATTGACCCTTTAGGCTCTCCTATTGATGGTCTAGGTGAAATAAATGCTACTGATTACAGACCTATAGAAAATGAAGCCCCTGGCATCATCGATAGAAAATCTGTAACAGTTCCACTTGAGACTGGAATCTTATCTATCGATTCCATGTTTCCAATCGGAAGAGGCCAACGTGAACTTATTATAGGTGATAGACAAACTGGTAAAACTTCCATTGCAATTGACACTATTATCAATCAAAAAAATAAAGATGTTTTGTGCATCTATGTAGCTATCGGACAAAAAGCTTCCACAATTGCCCAGCTTGTAAATAATTTACGTAAAGCTGGTGCTATGGATTACACTACTGTTGTTTGTGCTACAGCAAGTGATTGTGCACCACTTCAATACATCGCTCCATATTCTGCAACTGCCCTAGCCGAACACTTTATGTATAGTGGCAAAGATGTATTGATAGTATATGATGATTTATCAAAGCATGCAGTCGCATATCGTGCAATTTCACTACTTTTAGGACGAAGCCCTGGTAGAGAAGCCTACCCTGGAGATGTATTTTATCTACATTCTAGATTACTTGAACGAAGCAGCAGACTTTCCGATGAATTAGGTGGTGGCTCTATTACTGCTCTACCTATTATCGAAACACAAGCCGGAGATGTATCAGCATATATTCCTACTAATGTAATATCTATTACTGATGGTCAAATTTTTCTTGAATCATCATTGTTTAATTCAGGAATGCGTCCAGCTGTCAACGTAGGATTGTCTGTTTCCCGTGTAGGTGGTGCTGCTCAAAGTAAGGCTATGAAAAAAGCATCTGGAAGTATTCGTATTGATTTGGCCCAGGCAAGAGAACTAGAATCCTTTACTCAGTTTAGTTCAGATCTTGATGAAAGCACCAAGGAGCAATTAGATTACGGTAAATGTTTAACTGAACTATTAAAACAACCACTTGCACATCCACTTTCATTACACCAACAAGTTATAACACTTTGCACTGCAAATCATAAAATATTTAGTGGTATTGAAACGAAAAATGTAAAAGATTTTCAAGCTGCTCTTTTAAACAACTTTGAAATGTTACACAAGGATATTATCGATAAGATAAATACTAGCCATGATTTAGATGATCAATTAATAAGTGACATATTAGATGCCGCTTTAAAGTTTAAAGAAAATTATTTAGGATAGGCGGGTAAATAGTATGGCAAATGCAAAGGAAATAAAAGAAAGAATAGCAAGTATCGAAGAAACTCGTAAAATAACTAACGCTATGTACCTTATTTCCTCATCTAAGATGAAACAAGCAAAAGAAAAGCTGGCAAAAACTGAGCCATATTTTTATGCTATGCAAAATGAAATTTCCAGACTTCTTTGCTATTGGCCTGATATAGATAATAGGTTTTTCGATCAGCGTGAACATATACCAAGCAAAAACCGCAAAATAGGTATTATCGCAATTACTTCTGACAAAGGTCTTGCTGGTTCATATAATCACAATGTTATAAAAACAGTCGAAAACCTAATAAAAGAAGGTGGTAGTGATTTGCTTTTTGTCTTAGGTGAATCAGGCAGAAATTACTTTGCAAAAAATCACCATGGAGAAATGGACTTTGATTTCCACTATACAGTTCAAAATCCTACACTTCATAGATCTAGACTCATCACTGATAAGATGGTCGAGCTCTTTTGCAAAGAAAAGCTAGATGAGGTGCATATCGTTTACACTAAAATGCAATCAGCAGTTTCAGCTGAAACTGAACAAATAAAACTTCTTCCCTTAAAAAGGGGAACCTTTAATCAATCTTGTGATGTTCATTTTGCCAAGGGTGGTATGAATTTTTATCCTTCCCCAAATGCAGTAATGGACAGCATAGTACCAAATTATATCAACGGAATAATTTATGGATGTCTTGTAGAGTCCTACTATAGTGAGCATTCTGCTCGTATGTTAGCTATGCAAAATGCTACAAACAGTGCTACAGACATGCTTTCCGAATTAAATATGACATATAACCGAGTAAGACAGTCCGATATAACCCAGGAGTTAACTGAGGTTGTAGCCGGTGCCAACGCTCAGCAAAGGAAGTGATTTTGATGGTAAGCAAAGGAACTATATTACAGGTTATGGGGCCTGTAGTAGACGTAAAATTTGATAATAACAAAGATCTTCCATACATTAAAGAAGCCCTAACTTGTGAAAACAACGGCAAAACTTGTGTTATGGAAGTCGCTCAACATATGGGAAACAATGTTGCTAGATGTATCATGCTTCAATCCAGTGATGGATTACACAAAGGTATGAGTGTCACTGCTACTGGCGAGGGCATTAAAGTTCCAGTAGGTGAACAAACTCTTGGTAGACTTTTTAACGTTTTAGGAGAAACTATAGACCACCAAGAAGACATTCCTGATGATACTGAGCACTGGGTAATCCACAGAAATCCACCCTCTTTTGAAGAACAAAACCCAGCAGTTGAAGTTTTAGAAACAGGAATCAAAGTAATCGATCTTTTAACACCTTATGCCAAAGGCGGAAAAATAGGATTGTTTGGTGGTGCTGGTGTAGGTAAAACAGTTCTAATTCAAGAACTAATTCACAATATTGCAACTCAGCATGGTGGATACTCAATCTTTACTGGTGTCGGAGAACGTTCCCGTGAAGGTAATGACCTTTGGACTGAAATGGGACAATCTGGTGTTATAAACAAAACTGCCTTGGTTTTTGGACAGATGAACGAACCTCCTGGAGCACGTATGCGAGTTGCAGAAACTGGTCTAACTATGGCCGAATACTTTAGAGATGAAATGAACCAAGATGTTTTATTATTTATTGATAACATCTTCCGTTTTGTTCAAGCCGGATCAGAAGTTTCAGCACTTTTAGGCCGTATGCCATCTGCTGTAGGCTACCAACCTACTTTAGCTAATGAAATGGGTGCTCTTCAAGAACGTATTACTTCAACAAAAAACGGTTCTGTTACTTCTGTTCAGGCTGTTTATGTACCAGCAGATGACTTAACAGACCCTGCTCCAGCTACAACATTTTCACATCTTGATGCTACAACTGTTTTATCAAGAAAAATTGTAGAACAAGGTATTTATCCTGCTGTTGACCCTCTTGAATCAACTTCTCGTATTTTAGAACCAGATATCGTTGGCCAAGAGCATTATACTGTTGCACGAAAAGTTCAGGAAATTCTTCAAAAATATAAAGAGCTTCAAGATATCATTGCTATCTTAGGCATGGAAGAACTTTCTGAAGAAGATAAACTTATTGTAAGCCGTGCACGTAAACTTCAAAGATTTTTATCTCAACCATTTGCAGTAGCAGAACAATTTACAGGGGTTCCTGGCAAGTATGTACCTCTTACTGAAACTATAAAAGGATTTAAATCTATAATAAACGGTGAAATGGATCAGTACCCTGAACAGGCATTTTTCAATGTAGGCTCAATCGATGAAGTAATCGAAAAAGCCAAAACAATTGAGGTGATATAAAATATGAGTACATTTAAACTTACAGTTTATTGCAGTGATAAAATTTTTTTCAATGACCAATGTAGCAGCCTTATAATCCCAACGCCTGATGGAGAAATGGGTATATTACCTAATCATGAAAATATGGTTGTAGCTATAGTTTCTGGTGAAATGCATATCAAGCTAGGCGAAGAGGAATGGCTTACTGCTGCGGTTTCAAACGGCTTTGCCGAGGTTATGGACAACATCGTATCGGTAATAGTCGATACTGCTGAAAAACCTGAAGATATCGATATACTCCGAGCCAAAGAAGCTAAAGAACGTGCCGAAGAAAGTCTTCGTCAACAACAAAGTATAAGAGAATTTTACTCTAGCCAAGCAGCGCTTGCCCGAGCTATAACTAGATTAAAAACTTCCAAAGATAAAGATTGGAAAATTTAATTTTAATGTTTAATATCCAATTTCATGGGTAAAAATAAATTAACAAAGTAAATCAAAAAAGATTTAGAAAAGAGGTAACAATTATGAAATATATATGTGAAGTATGTGGATATGTTTATGATGAAGAAGTTGAAGGTGTAAAATGGGAAGATTTAGCAGATGATTACGAATGCCCACTATGCAGTGTAGGCAAAGATCAATTTGCACCAGAAGAAGAATAATCATATCACACACAAATAGACATTTTAAGACTATCGCTAATAGTAAATAAAAGCGATAGTCTCTTTTTGTTTTTATTAATAAATTCTCAAAACGAAAAAAAGGACTTCGCCAAACGGTTAAACCGGAGGAGTGCGAATATCCTTTTCTCTTTAATAATTAGTTATTTAGATATTTCCTTATAAAGATCTTGAGCAATCTGATCCATTAACTTAATTGTTTTAACCATGTCTTCCTTCTCAGCTTCTGGATGAAGAGAGCACATGCGTAAAACTGTTTTATCGTGTAAAATAGTTGTAAATACTGCAGCATATCCTGTCTCAAGAAGCTTAGCTGAAATCATTTCATTTAACTGATCTGTTTTTTCTTTAGATAATCCTTTTGGAGCATATCTTATATTTACCATTGCTAATTGGGATGGTGAAACAATTTCCCAATTTTCAAGCTCTAAAACAGCTTCCTGTGCATATTCAGCTAACTCAAAACCATGTTCAATAGCACTGCTAATTAAATCTGTTCCTAAAATCTGAAGAGTAAGCCATAATTTTAAGCCTCTTGCTGGTCTAGTCAATTCCATTCCTATATCCCATGAATTGATATTATCTCTATCACCTTCCACCTCAACATCTTTTAGGTATTCTGCGCTTACATGGAAGCTATTATATAATGTCTTAATATCCTTAGCAAGAACCATCGCGCAACCATAAGTCTGATATAACCATTTGTGAGCATCCCAGCTTATACTATCAGCAAGCTGTATGCCATCAAGAAGCTTACTATACTTTTCGCTTAATAAAATTGATGCACCATAAGCACCATCAACATGAAACCACATATTGTATTTTTTACAAATGTCTGAAATTGCATAAAATGGATCTATACTTCCAGTATTTGTTGTGCCTGCAGTTCCTACAACAACAAAAGGTATCATTCCTGCTTCTTTATCTTTTTTAATAGTTTCTTCTAAAAGATCCATATTCATTGTAAAATTATCATGAGTTGGAATTACACGAATTCTATTATTGGAAACACCAATAATCCTTAAACCCTTAGGTACTGAGCTATGTGTTTGGTCTGAAATATACGCTACACCTTTATGCAATGTTTCTTCTGTTAATTTATCATCTCTAGCAGCAATAAGTGCAGTTATATTTGCCATAGATCCACCACTTACAAATACACCACCTGCTCTTGAAGAAAATCCCGCCTTGCTACAAAGCCATTTTATAAGTTCTTGCTCGATGCAGTTAACCATAGGTGCAAGTCTGCTTCCTCCTGCATGAATGTTATATGCTGATGTCATAATATCTCCTAGCCATGAAATATTTGATGCTGGACCAGGAACAAACCCGAAAAATCTAGGGTGATTTGGATCTCCACGATATTGATAAACCTCATCCATCATTTCTTTTATCACTTCACTTGCATCTCTTCCATCCTTAGAAATTCCAATATTTCTAATTACATCAGCTTGACCTTCTGGTGCTTCAAATATAACTTTTTCATTATGAATATTATGTTTTTCTGTGCAAAAATCATGAACAAACTTCTGAATTTCACTTTCAAGCTGTGCACTTGTTAATACGTTTTCACTGTTTTTCATTTATATTCAACTCCTCATAATTAGTATCTTATTGACTGTCTACAATTAGTAGTTTACACTAAAATTATCAATCTGTTAAATTCATAGTTTTTATATTATATATAAATTTTTTTAATATATTTAAAAGTGAGGAAAATCAATGGAAATTAGAAATATAGTAACCTTCTTAAAAGTAGCAAGTACTCAAAATTTTTCAAAAGCAGCCAAACAATTAGGTTATTCTCAATCTGCTGTAACCGTTCAAATCCAGCAACTTGAAAAAGAATTATCTACACAACTATTTGAAAGAATAGGTAAAAGAGTCTATCTTACAGAAAAGGGTCAAGAGTTTGTAAATTACGCCAATGAAATCATGAAAGTCACCAATAAAGCTCTCAACTTTTCAAAGGATAGTCAAAAGCCTACTGGGAAATTAAAGATTGGTGGTGTTGAATCCATTTGTACCGCCCTTTTACCTGATTTAATTTTCAAATACCATAAACTATACCCTAACGTTGAGATAGTTATACGTTCTGGAACTACAAAGGAACTTTTAGATATGGCAAGAGGCAACGAACTTGATATGGTCTACACTCTTGACGAAAAAATATATACTGATGATTTTATCTGCGCTTTTGAAAAGCAGGAAGAAATTTGCTTTGTTGCTCCTAATAAAACTAAATACAAAGAGTTCATCTCCATTAGCGACCTTGTCTATGAACCTTTTATCTTAACAGAGCTTTGGGGTGCTTACCAATACGAATTTTTGCGCTTACTAGCCGAAAAAAATTTAAAGATTACTCCGATACTTGAAATAGGTAATACTGAAACAATTATTAAACTTTTAAAAAAAGAAGTAGGCATATCATTTTTGCCTGAGTTTACAGTTCATGATGAACTAAGTAGCGAGGCACTTTTAAAAATATCAACCGATTTACAACCTGTTAAGATGTACAATCAGCTATTTTATCATCAAAACAAATGGATAACACCTCAGATGGAGGCATTTATAAACTTGCTTTCTAGTAGTTCTGCCACATAAGATGCTTCGCCGCATAAAATCCATATAAATATAAAGTTTTAGTACTATCAGTAAATTCAGAAAGCACAAAAATATTTATATGAAAAATAGTAGTGCGGCTTCTTCTTTGTCAGTTGCCATCATCTCATATGCCCACGTACTATTTAAAGTTCAAATTCACTTTTTAGTAATGCCACCTTTTTAAAAAATCACTAAATTTAAAGAAAAAAGCAACTTTTGTACGCTCATCTCTAAGCAAAATTTTTCTTTTACCACAATGTCGTACAATAAATAAAAAATACATAGGCTTTTGTACTGTGACCCGATTTTTTTATCACTATAATCTTTATATTTACAAATTTTAGTGCCACAAGTCCACACCAACTCTACATTTATAAAAAAAAGCAAGGTTGCCGAAACATCTGTTTCTCACTCACTTGCTTTTTTATTTTTCCTTCATATTATATAGTACTTTTATTATTCATGCTTTTAAGTAACTTTCTAAAGCTAACAGCAAACATAATGCAAGTAGTAGCAACAGCTATAATATCAGCAATAGGCTCAGCTAAAAATACCGCAAACAACTTATCTCCTGCACCAAAGAACTTCGGTAAAATATAGATTAAAGGAATCAAAAGAATTATCTTTCTAAATACCGCAAGGAACACTGAAACTTTAGCATTGCCAAAAGCGATAAATGTCTGCTGACATGCAATTTGTGCTCCCATAAGCACAAGAGCAGCAAGGTAAATTCTCATAGCCCAAACAGCTAATTCCTTAAGTGCTGGATCATTTGTAAATATGCCAACAAGAGTTTGCGGAGTGATAACTGCAACTAACCAAAGTACTGCTGCATAAATTAAACTACAAACCATCATAAGAGAAAATCCTTTTTTTACTCTATCAGCATTACCTGCACCATAATTATAGCTTATAATTGGTTGTCCACCTTGAGTTAATCCCTGAAGAGGTAACATAGCAAACTGCATAACACTTGACAAAATAGTCATAGCTCCTACAGCCATATCCCCACCATATTTTAATAGTGAGCCATTAAAACATAATACTAATAAACTCTCTGTTGATTGCATAACAAAAGGAGCAATCCCTAACGCTATACACGGAAATAAAACCTTAGGCTCCATTTTAAGATTTTCCTTTCTAAGCTTTAATATGGTTTTATCCCCAGTTAAAAATCTAAATGCCCATAGACAGCTAATAGCCTGAGAAATAATAGTAGCAACAGCAGCACCTTTTACTCCCATTCCCAATAAAAAGATAAATATAGGATCTAAAATAATATTTATCACTGCTCCAATTACTACAGTCATCATACTTATTTTAGAAAAACCTTGGGCTGAAATATATGCATTAAGTCCAAGTGTCATCTGAACAAAAATAGTACCAAATGCATAAATAGTTAAGTAAGACTTGGCATATCCAATAGTATTATCTGTAGCCTTAAAAAAATATAGTAACGGTTCCCTAAAAATCAAAACTGCTATTGTCAATATAATTGAAACTAATATCAATGCCGAAAAACAATTACCCATTATTTTTTCAGCACCTTTATTATCACCTTTACCCATAAGTATACTAGCTCTTGGCGAGCCGCCTATACCCATAAGAAACGCAAAGGATGAAACTATCATTATAATCGGAAAACATACACCAACACCAGTTAATACAGTCGCTCCAACTTCTGGAATATGTCCAATATACATACGATCAACCATATTGTATAATGCATTGACCACCTGAGATAAAATCGCAGGTACCGCCAACATCCAAAGGAGCCTTCCAATTGGCTCCTTTCCTAAATCAACTTCTTTTGAAATGCTTCCCTTCATAGTTGCACCTCTATTACATGTTCATGCCACCATTTACTTCGATAACTTGACCTGTAATATATCCGGCATCTTCACTAGCCAAAAATGCTACAGCAGCTGCAATCTCTTTTCCCTTTCCAGGTCTACCTAGAGGAATTTCATTGATTAACATTCCCTTTAATTTATCTGGAATCTGCTCTGACATGCCAACTTCAATATATCCTGGTGCAACAGAATTTGCTCTTACCCCCTTAGCTGCTCCCTCTCTTGCAATAGTCTTAGTCATACCAATAACTGCTGCTTTTGAAGATGCATATCCTGACTGACCTATATTTCCACGAGTGCCTGCAACAGAAGATATATTGATTATAGCACCACTACCCTGCTCCATCATAATTGGAAGAACATGTTGTGTACCATTCCATACACCCTTGACATTTACAGCCATAGTTTCATCAAAATACTCTTCTGGCATCTTATGAATACGGGCATCTAATGCCACACCAGCATTGTTTACTAAAATATCGATTTTGCCATATTTTTCATAAACAGCTTTAATCATTTCCTCTACCTTTTTGTTATCTCTAATATCGCACTGATATGTGTCTGCTTTTCGACCATTTGAGATTAGTTCATGGCAAAGCTCCATAGCTTTTTCCTGAGATTTATTGTAATGAATAATTACTGTCGCTCCTTCATCTGATAATCTTCTCACGATGCACTGACCAATACCACCAGCACCACCAGTTACAATTGCAATTTTATCTTTCAACATTTTTTATATCCTCCATTATTTCTTAAATATTGCCGTTATATAAATAATCTAACAACTCTTCTTTATCCATATTACCTATACCCAAAAAATCTAAATTAAATTTACTATTTTCAAAATAATTTGTTTTATGCATAGCTCCACCAATTACAATCATTGAGTCTATTATAGGTGTTGCCACCCCAAATTTCTTTCCTAGTTCATGATATATTTTACATCCTACAGGAATATCCTCTGTAAAATATCTATGGTCTATATTATCAGGCCCAGTATTTCCTTCATCGCAAGGTTTGTCTAAAGGAAAAACCACATTGTCATTGCCGTTTTCATCCAATCCCATATATTCCTGAGTTAAGATGCTTCTTCTTGAAAAAAATGACTCATATTTATATCTTGACATATCGATACCTATAGCATCGGCAACCTTACATTCCTCTTCATAAAACTGATACTGCACTTCGCAAATTGATTTACAAAGGCCATGAGAATACATAGAATATTCTCTAGGATCCTTACCTGAAAGAATCTGAAAGTTTTCCATACTTGATACACCTAAAACTGATGCTGGCACATGTATAACAGGATTGATATTTGAAAATCCTATATCTAGTACAGTATCACCTCTCTGTGGTCCATCTCCATTTGTAACTGCATCCATACATGGAAGGTACTTTACCGACTCCATAAATGCATCCATATCACTCATCGGTAAAGATGCACCTCTTAAAGTAATTGCTCTATACTTAGCCGATACTGTAGGAAGTACATGACCACCTACATTTTCTGTACGAGTTCCATAAGGAGCTGAAGACCATCCTCCTACAATGATATCCTTATCACAACCTAGTTCTCTCATATATTTTCTTAAAATCAATGTTCCATAATTATCTGTATAAATATGAACTACCTGTCCATCTTCAAGTAATGGCACTAATGTCTTTAAGTAGTTATCTAAAGCATGTGCTGAAATTGCAATTACAATTAATCCAGCACCTTTTACTACATCTGCCATATTTGTACTAGCCACATCTAAAAATGCCTTACCCTCTCTAGTAAATCCATACAGATTTCTCTGAATACCTTCTAGCTTTATGCCTGTCTTATCTAAATTCTTTATAGTCTTTTCTTTTCTAGTAAAAAGTCTAACCTCTCGTCCTGCAAGCTTACAATCAGCAGCACAAGTTAATGCAACAGCTCCACCGCCTAATACAGCAATAGGCATATCCTTTAAGTATGACATATCCTTTTTCATTTCTTTTTTCTTCCTTTCTTATATACATTTTTAATGCATATAAAACTTAATAAGTATTATACACTTTTATTTAAGTTTTGAATAATATTCTACATATTTTTTTCTCATTTCTTTTAAATAATTTGTCGCTATAGGATTTGCTCCAAAACCAAGGGCTATTTGGCATGCCAAAGCATTTTTAGAAGTTATCTCATTCATAGCCTTAAGGTCATCTAAATTATCTGCCTTAAGAAATACACCTTTCTTCTCATCCACCGTAACCTTTTCTCCTACAATTTGCCCAAAATCATCTATATATCCATCTAAGCAATCGACTCCCTTTTTAATTATTCCTCTGATCTCTGCTGAATTATTATAGCAATAATAACTATTCCTTTCCTTTTTATAATCTAATATTATTTCTTTATCCCAACAAACATTTATAGCTTTTAGTATTTCTTCACTCTTTTTTTCAAGTTCTATGGCTACATTCATCGCTGCTTTTAAGTTAACTCCCCATGTACAAACTCCATGATTTGCTAAAATGAGCCAATTTTTTTTTGCATTTTTTAAAACCTTTTTAGTATTTTCCACTAATTTTTCAGTTCCTGACATAGCATATTGCACAGATGATGCCCCTATATCTTGTGTTATGAGTTCACCACAAAAAATGCCATTATTTTCACTACAACCTCCATTTGCTAAAACTGATAAAGCAGTCGCAAACCTTTGATGAGTATGAACAATAGCCATAGCCTCCTTCCTCTCATCATATATGACTTTATGTAGACCTTTTTCTGATGATGGTCTTATATCACCTTGAAATTCTAACGTTTCCATGGATACATCTACTATATCATCACAAGTTATATCATCATAGCTTTTACCACTTGGAGTTATAGAAAACCACTTGTCATCTTGCCTTACAGATATATTACCCCACGTTCTTGAAACAAGACCATGCTCAACCAAAAAAACACCGGCCCTAACAACTTCTTCTTTTTTTGATACCCATTCCATAGTATACCTCGTACAATTCTTTATTTTTTAAGCTTTTTTCCTACTTTAGTATAAACTTTTTTTAACATTTAATATAGCTTTTATTACAAAAAAGTGATATTATGATAATGTTCGGTTTGATACAAATTTTCACGAAAGGAAGGTTTTATAAATGAGTCAACAGAGAAAGCATTTACATAGCATCCACGTTGCCCATCATAAAAACACAGCTCAGTGTGAAACACAGAGAATGCCTGTACCTTCAGAAGTTTGCATCCCAATGTCAATGCACATTGGTGCTCCATGTAAACCTCTAGTAGCAAAAGGCGACACTGTTAAAGTTGGACAGCTAATTGGTGATACTGATGCATTTGTAAGTGCACCAATTCACTCAAGCGTTTCAGGTACTGTTAAAGCTATCGAAGAACAGAGAAATGCAATGGGTGGCTATGATCAGGTTATCGTTATTGAAACTGACGGTAAACAGGAAGAAGTGGAAGGTCTAGAACCTCCAAAAGCAGAAAACATGGAAGAGTTCGTTGCTGCAATTAGAAAGAGCGGACTTGTAGGATTGGGTGGTGCATCATTCCCAACACACATCAAATTCAATCCAAAGAACATCGATGAGGTTGATACTTTAATCGTAAACGCTGCAGAATGTGAACCATATATCACATCTGACCACAGACTTATGCTTGAAGATACTCAGGACATCATTGATGGTATGAAGCTAGTTATGAAACACCTAAACCTAGCAAAGGGATATATCGGTGTTGAAGGTAACAAGCCAGATGCAATTGAAAAGCTAATCGCTACTATTGCAGAACAAGGTCTTGCTGACAAAATTGAAGTTGTTACTCTTCAGACAACATACCCACAGGGTGCTGAACGTGTAATGATCTACGAAATTACAGGTAAGCATATGGCTGCAGGTGTACTTCCTGCTGCACTTGGAGTAATCCTATCAAACGTAACTTCTATTGCATTTGTAGGTAAATACTTCAGAACAGGTATGCCTCTTGTAGAAAAAAGAATGACAGTTGATGGTTCAGCTGTAACAAACCCTGGAAATATTATTGCTCCTTTAGGTACTCGTATCGCAGACATTGTGGAATTTTGTGGCGGATACAAAGAAGAGCCAAAGAAAATTCTAATGGGTGGTCCTATGATGGGAAGAGCAATTTTCTCAGATGCACTACCAGTTGTTAAAAACAACAATGCAATTCTTGCATTCTCAGGTCCTCAGGCTTTAGTTCCTGAAGAAACAAATTGTATTAACTGCGGAAGATGCCACAACGCATGTCCATTTAACCTACTTCCAACAGCTTTAACAGAAGCTATGGAACAGAAAGATGCTGTAAGACTTGAACAGCTTCAGGTAATGCAGTGTATGGAATGCGGAAGTTGTGCTTATGTATGCCCAGCAAGAAGACCTCTAGGATTCAACAACAAACTGGGTAAAGCTATTTTAAAGGAGGCACAGAGTAAATAATGGAAAAGAAGTATTACAATAATCTTATAGTATCTTCTTCACCACATGCGGTTAATAACGAAGATACAAAGAGAATTATGGGAATGGTTATCTTAGCCCTTATCCCTTCTCTATGCGTAAGTACATACGTATTTGGCTCAAGAGTATTAATTCTTACAGCTGTATGCGTATTATCATCAGTATTGTTCGAATATCTATGGAACATGCTAATGAAAAAACCTCAGACAGTTGGTGATCTATCAGCTGCCCTAACAGGTTTACTAATTGCGTTTAACGTACCATCAAACCTACCTTACTACATCGCAGTAATTGGTTCTGCAATTGCTATCATCGTAGTTAAGAATCTATTTGGTGGACTAGGACACAACTTATTCAACCCTGCTATCACAGCAAGAGTTGTGCTATTTATTTCATTTGCAACACAGATGACAACTTGGCCTGTACCAAGAACAGCTGCTACAGATGCTGTTACAGGACCAACACCTCTAGGACTTCTAAAAGAAGGTGGCGCTGATCTTCCTTCTAACATGGACATGTTCCTAGGAACTATCGGTGGATCTATGGGTGAAGTAAGTGCTATCGCTTTAATCATCGGTGGATTATTCTTAATTTGGAAGAAAGTTATTTCTCCAATCACACCTGTATGCTTCATCGGTACAGTATTTGTTATTGCATTTATCGCTACTGGCGACATCAACATGGCTATTTTCCACATCCTTGCAGGTGGTGTAATGTTAGGTGCATTCTTCATGGCAACTGACTATGTAACTACTCCACTACTACCACTAGGTAAAGTTATCTTCGGTGTAGGCTGTGGTATCATGACTATGCTAGTAAGACTATTTGGTGCATATCCAGAAGGTGTTTCATTCGCTATCCTATTAATGAACGTATTAACACCTCATATTGAAAACTTCTGCACTAACAGATTATATAAACCTAAGAAGGGAGGCGCTGCAGATGAAAAATAAGAATTTCCAGGAAAATATCGCGCCTACTCTTGTACTTGTAATCATTTGTTTAGTAATCACTGTTGCTTTAGTACTATCAAACAGTGCTACAAAGCCTCAGATTGAAAAGATTGCTAAAGAAAATGCAGATAAAACAAGAGCTGAAGTTCTTGCTGAAGCTAAAGGCTTCAAAGAATATACAGGTAAGCTAAATGATAATGTTATAGAATATTATGTTGCAGAAAACAAATGTGGTGTTGTTGTAACTTCAACATCTAAATCATTTGGTGGACAGATGACTGTAATGACTGGTATCGATAAAGATGGTGCTATCACTGGCGTTAAGGTAACAAACCATGCTGACACACCAGGTCTAGGTACAAAAGCTATGACTCCTGAATATCTAAAAGGATACGAAGGCGTTAAAGAACTAACTGCAGAAAAAATCAAAGATGAAAAGAATGTTGACTACATAGTAGGTGCTTCAGTTTCATCTGGTGGTGTATTTGATGCTGTTAAAGCCGCTCTTCAGCAATACAAAGACTGTGGAGGTGTTAAATAATGGAAAAACTAAAAATCTTAACTAAAGGTATTATTAAAGAAAATCCAGTACTAGTTCTATTACTAGGTACATGTCCTACACTTGCTACAACAACAAGTGCTATTAACGGGGCAGGTATGGGTGTTGCAGCTATGGCTGTATTAATTTGCTCAAACATTGTAATTTCAATTTTGAAAAACATAATCCCTGATAAAGTAAGAATTCCTTGCTATATCGTTGTAATCGCTGGCTTTGTAACTGTTGTACAGATGCTACTAAAAGCTTATCTGCCAGCACTTGATGCTTCACTAGGATTGTTCATACCACTTATCGTAGTAAACTGTATCATCCTAGGAAGAGCTGAAATGTTCGCTAACAAAAACTCAGTTATCGATTCTGCTTTAGACGGTATCGGAATGGGTCTTGGTTTTACTCTAACTCTAACAGTTATGGGTCTAATCCGTGAATTCTTTGGAAGCGGTACATTATTTGACTTCGCTATCTACGGTGGCGGATCAATCTCACCTATGACAATTTTCATGCTAGCTCCTGGTGGATTCTTTGTATTTGGATGCCTAGTAGCTGCAGTAAACAAATTCTCAGGTGGCAAAGCTATTAAGAAGAAGGAATTTGGTTGTGGTGCTTGCCCAATGGCTGAGCAGTGCTCTCAGATTTCATGTGAAGAACAGGGGGATAAAGCATAATGAAAGAACTATTAATGATCATGATGAGCGTTATCCTTGTTGATAACTTCGTATTATCAAAGTTCTTAGGTATCTGTCCTTTCCTAGGCGTATCTAAGAAACTTGATTCTGCAGTTGGTATGGGTGCTGCTGTAACATTCGTTATGGTACTAGCTACTGCAGTAACTTGGCCAATTCAAAGCTTTGTACTTGATGCATATGGCATTGGATACCTACAGACAGTAGTATTTATCCTTGTTATCGCTTCATTAGTACAGCTACTTGAAATGATACTTAAAAAGTACATGCCACCTCTATATCAGTCTCTAGGTGTTTACCTACCACTGATCACAACAAACTGTGCTGTACTTGGTGTAACTGTACTTAATATCGACGAAGGATACACTTTCGTTCAGTCAATCTTTAACTCACTTGGTGCCGGCATTGGTTTCCTACTAGCTATGGTATTATTTGCTGGTCTAAGAGGAAAGTTAGAAAAGAATACTCTAATTCCAGAATCATTTAAGGGTATTCCTATCACATTAGTTACTGCTTCAATTCTATCTCTAACATTCATGGGATTCTCAGGAATGGTAGATGGAATATTCGCATAATATTAAGGAGGAATAGATATGACTACATTACCAATTATCCTAGTAGTTGGTCTAGGTCTAGTATTTGGTATCGTACTTACTGTTGCTGCTAAAATTATGTATGTTCCAGTTGATGAAACAGTAGCAAAAGTAAGAGAAGTATTACCAGGTGCAAACTGCGGTGCTTGCGGATTCTCAGGATGCGACGGATATGCAGCTGCATTTGGTGAAGATAAAAACACACCTGTTAACAAATGTCCAGTAGGTGGCGCTGATGTAGCTGCTGCTATCGGTGAAATCCTAGGGGTTTCTGCTGAAGCTTCTGCTGCTCCAGTTGCTGTTGTTATGTGTCAGGGTAACAAATCAGTTGCTTCAGACATTATGAAATACGGCAGCAAGATGACTTGTAAAGGCGCTAGCCAGTTATTTGGTGGCGGAAAAGGATGTTCATTTGGATGTCTTGGTCTAGGCGACTGCGTAAGAGCTTGTGACTTCGGCGCACTATCAATCGTAAATGGTGTTGCTGTAGTTGACAGAGACGTTTGTGTAGGCTGTGGAGTTTGTGCTAACACATGTCCTAAGTCAGTAATCGAAATCCTAACAAAGGATGACAGAGTATCTCCAAGATGTAAATCTGCTGATAAGGGCGCTAAGGTTATGAAAAACTGCAAGAGCGGATGTATCGGATGTAAGAAGTGTGAAAACACATGTAAGTTTGATGCTATCCATGTAGAAAACAACCTAGCTAAGATCGATTACGACAAGTGTAAGAACTGCGGTATGTGTGCTAAGGAATGTCCTACAGGCGCTATCGTAGTTGTTCCTAAGGAAAAAAAGGTTGTTGTTGCACAGCCAGAAGTTAAAGCTGAAGCTTAATCCTTTCGGGAAAACAAACATATAAAAAATACCGGCTCCTTATGGGCCGGTATTTTTTTATATATTTTTATATTGCCTTGTCAAGCTTAGTTAGGATAAGACCTGCAACTATGCCGATGATTATGCCACTTATTAATCCTGAGAATATCAGCACTGGGAAGTAAATAAAAATCTTTATGTTTGATACTATAAGAGCAGCTGTTATAAGCTGGCCTAGGTTATGGGCTACTCCACCAGCTAAACTAACACCCACAATTGAAAAAACCTTAGCTCTTTTAACTAGTACCATTACCAAAAGACTTAATATACCTCCTGCCAGAGAATATAATATCCCAAAAGCACCTGTAAATAAAAATCCTACCATAAATATTCTAATTAGATTGATTAAAAAAGCAAACTTAAAATTTAGTTTATATAAAGCTATAACTATAACTAGATTAGCGATACCTAGCTTTACTCCTGGTATACCTATAGAAAACGGGATAATAGCTTCTATATAAGAAAATATCATGGCAAGAGCTGCAAGTATCGCTGCATACCCTACCTTGTAAGCTGGTGAACTCTTATTCATACTTCCTCCTTACCTTGATACTGAGTCAAATTCGCTTTCCTTTGACTCAATTTCCACTACGATTTTATGAGGCAAACAAATTATGCTTTTAGAGCTATCTTTTATAGTCCCCTGCTTTACACAATCTTGACTCTTACAAGTTGAAAATGACATTTGTACATTGCCATCTTTTATGGTAATCTTATTTATATGGTCACCTTCTTTGACCGTAACTTCCCTATCTTCATAAAGGGAATACTCACCATAAATCTTATTATTAGCATGGATGATTACTTGACCATTTTTGATGTCAGTATCATACATACTTAAATATATAGATGCTGCAATACCTACTATTGCAATTATTACAGCAAGAATTATATCAGCTTTTTTTATTTTCATAATTTTTGCTCCAAAATAAATTAACGAGGTAAAATAATGTTTAAAAAATTATCTGCAATTTTAATTTGTACAATCTTAATTATAACACAGACAGGCTGTGTTTCAAAAGAACCTGTTTCAAAAACTGATTTTTATTTAAATACTTCATGTACTATAGAGATTAGAGACATGAACAAGTCTAAAGCAGAAGATTTAATAGATGAAGCTTTTGCAAAATGCGGTTACTATGAAGGATTATTCAGCCGTACAATAAAAGGTACAGATATCTATAAAATCAATAATGCAGAAGGAAATAAGGTTACAGTTGATCCTGAAACCGCAGCGGTCATAACTGCTGGCTTACAAAAATCAAAAGAAACAAATGGAAAATTTGATATTACAGTTGGTAGACTAACGGATTTATGGAACTTCTCAGCAGAAAACCCTAAGGTACCAAAAGATAAAAAAATTAAAGCTATACTACCTACAATAGGATATAAAAAGGTTCATATTCACGATAATACAGTGCAACTTACAGATAAAAACACATGGCTAGATTTAGGTGCTATTGCAAAGGGATATATAGCTGACAGAGTCTCCGAGTTTTTAGTTTCTAAAGGAGTTAAATCAGGAGTTGTAAATCTTGGTGGTAATATTGTTACAATTGGAAGTAAAGAAAATGGTACTCCATGGAATATAGGGCTTGAAACTCCTTATAGCAAACGCAGCGAAATCTACGGATCCATAAAAATGCAAGACCAGACAGTAGTAACATCAGGAACTTTTGAACGTCATTTTGAAGAAAATGGCAAAGATTATCATCACGTTCTTGATCCTAAAACAGGCTATCCTATGGACACAGACATATTGTCAGTTTCCATCCTAGGTAAAATCGGTACTTCAGTTGACTGTGATGGATACTCTACTACATGTCTTCTTTTGGGAAAAGACAAGGCTGTAGAGTTTATGAAGGATAAAAAGGGATTTGAATATTGTATTGTAGATAAAGATGGTAACATCACCAAAAGTAAAGGTTTTGATTTGAAAGAGGAGAAGTAATTTATGACATTTAGAGATTTATTAGGCAAGAAGTTATTATTTTTCGATGGAGCAATGGGCACTATGCTTCAGGCAGCAGGTTTAAAAGGTGGCGAAATTCCAGAATACTGGAACATGGAAAAACCAGAAATAGTTGAAGATATACATTACCAGTATCTTATGGCTGGAGCTAATATTGTTGAAACAAACGGATTTGGTGCAAATCCTATAAAATTTTCACAAGATAAATACACTTCTTATGAAGTTATGTATAAAGCAGTAGAACTAGCTAAAAATGCTGTAAAAAGATGCAAAAAAGAAACAGGAAGAGAAGATTTATTTGTTGCAGCAGGATTAGGACCAATTGGTAAGCTTATGGCTCCTTTGGGAGAAGTTTCCTTTGATGAAGCATATGAAGGTTTTAAAGTTTTAGTTACAGCGGCAAAAGACGCTGGAGCTGATCTTATATTACTAGAAACTATGACAGATGTATATGAAATGAAAGCAGGTATATTAGCTGCTAAAGAAAACTGTGATCTACCTATAGTTGCTTCTGCAATGCTTGATGAAAATGGCACTCTTTTAACAGGAGCAGATATTAAGGTGCTAACTGCCATTCTTGAGGGGCTTAGAGTTGATGCTTTAGGATTAAACTGCGGATTTGGACCTGATCAAATTGCCAAATTTGTGCCTAAATACTTAGAAGAAACTTCACTACCACTTATGGTAAATCCAAATGCAGGCATGCCACAAACTGACGAAGATGGCAACACAGTATGGGGACTTGAACCTGAAGAATTCGCTAAAAAAGTAGCGCCATTTGCTAAAAAAGGCGCATTTATGCTGGGAGGATGCTGCGGAACTACTCCAGCTCACATAAAAGCCCTAGTAGAAAAAGCACAAAGCATTACACCTCCTGCAATCAACCAAAAGGAACATACAGTAGTTGCTTCATATACTAAAACTGCTAGTATAGGCAGAGAATTTGCCATTATTGGTGAAAAAATTAATCCAACTGGAAATAAGATTTTTAAAGAAGCTCTTAAAGATCAAGATATGGGTTCTATCATCAAGCTTGCTATGGATCAGAAAAATGCTGGAGCTCATATTATCGATGTGAACGTAGGCCTTCCTGAAATAGATGAACCTGCGATGCTTCTTACTTTAATAAAAGAAATTCAGGCAGTTGTAGATACTCCTCTTATGATTGATACAGCAGATCCTGAGGCTATGGAAATTGCCGCAAGATACTATAACGGTAAGCCATTTATAAACTCAGTATCCGGTAAAGAAGAATCTTTAAATAAGATACTACCTATTGCAGCAAAGTATGGTGGTGTTTTAATCGCACTTACACTAGATGATAATGGTATTCCAAAAACTCCTGAAGGAAGAGTTGAAATTGCTAAAAAGATTATTGCAGAAGCTGAAAAATACGGCATTGCAAAGCACGATATCGTAGTCGATCCACTTACTCTTACAGTAAGTGCTGACAAGACTGCACCAATGACTACCTTAGAAACTATCTGGCAGCTTCGCCAGCTAGGTATAAAAACATCTATTGGTGTTTCAAACGTGTCTTTTGGTCTTCCTGGCAGAGAAAAGCTAACATCAACTTTTCTTGCAATGGCATTATCTGCTGGTCTTAAGGCTGCTATTATGAATCCATTTTCCGAGGAAATGATGTATGTTTACCACAGCTACAGAGCTTTAGCCGGTAAAGATAAGAACTGTCAGGATTATATTAAGGTATTTGAAAAACATCAAGAAAAAAGTCCGACTGCGAAAGTTAAGACTTATTCTCTGATGGATAGCATAATTAATGGACTAAAAAAAGATGCTAAAAAAGCAGCAGATGAACTTTCCAAAACAAATGCTCCACTAGACATTATAAACGAACATGTAATCCCTGCTTTAGATAAAGTTGGAAAAAGCTATGAAACTGGCATAATTTATCTACCTCAGCTACTTATGAGTGCTGAGGCGGCTCAAGAGGCATTTGCCGTTGTTAAAGAAATGATAGAAAATGACAACTCTCAAGAGTCTGTAACAAAAGGTAAAATTATAATCGCCACTGTAAAAGGCGATGTACATGATATTGGAAAAAATATCGTTAAAGTTTTATTAGAAAACTATGGATACAATGTAATCGACTTAGGAAAAGACGTTGATCCTGATATAATAGTTAAAACTGCACTTAAAGAAAAAGCACACCTAGTTGGACTAAGTGCACTTATGACTACTACTGTGCCAAATATGGCCGAAACTATTAAAAAACTTCGCGATGAAAATATCGACTGTAAAGTTATTGTCGGCGGCGCAGTTTTAAATGAAAATTATGCTAAAACTATTGGCGCAGATTGCTACTGCAAAGATGCTATGGCAACTGTGAAATATGCTGAGCAGCTGCATAGCCGCTAGAAAATGCAAACTGGATATTATATCCACCAGTATCACCATCAACATCCAGGATTTCACCTATAAAGTAAAGTCCTGGGTGTTTTTTTGATTGTAGACTCCTTGTTGAAACTTCCTTTAAAGAAATACCCCCACAAGTGACCATAGCCTTATCTAGTCCTGCTTTACCATTTACAAGATATCTATGACATCTTATAGCTTCCTCTATACCTTTTATCTTCTTGCCTCCAAGGGAAGCAGTTTTTTCCTTTGAATTTATATTAAGTTCACCTAAAAATACTTCTAGCATAGCTTTTGGCAGGGCTGTCTCCTCTATTAAGTAGTTGAGAATGGCTCTTTTTTCTCCATCACCCTTTAAGTGTTGCCCACCTTTAAAGCCTGACGGCAAATAATCTATTTCAAATATATCTCCTTGATTTAGATATCTTGAAAAGTTCAAAATAAGTGGACCTGAAAAGTTTCTATGGGTAAAAAGTAAATCCCCACTGGCTTTTATTTTGCCTTTTTTTATTTGGGCACCCTTTATAGAAATTCCTGAAAGTCTTTCATAAGAATACCCTTCTATATAAATTGGAACTAAAGCAGCTTTCTGCTCTACTATTTCAAAATCATCAAATGCTTTAATAGTTTCCATAATTTTACCATCAGAGCCTGTTTTAGGATATGATTTTCCTCCTGCTGCTATAACTAGATTTTTGCAAGTAAAGCTACACTCTCTTCCATCCTTATCCTCTGCAATAACCTTATAAATGCCCTCACTATCACTTTGAGAAATACTAATAACGTTTCTCTGGCATAAAACTTCTCCCTTGTTTTTGCTAATCTCCTTAAGAAGACAGCTTCTTATATCTTCCGCTTTTAAAGTTGCCGGAAAAACTTTGCCATCCTCCCTTGTGATAGTCTTAAGGCCAAGACTGTTAAAGTACTCTTCTATCATCTGGTTGTTAAATCTAAAGAGAATCCCTCTAATTTTTTTACCATTTTCTCCATAAAAGTTTGTAAAATCTTTTATATCACCACTATGGGTAAAATTGCACTGACCGCTGCCTGATGCAAGTAATTTTAATCCCACTTTACTACTTTTTTCAATTATTAAAAATTTCCTTTTATAATCTTTAAGTGCTGCACCACAAAAAAGTCCAGCTGCACCAGCACCGATAATTATAGTCTCAAAAAACATGTCATTCCTCCATGAAAATTCAAATATATCTATAGATATTATACACAGTTTACCACCTATTTGTGTTATAATAAACCTTAGAAATTTAGGAAAGGAAGGAACCGTATGTTAGATTCGATAATAGATTTTTTAAAAGCCCTCGTAGGCAATATCGGTAATCTATTTAGCGGTGTACCTACTATTGGCGGTATATACACAACAATCGCCAGATGGGTATTTGTTTTCTTGGCAATTTACATCTTGCTAAGAGCTATAAGATCACTGCTATCAACTAAAACTCCTTCTGAAATCTGGGCATATTTATCTCTTCCCGATGGTGAGACTAAACCTCTTGCCCACTGGGAAAATGTTATAGGGCGTTCTCAAACTGTAGATGTACCTATAGATATTATGACAGTTTCAAGAAATCACGGCACCCTTGTTCGTGATAGTGAAGGTAATTGGTTTTACAATGATCTTGGATCAAAAGGTGGTTCGAAGGTAAATGGTAATATTGTTTACAAATCAACCCCTGTTAAAATTGGAGACACTATTTCCCTTGGTGGAGCTGATTGCGTATTAGTTCCTGCCAGCCTAGAAGAGCAACGATATAATCAAGAAGCTAGAAGTCGTATGACTAAAAAATTTACTCCTTGGAGATCTCTTGTTGCCCTTACAATATTTCAGGTAATGGTAGTTATACAATTTATGTTTGTAGAAGGCGATGCTCTGCCTTCATCAGTTCCTATCGCTTTTGGGATTTTTACGGCTATCATGTGGATTTACTCCATAACTATAAGGACTATGGGTACAACCTCTTTTGAAATTGAAAGTATAGCTTTTTTCTTATCTACTTTAGGACTTGCTGTGACGGCCACATCAGCTCCAAGTGAAATGATTAAGCAATTAATTACAATAGTTTTAGGAATGGCTTTATTTTTAGGCTTATGTTGGTATCTTCGCGACCTTGATCGTGCTATGAAAACTCGTAAACTTTTAGTAATTGCTAGCGTGATTTTGCTTCTTATTAATATCTTTTTAGGAACAAATAAATATGGTGCTACTAACTGGGTTTCACTGGGTGGATTTACATTTCAGCCATCAGAACTTGTAAAGATTGCATATATTTTAGTGGGAGCAGCAACTTTAGATGAACTATTTGAAAAGAAAAATCTAACACTATTTTTAGGTTTTTCTATTTTCTGTTTAGGTTGTCTTGCTCTTATGGGAGACTTTGGTACTGCTGCAATATTCTTTGTAACATTTTTAGTAATTTCATTTTTGAGAAGTGGTGACTTTTCAAAGCTGTTTTTACTTGTAGGCGCTGCAGGTGCTGGCGTTCTTATGATACTGCGCTTTAAGCCTTATATATTAGGACGATTTAAAACCTGGATGCATGCTTGGGATTTTCCTGATGCAGGCGGCTATCAGCAAGTAAGAACTATGTCTGCTGGTGCTAGTGGCGGCATGGTTGGTCTTGGTCCTGGCGAAGGTTGGCTTCATAAAGTGGCTGCTGCAGATACTGACCTTGTATTTGGTATTTTATCTGAAGAATGGGGTCTTATTATTGCAGTGCTTGCTGTTTTATCCATCGTTACTTTAGGAATATTTGCTGTTCGCTCAATTAAAGCTGGACGTTCAGCCTTTTATACTATTGCAGCTTGCGCTGCTACAACACTATTTATATTCCAGACAATACTAAATGTCTTTGGAGCTGTAGACATCTTGCCACTAACTGGTGTAACATTCCCATTTGTTTCAAACGGTGGTACATCTATGATCGTTTCATGGGGCATGCTTGCCTTTTTAAAGGCTGCTGATACTCGCCAAAATGCAAGTATTGCAGTACAAAAGGTCAAATTGAAAGGAGATGAGTGGTAAATGAAAAAGTTACAAAAACGCGCAATCATCTGCCTATTCTTTGCTGCCATTCTCGTACTTGGAACAGGATTTTATATCGGTAAGCTAGCCTTACACGGCGGAGAATGGGTTAGCTATCCAGCTAACAAACATATTTTTACAAAAGGCAAAATCACTACAGGTGTAATCAAAGATTCACAAGGTGAAACTCTTATTTCAAACACCAAAGATGGTGAAACAAAGTACAATGAAGACTATACTACAAGAAGAGCTTTAGTTCACACTACTGGCGACTCTCTTGGAAACATCGCCACTGGCGCCAATGTTGTTTTTAGAGACAAGATGGTAGGCTATAACTTTGTAACTGGCGTTTACTCTGCTAGCGGCTCTGGTAGAAACATAAATCTTACTATAAATTCTAAGGTGGCTAAAGTTGCAAAAGAAGCTTTAGGAGATAGACGTGGCACTGTTGGTATCTACAACTATAAAACTGGTGATATCGTTTGCATGGTCAGTTCACCAAACTACGATCCATATGATCCACCTAAGCTTAGTCCTGATGACACTTCAGGCGCTTATATAAATAGATTTACTTCAGCCACAATAGTTCCTGGCTCTATCTTTAAGCTTATTACTTCAACAGCTGCCATCGAAGAGCTAGGCAATCTTGATAGTTGGTCTTATACATGTCACGGAACTGAGCAGTACGGTTCTTATGAAAAGGATAAAATAACTTGTGTTTATCCTCATGGACAGGTTGATTTTAAGGAAGCCTTAGCCAAATCATGTAACTGTGCATACGGCAAACTAGCCACTCAGATCGGTGCTAAAAAACTTGAAGAATACACTAAAAAGTCTGGTCTTATGAACAGCTATGATATAAATGGCATAAAAACTAAGCCTAGTACTTTTGATTTTAGCGACAACAGACTAAGTCTTGCTTGGACTGGTATCGGTCAGCACAAAGACCTTGTTAATCCTTGTGCAATGATGGTTTACATGGGTGCTATAGCAAATGGTGGAAAAACTGCCAACCCTAAAATCATCGACAGCGTGCAATTTTCCAACGGTCTTCCTGCAAGCTTGCCATTTAAGACTAAAACTGAGGAACTTATTAATGAAGAAACTGCTAAAAAGCTTGCTGCCATGATGAAAAACAATGTTGAGTCAAACTACGGAGCTTCAAATTTCCCTGGTCTTGATATCTGTGCAAAATCTGGTACAGCAGAAGCATCAAAAGCCGCTAGACCTCACGCATGGTTTACAGGTTTTTTAAGGGATAAAGATCATCCTTACGCTTTTATAGTTCTTGTTGAAAACAGCGGTTTTGGGTCCGATGTTGCCGGTAGAGTCGCAAACACTGTACTTCAAGAAGCAATTAAATATGACTAGTTAAATTTGATTTTCCTGGGTGCACCAAATTGGTGCACCTTTTTGTTTTGTTTGGTTGCCGCACAAGCATCTCACTAGAGATGCACTAAGCACCGTACTAATAACCGCACTAATTCAATTAAAAATGTAATACTTCGTGCTACTAAGCTTAAGTAAAAGTACTACTATCTTAAAAAACAAAAATATAGTGCGGCTTCTTTACATCTTATCTGAAATTCTTTAAAGCTAGGTCACTATATTTCTAAAATGGCGATGTGTCTATATAATGGTGTAAATTAGGATAACAAAAAAAGAGCCAC
>CALCFD010000016.1 GCA_937900695.1 uncultured Eubacterium sp. | reverse complement strand
TGCTGATTGTTTCGTTTCTTGACTTAATTTCCTCACTATGTATTTTTCAAGGTTCTTGCCGCCGTTTTCGACGGTCTATTCAGTATACCAATCATTCTCAAAGTTGTCAATACTTTTTTTGAATTAATTTGATTTCTTTTTTCAAACTTGGTTGATATCTTTGCCTCTTCAAGAGACAACTTGTTTAGTATACTAATGATCTATATATTTGTCAACACTTTTTTTGAAATTTTATTATTACTGTCGATCCATAGCGTCTTTTGAGTTACGAACAAACTCCTCTAGCTGTTCAAATGCCCAGTTTCTATCTATTGTATAGCTTTCATCTTCGTCTGTTTTTAGCAATTTAGCTATTTTCATGTACTCTGTATACAATTCTTCTGATATTTCAACTGCATAAACAGGCTTACCGCCATTGATAAACACAATTGCTTTTCCTTTGTTAAAATCATTTACGTAAACTATATCATCGTATTCAATATCTGTATTTGCTTCTACTAAATTTAATTCAGATAAAACTTTTATTAATTCTATCGCTTTATCATCATACTTATCTTCAAGTATATCAATTTTTTCCAAAAGATCTTTAACACTTGTTACGATTCTAATTCGATAATCAATTTCACTTAAGACATTTACTTCATCTATTTTTAAATCCTTGCTTTTATTAATTATCTTTGCAGTATCTTCTACCGAATCCTCACCTACAAGATAAATCATAGTCTGCGATTCCATCATATGATATAAAAATGGATATGCAACTATCGTTTCTTCACCACAATTTGGACATGTAAATTTAAATATATCCCCATTACAAACCTTTTCTTTTAATTCTGGATTTATCATTGTATTGATACTCTTGTAAAATTCAAATTCGCTTTCATGACCACACTGCGGACATTTTATATTTTGTTTATTACTTAAAGTCATTTCGCACCTCTTTTATTAATACTATTTTATTATTATATTACATTATATTAATAACTACCAACAGTTTCTTTAATTATATTTTATGTTACAATATTCTATATTTTTATTATTAAGAAAGGACTTATGAAATGAAGAAATTCAATAAGAAAGAAATTTTCACCATTCCTAACATTATGGGATACTGTCGCATTTTATTAATACCAGTTTTCTGCTATCTATATATTTTTGAAAACAATTACACTTTAGCTACTATTATAGTGTTAATTTCAAGTTTATCTGACTTATTTGATGGCTATATAGCTAGACGATTTAATCAAGTTACAGAATTAGGCAAAGCTCTTGATCCTGTTGCTGACAAACTTACCCATGGCGCCCTGGCCCTTTGCCTCGCTGCTCGCTACCCTCTAATGTGGGCGCTAATTGGCCTTATGATTATCAAGGAAGGCTACATGGGCATTATGGGAATATATTTTTTAAGGAATGGCAAGATGTTAGACGGAGCTCATTGGTTTGGCAAAATCTGTACTGCTACTTTGTTTATAGTGTTGTTTGCACTATTCCTTTTCCCAAATTTACCATTGTCGCTTGTTAACACTTTAATAGTAATAACTATGATAGTTATGGCTTTTACTCTATTTATGTATATTCCTGTTTTTCGTAAAATGAAGTATTAATAATAAAACCTTGAAAACGCTAAGATTTTCAAGGTTTTTTGTTAAGTTAAACTAAAATAATATATTCCGTCTTTTTCTTTTCGTTTTATTTTACCCTCAAAATAAAGATACTGTAAATGAGCTATAGCCTCTCCTGTAGCAAACCACTTCTGCGGCAAAGGAAAGTCATTCCAACTTTTACAACTTATAGACCAACTCATATCTTGTGCAACAATATAAGCATTCTTTTCTTCGTTGCCAAGAATCTTAAAAACTTCTGATAATCTTTCATTGTGATGCTTGTACAGTTCTTCAATTCTATCGTACATATTATTAACCATTTTTCTGTGAGCTGTTAAAAGCAACTTTACATCTAACTTTCTTACATTTTCAAGACTATTAAAATATGACTTTAATGGATTATCCGCATTAACTTCTATGCAAATATTCGGTGTAATGTCACCAAGAATATGGTCACCACAAAATAGGATTTTTTCCTCTTCATCGTACAGAGAAATATGTCCAGCTGTATGGCCAGGTGTTTCTATAACTTTTAACTTATATCCGCCATACTCTAAAACATCACCTTCTTTTACATAAGTAAAGTCGATTTCTTCTTCGTTACAATATTTTCTACCCGGATGATGATCAGTGTTTTTTCCCTCACTAGCTTTTGGAAAACCATATTTTATGAATATACCCTCAATGTCATTCCAGTATTTTTCACCTAACACGCCATTGATAATGCGTGCATCTGTTTTACTTGCATATATTTTACTTCCAGCATCTTGGAATCTAGATGCTAACCCGCAATGATCTGCATGAAGATGGGTGATCAACAAATCTGCTTTTTCTATTCCCAGTTGCTCGAAAGCTTCTTTTAGAGACTCTTCGCATTCTTTTCTGTTAAACCCTGTATCTATAACTAGATTTCTCTCCCCAGTTATAATGTATACATTAATCTCTTTAAGCGGATTTTTAGGTAATGGGGCTATTTTTTTATATATGTTCTTCGCTACTTTTACTAACATTTTTTCACCATTCAACTACTTATTATTGCAACTTTCTTTTTTATTTTATCACAAAGGTTGTTGTTAGACAAAAGAAACATACAATATGATTAAAATATGTTAATGTCAATATTAAAGTTAAATCTCCCTGTGGATCTGCATCAATAACTAAAACTTTCTTTCCTTCTTTAGCAAGTCCTATACCTAAGTTAACTGTTGTTGTTTTCCCTACTCCTCCTTTCTGATTACATATGGCAATCACCTTTGCTTCTTTCATAATCAATCACCTCCTTAACTGCACTATTTATTAAATCTTCTACAGCTTCAAGTAATTTAGCTAAGTTAAGACTAATACTTACTTCATTATTAATTTCTTCACTATTAGTTTCATCATTAGTAAATTTTTCATCTAAGTGTTCTTCTAGGCTATATAAAGAATCCTCCTCGCAATCGCAATATGAATTATCTTCACAGTAGCAATCCAAATTACAATCATCACATGAACTAAATAAGGCATCCACCTGGTAAGAATCTGCTATATGGTTTAAATAATAATCTAAAAATCGAATAACAAACTCTTCATCAGGACATACGATAACTTCTAAAAGCTTTTCTAAGTCTGTATTAATCTCACCTACCAGATAAATAAACATACTAAAAGCAAATTCATAGTCTTCATCTAAATATGCTTCTTCAATTTCATCTAGATAATCAATTAAAAGTTCTGAATCCAAACCATACTTCTTTAATTCATCCATTAAAGCCTTATCTGTGATTCTTGCAACTAGATGCATAAATTCAACTCCATTAACGTTTTCTTTAAATTCTTTCTTTATCATGTTCTTTTCCTCCTATTTTTGAGTAATAAAAAAGCTACTTCTTTATTGAAGTATGTACCGACCCCTAAAAGTTAGACCAAAAAAATCTAACGATTAGGAGGTCGGT
>CALCFD010000015.1 GCA_937900695.1 uncultured Eubacterium sp. | reverse complement strand
AGGTGCTTTTTTCTTTAATTTCTTTATATTGATATTTCCTATATAATAAAAAAAGAAGCTTTCTAAGAAGCTTCTTCTAAAAACTCTCCTAATATTTTTTTAGATGCATTTTTAAAATACTTCACAGATGAATGACTATGATTCTTTTTAGCTAGCTCATCAGTATAATCAGATAGCTTATACACTTTTACCTTTAAAGGCCTATCTTCTACATGAGTAATAATCGGTATAGCCTTAGCTTCTTTAATAGAAACCTTATCATCTATTTTTTCTACTTTTATCTTTGCCATAGCACCTAGCTGCATAATAGCATCTGGCTGATTTGAAACAAAATTGCCAAGGGAATAATACACAAGCATTTTCTTACCTGTTTCTTTATTCTCAATCCATTCAACTTTTTCTATTACATGGGGATGTGATCCAATTACCAAATCAACTCCCAAGTCACTAAATAATTTTGTATACTTTTTCTGATAATCAGATATTCCTGTATTATATTCAATTCCCCAATGAGGGAATACTATAACCATATCCGCATGCTTCTTGGCCTCATTTACATCCTTTGTAATCTTCTTTCGATCAATACGATTAACAGACCATGGCTTGCCTTTTGGCTGAGAAATACCATTTGTACCATAGGTATAATTTAAAAGAGCAAACTTAATACCATTTTTTTCATAATAATCAATAGTATTATATTCTTCTTCTGTTTTGTTTATACCTAGTTCCTTAATATTTCCATGCTGCTCAAAGAATTCAAACATGCTCTTTAAGCCGGTTTCTCCTTTATCCATGGCATGATTAGAAGCACAAGTAAATACATCAAACCCCGTAGCTTCTAAAGCTTTGCCTGCTTCCCATGGTGTACTAAATATAGGATATCCACTATAGCCCATAGATTCACTTCCAAGTATAGTCTCTTGGTTAACCACAGCTATATCGGCTTTTGAGACTTCTTCTTTAATAGGCTCATAAATATGTCTAAAATCATAAGTACCATCAGCTTTTTTACCAGCATCTATAACAGGTCCATGATAAAGATTATCTCCTACAGCTATTATTTCTACCTGTGAGACTTTTTTCTCTTCAACCTTTTTACCATCAAATTCAACAAACTTAATAAATACAAACCCTATAACTGCTACAAACAATAGAAGCAATATGATTTTTAATAATTTAGTTTTACCATCAATTTTTTTATCGAATTTATTCAACTCGCTTCGTCCTTATTATTTTAAAATCTCAGCAATAACTTTAGCAGTCTTAACACACTGCTCTTTGCTAATAGAAGCAATTGAGATTCTAATTCCCTTTGCTAAAGGTACTACAAAAATCCCTTTATTTGCCAACTTGTCACAAACATCCACTGGATTATCGCAAGCAACACATACGAAAAATCCCGAATCAAAAGGCACAGTCTTTAATCCTACTTCCTCTGCAGTCTTATCAAAGATCTTACCTCTTTCTAGTAGCATATTTCTAAAATGCGCTCTTTCTTCTCTAACTTCAGCTAATTTTTTAGGATCTTTAAATATATTTGCAATTACTTGCTGACCACTTCTATTGCAATTTGACCAAGTATTTCTACATGAGTATTCACAAACACTCTTAAACTCACGTGCAATTTCTTTAGTCTTTGCGACGCAAATCATAGCCCCAGTTCTCATACCATAAGCTGTAAAAGTCTTAGATGCACTGTAACCAATAACAGGTAAAACATTTTCATTTAGGTTTTCTAATTTAGGTACAAAGCTTCTAACTTCCTCAGGATCTCCTGCAAAGTCGATGTAAGCAACGTCAATAAATAGCGCAACTGGTACATCTTTCAACTTTTCATCATTTAATACTTCAATAATCGCATCCCATTCATCATCAGAAACAGCATAGCCAGTAGGATTGTGAGCAGGTGTATTTAATAAAATAACTATTCTCTTTTGGTCATCTGCCACTTCAAAAACCTTTTCTCTAAATCCCTCTATATTAAATTTTCTTTCTTCATTAAATAGCTTATAAGTATCAAGTGTTCTACCTTGTTCCTGACAAATTGAACTATATGGAGCCCAATACCAATCACAAGTTATAATACGATCTCCTGGTTTTGAATAGTTAGAAATAATATTTCTAATACCACCTGTACCTCCTGGAGCCGCCACAGCTTCAATATAACCATTTGGCAAGTCATCATGAAAAGCAGCTTTAATAACTGCTTCTCTATATTCAGGAAGTCCTCCTATAGGCGCATATTCAGCAAAATCACAATCACCTAGAGCTTTAATGGTATCAATAACAGACTGCATTACTGCTAACTCTCCATCTTCCTTAAGTAAGGCACCGATGGTTGCATTAACTACTGCATTTTTACCTTTTTCTGCAATCATCTCTTTTGCTCTCTGATTTAAAGCAAAAATCTTATCTTCCTTAGGAATAACTCTTTCGTTTTGCTGTGCCAATATCATTTTGTCGCCTCCAAATCTTATTCTAACGTAATTTATATTCTTACCTTTATTTGAAAATTTTTCTTCATACTCTGTCGTAATATTACCCTCATTATATGTAGAGTTATGTAAATCGCGACTCATTTGCTCTATATCATAGCCAAGCATATTTATCTGTTCCAATGTAAAATCAAATAATCCATCATTATCTGTTTTAACTTCAATAAAACCACCTGGCTTTATAATTCTTTTATATTTTTCTAAAAATTTATGATAAGTAAGCCTTCTCTTAGCATGTCTTGCCTTAGGCCATGGATCACTAAAGTTTAAATAAATACCATCTATCTCATTATCGTCAAAATAATCGCATATATCTATCATATAAAGACTTAGAAAACCAACATTTTTAAGATTTAACTCCTCAGCCTTATCCATAGCTCTAACAATTACACTTTCTTGTCCCTCAAGCGCAATGTAACATTTATCATCATTTAGTCTTGCGTGATCAGTTATAAACTTACCCTTGCCACAGCCGATTTCCAAATAAATTTTACTATTTTTATCGTTATTTTTCTCTTCAAAATATTTGTGCCAACTACCTTTTAAGGTTTCTGGCTCCTCTATAAACCACTGGCTTAATCTTGACATTCTTTCATCAAGATCTCTAAGTCTTCTTTGTCTCAAGTGTTATACTCCTCCTAATTATAGTAATATCCTCATTGCAATTGAGCCAGCCATAAATAGACAAATAACTATTCCTGCAACAAGATCACACTTTGCATACTGCATACCATTCATTCTCGTTCTATTATCTCCACCATTGTAGCATCTTGCTTCCATAGCCATAGCCATATCTTGAGCAATTCTAAATGCACTTATAAACAATGGCACTAAAATCGGTATCAACTGTTTTGCTCTATGTAAAATATTTCCCGTTTCAAAATCTGCACCTCTAGCCTGCTGCGCCTTCATAATCTTATCAGTTTCCTCTAAAAGAGTAGGAATAAATCTAAGAGCAATGGTCATCATCATAGCTAATTCATGAGATGGCACACCAATTTTCGCAAAAGGCTTTAAAAGATGCTCTATACCATCAGTTAAATTTATAGGTTTAGTTGTCAATGTCAAAATTGATGATCCTATAATAAGTAATACTAATCTTATAGCCATAAAAAATGCCTGATAAAGACCTTCTTTAGTAATTTCAAATATCCAAAGCTTTGCAATAACCTCTCCCTTCATCATAAACATATTTAACACAAAGGTAAATGCTATTATAAAAAAGATTGGCTTAAGTCCACGAAGCATAAACTTCAATGGCACTTTAGACATCTTTATTACAATTCCAAGACAAAGAGTTGCAATCGCAAATCCTATAAAAGAATCTATTATAAACAGAGCTATAATAAATACTAAAGTTCCAATAATTTTAACTCTTGGATCTAACTTATGGATAGCTGAATTTCCAGGATAGTACTGCCCTAATGTTATATCTCTAATCATTGGCATTGCCTCCTTTTATAAAATCAAATATAAATTCTTCAGCTGTATCTACATCAAATACCCCATGTGGCACCGCGATACCTTCAAACTCCAAACTATAAAGTAACTGCGTTACATCTGGCAAATCTAATCCTATTTTTTTTAGATACTTACTCTTAGCAAAAACTTCCTCACTAGTTCCTTGAAGAACACATTTGCCACCATCCATAACAATAACCTTATCACTAAGCTTAGCTACATCATTCATATTATGTGAAACAAATATAGTTATATTTCCTTCTTTTTCATGAATGTCCTTTATCATATTTAAAATTCCTTGATGTGCTTTAGGATCTAGCCCTGCTGTAGGTTCATCTAGTATTAATATTTTAGGTTTCATAGCTATAACACCTGCTATAGCCACTCGTCTTTTTTGTCCACCAGATAAGTCAAATGGACTTTTGCCTGCAAACTCATCATAATCTAAATTAACAAGAGCCATAGCCTCTCTTACTCTTATATCTATTTCTTGATCATCAAGACCTAAATTTTTAGGACCAAAAGCTATATCCTTAGCTACTGTTTCTTCAAAAAGCTGATACTCAGGATATTGAAAAACTAGGCCTACTCTCTTTCGAATATCTATCATAGATACTCCGGCTGCAGTTAAATCTTCACCATCTACAATAATCTGTCCTGATGTTGGTTTAAGTAATCCATTTAAATGCTGCACAAGCGTTGATTTACCAGACCCTGTATGACCGATAACTCCTACAAATTGTCCATCTTCTATTTCAAATGATACATCATCTAGAGCTTTTGATTCATGAGGCAAACCCGGATTATATATATGTTCTAAATTTTTTACTTGTATTGACATAAAAATTCAACCATCTTTTCTGTACTAATTATATCTGCCGGAACATCGATACCTCTTTTTCTGAGCCTATCAGCAAGTTCAACGGCCAACGGAACATCTAAATTAATATTTCTTAATTCATCTATATGCATGAATACTTCTTCAGGCTTTCCATCTAGCTTTATTACCCCATTATCCATAATAACAACTCTATCTGCTAAGGCAGCTTCTTCCATAAAGTGAGTTATCAAAATTACAGTAATACCTTCACCATTAAGTTCCTGAATTATATCCATTACTTCTTTTCTACCTTTTGGGTCAAGCATAGCCGTAGGTTCATCAAATATAATGCACTTCGGCTTCATAGCAACTACACCTGCTATAGCAATTCTCTGTTTTTGACCACCTGACAACATATGTGGAGCCTTATTTCTAAATTCACCCATATTTACAGACTCTAGAGCACTATCCACTCTAAGCCTAATAACAGATGGTTCAATGCCTAAATTTTCAGGTCCAAAAGCAACATCATCTTCAACTATACTCGAAACTATCTGATTGTCTGGATTTTGGAATACCATACCAGCAGTTTGACGAATATCCCAAACATGCTCATCATCCTTAGTATTATACCCATTTATATAAACATCACCAGATGTAGGCAAAAGTAATGCATTTATGTTTTTGGCTAAGGTAGACTTTCCTGAGCCATTTCTGCCAATAATAGCTGTAAAAGAACCTTTTTCAATATCTAGATTTACATTGTCTATTACCTTTGTAATCTCACCATCCTCTGGATGATACGAAAATATTAAATTTTTAATATTAACTATTTTTTCCATACATTTTACCAAATTTCTAAAAAAATTTTCACCGAAATATTATACACTAAATTTGAATAAATATCAAATTTATAACTCAATTTGACCTAAATCATCACTTGCTTGTACTGCTGTTCCTATTGGTTTAGTATAGTTAATTACACTGCCTATCTCATCACCATTAACTCTCGTTTCCTTACCAAGTTCTCCCATAGAAATAGCAACTAAATCGCCAATAACCTTATGTGCTTTTAACGCACCTTCTTTTAGATTCTCAACATCTTCCATATTATTTGCTGTATACGCTACTTTAGGAATATCTGCACCTATATATTTAAGTCTACATAGCATCATTTCAATATCTCTTGCAGAAGTCGTATACTGTATATCATGATAGCTTAAAATCGTCTTAATATTTCTTTGTGCTGCCATCTTTGCAAACATCTTTGCTCTAGCATCACCTCCACACGTTGTAATTTCTACATCAAGATAATCCATATGAATTATATCAATAAGCTTTCTTATAACTTGATTATATTTAGATATTGATAATCTTGCCTTCCCACCTTGACTTGTAGTTCTAAGTGTAACGATTATTGGCTTATCAGTTAGCTCCTTCATATTATTCCAAGCTTTAGCTAGCAACTCTGGCTTAATTTTATCATCTAGTGTATCTATTCTCCATTCGATATAATCGCAATCCTTATTTGCTAATTCACCGACTAAATTTACTGCTTCTTCCAATTTAATTGCCATAATAGGCACACACTTCAACATTTCACATACCTCCTTGAATAAATCGCAAAAGTCTCTAATGGTTAGATTATAGACCTTTACAACTTTTACTGCAATAGTTATCATACCATAACCAGTAAATTTTTTAATTAATTATTTACAATAGCAATATAAAAATACACAGCCTATTTATTAAATAAATACAGCTGTGTTTTCTTTCTATTTTTTTTCTTTACTGTCAGCTATTTTTCTAGCTAAGTATACAAATGGTGTATCTACAATGCTTGTTACCACATAAATAAGATAACCCGCTCCGATAATACTTATAAGAGTTTTAGTATCATACATGCCACCAAAAGCCCCTACATTAAACAATATTGTATTTATCAACTGTGATATTAGAGTTGATCCATTATTTCTAACCCAAAGAAATTTTCTATGATCTTTGAACTTTTTATCTGTTATTTCCCACCATTTATGATATAACCACACATCAAGTCTCTGACATATAGCATATACCGCAAAGCTTACAAGCATTAAACGAGGTGTATTTGAGAATATCGCCTCTATTGAAGGCATCGCCCAATCATTTTGTGATGGCGTAAACAATAGCCACAGCTGTGAGACTACTATAAACATCAACGATGTCATAATACCAATATTTACTGCCTTATTTGCAGCATTTTTACCGTATACTTCACTGATTATATCGGTAACTAAAAATGAAGATGCAAACATAACATTACCTAACGTTTGCTCCATGCCAAAGGCTTCTATAAGTATAAGCACCTCAATATTTGCTGCTATAGTAGCTAGAACTGTCCAGCTATATAGTCCTTGTAAATCATGAAGCTTATAAAATAGTAAAGTTCCTCCATAAATCAACAAAACTGACACAATTAACAATAATTCATTATTCATTTTTTCTCTCCTTCTTTTAAAGGGAGCCAGATTAAACAACAAAAAAACAGGTTTTTTGCCATCTTTAACCTGAATTAATCCCTAGTTTTATTTATAGACAGGATGGTTTCGAACTGTCTTATTCAACTTAACTTTACTATACATTTTTTATCTGATTTTGTAAATAGAAAAAATAAATTTTTTGTAACAATAGTTGACAAATTGTACAAAAACTAATAGACTGTTTCGTTGGAACTAAAAAAAAGTATGAAATATATAAGGAGGTAAGTTTTGAGGTTTTATCAACAATTACAATTAAATCAAACCGGTTCTAAAAAACTAATCGCAGATACAACTGCACCTAAACTAAAAGCACAACGTACCGGTATTTACATATTCAAAGTTATGCTAACCGTAGCATTTTGTTTTTGCTTCGTTACTGCATTTTCAATTTGCCTAGGCAGTGAGAATAGTATCGTTGGAGTAATCACTTTATTATGCATATTAGTAATGCGTCAAGTTAATTTCAGTATAGACCCTAAACATAGTATTGCAGTTTTACTTATAGTATTTGGTATATTTGCTGCTGGTCCTCGTATTTCTAACATGTTACCTGCTAGTGGTGCTCTAATTGTAAATTTAATATGTATATTTACTTTAGTACTAATTACATGTCACAATGTAATCATGTCAAATCATTCAACTTTTGTACTTTGCTATCTGTTACTTCAAGGCTATGATGTTTCAGGTCAAGCTTATCATATGAGATTAATAGGACTTTTAGTCGGCGGAATTATAACAATAACAGTATTTTATAAAAACCATCACATGCGCAAGTTTGAAGCTGATTTTTCAAATCTATTCTCAGATTTTGATATCACTTCTGCTCGCAGTCAATGGCAAATTAAATTTACACTTACAGTTTCCATATTGATGTTTATCTTATCAGTAGCAGGAATGAATAGAGTTATGTGGGCAGGAATTGCCGCTATGTCCCTTATGTCTCCTATGGCACAAGACATGTCAAATCGTTTAAAATACAGAGCACCCTATAATATTATTGGATGCGCACTATTCTTACTCTTAAACTACGTACTTCCTGCTAATATATTTGCTTATGTAGGTATTATCGGAGGTATTGGTGTTGGCTTCTCTGCTAAATACAAATGGCAAACTGTATTTAACACATTTGGTGCTTTATACATCGCAGCCGGTTTATACGGCATACCAGCTGCAATATTTTTAAGAATATTTCACAATGCCATCGCATCTGTTTTTACAGTAATATCTGATAAAATATTTAATATAGTTACAAATAATATGCTAGATACTCAATATCAAGAATAAAAAAAGTGGCTTCGCCACGTTTGTGTGACTCATGATTTTTTTGTGAGTCACATTTTTCTT
>CALCFD010000014.1 GCA_937900695.1 uncultured Eubacterium sp. | reverse complement strand
GAAAAACTTGGATTATACTTTGACAACCTTGACAACCTTATCACCCTTCATCAACATAAGCAAAACAATATTGAATAAATATACAAAATTAACATCAAAGTAAGTATGCATTTGGATACATAATGCAAATGAAAGGAAATAATTTATGGGCAGTTTAAATAAGGATTTTTCTGAAAAAAACTTTCAAGAAAAATTCGTAAAAGAACTAGAAAAATATAGATGGGATGCCCCAGATTATCTAAATGGAAATAAGCAAAAAGTTACAGTTGAAGATTTAGTTTTAAATTGGAGAAAAGAGCTAAATCGAATTAATGCTGATCAGCTTGAAGGCGTTGAGTTGACAGATAATGAATTCAAGCAGGTTTTAGAAAGAGTAAACAACATCAATAATAGCTATGAAGCTGCAAAACTTCTTTCCATCGAAGGATCAGTGGGGAAAATAGATGCCATTCATAGAGATAAAAATAATAACGTTACAAGAAACCTAATCACATTGACGATATTTAAAAAAGCAGAAGTAAGAGGTGGGGATTCGAGATATCAAATAGCAAGAGAGGTTTCTACAAAAAATGGAAACAGATTTGATATTATATTATTGATCAATGGCTTACCTCTTATAAATATAGAACAAAAAAGAGCTGATAAATCAGTAACAGAGGCTTTTGGACAGTTTAAAAGGTACTATGAAGATGGAGAATACTGCAATAATTTTATGGCATTTTCACAGATGATGGTTATAGCATCTGAAATAGAGACTAAATATTTTGCTACACCAAAATCCATAAATGATTTTAATATGAGCTTTGTGTTTAATTGGGCAGATAAAAATAACAAAGTTATAAATGACTGGAGAAAAGTAATAGAGCATTTTCTAATGATACCTATGGCTCATCAAATGGTTGGCGACTATTTAGTTATAGACGAATCAAATGATATTGAAAATAGAAGACATATGCTTATGAGACCTTATCAGGTATATGCTCTTCAGGCAGTTGAAGGCGCAGCTTTTGGATGGGATAACAAAGAAAAAATGCCTCATGGCGGATTTGTATGGCATACAACTGGATCAGGTAAGACTATAACAAGCTTTAAAACAGCACTGTTTTTATCTACTAGAGCAGGTTTTGATAAAGTAGTATTTTTATTGGATAGAAGAGAGTTAGACAATCGTACAAGTGAAAACTTTAAAGCTTATGCAGCTTACGAATCAGTAGCTGTAGACGATACACCTAGTACATATCAGCTGAAGAAAAAGTTAAAAAGTGTACAAAATGGAATAGTAGTTACTACGACTTTTAAATTAAGCTCACTTGTAAAAGATTTACTAGAAAATAGTGATTTTTCCCTTCAAGAAAAAAAGATGATTTTTATTGTCGACGAAGCTCATAGAACTACTATGGGTAAGATGATGGGTGACATAAAAGATTACTTTAAGAAGAATGGCCTTTTTTATGGGTTTACAGGGACGCCGCTTTTTGATGAAAATAATGTAAAAGGGAAAATAAATAAAGAAAGTGAACTGATTAATACTACCGAAAAGCTATTTGGACCTAAACTTCATCAGTATACTATTGATGAGGCTATTGCTGACAAAAATGTATTAGGTTTTCATGTTGACTATATTAATACGGGTGAGTTTTCAAGTTATGAATCCTTGAGAGAAACTTATGGACAAGCTTTAAAAATTGAAAAACCAGAAATGACAGAAGAAGATATAGAAAGAACTGTTTATGGCATTTCGGAGTTAGACTTAGAAAAGGAAACTAAAAAAAGAGGCATTTTAGTATATCAAGATGAGACTCATATACCTAGAGTAGTAGAGCGAATTTTAAGCAGATGGAATACTCAGTCTCAAGATAAAGTATTTAATGCTATATTAACAGTTGCCTACAAAGAAAGAGTAATAAAATACTACAAAGAATTCAAAAAGCAGCTTGCTAATAGTGATATTGATTTAAATATCGCTATGACATTTAGTTTTGGCAATGAAAATGAAAATATGTTAGAAGATAGTGTTGTTTCGCCAGAAATTATTGAAGAAATGTTTGCTGACTATGGTAAATTTACAGGAGTAGAATTTAATATTAAAGATAAGAAAAAAGGTGAAGATGCTTATTTTGAAGATTTAATAGATAGAGCTACAAGGGGTGGAAGTGGTAGAAATCCTAAAAACATAGACTTAATAATTGTAGCAGATCAGCTTTTAACAGGATATGACTCAAAACGCTTAAATACATTATATGTTGATAGATCTTTAGAATTACAAGGATTAATACAAGCTTACTCTCGTACAAATAGAGTATTTGGATCTTCAAAAGAGTTTGGTACAATTATTAATTTTCAGTATCCACGTATTACAGAAGAGTGTGTAAATAAAGCTTTAGAATTATACGGTAGTGGTGGAGAAAGCAGTCATGTAATAGTTAAAGAATATAAAGAAGCTGTAGTAGATTTAAATGAGAGCTTTGATGTATTGGTTTCTACTTTAAAAAATCCAACAAATTGGAAAGAATTAGAAACAGACCAAGATGAAAAGAAAAAATTCTTTAGTGCTTTTAAAGAAGCATGCAAGAAACTAAATTTAGTTGAACAGTATTATGAGTATTCTTGGGATGATGAAAAATTTGGTATAAATGAACATGTGTGGAGTCAATATGTTGGTGCTTATAAAAATATTCAAGAAAAATCAGATAAGCCAGATTTTACAGATATAATTCCACTTGTTGGAAAAACTAGATTAGTTGGAACTCAAAATATAGATGCAAGTTATATTTTGAAATTAATTGGTTCGAAAGTTGATGTTGCCGAAGGTACGCAAAATATAGATAGTGAAACTTTGCGTTTAATACATGAAGCAATTCAGCAGCTAAGTGATCTAGGTGATGATAAGCAGGCAAAACTTTTAGCAAGATTTGTAGAAGAAGAACTAATGCAAGGAAAGGTAGAAGCTGGAATTAGCGTAGATGAAGCATTTGAAGCTTGGAAGAAAAGTTTTATTGCAAAAGATATTATATCTTTTGCAGAGGAATGGGGAATAGATGTTAAGCCGTTAGAAAAATCTTTGTATGCTTATTCATTTGTTGAAGAAGAGGTTCTTCCTTATAACAGAGATATTATAGAAAGTGTTGATATAGATAAAGCTACTAAAAATGTTGATAGTAAACTTATGTTAAACATGCAACTACAACAAGAATTGCCAAAATGGATAAGAGAAATAAAAATAAAATATAAAATTTAATATTAAAATAGCAGATGTGTATTTTACCATAAAAAGTATGCATCTGTTTTTATTTAGCCCTTCATCAAAATATTGCTTTTATAAATGAGGAGGAATTTTAGATGGAAAACAATATATTTAGCGATGAATTATTTTGCGACTATTATGCAAAATGGATTTCTGTTTATAAAGAAGGCGCTATAAGGAAAGTTACTTTGGATAAGTACTTGATGTCACACAGATGGTTAGTAAAGTTAGCACCAAATTTAAAAGTTAGTCAGTTAAATAGAATCACTTATCAGCAAATACTAAATGAATATGCTCTATTACATGAGAGACAAACAACTATGGATTTTCATCATCAGCTAAAAGGAGCTATACTAGATGCAGTTGATGAAGGATTGATTCAAAGAGATCCAACACGTAAAGTAATTATAAAAGGTAAAGCACCAAGAGAAAAGAAAGTAAAATATTTAAATCAATTTGAACTGCATACATTATTAGCACAACTTGATTTAAAGGATGAAGTTAATTGGGATTGGTTTATTATGCTTGTTGCTAAAACAGGATTGAGATTTTCAGAAGCTCTGGGATTAACTCCTAAGGACTTTGATTTTGCACATCAGTCTATTTCTGTAAGCAAAACATGGGATTATAAAAATGGTGGTGGATTTATGCCGACCAAAAATAAATCATCTGTTAGAAAAGTTCAAATCGATTGGCAGACTGTTATACAATTTGCTGAACTTGTAAAGAATCTTCCAGAGGATAAACCTATATTTGTAAAAGGAAAAGTATATAACTCTACAGTAAATGATAGATTAGAACGTTATTGTAAAAGCGTTAATATACCCGTAATATCTATCCATGGTTTAAGACATACACATGCTTCTATTCTTTTATTTGCTGGAGTATCTATTGCAAGTGTTGCTAGAAGACTAGGTCATGCAAGCATGACAACGACTCAAAAAACATATCTTCATATAATTCAAGAATTAGAAAATAGGGATGTGGATTTAGTTATGAGATCTTTATCAGGATTAAGTTAGTATTATTATAGATTAATTAAAAAATAAAAGCCTTTATTAGATGAAGGGTATAATGAGAAATTCTTATGAGAAATTCTTCTAAGATTAAATATTGACACTAATATATTCTTATGATATTATTATAAATTTAAATATTGACATACTGCCATAAAATGGATTATACTAAATTTGGAACAGTATCTATTTTTGGAAGTGGTTCCGAAAGGAGTATAAAAATGTATAATATAGGTGATAAGATAGTTTATCCTATGCACGGTGCAGGAATAATCGAGGGAATAGAGATAAAAGAGATTCTTGGTGAAGAAAGAAAATATTATATACTCAATACACCCCATGGTGGTATGAAAGTTATGATACCTGTTGATAAAAGTGATGAAATCGGGGTAAGAGAAATAATCGATGAGAGTCAGGTGGAGGAACTTTTAAAAGTTTTAAGTGCTGATTCTACTCCTATGCCATCAAACTGGAACAGAAGATACAGAGCAAATATGGATAAGATGAAAACTGGTGACATCTTACAGGTTGCAGAGGTTGCCAGAAACCTATATAGAATAGATAAACAAAAGAGTCTTTCAAATGGCGAAAAGAAAATGTTAGCAAACGCATTGCAAATAATGGAAAGTGAACTTGTTTTAGTAAAAAATATAACAACTGGAGAAGCAGAAAAGATGATTTGTGAAGTGATCTAATCACTTCACAATTTGTATATACTAATAAAAGAGAGGGGGTGAAAGAGTGTTAAAAAAGACTGTAAACATTTTATTTTTCTTCATAGGTGGATATGTTGGGCTTAGTGTTTTTAGGGCTTTAAGTGGACTTATAGATACGAGCTTTTGGCCAGGTGAACCACTATCAGTTGGACAGGAAATAGGAATGTCCATATTTTTTGCAATTATTTTTGGTTTTATTTTTTATAGGTTGCTACCGGCGTTTACAACTCTTGGAAGAAAAATAGCAGGCATATTGACTGGTGAGATGAAAAAGGTATCTGCAAATAAGTTAGTATTTGGTACTCTTGGATTAATACTTGGGTTTGTAATTGCATTTTTGCTAAGTTTAATTTATATGCAGATTGACATAGCTTCAGTAGGCACAGTATTAACTATTATAACGTATGTTATTTTAGGCTATATTGGTGTAGTCATACTTAGTGAAAAAGGTACTGAAATATTTAATCAACTTTACTTTGAAAAGCGATTATCTACTTTTGGTGGTAAGTTAAAGGAAAGAAAAGGTGCAGTCCCAAAGATTTTAGATACTAGCGTAATCATAGATGGACGCATATTGGATATCCTAAAGACTGGTTTTTTAGAAGGACCTATAATTATTCCCGAATTTGTTTTAGTTGAGCTTAGACATATTGCTGATAGTTCCGACTCTCTTAAAAGAAAACGCGGTAGAAGAGGTCTTGATATTTTAAATAAGATTCAAAGTGAGTATGGTATTGAAATTTACAATACTGATTCAGAGAAAACATTAGATGAAATTCCAGAAGTTGATGTCAAGCTTCTTAAGCTTGCCCAAATAATGAAGGGCAATGTAGTTACTAATGATTTTAATTTAAATAAAGTAGCTAAGATTAAAGAAGTAAAGGTTTTAAATATAAACGAATTAGCTAATGCAATTAAGCCGATTGTATTACCAGATGAAATTATGGAAGTCAGTTTAGTTAAAGCAGGTAAGGAAAAAGACCAAGCACTTGCTTACTTAGATGATGGTACGATGATAGTTGTAGAAGGCGGCAAGAAATATATTGGATCTACTATTAAGATTAGAGTAGGTACAGTTCTTCAGACTGCTGCTGGACGTATGATATTTGGAAAGCCTGAAAAGGTATAGTTATGGAGAATGTGAGCTAAATGTATAACGGTAAAAAGATTGGTGTTATAATAGCTGCTGCAGGAAAAGGTAGCCGTATGGGCATGGATATGCCTAAACAGTTTATGAATATCGGTGCAAAACCGGTGATAGTAAAAACATATGAAGCATTTGCTGATTGTGAACTTATCGATAATATATACGTAGTTACCAATGAAGAATATATGAAATACTGTAAGGACTTGATGGTTCCATACTTAAGTGAAAAACAACTTAAAAAATTTACAGGTATTGTTTCAGGTGGTAGGGAAAGACAAGATTCTATCTATAGAGCGCTTAAGGCTATAGATAGACAAAAGGTTAATATGGATTATGTTTTGATTCATGATGCAGCAAGACCATATATTACTCGAAAAATTATAGAAGATACAGTGTGTCAGACAGTTTTACATGATGCTGCGGTAGTTTGTGTTAAGCCTAAGGATACTATTAGAACAAATGATAAAACTTTGGATAGAAATAGACTTTTGGCAGTTCAAACACCTCAGGGATTTAAAATGGACATTCTTAAAAGAGCGTATGACAGAGCATATGAGGATAATTTTTATGGTACAGATGATGCTAGTATAGTGGAACGTATGGATATTCATCCAGCTATAGTTGAAGGAAGTTATGCAAATATTAAAATTACAACTAAGGAGGATTTGCCTGTGGAAACTCGCATAGGTCAAGGATTTGATGTTCATAAGTTAGTTGAAGGAAGTAAGTGTATTTTGGGCGGTGTAGATATACCTCATCGTTTTGGACTTTTAGGCCATAGTGATGCCGATGTTTTACTTCATGCTATTATGGATGCTCTTTTAGGAGCAGCTAGCATGGGAGACATAGGGAGACATTTTCCGGATACTGATGATGCTTATAAGGGAGCAAGTAGCCTTGATCTGCTTGAACATGTTGGGTATCTTATTAGAGATAAAGGATACTGTATTGGCAATATTGATGCAACAGTTATTTGTCAAAAGCCTAAAATATTGCCTTATGTTGAAGAAATGATTGAAAATATTTCTAAAAGACTTAAAATAGATTATGACAAAATTAATATTAAGGGAACTACAACTGAAAAGTTAGGGTTTACTGGTAGAAAAGAAGGAATAGCTGCTCAAGCAGTTTGTATATTAAAAACTAATTAGAGAAGGAGAGTATTGGGATGAGACTTTCAAAGATGCATTTGAAAACTTTAAGAGAGGTACCAAATGAGGCTGAGCTTCCTAGCCATGTTCTTTTGCTTAGAACTGGTATGATTAGAAAGCTGGTTTCTGGTGTTTATGGATATATGCCTCTTGGATGGAGATCTTTAAGAAAGATTGAAAATATTGTTAGAGAGGAAATGGATAAAGCTGGTGGACAGGAAATACTTATGTCTGCTATTCAGCCTTCCGAATTATGGGAAGAATCAGGTAGATGGTTTGCTTATGGACCTGAACTTTGGAGATTAAAGGATAGACATGGTAGAGAATTTTGTTTAGGACCTACTCATGAAGAAATCTTCACTGATATTGTGAGAAATGATGTTACATCATATAGACAGCTTCCTATGAATTTATATCAGATTCAAACTAAGTATAGAGATGAAGCTAGACCTAGATTTGGTTTGATGCGTTCAAGGGAATTTATTATGAAGGATGCTTATTCATTTGATAAGGATCAGGCAGGATTAGATAAGAGCTATAAAGATATGTATGATGCCTATGAAAAAATATTTACAAGATGTGGTTTAACATTTAGACCAGTAGAAGCTGATACAGGTGCTATAGGTGGAAGCAACAGTCATGAGTTTACTGCTATTTCTGAGTTTGGTGAAAGTGAAATTGCTTATTGTGAAAGTTGTGATATGGCGGCTACAACTGAGAGAGCCGAAGTAAAGGATGCTAAGGCTCAGGATGATATAGAAATGCTACCATTAGAAAAGAAATTGACACCTGGAACTAAGACTATTGAAGATGTAGCTAATTTCCTAGAGTTAGATAAGACTCAGACAATTAAGGCTCTATTATTTGTTACTTACGATGATTTTGGTAAAGAAAATGGATATGTTGCTGCATTTGTTAGAGGTGATAGGGAGCTTAATGAAATAAAGCTAGTAAATGCTCTAGGTATTCCTGAACATGCTATTGAATTTGCTGATGAAGCTAAGATGAGTGAAGTTACAGGTTGTGTTGGTGGATTTACTGGACCTATCGGTCTTCATGACTGTACTATTGTTGTAGATAGTGAATTACCCGGTCTAAAAAATCTATGTGCAGGTGCTAACGAAGAAGACCATCATTATATCAATGTTAATTATGGTAGAGATTACAAAGGTGATATTGTAACTGATATTAAGACTCTTCTTGAAGGTGATCCATGTCCAGTTTGTGGAGCGCCAGTTAAGCATGCTAAAGGTATTGAAGTTGGTCAGGTATTTAAGCTTGGTACTAAGTATTCAGAAGCTATGGGTGCTTACTACAAGGATGAAAATCAGAAGGATCAGCCTATTGTAATGGGTTGTTATGGTATTGGTGTATCAAGAACATTAGCAGCTATTGTAGAGCAGCATTATGATGAAAATGGTATTATTTGGCCTATGTCAGTTGCTCCATATCATGTAATCATCAGTTTAGTTAAGCCTGATGATGAAGAGCAGGCAGCTGTAGCAGAAAAGATTTACAATGAGCTTTTAGATGCAGGCGTTGAAGTGATGCTTGATGATAGAAAAGAAAGACCTGGAGTTAAGTTTAAGGACGCAGATTTATTAGGTATACCTGTTAGAATTACAGTAGGTAAGGGTGCTAAGGATGGCATCGTTGAATATAAACTAAGAAGAGATGCAGAAAAAACTGAACTTACAGTTGATGAAGCAATTAAAAATGCTATTGAAATTGTAAATAAAGAAAAATAAAAGGTAAAGGCAAATGGAATTTATTTCGGTTATGGAAATAATAGGAACCGTTGCTTTTGCAATAACAGGGGCTTTAGTTGCTGTGGAAAAGGACCTTGACTATTATGGTATTTGTTTTCTTGCTATTATCACTGCTGTAGGCGGAGGTATAGTTAGGGATATAATAATAGATCTTGATATTCCAGTTTCATTAGATAATCCAAGTTATGTAATTATAAGTCTTGCAACAGCTCTTTTAGTGATATTATTTTATAAACATATCGTAAATTTAGATAGACTTATAACTCTTTGCGATGCATTGGGGCTTGCCGCATTTACAGCCATTGGAAGTGCTGCTGCGACAACACACGGTTTTTTTGAACCATTTATAATTATCACTTTAGCTATGCTAACAGGAACAGGTGGCGGTACTATTAGAGATATATGCGCTAGAGAGATACCATTTGTATTTAAAAAAGAAGTATATGCAGTAGCATCCTTGGTGGGTGCTATAGCATATATAATAGCCTATAGATTAGTGTATCAAATGGCATCCATGTATATTTGCTTTGGCGTAACCTTTTTAATAAGGATGATAAGTATCAAGAAAAATATCCATTTAGGAAAGGTTAATAATGTAGATGCAGAAGAATAGGAAAGAAAAAGAACATATTTTATTTTCTTTGTTTTGGGAATTTTTAAAGATTGGTCTTTTTACTATTGGTGGTGGTATGGCCATGATACCTCTAATGACTAAGATAACAGTAGAAGATAAAAAGTGGGTTACACAAGAAGAAATGCTAGATTGTATTGCTATAAGTCAATCTGTGCCTGGTGTAGTTGCGATAAATACAGCTACATTTATAGGCTATAGAAAAGCTGGTTTTTTAGGCGGACTATTTGCTACTCTTGGTGTGATTACACCTTCATTTATAATAATTTTAGCTTTAGCAAATGTTATAAATGCAATTAATGATAACAAATTTATACAGGGAGCCTTCATAGGAATTAAGGCTTGTGTTACAGGTCTTGTACTTTGTGTAGCTTATGATATTGGTAAACAAACACTTAATGGATGGTTCCACTGGTTTTTGGCAATTTTAGCATTTGTTAGTGTAGTAATATTTAAGATTAATGCTATAATAGTAGTAATAGTAACAGGATTGCTTGGTGCAATATATTACTGCAAAAAAGCAGAAGGGAAGGTAAATAATGATTAGTAGTTTAGGATTATTGTTTTACCTCTTCTTCAAAATAGGTGCATTTAGTTTTGGTGGTGGCCTTGCGATGCTACCTATAATATTTCAGTCAGTATCAGATTATGGTTTGATGAGTTCCTCAGAGTTTGCAAATTTAGTGGCTATAAGTCAGGTGACACCTGGGCCTATGGTTGTTAATGCAGCTACTTATTTGGGGTTTAATTATGCCGGATTAGCCGGAGCTTTAATTGCAACACTTGGTGTATCAATACCTTCATTTGCAGTGGTAATTATTGCAGTGAAGTTTTTAGATAAGTTTAATGATAATAGAATCGTTCAAGGGATTATGAATGGTATAAGACCAGCAACAGTAGGACTAATTGCTGCAGGTGTTATATTTTTAGCCCAAGAGGTTCAGATAGCTATTGTACCATTAGCCATATGTGGTATAACTATAATTATGTCAGGAGTATTTAAAATAAATCCGATTATTATAACTATCATTATGGCAGTTGCAGGAGGTCTATTATGTGGGTAGGTGGAGTTAGAGTAATAGTATTTGATGATGAAGACAGACTATTAATGGTAAGACAACATCATGAAAACAGAGACATTTGGATGGTTCCTGGTGGAGGTATCGAAGAAGGAGAAACAGCAGTAGATACAGCTATTCGTGAGATGAAAGAAGAAACTAACGTAGATGTGCAAATCGGACGTTTAGTTTGGCATGTTGAAGAAGTTTCACCTACAAGAGGACAGAGATTTGTAAATTTCTTTTTAGGTAAGATTGTAGGTGGTGAGTTAAAGCTTGGTTCAGATCCAGAATTTGATGAAAAACACCAACGAATGAGAGAAGTTAGATTTGTATCACAGGAAGAAATGCAAAATCTTGAAAATGTATTTCCTCCACAGCTAAAAGATGAATTGTGGTATTTAAAATACACTGATTATGTAGATAATGAAGTGTTTAGATTTAGAGAAAGTATATAATATAAAAGGAGAAGACATACATGAAAACATTTAGAATTGAAATGGAAAATGGCGATGTAATGAAGGGTGAATTATATCCAGATGTTGCACCAATTACAGTTGAAAATTTTGAAAAACTAGCAAATGAAGGATTTTATGATGGTCTAAAATTCCATAGAGTTATTCCTGGGTTTATGATTCAGGGTGGATGCCCAAATGGAAATGGTATGGGTGGTCCAGGCTATACAATTAAAGGTGAATTTAATATGAACGGACATGTAAATGAAATCCTACATGAAAGAGGAGTTTTATCAATGGCAAGAGCTATGGATCCTAACTCAGCTGGATCTCAGTTCTTTGTAATGGTTGCGGATGCTCCACACCTAGATGGACAGTATGCAGCATTTGGTAAAGTTACAGAAGGCATGGAAGCTGCTGATAAAATTGTAGCAGTACCAACAAATCCAATGGACTGTCCACTTGAAGATCAGATTATTAAAACAATCGTAGTTGAATAGTTTTGGTGCGCACAATTTATTTGTGCGCTTTTTTTTATTTTGAAAGGAGAATCATATATGAAAGTGTATAAGAATATGACTCAGCTAGTTGGAAGAACACCTTTGATGGAGTTAGGCAAGTATGCCAAGGATGTTGATGCTAATATTATTGCAAAGCTAGAGAGAATGAATCCCGGCGGCAGTGCCAAAGATAGAGTTGCTATGTATATGATTGAAGATGCAGAAGAAAAAGGCCTTTTGAAGGAAGGTGGAACTATCATCGAGCCTACTTCGGGAAATACCGGTATAGGTCTTGCAGCCATTGCAACCGCAAGAGGTTACAATGCTATTATAGTTATGCCAGATACTATGAGTGTAGAGCGCCAAAATCTTATTAAGGCTTACGGTGCAGAGATTATTCTTACACCTGGTGAATTAGGAATGGCAGGTTCTATTGCTAAGGCTGAAGAATTAGAAAAAACTATAGATGGTGCATGGATTGCTGGTCAGTTTGACAATCCTGCCAATGCCAAAGCACACAGAGAGACTACAGGCCCAGAAATATGGGAAGATATGGAGGGCAAGGTGGATATTTATGTAGCTACTGTTGGAACAGGCGGTACACTTACAGGTACAGCAGAATATTTAAAATCTAAAAACCCAGATATTAAGGTAGTGGCTGTAGAGCCATCAGCATCACCACTTTTAAGCGGAGGAGAAGCTGGTGCGCATAAGATTCAAGGCATCGGAGCAAACTTCATTCCAAAGGTTTTAAATCAGGATATATACGATGAAGTGGTAAAGGTAACAGATGAGGATGCTTATGAAGCGACTGATAAGCTAGCGAAAACAGAGGGTATAATCTGTGGTATATCTTCAGGGGCAGCTTTAGTGGCAGCAAAAGAAGTTGCATTAAGAGATGAAAACAAAGGGAAAAATATAGTTGTAGTATTACCTGATACAGGTGAGAGATATTTATCAACAGGAGTATTCAAATGAAGATTAAATTTTGTGGAGCAGCAAATGGTGTAACTGGTTCATGTCATTTGCTTACTATTGGGGAACATAAGATTTTGCTTGACTGTGGTCAGTTTCAGGGTGGTAAGACTATGGAAGCATTAAATTTCGAAGAGTTTCCTTTTGATCCAGCAGAAATAGAATGTGTGATTTTATCTCACGCTCATATTGATCACTGTGGACGTATTCCATTACTTATTAAGCGTGGATTTAAAGGTGATATATATTGCAGCGATGCGACAGCACAGCTTTTAGATATAATGTTAAAGGACAGTGGATACATTCACGAAAAAGAAGCTGAATGGAAAAACAAAAAGGCACTCAGAGCAGGGAAACCTTTAGTTGAGCCTCTTTATACCTATAACGACTCTTTAGATGCTCTTAAATATATTAAGCCTGTTTTATACGATCAGCTTATTAAAATCAATGAAAGTTTAAAAGTTGTTTTCAATGATGCAGGCCATATTTTAGGTTCATCTATAATAGAACTTTTTGCTACAGAAGATGGAAACACTTCAAAGATTGTTTTTTCAGGTGATTTAGGAGTTATAGGTAGACCTATTTTAAGAGATCCTAAAATTATTAAAAAAGCTGATGCTGTAATTATGGAAACGACTTACGGCAATAGATTGCATCCAGCAAATAAAGATAGTATTGATGATTTAATAGATATAGTTTTAAAAACTGTAAAAAGAGGTGGTACAGTTGTAATCCCTTCATTTGCAGTTGGTAGAACTCAAGAGCTTATTTATGAGTTTAATAAGTTTTATGCAAAGCGCCCAGAACTTAAAGATGAACTAGAAAAAATATCCGTATATATAGATAGTCCTATGGCAACTAATGCAACAGAGGTATTTAAGGAAAATGCACAAGTTTATGATGATGAAGCCAGAGATTTTTTAATGAGAGGTGATAATCCTCTTGATTTTCCTGGATTGAAATTTACTAAAACGACTCAGGAATCACAGTTTTTAAATATAGATAATTCTCCCAAAATTATTATTTCTGCAAGTGGTATGTGTGAAGCTGGAAGAATTAGACATCACTTAAAGCATAATTTATGGAACCCTAAGTCAAGTATAGTTTTCGTAGGATATCAGGCAGAAGGTACATTGGGCCGTATGTTAATTGAAGGCGTTAAGGATGTCACTTTATTTGGAGAGTCTATTCATGTAAATGCAGAAATATATAATTTAGAAGGTTTTTCTGGTCATGCTGATAGAGATGGTTTAACACAATGGCTACAGGGGTTTGAAGCAAAGCCTAAACAGCTATTTTTAGTTCATGGAGAAATGCAGGCCAAATATGATTTTGCAGAACATGTAAAAAATACTATAGGTATTAATCCAATAGTTGTTACAGGTGTGTCTGAATACGAACTTGATACTGGTGTTAAGCTAAGCGTTGATGAGGTTATGAGAGCTGAAATTGATGATGAAGTTATTGCTAATATGCATAAAAAGCTTACAGATGCGCATTATAATCTAGAAGAATTGCTATATCAAACTAGTTTATCTTTATCTAAAACTAATGATATAAATAAGATTAATGAGATTAATAACCAGATAGTAGAACTCGAAAAGAGTATTTTAAAGCTAAGTGCGGCAGTTTCTGAAGGTTAAAATTAAATAAAAAAGCTGTTACATGAAATTTTATTAGGTTTCATATAGCAGCATTTTTATTACAACAATATATTTTCGGATTTTAATTTATCCTTGATGATTTCAAAGATTTCAATGCTCTTACATCCAATTTTATGAAGGTGTATACCTCCTGAAATAACGCTAAGTGGTTTATTATTATCGCCACTTACACTTTTTACAAATAAATCAGCTTCGTATCTAGAAGATATGTTTAATTGTCCTGATAGCTGACCATAGATGCTATGTTCAATGGTAACATCAATAACAGTTCCACCATAATCTACAATAGTATAGAGTTCTTTTTGTAATTCATCAGATGTGTGCTTACACGCAATTATACCAACATAAGGATAAGTGGATTCTTCAACTTCAACTAAATAGCCTCTTGGTGTAGCTATTATATTATGACCTCCTGCGCGTAATAGGGCTATGTCACCAACGATGATTTGGCGGCTAACCTTGAATTGTTCAGCTAAAGAAGATGCACTTATAGGTTTTCCAGAATTGGTTAATGCTATTAATAACTTTTGTCTTCTTTCGTTTGTATTCATGATGTAAGTATAACATAAAGCTAATGTAATTAAAAGGTGTCTTGACACATATATTTACATTCGTTATAATAAGTATGTTGTTAATGTAAACATAGTAGGAGAGATTTGGAAAATGGAAGAAAAACAAAGCTTTTTAAAAAGAAAAAATATTGAAATATCAGCAAAAAGATATTTACAAGATGCTTTATCAGCTATGGCATTAGGTCTATTTTCATCATTATTGATTGGACTTATAATTAAGACTATAGGTGAGCAGACAATTAATTTATTTGGAGATAATTTTATATCTGCATTTTTAGTTTCAACAGGTGGTCAGGCCATGGATCTAATGGGGGCGGCTATAGGTATAGCTGTAGCATGGGGACTTCAGTCACCACCACTTGTAATGTTTACAAGTGCTATAACAGGTATGATGGGTGCTACTTTAGGTGGACCTGCAGGAGCATTTATTGCAGTGGCTATTGGAGCTGAGTTTGGTAAGGCTGTTTCAAAAGAGACAAAAGTTGATATTATAGTGACTCCAGCTGTTACTATGATTATGGGTGCTCTTACAGCAACAATAGTTGGACCTGTAGTAGGCAAGCTTATGGAAGGTCTTGGAAATATAATTATTACTGCTACAGAATGGCAACCGTTTGCTTTTGGCATAGTTATATCAGTTATAGTTGGTTTAGCTCTTACAGCCCCTATTTCAAGTGCTGCTTTATGTATTATGATGGGTTTAACTGGTCTTGCGGCAGGTGCTGCTACAGTTGGATGCTGTGCCCAGATGGTAGGATTTGCAGCAATTAGCTATAAGGATAACGGCATTGGAGGGGTCGTAGCTCAGGGTATTGGAACTTCAATGCTTCAGATTTCAAACATATGTAAAAATCCTTGGATATTATTGCCTCCTACATTGGCAGGTGCAATTATAGGACCTATTAGTACATGTGTATTTAAGATGACTAACAATGCTATGGGTGCTGGAATGGGTACTTCTGGCCTTGTAGGTCAAATAGGTACATTCACAGATATGGGATTTTCTATGACTGTTCTTTTACAGGTATTGTTATTGCATATTTTATTACCAATAGTTTTATCATTGATATTTGATAAGATGCTTAGAAAAACTGGTAAAATTAAAGATGGAGATTACAAGTTAGACTTGTAGTGTATATGAAAAACTCCTAGCCTTTTGGCTAGGAGTTTTTCTATTTTATCACTTATAACTTATCTATAAAGAGAATCGCATTTCCAATAATGCGAGTAAACTAAAATGCACAATTAAAACTTTAGGACTGCAGCACGCATATAACGCAGAATGTGCTGCAGTTTTTAAAGCATATGAGTATCTGAGATGGATCATCTCGATGAAAAGACAAAATTCAAATAAATCTGAAGAAAAACATTAATTTACTTAACAAAAAAACTGTGGAAAAACTCCACAGCCCGTATTTACTGTATTATATTTGTTGCAAATTAGATTACCCGTCTAATTAGTAACAGATCATTTTATGCATGTCTCCTGACTTAGACTTCATCGCCCTATCAAACCTTCCCAGATAAACCAGTGGTATAAATGATAAAGCTCCATCATTACAGTGGCGGGACCGTACAGGATTTACACCTGTTTCCATCTTAGCTTTACAAAATATGTTATAACAATTTTGTAAAGAACATAAAAGATTTATTAACTTATGATAATAGAATAAACCTATAAATATAATTTGTCAATATGAAGTATATAAGTTATTGTATAATAAAAAGTGTTTCAAGAGGTAATAAAGATGATATATGCAAAAAAGTATAATTCACCAATAGGAGAAATAACAATAGCTACAGATGGCGATGCACTTGTAGGATTATGGTTTGATAATCAAAAGCATTTTGGTGGTAAATATAAAAATAAAATTGAGTATATAAATAAAAATTTAAAAATATTTGATGATGTGATTTTATGGCTTGATAAATATTTTGGAGGCATAAAATCCAAAATTAATTTTCAATTGATTTTAGAAGGTTCTGAGTTTCAAAATAAAGTGTGGAAAAAATTAATAGAAATTCCTTATGCAACAACTGTAACTTATAGGGATATTGCTAAAAGTATGGGTGTAGACAGAGGTTATTGTCAGGCTATAGGAGGAGCAGTAGGTAAAAATCCAATTTCAATAATTATCCCTTGTCATAGAGTAATTGGATCTGATGGAACCCTAAAAGGATATGCCGCTGGAATAGAAAAAAAGGAGTATTTATTGAAACTTGAAAGATCTCATTTAGTTGACTAAAAAGAACCTATGTTCTATAATATGTATACTATTTTAAGTGCAAGAGAAAGGTATTTATGGTAAAATATATTTTATGGAATATTTGAAGAATTTAAATGAAAAGCAGCGACAGGCTGCATTAAAAACAGAAGGACCATTGCTTATTTTAGCAGGAGCTGGCAGTGGTAAAACAAGTACTATGACAAGGAGAATAGCACATCTTATAAAGGGTTGTGGTGTTTCTCCATATAATATTTTAGCAGTGACATTTACAAACAAAGCTGCCAATGAAATGAAAGAAAGGGTAGAGTCTTTATTAGGCGGAAGTGTGAATATGTGGATTATGACATTTCATGCGGCTTGTTTGAGAATTTTAAGAGCCAATGCGCAGTGCATTGGGTATACAAGTTCTTTTGTAGTATATGATCCGGTAGACCAAAAAGCTGTAATAAAAAGCATTTTAAAGGAAAATGGTATTGAGGAGAAAAAATTCCCAGTACCTTCTATTTTAGCGTCTATTAGTAAGGCTAAAGAAGAATTATTATCTCCAAGAAAACTAAAGGAGAGAATAACAAATTATCGTGAAGAAATAGTAGCACAAGTTTATGATTCTTATGAAAAAATTCTTAGAAAGAATAATGCTATGGACTTTGATGATTTGTTGTTAAATACTGTTAGACTATTTGAACAAAATGAAGATGTTCTTGCTCATTATCAAGAAAGATTTAAATACATTATGGTTGATGAGTATCAGGATACTAATAAAATACAGTATAAATTTATAAGTATGTTAGCTGAGCAGTATCAAAATATATGTGTTGTAGGTGATGATGATCAGTGTATATATCAGTGGAGAGGTGCGGATATTACTAATATTCTAAACTTTGAAAAGGATTTTCCAGGTGCCCAGGTTATTAAACTTGAGCAAAACTATAGATCGACAGGAAATATTTTAGCAGCTGCTCATAGTGTCATTGAAAACAACAGTCAAAGAAAAAATAAAAAGCTATGGACTGATGCTGATGATGGTCAAAAGATAGTTTATGCTAGATTGGATGATGACAAGCTTGAGGCAAATTATATAGCTCAGGAAATAGATAGACTTAAAAAGCCAGGAATAGGATATAATAATTTTGCAATATTATATAGAACTAATGCTCAGTCAAGAAGTTTTGAAGATGCTTTGACTAGAAGGAATATACCATTTAGAGTGGTAGGCGGTACTAGATATTATGATCGTCTTGAAATAAAAGATATGGTTGCATATATGAGACTTGTGTCTAACCCCTCTGATGAATTAGCACTTGTGAGAATTATAAATTCACCAAAGAGAGGCATTGGTCCTACTACAGTAGATAAGATAAAGGTTATTGCTGAAAATAGTGAAATTTCAATGTTTGAAGCCCTTAAAAATGAAGATGTGTTAGATAGTTTATCAAAGAAGGCTTCTAAATCTGCAAAGGAATTTGTAGATCTTATTCAAAAGTATCATGATGAAAAAGAAAACTTGAGAGTTTCGGATATTTATGATGGTCTTTTGTCTGGTTCAGGGTATTTTAATGCTCTAGAAGAACAAAATACTGTGGAAGCAGAAGGGCGTATTGAAAACTTATTGGAGTTTAAATCTGTAATTTATGACTTTGAAGAGGAAAACGATTTACAGCTTCATGAGTTTTTGGAAAAGATTGCTTTGCTTTCGGATGTTGATAATCATGATAGTGATGAGGATGCAGTGGTTCTTATGACAATGCATAGTGCTAAGGGACTAGAGTTTCCATATGTGTTTATGCCAGGTATGGAAGATGGGTTATTCCCAGGATGGCGTAGCTTAGATTCAAGAGATGGCATAGAAGAAGAGCGTAGACTTTGTTATGTTGGTATGACTAGAGCCAAAGAGAGACTTTGCTTGACTAGTGCAGGGTATCGTATGATGTATGGTAAGGGAAACTACACGAGAGAATCTCAGTTTTTAAGAGAGCTTGATCCTAAATTAATGGAAGGTGATGGCGTTTTAAGAAATAAGAGTGAAGCTAGACTTGGTGAGAAAAAATCTATCGATGGATATGGTAAAAGTCAGCCATTTGAACCATTTAATCAATTCAAGGCTGCTAGACGTGAGGTTAAAAAGAAAGTTAAAAATACTGAGATATTTAAGGCTGGAGATAAGGTTAAGCATGGCAAATTTGGAGAGGGCGTTGTTTTAGAAGCAGAAGGAAATGTAGCAAGAGTAGAATTTGAATCTGTAGGAGTTAAAAAGCTTGCAACTGATGTAGCGCCAATAACTAAAATTTAGGATATATAAAATGGATAAGAGAATTGAAATAAAATCGTTAGTAGAAAAATTAAATGAAGCTTCTAAAGCTTATTACAAAGAAGATAGAGAGATTATGTCCAACCTTGAGTATGATAAGCTATATGAGAAGTTAGAAAGCTTAGAAAAGGAAACAGGTATAGTTTTATCAAATAGTCCAACTAGAAATGTGGGATATGAGATTTTAGAAAGTTTGCCTAAAGAGGCTCATAAGAGTAGAATGCTTTCTTTGGATAAAACTAAAGAGCCAGAACAACTTAAGATGTGGCTTGGCGAGCAAAAGGGACTTTTATCATGGAAATTAGATGGTCTTACAGTTGTTCTTACATATAGCGAAGGTCAGCTTATAAAGGCTGTTACAAGAGGTAATGGAGAAATAGGAGAGGTTGTTACAGCTAACGCCAAAGTATTTGATAATGTTCCTATAAAGATACCTTTTGAAGGTGATGTGGTTATTAGAGGAGAGGCGTTTATTAGATATTCTGATTTTGAGGAAATCAATAGAGCCATTCCTGAGATAGATGCTAAGTACAAAAATCCAAGAAATCTTTGTAGCGGTTCTGTAAGACAACTAAATACTGAAATTACAGCTCAAAGAAAAGTTAATTTTGAAGCTTTTTCGTTGAGTGAAATTACAGGAAGTAGTGTGCCTGATTTTCAAAATTCTAGAAAAAATCAGCTTCTTTGGTTAAAATCTCAAGGTTTTGATGTTGTTGAATTTGTGGAGGTGGATCAGTCTAATCTAGAAGAAAAGATAAAATGGTTTGCTGGTGAAATTGAACATATGGATATACCATCAGATGGTCTAGTGTTGTTATATGATGATATAGCTTATGGGGAGTCTCTAGGAAATACTGCTAAGTTTCCAAGAAATGCTATGGCATTTAAGTGGAGAGATGAGATAAAGGAAACTATACTTAGAGAAATTGAATGGAGTCCTTCTAGAACAGGTCTTATAAACCCTGTAGCTATTTTTGATCCAGTAGAACTTGAGGGAACTACAGTAACTAGAGCCTCTGTCCATAATATAAGTATTTTAAAGGAGCTCGCACTTGGAATAGGTGATGAGATTACAGTATACAAGGCTAATATGATAATACCTCAGATTGCAGAAAATTTAACTAAATCAAGTAACATAGTTATTCCTAAGGTTTGTCCTGTATGTGGCGGCAAGGCGGTTATAAAAAAAGATGCTGAGGTTGAAACATTAATTTGCACTAACGAAAATTGCCCTGCTAAAAAGATTAAGGCGTTTTCACTGTTTGTAAGTAGAGATGCCATGAATATCGAAAAGCTTTCGGAGGCAACTATAGAGAAGTTTATTGCTCATGGATTCATCAAAGAATTTGCTGATTTATTTAAACTAAGTGATTATAAAGAGGAAATCATAAATATGGATGGTTTTGGACAAAAATCATTTGATAACTTACTTAATGCGGCTTCTAAGGCTCGATTAACTACTCCGTCTAGACTTTTATATGCACTTGGAATTGCTGGTATAGGAGTTGCTAATGCTAAGGTTATTGCAAAGGCAGCAAATCAGAATTTTGATAAAATTGTTTCATTTACAAAAGAGGATTTGGTTGAAATTGATGGAATAGGAGATGTAATGGCAGATGCTGTTGCGAGTTACTTTGCTGATGAAGATAATATGGCAATGCTAAATAGACTTCTTGAGGTAATTGAGTTTGAAGAAATTGACGAAAATACTGAAGAAATGAATTTGGAAGGTAAGGTATTTGTTATTACTGGAAGCTTAAATCACTTTGAAAATAGAAATGCTTTAAAGGCCGAAATTGAAAAGAGAGGTGGCAAGGTGACAGGGTCTGTGAGCAGTAAGACTGATTACCTTATTAATAATGATAGTCAGTCTACTTCTTCTAAAAATAAAAAAGCTCATGAACTAGGAGTTGCTATTATTACTGAAGATGAATTTATAGAAATGATAAAATAAGTACATAAAAAAGATAAGGATTATAAAATGTTAAAGGTTGGTAAATTAGATAGCGATTTATTAAAGGGAATAGTTTTTAATAAGATAACTTATAAAAGACCAGAAGTTAAGGTAAGACCAGGGATTGGTGAGGACTGTGCTGTTGTGGATTTTGGACAATGTGATTGTATTATGTCTACAGACCCAATAACTGCTGCTGTAACTGATATTGGTAGATTAGCTATTCATATTACTTGTAATGATATAGCTAGTAACGGGGTGGAGCCAATAGGTATCATGCTTGCAGCTATGCTTCCTATTGGAACTACTGCTGATGATATTGCAAATATTATGGAACAGGCAGGCAAGACGGCTGCTGAGTTAAATGTTGAGATTATAGGTGGACATACTGAAATCACTGGAGCTGTAAACAAGCCGGTTATAGTTTCAACAGCTATAGGAAAAACTAATGGAGAGGTTACAAATTCTGGTTCAGATATGATGGCAGGAGATGTGATCTTAATGACTAAGAGAGCTGGTATTGAGGGAGCGGGAATTATCGCTGCTGATTTTGACCATAAGTTAGATGATGTTTTAAGTACAGAGGAACTTGTTAAGGCTAAAGGTTTTTTAAATGAAGTTAGCGTAGTTAAGGAAGGTGTAATTGCAGGTAAAATTGGAACTCACGGCATGCACGATGTAACAGAAGGCGGCATTTTAGGTGCTGTATGGGAAATGTGTAAAATTGCAGATTTAGGATGTATGTTAAACTGTGATAAGATACTTGTGGATAATGAAACTTTGAAAATTGCAAAGCATTTTAATATAGATTATTTAAGATTAATTTCAAGTGGATGTATGCTTATTGTTGCTGATAAAAATAAAAAGGATGAAATTATCCTTGCAGTTTCTAAAGCAGGCATTTTTATTGAAGAAATAGGTGTTATTACAGAAAAAGAAAATGGTATTAAAATGTCTGTAAAAGGTGTAGTTTCAGAGCTCAATCCACCTGAAAGTGATGAACTTTATAAGGTAGTTAAATAATAAAGGTTGACTTTAAGGCAAATTACGATTATAATTCTATGAGTAATTGCCTTTTGGCAGCTCTATAATATGGTTTGGGTCCTGCGCAATGAGATACTGTGAACCTTGTCAGGTCCGGAAGGAAGCAGCAATAAGCGGATCATCTTATGTGCCGCAGATAAGCCTTCTCCAGAACTATAGGGCTGTCAAAGGGCAATTTTAATAATGAGGTAAATTTTATGTATAAGGCTTTATATAGAGAATATAGACCTGAAGTATTCAGTGAAATGCTAGGTCAGGAGCATATAGTTAAAATTTTAAAAAATCAGGTCGCATCAGATTCGGTAAATCATGCTTATTTGTTCTGTGGCACAAGGGGAACTGGTAAGACTACTACTGCAAGACTTCTTGCTAAGGCTGTAAATTGTTTGGATGAAAATGATAAACCTTGCGGCAAGTGTGCTAATTGTGTAGCAATAAAAGAAGGTAGTTTTATGGATTTAATAGAAATAGATGCTGCTTCAAACAATGGTATTAATGATATACGTGAGCTTAGAGAAAGTGTCAACTATCCGCCTGCTATAGGTAAGAAAAAAGTTTACATCATAGATGAGGTTCATATGTTGACAAAGGAGGCGTTTAATGGCTTTTTAAAGACTCTTGAAGAACCACCTGAAAATGTTATGTTTATCTTGGCTACAACTGAGCCTCAGAAGTTGCCACAAACTATTTTATCTAGATGTATAAGGATGGATTTTAGGAGAGTAAGTGAGCAGGCCTTAATTGAGAGAATGGCATCAATATGTGAAGATAGAGGCGTGTCTGTTGAAAAGGATGCACTTATGTTAGTAGCTGCTAATGCTGATGGATCAGTTAGAGATGGGCTTACTCTTTTAGATCAGTGTATTTCAGGAAGGGATAATAAGGTTACTAGAGATGAAGTTTTAGATGCACTTGGTGCTGTAGGTGAGGAAACTTACATAGAGCTTACTAATGGCATAATTAGTAGAAGTGTATCCGAATGTCTTTTGATTTTAGACAAGATTTTTGCGGCCGGTAAGGATGCTAGACAAGTTTTAATGGGTCTTATGAACCATTATAGAAATCTTTTACTTACTAAATATGTTAAAAATCCTGAAAATATGCTTAATATGTCTCTTGAAAATGTCGAGAGGGTTAGAAAACAAAGTGAAACTTTGGATTTGGCAGATATCAATGACGCAATAATTGAGCTTTCTAAAACTAGTACGGAGATTGCTCATACAACCCAACCTAGGATTTTATTAGAGCTTGTTGTAGTTAAGTTAGCATCAGGATTGGCTTATGAAGATCCTACACCAAAGAGAATACCTAAGCAAGTTGAAAGTATTATTCCTAGAACAGTGGTAAAACAGAGTCTTTCTTCAAAAGAAGGAGATGTTTCTAATTTAGCACCTATGAAAAATGTAGATATGGAAAGGCTTTGGGATAATATAGTTCAAGAAGCAGCTAATGTAAAAGCAGGCTTAATTGTTTTGAGAAAAAATGCAAGTCCAGTATCTATGAATGATGGTGAGATTGTGGTGGCAGTTACTAATGACACAGCAAAATCAATTATCGAAAGTGAAAAATCATTTTTATCAGAGATTTCTGGAAAACTATCTGGAATACCAAAGCATATTGTTGTAGCTGATAATAGTGATACATCTAGTGAAGAACGTGATATAAATACTCTTGCAAGTCAAGTTGAAGATTTACTTGGTATAGATGTAAAAATAGAATAATTGTAGATAAAGATTTAGGAGGATTATTAAAATGGGAAGAAATATGAGAGCAGGCAAAAAGCCTAAAAAGCCTAGTGCAGGAAACATGCAGCAGCAGATGGCACAGGTTCAGGCTGTTCAAAGACAAATGGAACAGATGCAGGCGGAAATTAATGAAATGGAAACAACTGCAACTTCAGGTGGAGGTGCTGTTTCTGTAACTGTAACAGGCGATAAGCAGATTAAAGAAGTTAAGCTTGAGCCAGAAATTGTAGATCCAGATGATATAGAAATGCTACAGGATTTAATTATTACAGCTGTAAATGAAGCTATGAGACAGATGGAGGAAATTTCAAGTAACGAAATGAATAAGTTAACTGCAGGATTAGGTCTTCCTCCAGGTTTACTATAGTTTGAGAGGCTCTTAAATGAAATATTATGCTAAACCGTTAAGTAAGCTTATTAGTGAATTTTCTAAGCTTCCTGGTATTGGTGGTAAGACAGCACAGCGTTTAGCATTTCATGTTTTATCTTTAGAGGATGATGAAGCTTTTTCACTTGCAGATTCAATTATAAATGCTAAGAAAAACATGAAATACTGTTCTGTTTGTGGTAACTTAACTGATGAGGATCCTTGTAAGATTTGTAGCGATAAGACTAGAGACAATAGTGTGATTTGTGTTGTTGAAAGCCCGAAGGATGTAGTGGCTATGGAAAAAATAAAAGAATTTCATGGTCTTTATCATGTGCTTCACGGTGCTATATCACCTATGGAGGGAATCGGACCTGAAGACATAAATTTAAAATCACTTATAATTAGGCTTCAGGAAAATGATGTAGATGAAATCATTTTAGCTACTAACCCCAATATTGAGGGTGAGGCTACTGCCATGTATATAGCAAGATTAGTTAAACCATCTGGTATAAAGGTTACACGTATTGCACATGGTATTCCGGTTGGAGGAGACTTAGAATACACAGATGAAATTACATTGCTGAAGGCTGTTGAAGGTCGTAAACAATTATAAATTACAAAAAAAAAATCACCCTATTTAGTATTTAATAGGGTGATTTTTTATTAAGTTTTAATTAGACTGTCAGTTCTTGCATTTTTCGTAGCTTACGAAATGGTGTAAATAAAAATCCTAAACCAACATTGTAAGCTTTAAAACCATAAACTGCTGTCCAGTGCATTTTGCGTGCCATACCAGGGGTAGCTTCACGTTCAGTTCCACCAGCATCAATGATAAGGTTTTCTTTAATAGCATTTATAAAATCATCATTAGATTTAATTTCACCATCAATTTCTGTATACGCCATACCCACATAATCTGCTTTGTGGGAATCAGAACCACTGATGCCAGGTTTATCATATAAATCTGCCAGACGTGCAGCTCGCACATTTGACTGTGGTGTTTCGCATGTGTTGAAGACTTCTATAAAGTCAAACTCTTCAATAAGTTCAGGTGTTTTTTTCATAGCTCTTAAGTACATAGCACTTGAGCTTTTTACTCCATATGGATGAGCAGGTCCTAAAATACCACCTTGATCATGAACAATTTGAATTAAGTGCTTTAGAGGTAAACCTCTAACACTTAGAAGCTTTAGCTGTACATCATTTGGAAGAACTACGATAAAATGTCCTGCATCTCTAGTGTCATATTCAACACCTTTAAGAACTGTAAAATCTTTAAATTCATCTAAATCTTTGATTTCATCCCATGCTTTCCACCCTTTAGATGTAGTATGATCTGTAATCATCATGCCACCAAAACCTTGTGCTTTTAGTAGTCTAATATAATCTATAAGAGCGATTTTAGAATCGATGGAGCCAGCCTTAGTATGGCAGTGTAAATCGAATTTCAATAACCCTTCCTTTCTGTGTATAAAACTATAACTTTCCTTAAGTTAAATATACTCCCATTTAATTTATTAATCAATACAATAAATTAAATGTGATAAAACTGTATTATTTTTGTTCTATAGTTTAATAAATACCCTCAAAGTGATATAATGAATCAGTGTAATGTTGATTTAGAAAGATAAGGAAAATACTATGTTAGGTGCGTTATATCTGATTAATATTTTAATATCTTTTGTTATTGTATTTTTAGACCGTAAAGATCCTACTGCTACACTTGCATGGATTATGGTTTTGTTTTTAGTGCCGGGTTTTGGCATTTTACTTTATTTTGCCTTTTCCCAAAATATATCAAGACAAAAGATATTTACAATGAGTTACAACGAAGAACTCCTTTTGACAACTTCGTTAGCACATCAAAATAAAGCTATAGAAAATGGAGAATTTAAATTTCATAACAAGGTAGCACAAAAGTGGAATGACCTTATTCGTATGAATCAGGTTTATGGCACAGCATATTTTACTCAGGACAATAGTGTTACTCTTTTTACTGATGGCATAGAAAAGATGAAAAGTCTTTATAAAGATATAGAAAATGCTAAAAAATCAATAAATATTGAGTATTTTATTGTTAAACATGATATTGTAGGAGATAATCTTTTAGAGAGACTTATAAAAAAAGCAGAAGAAGGATTAGAGGTAAGACTTCTTGTAGATGCGTTAGGCTCATGGAGAATAAATAAAAACTTAGTAAAAAAATTAATTGATGCGGGAGGTAAATATGCAGAATTTTTCCCGACTAAATGGAAATTTTTTAACACTAAAATAAATTATAGAAATCACAGAAAACTTGCAATTTTAGATGATGAAATAGGATATATTGGTGGATATAATATAGCAAGAGAGTACATAGGTTTAAAGAAAAAATTTGGATATTGGCGAGATGCTCATATTAAGGTAAAAGGTGGAAGTGTTTGCGATATAAACGCAAGATTTTTACTTGATTGGCGAAGTGCAACTAAAGAAAAAGTGAATATGGAAGATGTGTTCTTTGCGCCTGAAAAAACTAGCGGAGATGTAGGTGTTCAGATAGTATCAAGTGGCCCTGATAGTGTTCATGAAGAAATTAAAATTGGGTTACTTAAAATGATAACTTCTGCAAAAGATAGTATCTACATACAGACACCATATTTTGTGCCTGATGTAACCATTCTAGAATGTTTAAAGATGGCTGCACAGTCAGGTATAGATGTAAATATTATGATACCTTGTATGCCAGACCATATGTTTGTATACTGGGCAACCTATTCATATGTTGCTGAAATTATGAAAGCTGGAGGCAAAATATATATTTACGACAATGGCTTTTTACATGCCAAGACGATGGCTGTTGATGATGAAGTTTGCACAGTTGGATCGGCAAATTTTGATATTAGAAGTTTTAAATTGAATTTTGAAGCAAGTGCTTTTATCTTTGATAAAGAAGTTACCTGCGAGGTGGTAAAATCATTTAAGGAAGATGTAAAGCTTAGTCATATGTTGACAGAGGAGATTTATAATAGTAGAGGAATATGGATAAAAATTAAAGAAGCATTTTCTAGAGTGCTTTCAGATATATTGTAATAAGGAGGAAAGATTTTGAGAAGATTTATGAATCCGGCAACGATTTTAATTCTTGCCATTATGTTTATTACCTTTGGTAGAGGTATTTTGTCAAATCCAGGAGAATGGTTTATAAGTGAACTTATGATGCTTCCTGGTATTATTATTGGGCTTAGTTTCCATGAATTTGCTCACGGTATTGTGGCGTATAAGCTTGGAGATCCAACACCAAAATATCAGGGAAGATTAACTGTAAATCCAGCAGCGCATATTGATCCTATTGGATTTATTGCTCTTTTATTTATGGGATTTGGATGGGGTAAAGCAGTTGAAATTAACCCATATAATTTTAAAAATCGTAGAAGAGATGAATTACTAGTTTCAGTTGCAGGTGTTGTAATGAATCTTATTATTGCTATAATTTTCACTTTAGTTTATAGAGCATATACAACTGCTACAGGTAATTATTTCTTCACACCGGGTATAGGAGGATATTTAAGTCAAATTATTTACTATATTGTTTATATTAATGTAATGCTCATGATATTTAATTTGCTTCCAGTACCACCACTTGATGGCTTTGGTATTGTTACAGAATTGTTTGACTTGAGACGTAAATCATGGTACTGGCAGATTTACAATAATGGATTTTTTATTTTGATGATATTAATTATTTTTAATGTTACAGATAGAGTTATAAGTCCGCTGATCTCAGCAGTTATGTCAATGCTTGGCGGTATAGGATTGTTTTAGGAGGAACGCATGAAAAAAACATTTAAGAAATTAAGTGCATTATCTGTCGCAGCTATTATGTTATTTTCGGTGACAGGATGTGGTGCACAGTTTAATAATATTGGTTCAACTGTAGGAAACTTGCAAAATGATGCACAAGTAACTTATCAGGATGGTACAACGTTTTATCTTCATGATGGGGATGTTTATAAAACTAAAGATGTAAATAAAAAGGGTGAGAAAATTCTTTCAGGCGATATTAGTAATATTAATATAACAGGAGAAAAAATATATTATTATGATAACTCTATTAGCACAATTTGCAAGGCTAATACATCAGGTGAAAAAATTGATCGTATTGCAGAACTTTATTGTGATGAGTTTGTAGTTGCAAAGGATAATATTTACGCTATGATTTTAACAGGTCAAGGAAGCGAAGATTTAAATGATCCGGACAATTATAATATTGTACGCATGAAAATTACAGATAGAAAAATAGCCAATACGATGCCAAAGAGCGTTATTGAAAAAGGTAAGCTAATTGGTTGTATTGGTGATAGCATTTATGTTATTAAAAATGCTAAAAATAGTAAGGCAGTATACAAAACTGATTTTGATGGAAAAAATGAAACAAAGTTATTTGATCTTTCAGACGATGCAAAAGTTGTAGGTGACTCAAAGGGTTTTGTAGTATTAGGTACAGTTGATAAGCAGTTTGGATTATACAGCTATACACCTGAAGGAAAATTCGATAAAATGCTTTCAAAATTAAAGAAAAATAAATCTGAAGATGGTAATGCTTTAAATATGGATAGTAAATATGTATATTATGAAGATTACGCAGCTAAAAAAGTTACTAAGAAAAAGAAAAGCAAAAAATATAAGGTTGCTGATAATCTACTAAGAATTAAGAGAGATGGTACTGGCATAGAACATATTATGAAGAATAAAGAAAATATGGATTATAAAATAGCTATAGGAAACAATGGGGTAATGGTTAAAGCTAAAAGTGCTGGAAATCTTGATGCAGATCCTATATGGAAAGGTTTAGAAGCAAAATAGATTTAGAGTCAAAAATAGAGAAGGGGAGTTAATGAAAAAGAAGCTATTATCATTGGTACTTGCAGTGGCACTATGTGTAACAAGTGTGCCTATGGGACTATTGCAGTTTGATATTGCTAATGCGGAGGGAAATAAAGAAACTAAAGATATTCAAATGCCTGAGGTTGAAGAAAAGCTAAGTATTATGTTAGACGCAGGGCATTATGGTAATTATAATAGAGGAGCAAATTCTCAATATTGGGAATCTAAGGCAGTGTGGGATATTACCGAATATATGGCAGAAGAGCTTGAAACTTATGAGGGCGTTAGAATCGGTAAAACTAGAAGTGACCAGACAAAGGATTTAGCAATCTACTCAAGAGGAAAAAAAGCCAAGGGTTATGATTTATTTGTTTCAAACCACACTAATTCAAGTTCAAGTGGCAAAACGGATTATCCCCTTGTAATAGTGCCATATGAGCATAAGTTTTATGATGATAATCCTAAGGTTAAAGGCATTGCAAAGAGTATAGGAAACAACATGGAATCTATTATGGGTACTAATCAAAACCATAGGATTTGGAAGAAGACTTATGAAGAAAATGGAAGAACATACAATTGGTATGGAGTAATAAGAGGTGCTTCTGCAGTGGGAACGCCAGGAATTATTATCGAGCATTCTTTTCACTCAAATTTAAGAATTTGTAACTGGCTTTTGGAACAAGAAAACTTAAAAGAGATAGCTAAAGAAGAGGCTGGTATCATCGCAAGGACTTATGGAGCTAAAAAGAAGACAGATGAAATTTCTGATTTTGAAATAGAGGAAATAGATAATAAAACAACTGAGATTAAAATATATGAATCTAATAAAAATAGAAAGTATGAAATTTATAGAGGCGTAAATGGTGGTCAATATGAAAAAATAGAAGAGCTTTCTGGCAATGGAGATATTGTCTCATATATTGATAATGAAAAGGTGGGTGATACTAAAAATTATTATTTAGTTAGAGCTGTATCAGAAAAAACAGTAGGAGAATATTCAGAGCCGGTAGATGGTATAAGACGTCCATCATTTACAGTTAGTGATGAAAAAATGGGAATGGCAAAAATCACTTGGAAGAGGGTTAGAGATGCTGAAAAATATCTAGTGCAGAGGTCAGACTCTTTGAAGGGTGAATATAAGACTATTTATGAATCAACATCTGAAGGATCTTTTCTAGATAAAGATTTTCCTAATGGAGCAGGCAAATATTATAAAGTAAGAGCTTGTAAATCAAATGAAGACGGAAGTATCTTATATAGTAAGGATATTAGTGGTAAATATTTATTAATTAGAAATAGTTTAAGCAAAGCTATTTCTTTTGACGCATATGGATACGGCATAGGTATGGCTAAAGTTACATGGACGCCAAACATAGCAGAAGCAGATGGATATGAAATTTTAAGATCCACAAGTAAAAATGATTCATATAACATAATTGCACGTTTTGAAGGAAGTGAGAAAAACACTTCATCATATATTGATAAAAATGTGTCTAAAGGAAAAGGATATTACTATAAAGTAAGAGCATATCATAAAGTAGCTGAGCTTGATAATAGAAAATACTATTCTAAAGATACATCATGCAATGGAGCTTCAGTTCTTGGAAATATAGGTACAACAAAAGTAAATGCTTATGGCTATGGTGTTGGATCAGCTATGGTTAAGTGGAATAAGGCTACCAACACAAGTGGCTATCAGATTTTTAGGAAGACTGGTAAAAATGGAAAATATAAATATATAAAAAATATAACAAGTGGTAAGACAACTTCCTATAAAGATAAAAAAGTCTATAAAGGCAAGGGCTATTATTATAAAGTAAGGCCATATAGAAAAACTAATGCTGGAACTTATTATGGCAAGTATACTACTGCTAATGGAGCAACAATTTTATCTAGAGTATCAAGACCTACAATTAAGGTTGCAAGATCAGGCAAAAAGAATATAAAAGTTTCCTGGAGTAAAACTAAAGGTGCAACGGGTTATAGGATTTACAGAGCAACAAAGGCTAGGGGGAAATATACACGTATTAAAACTGTAAGTGCTTCAACATCAAGATACTTTTATGATAAAAACAAGAAAAAAGGTAGAAAGTATTATTATAAGGTAAGAGCATATAGTACAGCAAATAAAACATACTATAGTTCATATAGTAAGGTTAAATATGTAAAACGTTAAAAAACATAAACATCATCAATGAAAAATATTTTATTGATGATGTTTTTTTATGTCAAAAATATAATATGATAGATATATTAATTTGTGTGACAAAAAATTAATAGTTTGTATAAAGATTGAAAAATCAACATATGCAAGCTATTGTTAGCACTCTTGTCAAATGAGTGCTAAAAAATGGTTGATTTTTTGAAAAGCTGGTTGTACAATCTAATTGTGGGAGGTGAAATGATATGAATATAGAAAGATACACAAGTAAAACACAAGAAGCGCTAATGGAAGCGCAAAATATGGCTATTGCAGCTGGTAATCAGGAGCTTGACAGTGCACACATTCATATGGCATTGCTATCACAAAAAGAAGGATTAATTCCTAAACTTTTAAAATATATGGAAGTTAATGGTGAAGGGATGAAAGCTGAGCTAGCGCAGGAGCTAGACAAGCTTCCTAAGGTTACAGGCAGCAACCAAAATATATATGCTACAAGGAAGTTAAATGAGCTATTTATCAATGCAGAAAAAATATCAGGAGATTTCAAAGATGAATATGTTAGTGTTGAACACGTATATTTAGCATTGATAAAAGAAAAGGGAACTGTTAACGAAAGACTATTTAAAAAATATGGTGTAGATAAAAATGGTTTTTTAAAGGCTCTAGAAAGTGTAAGAGGTAACCAAAAGGTGACAAGTCAAAATCCAGAAGATAATTATGAGGCATTAGCTAAATATGGTCGTGACTTAGTTCAGATGGCTAAAGATGGAAAGCTAGACCCAGTAATTGGTAGGGATGAAGAAATTAGACATACAGTACAGATACTTTCAAGAAGAACTAAAAATAATCCAGTTTTGATAGGTGAACCAGGAGTAGGTAAAACTGCTGTAGTTGAAGGTCTTGCTCAAAGAATTTTAAAGGGAGATGTACCAGAAGGATTAAAGGATAAAACTATTTATGCTTTGGATATGGGTGCACTTATAGCGGGAGCTAAGTTTAGAGGTGAATTTGAAGAAAGACTAAAAGCTGTATTAAATGAAATTGAGAAGAGTGAAGGTCGCATTATCTTATTTATCGATGAAATTCACAATATTGTGGGTGCAGGCAAGACAGAGGGATCCATGGATGCTGGAAACTTACTAAAGCCTAAATTAGCTAGAGGTGAATTGCATTGTATTGGTGCAACAACTCTTGATGAGTACAGAAAATATATTGAAAAAGATGCTGCACTTGAAAGAAGATTCCAAAAGGTTTTAGTTGATCAGCCAACAGTTGAAGATACTATTTCAATTTTAAGAGGCCTTAAGGAAAGGTTTGAAATCCATCATGGAGTGCGTATTACAGATAATGCTTTAATTGCATGTGCTACTTTATCTGATAGATATATAAGTGATAGATTTTTGCCGGATAAAGCTATAGACTTAATGGATGAAGCGGCAGCTCGAATTAGAACAGAAATTGATTCTATGCCAGCGGAGTTAGATCAGATTTCAAGAAAAATTATGCAGCTTGAAATTGAAAAGCAGGCATTAGGTAAAGAAACTGATGCGGCTTCAGCTAAACGCATGGAGGCATTAGAAGAAGAATTAGCACAGCTAAAAGAAGAAAATACAGTGCTTCGTACTCAGTGGGAAAATGAAAAAAAGGTTATTTCAGAAGTTAAGGATATTAAATCAGAAATTGAAGGCATCAAACAGCAGATTGAAGAGGCCGAAAGAAATTATGATTTAGAAAAGTTGGCTCAGCTAAGATACGGTGTTTTACCAGAAAAAGAAAAACAGCTTGAAGAGGCTAAGACTAAGGCTGATGAAGCAGAAGAAAATAGAATTTTGAAAGAAGAAGTAACTGAAGAAGAAATAGCAGAAGTTGTTTCAAAATGGACTGGTATTCCTGTAGCTAAATTAGTTGAAAGCGAAAGAGAAAAACTACTTCATCTACCAGAAATTCTTCACAAGAGAGTTATAGGTCAGGATGATGGCATCAAAGCGGTAAGTGAAGCTATCTTGAGAGCTAGAGCAGGATTAAAAGATGAACACAGACCAATTGGTTCATTTATATTCTTAGGTCCTACAGGTGTAGGTAAGACTGAACTTGCCAAGGCATTGTCAGAAGCATTGTTTGACTCTGAGAAGAACATGATTAGAATTGATATGTCTGAATACATGGAAAAACACAGCGTCTCAAGATTAGTAGGAGCGCCTCCAGGATATGTAGGATATGACGAAGGTGGACAGTTGACAGAAGCTGTAAGAAGAAGACCATACAGTGTAATCTTATTTGATGAAATAGAAAAAGCACATCCAGATGTATTTAATATTTTGCTACAGTTATTAGATGACGGTAGATTGACAGATAATCAAGGCAGAACTGTTGATTTTAAAAATACTATTGTGATTATGACTTCAAATATAGGAAGTGCTTATTTAACAGATAACATTAAGGAAGATGGATCTATAGATGAAGATGTTAAGCTTCAGGTAGAAGATGAAATGAAAAAGCACTTTAGACCTGAATTTATCAATAGAATTGATGATATTGTAGTATTCTCTCCATTGACTGAAAATGAAATTGTAAGCATTATTAGAATTTCTCTTGCTGATATAGAGAGAAGATTAGAAGAAAGAAATATTAAATTAGAATTAACTGAAAAGGGAATCAAGAAAATTGCGGATGATGCATATTCTCCAAATTTTGGTGCAAGACCTGTTAAGAGATATTTACAAAAACATGTGGAAACAGAAATAGCATCAATGATTATATCAGGTGAGTTAACAGATGATCAGGTAGTTACTGTCGATAGCGACGGAGAAAACTTGATATTTGCAGTAAAATAATCCTTTATTTAATACCATTTCTAAAAAGGCCATCACGCTAAAGATTATAAATCTTTAGCATGGTGGTTTTTTATTTCATATCCTTGTAAGAATAAATTAATAATTGTATAATAAAAAGCTAGAAAGGATGAGATTTTATATGGAGATGGATTTTATAACGACTGGTATGATTATTTTTGTTGCATCTATGGCAGGACTGGCTGGATTTATAGATTCGATTGCAGGAGGTGGAGGGCTTATAACATTGCCGGCATATTTACTTACAGGCATGCCTGCTCATAACGCATATGCGGTTAATAAGTTTGCAGCGGTTTCAGGATCTATTACGGCAATGGCAAACTATTTTCATGGCAAAGCAATTGATGTTAAGGCTTCTATAATAGCGGCTATAGGTAGTGCTATTGGCAGTGCTATTGCTGCTCAAGTTGTTTTGATACTTTCAGACAAAGTACTGAGGCTATTAGTAATGATTGCAATACCGTTAGTTGCATTTATAGTAATAACTCATAAAGCAAAATCAGATGAAAATAGAGCTCCAAAGGAAATGACTATTAAAAAGGCATTGCTAGCATTTTTTATTGGATTTATAATCGGTACTTACGACGGATTTATAGGTCCTGGCACAGGGACATTTGCAATAATTTCATTTGCAGCTATTATGAAATATGATCTTTTGACGGCTGGTGGCAATGCGAAAGTGGTAAATGTTTCAAGTAATATCGCATCACTTATAACATTTTTGTTTAATGGACTTGTGATATTTCAGATTGCCATTCCTTGTGCGATAACTACTATAATAGGAGCACAAATAGGCAGCAAAATGGCTTTAAATAGAGGAGCAAAATTTATTAAGCCTATGATGATTGTAGTTGTTGCACTTATGATGATAAAAATGGTTTATGATTTTATAGTGGGGTAAAGATGGATTTAGTAATTGCTTTTTTTATATTTATGGCAGTTATGCTTATAACTATTATAACTGGTAAAAGTGTTGTAGTAGCATTATTTGTAGGATTTATATGTTTTTTTATTGTGGCTATTTTACGTGGCAATTCTACTAAAGCAGTTGGAACAATGGCATATAAGGGTGTTAAAACCTCTTACGTAGTTATTAAACTTATGGTACTTATTGGTTGTTTGACAGCTCTTTGGCGAGCTAGCGGTACTATTTCATTTTTTGTGTATTATGGTATAAGCATTATAACTCCAAGTATGTTTATTATGATTTCATTTGTTCTTACTTGCATACTTTCATATTTTCTTGGAAGCAGTTTTGGCGTTTGTAGTACGGCTGGTGTAATGCTTATGATATTGGCGCATTCTGGAGGTGTAAATGAAATAATTACTGCAGGTGCAATTATTTCAGGATCATATTTTGGAGACAGAACTTCTCCAGTTTCTTCGTCTGCTTTTTTGACAGCGACTATAACTGGCATAGGGCAAAAGAAAAATACAAATTTACTTATTAAAACAGGTGTTTTTCCATTGATAATAAGTGGTATATTTTACATGATAGTTTCTATTAAAAATCCTATCATTATAAATGATACATCGGTGCTAGATGCACTTAAAGAAAGCTATAATATTTCTATTATGGCAGCATTGCCGGCGGTTGTTTTGTTAGTACTGCCTTTTTTTAAAACAAGTGTTAGCAATACTATTTTATGCAGTTTTATAGTTGCGTTTGTAGTAGCTATGGTTTCACAGGGACAAAGTGCTAGTACTTTAGTTAGATTTGCCATAGTAGGTTATGAACTTCACAATCCGCTACTTGGTGATATTATGTCAGGAGGCGGTATAGTGTCTATGGTTGAAGTAATATTTGTAGTTATGCTTTCAAGTTCTTACGCAGGTATTTTTGAAGGAACTAATATGCTTGGAATATTAAAGAAAACATTAGAGAAGACTACTGGAAAATTGAAATTGTTTACAGTTCAGGTTTTATTTTCAATTGTAGCTATTATGGTATTTTGTAATCAAACAATAGGGACTATTTTATCTGTACAGCTATTAGGCGATATATATGAAAAGAGAAAGGCTTCAAAAGAAGAATTAGCTGCAGATATAGGCAATTCACTTATAACTATTTGTGGTATTATACCTTGGTCTATTGCTTGCGCTGTACCTTTATCGATGTTAGGTGTAGGTATAGAAGCTATACCTTGGAGTGTATTTTTATGGTTAAACCCAATATGTTATATTTTTTCTAAGAGAATTTTCTTTAATAAAGGTAATAATATTGACAAAAGTAGTGAGTCAATATAAACTAACCTCTGTATAAATAGATAAAGGAGTGTTTTATGAACTTAAGAGAATTAGAATGCGGAAAGAGTGCACAGATCATTTCTGTTGGTGGTAAAGGTGCTCTTAGACAGCATTTTTTAGATATGGGATTAATCCCTGGAGCAGAACTAACTATGGTTAAGCTTGCTCCTATGGGAGATCCAATGGAATTAAAAATTCATGGATATGAATTGACAATTAGATTAGCAGATGCTGAAAAAATAGAGATTAAACCGATAAAACAATTGACTCAGAGAAAAGAGCCAGATATAAGTAACAAAATAAGTAAGCAAATTGAACATCCTGGTTTAGGAGAATCAGGTAAATATCATTGTAAGGAAAGTGAAAATCCACTACCGGATAGTGAGATTTTAACTTTTGCATTAGCAGGAAATCAAAACTGTGGTAAAACGACATTTTTTAATAAGTTGACAGGTTCAAATCAGCACGTAGGAAATTTTCCAGGTGTTACTGTTGATCGTAAGGATGGTGTTATAAAGGGGCATAGTAATACATTAGTTACTGACTTACCGGGAATTTACTCTATGTCGCCTTATAGTAATGAGGAAATAGTAACTAGAGAATTTATATTAAGAGAGCATCCAAAAGGTATTATTAATATTGTTGATGCTTCAAATATAGAGAGAAACCTTTATTTGACACTTCAGTTGATGGAGCTTGATATTCCAATGGTCATCGCTTTAAATATGATGGATGAGGTAAGAGAAAATGGCGGTACTGTTTTAGTCAATGAGATGGAAAATTTACTTGGAGTACCGGTTGTACCTATTGCTGCTATAAGAAATGAAGGTATTGATGAGGTAATAACTCATGCATTGCATGTGGCTAAGTATCAGGAAAAATCTGAACTGATAGATTTTTGTGAATCATCAGGTAAAGGAAGTGCTGTTCATAGAGCTATTCATGGGATTATGCATTTAATAGAGGACCATGCGCAAGAAGCTAGTATTCCTTTAAGATTTGCAGCATCTAAGCTTGCAGAGGGAGACGAGTTAGTACTCGAAATGTTAAACTTAGATGATAATGAAAAGGATATGTTAGATCATATAAGATGGCAGATAGAAAAAGAAAGCGGACTTGATTGTGCGGCTGCAATTGCTGACATGAGGTTTAATTTTATACAAGAACTTTGTGAAAAAACAGTAGTTAAGCCTAAAGAAAGTAAAGAACATGCAAGAAGTAGAAAAATAGATAAAATACTTACGGGAAAATATACTGCCATTCCTGCTTTTATTGGAATTATGGCTTTGGTATTTGCTTTAACTTTCAATGTAATAGGTGCATGGCTTGCAAATTTACTTGATATGGGTATTTCAGCATTAACAAATATTGTTGATAGTGCATTAGCCGTAGCCAATGTAAATGATACTTTGCATTCGTTGATTATTGATGGGATTTTTAATGGTGTAGGTACGGTATTAAGCTTTTTGCCTATCATCGTGACACTGTTTTTCTTTTTATCAATTTTAGAAGATAGTGGTTATATGGCTAGAGTAGCCTTTGTTATGGATAAACTTCTTCGTAAGATTGGTCTTTCTGGAAGAAGTATTGTACCAATGCTTGTAGGATTTGGATGTACGGTGCCAGGAGTTATGGCAAGTAGAACTCTTTCATCAGAACGCGATCGTAAGATGACTATTATGCTTACACCTTTTATGAGTTGTTCTGCAAAATTGCCAATATATGCATTTTTTACTGCTGCTTTTTTCCCTAAATATGGTGCGCTTGTAATGATCGGGCTATACTTTGGAGGCATAATCGTGGGTATATTGATGGCTTTACTTCTTAAGGGAAGCTTATTTAGAGGAGAACCTGTTCCATTTGTAATGGAACTTCCAAATTACCGTATGCCAGGACTAAAAAATGTTGGACAGCTTTTATGGGAGAAGGCTAAAGATTTCCTTCAGAGAGCTTTTACTGTAATTTTTATCGCTACTATAGTTATTTGGTTTTTACAAACATTTAATATTCATTTTGAAGTTGTAAGTGATTCGCGAGATAGTATGCTTGCTGGTATAGCAGGAGTAATTGCGCCACTATTTGCACCACTTGGCTTTGGAGATTGGAGGATTTTAACAGCGCTTATAAGCGGATTTATGGCCAAGGAAAGTGTAGTTTCAACTTTATCAGTGCTTATTCCATCTAAAGCTGTTTTAGGAGCTTTATTGACACCTGTTGGTGCTTTATCTCTTTTAGTTTTTTCATTGCTATATACACCTTGCGTTGCGGCTATTGCTTCTATTAAGAGGGAACTTGGTAGTAAATGGGCTATAGCGGTAGCTTTAGGTCAGTGCGTGATTGCATGGATTTGTGCATTTGTAGTTTATACTATAGGTATGATGATTTAGTTTAATAATTTTTAGGCGGATGATTAATTTCATCCGTCTTTTTTTTACTATAATAGAATAAAGTATTGACGGTTTTGAAATAGAATTGTATAATTGTATACAAGAATACAAAACGTTTTAAAAGGCGAAAGCCAGAAATGGAGGCCAATTATGGGTAAGACACTTGCATATAAAATTTTAGAAAATCATTTGCTACAGGGAGAGTTGATTCCTGGCACTGAAATAACGATAAAAATGGATCAGACACTTACACAAGATTCAACTGGTACTATGGTATATTTACAGCTTGAAGCTATGGATGTGGATAAAGTTAAGACTGAATTATCAGTTGCATATATCGATCATAATACATTACAGACTGGATTTGAAAATGCAGATGACCATGCGTTTATTAAGAGCGTTGCAAAGCGTCATGGGGTGTTATTCTCAAAACCAGGTAATGGTATTTGTCATCAGTTACATCTTGAAAACTATGGTAAGCCTGGTAAGACATTGCTTGGCTCAGATAGCCATACACCTACAGGTGGAGGTTTAGGTATGATAGCTATTGGTGCTGGTGGACTTGATGTAGCAGTTGCTATGGCAAAGGGAACATACTCATTGACAGTTCCAAAAGTAATTAACGTTGAATTAAAAGGTAAACTACAGCCTTGGTCTTCAGCAAAAGATATTATCTTAAAGGTTTTACAAGAACTAACTGTAAAGGGCGGAGTTGGTAAAATCGTAGAATACACTGGCGAAGGCGTTAAGACATTGTCAGTTACTGATAGAGCAACTATAACAAACATGGGTGCAGAACTTGGAGCGACAACTTCTATATTCCCAAGTGATGAAAATACTAAGAAATACCTTGAATCACAGGGCAGAGGAGAAGATTATGTACCTTTGGCAGCAGATGAAGATGCTATATATGATGAAAAATTAGTCATCGATCTTGATACACTAAAACCTTTAGCTGCTATGCCACATAGCCCTGATAATGTTGATTCAGTTGCCAATATTGGTGAAATTAAAATTGATCAGGTTGCAATTGGAAGCTGCACTAACTCATCATATGCTGACTTAATGAAGGTTGCTGCAATATTAAAGGGTAGAAAAGTACATCCTGATGTTTCTCTTGTAATTTCACCAGGATCAAGTAAGATTTTAAAGAAGCTAGCTGAAAATGGCGCACTTGCTGACATGATAGGGGCAGGTGCTCGTATTATTGAAAATGCATGTGGTCCTTGTATAGGAATGGGTCAGTCACCTAAATCAGGAGCTGTTTCTCTTAGAACGTTTAACAGAAACTTCAAAGGTAGATCTGGCACACTTGATGCTAGTGTATATTTAGTAAGCCCAGAAACTGCGGCAATTTCAGCGGTTAAGGGTGTATTAACTGATGGAAGTCTAACAGGTGAGACTATTGCACCTATTGAAGATGTGGATTTCCCTGCTAACGATAACTTCATCGTTTACCCTGAAGGAACAAACGTTGAAAACACACCAGTAGAAATGGGACCAAACATTAAGCCATTCCCAAGAAATGAAAAGCTAGTTGGAAACCTTGATGTAACAGTTTGCTTACACCCTGGTGATAACATTACAACAGACGATATTATGCCATCAGACTCTAGATTGTTACCATATCGTTCAAATGTGCCTCACTTAGCTAATTACTGTTTCGAAAAGATTGACAGCCAGTTTGCAGAAAGATGTAAAGAGACAGGAAGATGTGCTATTGTTGGTGGAGACAACTATGGACAGGGTTCATCTCGTGAACATGCGGCTTTAGCTCCGCTATATTTAGGCGTTAAGTTTGTAATTGCAAAATCATTTGCCCGTATTCACAGATCAAACTTAATTAATAGCGGTATTTTACCATTGGTATTTAACAATCCTGCTGATTATGATGATTTTGAAATCGGACAGAAACTAGTAATTGAAAATGCTGTAGATCAGGTTCAAAATGATTTGATCCTAGTTAAGAATCTAACTAACGGTAAGACTTACGAAGTTTCTCATAACTTCTCAGACCTTGAAAAAGCGATGATTTTAGCAGGCGGTAAGATTAACTACATTAAGGGTGAATAATTATGGAAAAAAATTTAAAGCATATAGAAGAATTAATCAAAAAACAGTTTGAGAGGGTAGAAAGACTTAAGGCAAGCTCAGATTTAACTGATTTTGACAGTTTAGATAAAATCGTTATCGGTACGGTTGCAGGAGATGGAATAGGACCTGTTATTATGGAGTGTGCACTGGAAATCTTAAATAAGTTACTAGCAGATGAAATTGCATCAGGCAAGGTTGAAATTAGAAAAATCGAAGGTTTGACTATTGAAAATAGAATTGCTAAGATGCAGACTGTTCCAGATGATGTTTTAGATGAGATTAAGAAGTGTCATGTGCTTCTTAAGGGACCTACAACTACTCCAGGTAAGGGAGATAACTTACCTAATATCGAAAGTGCCAATGTTACTTTAAGAAGAGAACTTGATTTATTTGCAAATGTAAGACCTGTAGTAGTACCAGAAAAAAATATTGACTGGATTTTTTACAGAGAAAATACAGAAGGTGAATATGCTTTAGGTAGTCAAGGTATAGACATTTCAGATGAAATATCTATGGATTTTAAGGTAACTACTGATGTGGGTACTAAGAGACTTGCTCGTGCAGCTTTTGAATATGCCAAGAATAATGGAAATCTAAATGTTTCAATTATAACTAAGGCTAATATTATGAAAAAGACTGATGGTAAGTTCTTAAGTCTATGTTACGATATAGCTAAAGAATATCCAGAAATCAAAACTGATGATTGGTATGTTGATATTTGCGCAGCTAACTTAATTAACGACAATATTAATAGTAACTTCAATGTGTTTATATTGCCAAATCTATATGGTGATATAATAACTGATGAAGCAGCTCAGATACAAGGCGGCGTAGGTACTGCTGGTAGTGCTAACATCGGTGGTAGATATGCTATGTTTGAAGCCATTCACGGAAGCGCTCCAAGAATGGTTAAGGATGGCATCGCAGAGTATGCAAATCCTGCAAGCTTAATTAAGGCTACTGAAATGATGCTAAGACATATAAACTTTATTGATAAGGCAGATAAATTAGCAGAAGCTTTAGATAAGGCAAGTGAAGCTATGAATATGCCAGGAGATGGTACAGGTAACACTGCTAAAGATTTTGCAGAGTGTATTCTTAAGGAGATATAAAGGAGTAATTTAAAATGGCTATTTCAACTGATTTGTTTTCTACATTGAAGGAAGATATCCTTACAGGAAAGCTAATAAGTGGACAAAAGCTTACAGAAAAAGTGCTTTGTGATAAATATGGAATAAGCAGAACGCCTGTCAGAGAGGCATTGTTAAAGCTAGAGATGGAAGGCTTAGTAGAAAGCCAGCCAAACAGAGGGTACTTTGTTTTAGGTCTTAAACATCAGGACTATATCGATATGTTTACTTTGCGTAAAATTTATGAAATACAAGCGATAACTTGGGCTATAGAGCGTATTACTGAAGAGGAAATGGACGATTTAAAGGAGCTTTATGAGTTCATGGAGTTTTATACCATGAAAAAGGACGTTGCTAAGATGCTTATTATAAATAATAATTTTCATCAGATGATTTATACGGCATCTCACAATAGAATGCTTAAAAATCTTTTGTCCTCTTATCAGGAAATGCTTAAGCATGTTGAAAATCCAGCTCAAAAAAAGAGTACTTATCTAATGGATGTTTTTAAGGAACATAAGGCTATTTTTGAAGCTTTTACAGCAAATGATGTAGAGGCTGGTATCAAGGCTATGGAAAACCACATGGATAACTCAAAGTTAAGATATTTAAGATCTTTAAATAATTAATAATAGTGAATTAAAATAAAGGAGCTATTTTGATGATAATAGCTCCTTTATTATATATTTTTATTTATTGCTTAGTAAATACCCCTTTTCTTTTAGTTCCTTTTGAATAATCTTTAGGGTCGTTTCGCTATCAGCCTCTATGGTATGACAATGAGTACCGTCATTAAGGATGTCTATACAATTGCATTTGCTGTTGCTGAGAGTATTTAAAAATTCTTTTGCCTTAGCACGTGAAGTGATTTGCATATTGGCTTTTACCCTACCATAGGCAGGGCTATCAACGATAATATCTTTTACAGTGCCGCCTAAGTCTACAATAGTAAAAAGTTCATCTTCCATTTGCTCAATAGTATGATTGACTTTTATAACTATTTTAGATGGAAGAGTGCTATTAAGTAAATAACCACTATTAGTTGAGATAATATCATGACCTTCAGCTCTAAGTAAAGCCACATCTTGAACGATTACCTGACGACTTACACCACATATTTCAGCTAATTTTTTGCATATTATTGGTTTATTACTATTTTTAATATTTTCATAAATTACTTTTCTTCTCTCAACACCTTTTAACATGTTTACCTACTTTCTCCTAAGAAATCTTTAAATTGCATGTAGATTTTTTAGGGAAATATCCATAATTGGTGCAGAATGAGTTAAGGCTCCACTAGAAATGAAGTCAACGCCAAGAGCTGTTAATCTGTTTATGTTTTCTTTAGTAACATTACCTGAGCATTCTGTTTGGGCTCTTCCATCGATAATAGCTATGGCTTCTTTCATTTGTTCAGGAGTCATATTGTCAAGCATAATAATATCAGCACCTGCTTCAACTGCCTCTTTTACCATATCTAAAGTTTCAACTTCAACTTCTATTTTTCTAACAAATGGTGCATATTCTTTGGCCATAGCAACAGCCTTAGTAATGCTTCCGGCTGCTCCTATATGATTGTCTTTTAGCATTACGCCATCAGATAAGTTATATCGATGGTTATGACCACCGCCAACAGTAACAGCATACTTTTCGAATATACGCATATTAGGTGTAGTTTTACGAGTATCTAAAAGCTTTGTCTTAGTACCTTCAAGTAGTTTAGCAACGCTATTTGTATAAGTTGCAATACCACTCATTCTCTGAAGGTAATTTAAAGCCACTCTTTCACCTGATAGTAATGTTCTCATGTCTCCTGTAACCTTTGCCATAAGTTGCCCTTTTTTTACTTGATCACCATCTTTACAGAAGAATTTAAAAGTTACATCTTTATCAAGAAGCTCAAAAACTCTTTTAAAAACATCAAGTCCTGCAATAATACCATCTTGTTTGCATATTAAATCAACTTCTCCAATAATAGCTTCACGCATAATTGCATTGGTACTTACATCTTCGCTGGATATATCTTCTTTTAAAGCGGATAAAATTAAATCATCCACTTGTAGTATTTGTGTGATTTTATTCATAATATTGATCCTTCCTATTGATTTACAATATCGGCAGCAGCTCTTTTGGCAAATACAAGGCTTTCTAAAAGTGAGTTGCTTGCTAGTCTATTAGCTCCATGAACGCCGTTACAGCTAGTTTCACCTATTGCATATAGATGATCCATAGTTGTTTTGCTCTTTTGAGAGTCAACCCAAATACCACCCATAAAATAATGCTGTGCTGGAACAACCGGAATACATTGCTTTAGTGGATCATATCCTTCTTCTATACATTTTTTATAGATGTTTGGGAAGTGATTAAGTATATCTTCATCAGGTATGTTTTCCATTGATAGCCATACATGCTCAGTATTGTCAATTTCCATTTGTTTTTGTATTGCTTTAGTTACAACATCTCTTGGTTGAAGTTCATCTGTAAAACGTTTCATATTTTTGTTATATAGTATAGCACCTTCACCTCTAACTGACTCTGAAATAAGGAAACTTCTGCCTGGCTTATCAGTATAAAGGGTTGTAGGATGTATTTGAACGTAGTCAAGATTAGCAAGTTTTATATTATGCTTTTTAGCAATATCTAAAGCATCTCCCGTTAGGTGAGGAAAGTTTGTACTGTGTTTGTATCTACCACCAATACCTCCAGTTGCTAAAACTGTATTTAATGCGTAAATTTCTAATAATTCATCATCATTATTTTTAGCTATGATGCCTTTGCATTGGTTATTTTCAACAAGTATATCTACCATCTGCGTATATTCATACATGGTTACATTTGATAGCTTTTTTACCTGAGCAAGTAGTTTACTTGTAATTTCTTTGCCTGTAATATCCTTGTGATATAAGATGCGTGCTTTACAATGAGCACCTTCTTTTGTATAAAGAAGATTACCTTGATTGTCGCAGTCAAAATCTACACCATAGTCGATAAGTTCATTGATTATTTTTCTTGAATCTTTTATCATGATATCTACAGATTCTTTTCTATTTTCATAGTGACCGGCTTTCATGGTGTCTTTAAAGAAACTGTCATAATCATTTTCATCTCTTTGTACACATATACCACCTTGTGCTAAAAATGAGTCACTACTTTCAAAATCACTTTTTGAAATTAATATTATTTTTTTGTCTCTAGGTAGGCATAGTGCGTTAAATAATCCTGCAACACCAGTACCTACAATAACTACGTCTGATTCAATTTTCATGTTTAATTACCTCGCTTTTTATTTGGCAAGCTCAAGCATCAACTCTAGAGGTTTCTTAGAACTGATTTCAAGGTCCTTGTCAACATGCATTTCATTTTCGTTAGTCTTTAATACTTGTAGTACTTTTTCTAAAGTTACCTTTTTCATATCGTGACATATAGGTTTTGTTTCTGTAAAGTAAAATTCTTTGTTTGGATTGTTTTCTTGCAATTTATACTCTACACCGATTTCTGTGCAGATAATGAACTTGTCGGCACCACTTTGTGTTGCAAAATCAATTATTCCAGATATACTTCCAATATAGTCAGCTAAATTCAATATTTCCATTTCACATTCGGGATGAGCTAAAACTAGAGCATCTGGATGTTTAGTTTTTAGTTCTATAACTTCTTCTTTTTTTATCTGCGTGTGGATTGGGCAGTATCCAGGATTTTGAATAAAGTTTTTTTCTGGAACCTGTGTTGCTATGTATCCACCTAGATTTTTATCTGGAGTGAAGAAGATATTTTTTTGTGGAAGGGCTTTAACAATTTTTAGAGCGTTTGAAGATGTAACGCATACATCACAGTGTTTTTTTAGTTCAGCAGTAGAGTTAATGTAACAAACTACTGCAAGATCATCATACTCTTCACGAACTTTTTTTATAGCTTCTACTCTGGCCATATGTGCCATAGAACAATCAGCTTCATAATCTGGCATAAGCACTGTTTTTTTAGGATTTAATACCTTAGCACTTTCTCCCATAAATGAAACACCACAAAATACGATAGTTTTTTCCTTAAGACTTGTGGCAAGTTTACTTAAATAAAAAGAATCTCCAATATAATCTGCGATTTCTTGTACTTGGGGATTAACATAATAATGTGCTAAAATTACAGCATCTTTTTCTTTTTTTAGTGCTTTAATTTCATCGATAATAGTCATAAAACATACCTCGCTAAATTTCAAAATTCTCATTTTTTTTATGAGAAATAACTATAAAAATCTTTGATATTATATCATAAATACATATATGTGACAAGACACATATATTTATAGTAATATACATAATTTAAACCTTGATTAATCAAGGGGTTTAGGAACAAGATGAACTTGAAAATATTATTGAATAATGCTATAATCAATAACTGTATTAACATTAGAGACTTGACAGGAGGAGGTCATGAACACAAATTATACCAGTCCACTTTCTAAGAGATATCCTAGCAAGGAGATGAAATATATCTTTTCTCCGGATATGAAATTTAAGACATGGAGAAAGCTTTGGATTGCCCTTGCAGAAGCTGAAAAAGAGTTAGGACTTGATATTACAGACAAACAAATAAATCAATTAAAAGAATTTAAAGACGATATTAATTATGATGTAGCCGAAAAGAGAGAAAAAGAAGTGCGTCATGATGTAATGAGTCACGTCTATGCATATGGTGTGCAGTGTCCGGATGCTAAGGGAATTATACACTTAGGTGCTACATCTTGTTATGTAGGTGATAATACCGATATTATCATCATGTCTGAAGGGTTGAAGTTAATTAAGAAAAAATTAGTAAATGTTATTAAAGCTTTATCAGACTTTGCATATGAATATAAGGATTTACCCACACTTGGATATACACATTTTCAGGCTGCTCAGCCTACTACAGTAGGTAAACGTGCTACTTTATGGCTTCATGACTTGGTTATGGATTTAGAAGATTTAGAATATATTTTAGGCAGTTTAAAGCTTTTAGGTTCTAAAGGTACGACAGGTACACAAGCTTCATTTTTAGAACTATTTGAAGGAAATCATGAAAAGTGTAGATTGTTAGATAAAAAGATAGCAGAAAAAATGGGATTTGATGGATGCTATGCAGTAACTGGACAAACTTATTCTCGTAAGGTTGACAGTAGAGTTTTAAATGTACTTGCAAGTATTGCACAGTCAGCTCATAAGTTTTCAAATGATATAAGACTTTTACAACATTTAAAAGAAGTAGAAGAGCCATTTGAAAAGCATCAAATTGGTTCATCTGCTATGGCATATAAGAGAAATCCAATGAGAACAGAGCGTATGGCTGCACTGGCTAATTATGTTATGAGCGATACTATAAATCCTTCTATAACTGCGGCAACGCAGTGGTTTGAAAGGACTTTAGATGATTCTGCTAATAGACGTATTTCAATAAGTGAAGCTTTTTTAGCAACAGATGCTATTTTAGAACTGTATTTAAATGTTGCAGATGGATTAGTAGTGTATCCTAAAGTTATAGAACGCCATTTGTTAGAGGAACTGCCATTTATGGCAACTGAAAATATAATGATGGATGCTGTTAAGCTTGGTGGGGATAGACAAGAACTTCATGAGAAAATAAGAGTGTATTCTATGGAAGCTGGCAAGGTTGTTAAAGAAGAAGGAAGACCAAATGACTTGCTTGAGCGAATAGCGAAAGATCCAGCTTTTCATGTTACATATGATAAGTTACAAGAAATTGTTAGACCAGAAAACTATGTAGGAAGAGCACCTGTTCAGACTACAGAATTTTTAAATGATATTATTAAACCTATATTGGCTAAAAACGAAAAATTATTAGGAGTGGAAGCTGATATATATGTATAAACTATTACTTTTATATTATTATCCGTTAGGGAGAAACAAAAATGATTAAAGCAATTGTAGGCGCTAATTGGGGAGATGAAGGCAAGGGGAAAATTACAGATTCACTTGCTATTGAAAATGATATTGTAGTTAGATTTCAAGGTGGAAGTAACGCAGGTCATACTATAAAAAATGAATATGGCAAGTTTGTATTGCATATGCTTCCTTCTGGCGCTTTTTATGAACACACAACTTGTGTATTAGGAAATGGAGTAGCGTTAAATATTCCAAATCTTATAAAAGAAATCAAAGAATTAACTGATCATGGAGTATCTAAACCAAATGTTTTAGTATCTGATAGAGCTCATGTTGTTATGCCATATCATATTTTATTAGATGAATATGAAGAGGAAAGATTGGCTGGTAAATCTTTTGGATCTACTAAGTCTGGTATCGCACCATGTTTTTCAGATAAGTATGCTAAAATAGGATTTCAGGTAAATAATTTATTTATGGATGAAGAGGAACTTAGAAATAAAATAGAAAACATTTGTACTATTAAAAACGTGTTAATAGAAAATTTATATCATAAGAAACCTCTTTCTGTAGATGATGTATATGGTACAGTAATCGAATATAGAGAAATGATAAGACCTTATGTAGGAAATACAGAAGCATTTTTAAATAAAGCTATTAATGAAGGTAAAAATATTTTACTTGAAGGACAACTTGGTGCTATGAAAGATACAGATCACGGCATCTATCCTATGGTGACATCATCATCTACTCTTGCAGGTTATGGTGCAGTAGGTGCAGGTATTCCTCCTTATTCTATAAAAGAGGTAATTACAGTTGTTAAAGCGTATTCATCAGCAGTAGGTGCAGGAGAGTTTGTTAGTGAGATTTTTGGTGATGAAGCTAGCAGACTTAGAAATAAAGGAGCTGATGGAGGTGAATTTGGTGCGACAACTGGTAGACCTCGAAGAGTTGGATGGTTTGATGCTGTAGCAACTAAGTATGGTTGTACACTTCAAGGAACCACAACAGTAGCTTTGACAGTGGTTGATGCATTAGGGTATTTAGATGAAATTCCTGTTTGTGTTGGTTATGAAATTGATGGTATGCGAATCGATATTGATCAATTTCCAAATACAACTAAGCTTCATGAGGCTAAGCCTATATTAAAAAACTTTAAGGGGTGGAAATGCGATATTAGTAATATCAAAAGTTGGTATGAATTACCCCAAGAATGTAAGGATTATGTAAATGCTATTGAAGAAATGATAGGTTTTCCAATAGGTTATGTATCAAATGGTCCAGAAAGAGAAGCTTTGTTAAAAAGAGAACCACTTATATAATTAGTTAATAAAGTACCTGGCTAAATTGATGCTAGGTATTTTTTATTGACAGAACATAGTTTAGATGCAAAAATATTATCAAGGAGGAAATATATTATGGATTATCATACTTCAGAAAGATTATTATCTTTTTTAGATAGTAGTTATAGCGTTTTTCATGCTATTGAAAATGTAAAGGATATATTATTGGCAAATGAGTATACACAGCTAAAAGAGGATGAATCTTGGTATATAAAGTTAGGTGGTAAATATTTTGTTGTAAGAAATGATTCTTCTTTAATAGCGTTTACTATTCCAGATAAAGATATAAATGGTTATAGGATAGTTGCTACACATAGCGATTTTCCAACTTTTAAAGTTAAGGAAAATCCTGAAAACAATGATGGAAAATATATTCGTATAAATGTGGAACCTTATGGAGGTGCAATTTATAATTCGTGGTTAGATCGAAGTTTATCTGTTGCAGGTAGAGTTTTAGTAAAAGAAGATGAAAAATACGTAACGAAGTTAGTGAATGTTGACAAGGACTTTCTTATAATACCAAATCTTGCCATTCACATGAATCGTAAAACCAATGACGGTCAGAAATTTGACCCTAAAAAGGATATGCTACCTATTTATGCTACATCAGGAGCAGAAGGGACTTTTATGACTCAAATAGCTCAGCAGGCTAAGGTTTATGAGAGTGATATTTTAGGTCACGATTTGTTTTTATACAACAGAGATAAGGGAAAAATATGCGGCGGAATGGATGAGTTTATTTGTTCGGGGCGTATTGACAATCTTCAGTGTACTTTTGCAGCACTTATGGGTTTTATCATGGGAGCTAAAAATGAACATGGCTCTATTTTATGTGTTTTTGATAATGAAGAGGTTGGAAGCTCTACTAAGCAGGGAGCTAATTCGATGTTTTTATCATATGTATTAGAGCGTATAGGATTATGCCTAAATCTTGATAGAGAAGAACAAATGATGAATCTTGCTAAAAGCTTTATGATATCTGCAGATAATGCTCATGGTTATCATCCATCACACCCTGAAGTTTGTGATGGGGCTAATAGTCCTATGATTAATCAAGGTGTTGTAATAAAGTACAATGCAAATCAAAAGTATTGTACTGATGGTGTTTCTGCGGCTATGTTTAAAGATATGTGTAAAGATGCAGATGTACCGTATCAAATCTATACAAATAGAGCAGATATGCCAGGAGGATCAACACTTGGTAGTATAGCCAATACAAAGGTATCGATTAATACTATTGATGTGGGATTACCACAACTTGCTATGCATTCATCTTATGAAACTGCAGGGATTAAGGATACAGAATATTTAATCAAAGTTATTAATAAGTTTTATAAATAGATAAACTACCAGCTTTTGAGCTGGTAGTTTTTTTATTTAAATTGTGATATTAATTGTGTTACATCTTCGCTAGTCATAAGACTGCTCATTAGACAACATCCACTAGCACCTGATTGCTTTAAAAGAGATACTTTATCGGGGGTAATACCTCCTATTGCAAAAACGGGTATGGGAACACTAGAGCATACTTCTTTTAAAAAATCTAGACCTCTAGGAGAAACTCCTTTTTTACAATCTGTTTTAAAAATATGGCCAGCAGTGATATAGTTACAACCTAAAGCGTAGGCTTTTTTCGCTTCAGATACTGAATGGCAAGAAGCACCTAAAGTGGTAAATCCTGATTTTTCTTCTTCGCTCATTTGAAGTAATAGATTAAAAGGCATATGCAAAGATTTACAATTAAGCTTTTTAGCTATATCTGGATAACTATGTAAAGTACAAGTTACTTTTTTTTCATTACAAATAGCAATTACCTTTTTTGCAAGCTCTAAATATTGTGCTTTTGATAGTTCTTTTTCTCTAAGAACTATAGAATAGGGTTTATTTGATGCAATTTCATTTATGCGATTGAAAAAATTATTTTTACATAGACTTGTATTAGTTATACAAATAATATTAAACATATAAATAGTCGTTTAGCACAGGCTGAAGTCCTTCCTGTGCAATATCCTTATACATTTTTTCAAAGCTTCTGTTATCATTTATTTCAAATTGCTCATCACCCTTATCACAATCAGTTTCTTTGCCAGTATATTTATCTTCATGGTCGCCTATACCAGTGGAGACACCAGCAGATACTTTAGTTGCTGCAATTTTTATAATACCATCTCTAAAAGAAGCACTTTCTCTTGAAGAAACGGTGATTCCTACAAATGGAAGGAAAATTCTATATGCACAAATAATTTGGCATAGTTGTTTTTCATGTACATCAAGTGGATTTATTTTATCATTGTTGATTATAGGTCGTAGCCTTGGACAAGATAAAGACATCTCTGCATGGGGATATTTCCTCTGTAAAAAATATACATGAAGAGCGCTTGCCAGTGCATCTTTTCTAAAATCAGAAAGACCAAGCAGCGCAGAAAAAGCAACTCCTCTCATACCGCCCATAAGAGCGCGTTCTTGAGCTTCAAATCTATAAGGCCAAACTCTTTTATGTCCAAATAAATGAAGTGTTTCATATTTATCACTATCATAGGTTTCTTGGAAAACAGTTACATAGTCAGCTCCACATTGATGGAGGTAGGCATATTCGTCTGTGTTTACTGGGTAAATTTCAAGGCCTACCATTTTAAAATATTTTCTAGCGAGTTTGCAAGCTTCGCCAATGTAGTTTATATCACTCATTGAGCGGCTTTCACCGGTTAAAATAAGTATTTCTTCCATGCCAGAATCAGCAATAACTTGCATTTCATGTTCAATTTGCTCCATAGTTAATTTCATGCGATCAATATTGTTATAACAGTTAAAACCGCAGTAAACGCAGTAGTTTTCACAGTAGTTTGCAATATATAAAGGAGTAAATAGATAAACTGTATTACCAAAATGTTTTCTAGTTTCTAAACGAGCCTTTTGTGCCATTTGTTCGATAAAAGGTTGTGCAGCTGGAGATAAAAGTGCCTTAAAGTCTTCAACTGAGCATGTATTATGTTCTAAAGCATGAATTACATCTTGTGCAGTATATTTATTGTAATCATAATCATTAACTTGACTCATAACTTTTTCCATGATATCAGATTCGATTTGTTCCATATCTGGTAAATATTCCATATGATTTTTTCTAAATGAAGGGTCTTGTTCTAGTTTGTGTTTTTTTGCTAAAGCAGATTTGCTTAGATGATCAGAATCAATTAAAAAATTGTTTTCCATAGTTTTCATTTCCTTTCATGTTTTAGTATTAGTCACGTAAAAAACCTGTTAATGGATCAGATGCACTAGCACCTCTCATGAGAACTCTTCCTAAACCTGATAAATAAGCTTTTCTTCCAGCTTCAATAGCTTGTTTAAATGCACAAGCCATTAAAGGTAAATCACCAGCTGTTGCAAGAGCAGTATTTGCCATGATAGCAGCTGCACCCATTTCCATAGCTTCACAAGCTTGCGATGGTTTACCAATACCAGCATCAACAATTATAGGAAGGTCAATTTCATCAATTAGAATTTGTATAAATTCTTTTGTAGCAAGACCTTTGTTTGAACCTATAGGTGATGCAAGAGGCATGATTGAGGCTGCTCCTGCATTTACTAAATCTCTAGCAACATTTAAGTCAGGATACATATATGGCATGACTATAAATCCTTCATTAGCTAAAACTTCAGTGGCTTTTATAGTTTCGTAATTATCTGGCAATAAGTATTTTGAATCTCTCATGATTTCAATTTTAATAAAATCACCACATCCAAGTTCTCTAGCAAGTCTAGCAATACGAATTGCTTCGTCTGCATTTCGTGCACCAGAAGTATTAGGTAGTAAAGTAATTCCTTTAGGAATGTAGTCGAGAATGTTTTCTTGTTCTTTTGTATTGGCTCTTCGTACAGCAAGAGTAATGATTTGCGCACCAGCATCCTTGACTGCAGATTCGATTAAGTTTAAAGAGTATTTACCAGAACCTAAAATAAATCTTGAATCAAATTCATGACCACCAATTATTAATTTATCTTCATTTTCCATTTGATTACCTTCTTTCTATTGTTTATTAAAAATTATTTGCAATACTTTTTGAGCTTGATGAGCAGCACATATCATAACTCTAGGAGCGATAAGCCCTAGACCATTATTGATATCGCTTATTTGGTCACCACATAAGTAAAAATGTTCGTTAATTTTTTCTGTTTTTATCTCATTTGCATCGCCTATACCGGCCATACCTGAAGCTGCAATTAAGTACTTATTAGGAAATATTTCAAGTACTTTGTTAGTGAGCATTGCTTTAAATATAGCATCATCAAAGGCTTCGCAAATAATTTCGTCACTTTGTAATAGTTCTTTTATATTATTTTCATTTAATCTAATATTGTCACAGGTGATTTTTAAATAAGGGTTTATTTTTTTTAAGGTCTCTTTTAAAGCTTGAGTTTTATATTTACCTATTTGATTTATATAATATGATTGTCTGTGGATATTAGAAAGGTCTACCTTATCAAAATCTATTAGATGAATATTTCCTACACCAGCTCTAGCGAGTAAAGTAGCAATATTAGAGCCAAGTCCACCTAAGCCGCAGATGGCAACTTTAGAGTTTGAAATCTTATTATGAAAATCCAGACCATGACGCCTTATAAGTTCTTTATCTATATCTTCCTTAAGCATATCAGCCACCTCCAACAAAGTTTACAATTTCCAAGGTGTCTCTATTATTAAGTATAGTGGAGTCGTAGTCTTTTTTTGGAAGTATATTGCTATTTAATTCAATGGCAATATACTGTTGTTGGTAATTAGTAGTTTTTAGATATTCTGAGACACTCATACCAGCAACATCAAAATTTTCGCCGTTAATTTTTACCATAACATTTCCTCCATGATTATAATGAAAAAGGAAGCTGCCAACATAGCAACTTCCTAATACAATCATATTATGCACATTCAGACTTCCTACGTTGGCATTATCCAAATCAGGTTATAAGGTCGAAGGTAACACCTTCCTCTCAGCCTGTTATACAAGCTCCCTTGCTGTTAAATTTTATAATTACATTATACGCCTATTTTGTTTAAATGCAATAGTAAAGTAAGCAAGCTAAATTTTTTAGTGAATAATGTGTAATAAATTAATTCTTTTATGGATAAATAAGGGTAGATGTGATAGAATATCACGCAGTGAATAATAAAGTATAGAAAAAAGAGAGAAAGGCTGGTGAATTTATGCTTGGATATGTAGTCAGTTATAAGCCTGAAATGAAAGTGAAAGAAGCAGAACTGTACAAAGCATACTATTGTGGTATTTGTAAATCAATCGGTAAAAGATATGGACAATTGCCTAGAATGGTGTTAAGCTATGATGCTGCCTTTTTAGCGATTATCCTTGATTCTATATATGAAGAAAGTGAATATTTAAATAGGGAGCGCTGTATAGCAAATCCATTTAAAAAGAAAGCTATAGCCTATAATGAAGCTATTGATTTTGCAGGAGATATAATGCTTATATTAGCATGGCATAAACTAAGAGATGATGCTGAAGATGAAGGTAAAAAGACAGCAGATATTGCATCAAAGCTTATGCATGGAAAGTATGAAAAGTTAGCTGCAGCAAGACCCGAGTTTTGTAATAGATTAGAAGAACATTTAAATGAGCTTAAAAATCTAGAGTCTGAAAAGTGTAGCAGCATTGATAAAGCATCAGAAGCTTTTGCAAAGATTATGGAAGATATATTCCAAGAAGGTGTAAGAGCTGTTGCAAAGGCACATGCTATGGATGCAGTATACGACGAACTTGCCTATGAAGATGATATAGATGAACCTATAACTAAAGATGGTATAAAGACCAATATTCAAATTATGTCTAGAATAGGATACCATATAGGTAAATGGATTTATCTTATGGATGCGTATGATGATATTGATGACAATATAAAAAGTGGTGCGTATAATCCTTTGATATATAGATTTAACTATGTTGACGGGGAAGATGTTGAGGCATTTAAGGGAAGAATAAAAGATGATGTCGAAAGACTATTAGTTTTATATCTAGCCGAAATTGCTAAAGCAGTTGACTTAATGGATATTAAAAAAAATAAAGGTATTATAGAAAATGTTATTTATGTAGGACTTTTAAAGAGGACCGAGAAGTTGCTTAATGGAGGAGAGAAGGAAGATGAATAATCCATATGAAGTATTAGGTATAAGAGAAAACGCTTCGGAAGCTGAGGTTAAAGAAGCATATAGACAGTTAGTAAAGAAATATCATCCAGATAAGTATCAAAATAATCCATTGGCTGACTTAGCAGAAGAAAAGCTAAGAGAAGTAAATGAAGCTTATGATTACATTATGAAAAATGGAAGAAACTTTAGTGGTTCATCTTATTCTAGTGGATCACAGAGAAGAGATCCTCAATTTGATGTTATAAGAAGAGAAATTGACGCAAATAATTTAGGTGCAGCAGAGGCTATGTTAGATAGAATTTCATATAAAAATGCCGAATGGATATTTCTATCTGGTATGATTTCATATAAAAAAGGTTGGTATGATGATGCGTTAAGTAAGATTCAACAAGCTACAAATATGGAACCAAATAACCAAGAATATAGAAGAGCATTAAATGCTATGGTTAATATGAACAGCGGATACAGAAATGCAGCAGCAGGTAGAGGTTATTCTTCAAGCGATGATATGTGTTGCCAAGCTCTGCAGTGTTATTGTTGTTTGGATTGGTGTATCGACTGTATATAATATCTGAAAGAAGGTAAGAAAATGAATAGCAGAACAAATAAAAAGACATATAGATTAGCACTTAGTGGAGTATGTCTTGCTTTTGCTGCGATTTGTGTGTCTTTGGCTAGTATTGTGCCAGGAGGAGAACTAACACTTTATGCTATAAGTGGGATTTTTACAGGCATAGTTATTTCGGAAATAGGGCTAAAGGGAGCTGTTATATTTTATATAGGCGCTTTGTTGTTGTCGTTTTTATTGTCACCTAATAAGTTTGGGGTGATTCCATATTTATTTTTCTTTGGCGTTTATGGATTTATTAAATATTTTGCTGAAAAGAAAAATGGTATTTTTACTCAGATGATAATAAAGATAGGTTCTTTTATATTGGTTTTTGCAATTGCATTTAACTTTTTTAGAGAAGTTTTTTTTAGTAATATAAATCTACCAGATATATCTATATGGATATTGGCTATAATGGGGATAGTTATGTTTCTGTTATACGATTATATATATACTTTAGCCATATTGATTTATAATAGGAGAGTTAAAAGAGTACGTGTTGAAATAAATTTGTCAGGTGAAGAAGATGGTAATGAGAAAAGATAGAGTGAATATGGTGCTAGACTTACTTGAAGAGGAGTATCCTGAGGCAGAATGTGCTTTGCATCACAAAAATCCTTTTGAACTTTTAGTAGCTGTTGCTCTTTCAGCACAGACTACTGATGTTAGCGTAAATAAAGTAACTCCTGCACTATTTGAAAAATATCCTACTCCACAGACATTGGCATCTGCAGACGAAAAAGATGTAATACAGATAATAAAGACTATTGGTATGTATAAGACTAAATCTAAAAACATTATAAATATGTCTAAAATGCTAGTATCAGATTATGGTGGTAAGGTTCCAGAAAGCGATGAGGAACTAGTAAAGCTACCAGGTGTAGGCCGTAAAACAGCCAATGTAGTAATGTCTGTTGCTTTTGGTCATCAACGCATAGCAGTTGATACACATGTTTTTAGAGTATCTAATAGAATTGGTATTGTAGATGAACCAGATGTTCTTAAAACTGAACTTGCGTTAATGAAGAGGATTCCACAAAATAGATGGTCTAAAACCCATCATAGTTTAATTTTTCACGGAAGACAATGCTGTACAGCGAGAAATCCAAAGTGTGGAGAATGTGTGATAAAAGATTTATGTAAGAAAAATTTCAAATAATATGAGAGGTGAAAAATTATGGAAAATACTATGAATGTTAGTAAGAGAGTGGTATATACTGGCTTATTTTTGGCTTTAGGGCTAATACTGCCTCAGATGTTTCACTTTTTACCAGTAGCCAATGCAGGTAAGATTATGTTACCAATGCATATTCCGGTAATTTTAGCAGGTTATTTTTTAGGAAGTAAATCAGGAATGATAGTTGGTGTTTTATCACCTGTAATTTCTTCATTGCTATTTCAGATGCCGGTTGCATTAATGATGCCTATTATGGCAGTAGAATTATTAGTGTATGGTCTGACAGCAGGAATATTTGGAAGAAAAATTAAAAATAATTATTTAAGCTTAATTTTGGTTATGATTTGTGGTCGTTTGGCAAGTGCAGGTATGTATGTATTAATGATTAATGTATTTGGAATCACTAAATTAAATTTAGGAATGTTTATTATGTCACTTTCAACAGGTGTTCCTGGTATAGTGCTTCAGTTAGCTGTGATTCCACCAATGATTATGCTTTTAAGAAAGGTTGAAAATGGAAGATAATGAGTAGTGTCGAATCGAATTTAATTGAAGTGCTGAAAAATGAAATTGAAAATAAAAATTTAGCTTGTATGGTTTTGCAAAATCAGGTTGGCTTTACTCATACAGACAGAGGTGTTAGTCCAATTGTTGAATTTTGGTCTAGAGACTATCTTAAAGATGCTATAGTAGTTGATAAGGTTATAGGTAAAGCTAGCGCTATTTTTATGGTGAAGGGTGGCGTGGCTTATGCTTATGGATTTGTTGTGAGTGAGCTTGCATGTAAAGTTTTTGAAGAGGCTGGCATAAAATATTGTGCAGAAAAAATTGTTCCGAATATTATAAATCGTACAGGTGATGGTATGTGTCCTATGGAAAGTGCTGTAGCTGATATTGAGGACATAGATAAAGGAATAAATATTATTTTGGAAAAGACATGTTAAATCATATAAGATGATTAGACAATTTATACAAAAATAAAAGCAGAGGAATGTTCCTCTGCTTTTATTTAGCTTTTTAACTGCCAACTAGTACCTCTATATTTTGGTACGAAACAAAATGTTCGTGCTAACCAATCGATAGTCATAGCAATCCATACGCCCATTACTCCAAGACCAGCATATTTTGCTAATACATAGCTGAAACCTATTCTGAATATCCACATAGATATAATTGATACCCACATGCAAAATCCTGCATTATTAGATGCTCGAAGAGTATTTGATAAGTTAAATGCAGGTGGCCAAATAATGATAGCACATATCCCATGATAAATTATAATTTGACTTGCTAGTTTACCGGTGGCTTCAGATAAGTTATAAATATCTATGATCCATGGTAAGGCTAAAAATATTATCACGTTTAGAATTATGATTCCGATATAAGAAATCTTAAGAAGTTTTCTTGTATAGTATCTAACTTGATCATAATCTCCGGCACCTACACATTGAGCTACTACTGCAGATGTAGCATAGCCTATAGATATACCTGCTAAAATTGAAAATAGACAAACGTTGTTAGCTACTGCATTAGCAGCTATGGATATTGTTCCAAAGGAAGCAACAAGACTTAGTACTAAGACTTTACCTAACTGAAACATACTATTTTCCATGCCGTAAGGTATGCCTATATATAATATCTTTTTGATTATATTAAATCTAGGTCTTATCTTTAGAATATGATTTACATGAAGAGTTTTATTTTTATTTGTCATAAGATAAACCATAAATATTCCTGCGATTATTCGTGATAAAGCTGTTGGAATTGCAGCACCCTTTATATCGAAGTTTAAGCCATAGATAAGAAAAGCGTTACCTACAATATTTATGCCATTCATTATTAGAGACATGACCATTGGTGTCTTAGAATCACCCATTCCACGATGGATAGCTGCTCCTACGTTGTACATAGCGATAAATGGTATAGAGATTGATACGATTACAAGGTATGTGTTGCAATTTTCCATTACATCTGCTTCAATATCTCCAAATATGAAGTTTAATATAAAGTTTTTAAATATGTATACTAATGCCATAATTATGGTTGAGGATACTACGCATATCATTAGAAGTTGTTCTGTTGCGTGACATCCTTCTTTTTTATCTTGTCTTCCAAGAGCTTGTCCAGCAACTATGGCACCACCAGTTGCGAGTGCTCCAAAGGTGTTGATTATAAGTACCATGACTGTGTCTACTAATGAAACTGCTGAAACTGCAGCTTCACCTACTGACGCTACCATGATAGAATCGGCTAGTCCGACAAAAATAGTTAAAAATTGCTCTAAAACTAGAGGAATTATTAGCTTCTGTAAATCCTTGTTTGAAAATAAGTAGTTGTTAGTGTTGATTTTTTCCATTAATATCCTTTCCATTTAAAGAGCCGCCTAAAAAAGGCAGCTCATAAAAATTCTATATTTGATGTACTATACTAGTTTTTGCCACAGCAGTGTTTGTATTTTTTACCACTTCCACATGGACATGGTTCGTTTCTACCGATTTTCTTTTCTTTTACTACTGTTCTTGAACGTCTATATGCGGTAACGATTTCCTTTTTCTTTTCATCGTCATAGATGTCATCCCATTCTTCAAGCGTATATAAGTAATCAGCATCTGCTTTTAGCATGTTGAAAAATAGCTTTTCGTAATCGATATCTAGACTGATGTCAGTATCAGCAGTGATTTCATCTAAGTTGATTTCGTTGTTTAAGCTTGTTGAGATACCATCAATAAATCCCATGAATATGATTTCTCTTACTTCGTATTTAGCTGCAAGTTCAGAAACTTTTCCTTCAAATTTTGTGATTTTGTTTGCTAGGATATCTTTGTAGATTTTAGTTTCAGCTCCGCTATATTCTTCCCAAAATTCTCTAAATGTAGTATCTGTCTGCCCCTGAAGTAGGTCTGTCCATTCTTTATATAATGCCATTGTTATAAATTCCTCCTAATATATTTAAATTATTTATGTTTAGCAACAAATTTAGCAACTGTTAAAACATCACCCATTACTGCGCTTCCTGTTGGAAGAGGACCTGCACCCTTACCATAGAACATTAATTCATCTACTGCATTTCCTTTAACAAATACAGCGTTGAACTCGTTAGAAACTGTAGCAAGTGGATGATCGTTTGGTAATTCAACAGGTTTAACTGAGAATTCAATATCGTCATCTTTTTTAATAGCTGAAGCGATTAATTTAATTTTGCAACCATTTGCTGTTGCTTTATCAATATCTTCTTTTGTAATTTTACTGATACCTTCTGTAGGGATATCATCTGGATGTACGTATTTATTAAATGCTAAAGCCATAAGAATTGATAGTTTATTTGCAGCATCAAAACCTTCAACATCTGCAGTAGGATCTGCTTCAGCAAATCCAAGTTCCTGAGCTTTTTTTAGAACCTCATCATAATTTAATCCAAATTCAGTCATTTGAGTTAGGATGTAATTAGTAGTACCATTTAAAATTCCAAGTATTTCTTCAAACTGGTTTGCCATTAAAACTGTTGTAAGTGGGTGTAAAATTGGAATACCACCAGCTACACATGCTTCTAGTTTTAGCATAACATGATTTACTTTTGCAGTTTCATTTAACTTTTTGTAATTTGCAGCTACAGCAGCTTTATTTGCAGTAACAACATGCTTGCCATTTTCCATAGCTTTTATCATGTACTCTGTCGCAGGTTCTATGCCACCTAATACTTCAACTACGATATCGATATCTGGGTTTGTTAGAATATCATCTGCGTTTGAAGTAAGTACGCCATCAGGAGTATTTACAGCACGTTTTTTATTGATATCGTTTACAAGAACCTTAGTGATCTGAATATCAACGCCTGAAGTTTCTTTTATATGCTCTTTATTCATTTCTAAAGTTTGGTAAGTACCTGTTCCTACATTACCAAAGCCTAATAATCCAACTCTTACTGTATTCATAATACATTCCTCCTAATTTTAAAATATACTATAAAATTATACATTAAAATTTAAGTTTTGTCTTTATTAAATGCAAAATTTCTATTATGATATTATTTAGGAGGTGTAAAAATGGCATTACATATTGTATTTGTGGAGCCTGAGATACCAGGTAACACAGGAAATATAGCTCGTACATGTGCAGCTACAAATACAAAGCTACATCTTGTTAAACCGCTTGGATTTAGCATAGATGATAAGGCTGTAAAAAGAGCAGGACTTGATTATTGGGAGTACGTTGATTTAGAAATTCATGAAAACTTAGAAGAATTTTTAGAAAAATACAAGGATAAACGAAAATTTTTAGCTACTACAAAAGGAGGAAAAATATATTCTGAAGTAAACTTTCAAGATGAAGATATGATACTTTTTGGTAGAGAAACAAAAGGTTTGCCAAAAGATTTTGTTGAAGCAAACCAAAATATGGCTATTCGTATACCTATGAGCGAAAATACTAGGCTAAGGTCATTAAATTTATCAAATTGTGGCAATATTTTATTATTTGAAGCGTTGCGTCAATTGGGTTATCCAGGGTTGAAATAATAATCATTTATAGTGTATAATGTATTTTGTAAAGGAGTGAATTATGAGGCTAGGATATGAATTGACAATAGAGCAACAACAGAAGCTAGTAATGACTCCGGAACTGTTGCAGGCCATACAGATACTACAATATAACAGCTATGAACTGGATGCGTTTGTAAATGAGCAATTGATAACTAATCCTGTTTTAGAACAGGATAAGTCTTTTGAAAAAAAAGAGACGCTAACAAGAGAAGAGGCGATTGGACAGTTTATAGGAGAATACGGCGGTTATACTAAAGGCTCTGGAACATATAAAAGTGATGAAGAAGAAAATAATTATGAAAATTATATAACTAGTGAGACAACCTTAAGTGATCATTTGTTGTATCAGTTACAATTTGTATGTAAAACTAAGGAACAGTCTGATATAGGCAAGTTCATCATTGAGTCGCTAGACGAAAATGGATATTTAACATTATCAAGTGATGCTATTGCTAAGACATTAGACGTAAGTAGTGAAAAAGTGATGGATGTACTTGATAAAATTCAGCAGTTTGATCCTCTTGGGATAGCTGCAATAGATTTAAGAGATTGCTTAAAAAGACAACTTGAGCTTACTGGCAGATTAGATGATGTAACTGAAGCAGTTTTGGATAATCATCTTGAAAATATAGCAAGTAATAAGTTAAATGATATAGCTAAAGCAGTGGGCATTAGCACTTCTAAGGCACAAGAAATTGCTGATTTAATTAAAGGTTTAGATCCAAAACCAGGATGTTGCTTTGGAAATAATACGAAAACAACTTATGTCGTGCCAGACATATTTGTAAATAAGAACAATGAAGGAGAGTATGAAGTAGAGATTAACGGATTTACTGCTCCAGGATTAGTTGTTAGTCCATACTATGAACATCTTATGCATGATAAAAATAGTGATGAAATTGTTAAAAACTATCTAACAGAAAAGATGGAATCGGCAGTTTGGCTTATAAAAAGTATACAACAACGTAAGCAGACTATAACAAATGTTGCTAAAAGCATAGTGAAGTTTCAAAGTGAATTTTTTGATAAAGGTGAGAAGTTTTTAAAACCTATGACTCTTAAACAGATTGCAGATGAGGTGGATATACATGAGTCTACAGTCAGTCGTGCGATAAATGGCAAATATTTACAGTGCCAAAGAGGTGTTTATGAACTTAAATTCTTTTTCTCTACAGGTGTGTATTCAAATGGTGGAGAAGAGGTTTCCTCAAATAGTATTAAGAAATATTTGAAGGAATTAATAGATTCTGAAAATCCTAAATCACCATTTAGTGATCAAAAGTTAGTTGAGATGTTAAAGGAAAAGGGATTTTCAATTTCAAGAAGAACAGTTGCCAAATATAGGGATGAGATGAATATAGCTTCATCATCCAAACGAAAGAGATATTAATTTATAATCGTATAATTTAATATATAAATTTTAATCAATTATTTATTCAATTTATGAATTTTTAAGGAGGACAATATGGCAGTTAAAGTTGGTATTAGTGGATTTGGTCGTATCAGTAGAGTAGTACTTCGTGCTGCATATGGCGATAAGGATATTGATATTTGTGGTATCAATGTACGTAACGCTGACAAGGACTATCTTGTTTACATGCTAAAGTATGACTCAACATTCGGTAGATTCCCAGGAGAATTAGGAGTTTACGAAGATGGTATTACTATTGATGGCAAAAAGATTCCTGTTTACAGTGAAGATCAGGCTATCAACATTCCATGGGCAGATTGCGGCGCTGAATATATTCTAGAAGGTACAGGTGCTTACACAACTACAGAAAAAGCTATGGATCATATTAAAGCTGGTGCTAAAAAAGTTCTTATTTCTGCACCTGCAAAGGATAAGGAAACTCCAACATTCGTAATGGGTGTTAACCATGAAGATTACAAAAAGGAATACAATGTAGTTTCAAATGCTTCATGCACAACAAACTGCTTGGCTCCTTTAGCTAAAGTTATTCAGGATAACTTTGGAATTAAAGAAGGTCTAATGTCAACAATCCATGCAGCTACATCTAAGCAGAAGGTTGTAGATGCTAGATCAATGAAAGATTGGAGAACAGGAAGATCAGTATTTGGAAATATTATTCCAACAACTACTGGAGCTGCAAAAGCAGTTGGTTTAGTTATTCCAGAACTACAGGGCAAGATGACAGGTATTTCATACAGAATTCCAACTGCAGACGTTTCACTAGTTGACTTAAACTTAGTATTAGAAAAAGAAACTTCTTACGAAGAAATCTGTGCTAAGGTTAAAGAAGCTTCAGAAACTTACCTAAAGGGTATCTTAGAATACGTAGATGATGAAGTTGTTTCAGGAGACTTCATTGGCGACTCAAATACATCAATATTTGATGCTAGACAGGGTATTGAACTAAATAGCAAGTTCTTTAAGCTTGTTTCTTACTATGATAATGAATACGCTTATTCAAGCAAATGTCTTGATATGATGAAACATATGCACGCTGTAGATAGCAAATAATTAAATAAGGTTGTTTACTATGCCGCAAAGTTTTATTTAACTGTGCGGCATAGTTTGCGTTAAATAAGAATAAATTTGAGAGGGTATTTTAATGAAGAAGACAGTTAAAGATATTGAAGTTAAGGGCAAAAAGGTAATCGTAAGATGTGACTTTAATGTTCCTATGAAGGATGGAAAAATCACTGATGATGTACGTATTAGAGCAGCTCTTCCTACAATAAACTATCTTATTGAAAACGATGCAAAGGTGATTATTATGTCTCATATGGGTAGACCTAAGGGTGAGCCTAATATGGAATTTACATTAGCACCTGTAGCACAGCGATTAAGCCAATTAATTGAAAAGGAAGTAACATTTATTTCATCTGAAACAGTTGTAGATGATAACGTGAAAGAAGCTGCAGCTAACCTTTCAGATGGACAGGTAATGTTACTTGAAAATACAAGATTTAGAAAAGAAGAAACTAAAAACGAAGCAGGTTTTTCAAAAGAACTAGCTGACTTAGCTGAAATTTTTGTTAACGATGCTTTTGGTACAGCTCATAGAGCACATTGCTCAACTGCAGGTATTGCAGATTACTTGCCAGCAGTTTCAGGTTTCTTAATCGAAAAAGAAGTTCAGTATCTAGGTAATGCTGTTGAAAGTCCAAAGAGACCTTTACTTGCAATCATGGGAGGAGCTAAAGTTAGTGATAAGATTCCTTTGATTGAAAACTTATTAAATAAAGTTGATGTACTTTTAGTTGGTGGAGGTATGGCATATACATTTTTCAAGGCTAAAGGCTATGAAATTGGAACTTCTCTATTAGATGAAGAAAGTATCGATCTTGCAGCTAAGCTAATGAAGGATGCTGAGGAAAAAGGTGTTAAGATGTTAATTCCTATAGACACAGTATGTGCATCAGAGTTCTCAAACGACGCGAAAAAAGTAGTGGTAGACTCTACAGCCATTCCTGCAGATATGATGGGCATGGATATCGGTCCTAAGACTGTTGCTTTATTTGCAGAAGAAGTTGCTAAGGCTAATACTATCGTGTGGAATGGCCCTATGGGGGTATTTGAAATGCCTAACTTCGAAGATGGAACTAAGGGCGTTGCAGAGGCTCTTGCTGCAAGTGATGCAATCACTATTATCGGTGGTGGAGACAGCGCAGCGGCAGTAGAACAGTTTAAACTAGGAGACAAGATGAGTCATATTTCTACAGGTGGCGGCGCATCTATGGAATATTTGGAAGGCAAAGTTTTACCAGGAATTGCTGTATTACAAGATAAATAGGAGAGAAAAATGAGAATACCATTTATTGCAGGTAACTGGAAGATGTTTAAGACTAAAAAGGAAGCAATTGCTTTTGCAGAAGAATTTAAGACTTTATACAAGGATACTGATATTAAAACTGCAATTTGTGCACCTTTTACAAATCTTGAAGCTCTAGTTGAAATATTTAAGGGAACTGGCATTGGTGTAGGAGCTCAGAATGTTCATTTTGCAGATGAAGGGGCTTTTACAGGAGAAATTTCTGTTGCAATGCTAGAAGAAATTGGCGTTGATTATTGCGTAGTTGGTCACAGCGAAAGAAGACAGTATTTTGCTGAAACTGATGAAACAGTAAATAAGAAGTTACATAAGTTATTTGAAACTTCAATTACACCTATTATGTGTGTGGGAGAAGTTTTAGAAGATAGAGATGCAGGAAAAGAATTTGATGTAGTTGAAGCTCAGATAAAAGGCGGCTTAGCTGATTTAACTAAGGAGCAGGTTGCTAAGATGGTTGTTGCTTATGAACCGGTTTGGGCTATTGGAACTGGCAGAACTGCTACACCACAGCAGGCTGATGAAATGTGCGGGTTTATTAGAAGTACTATTGAAAAACTATATGATGAAGACACTGCAGATCAGGTTGTTATTCAGTATGGCGGAAGCGTTAAGCCAGCGAATGCAACTGAAATCATGAATATGGCTGAAATTGACGGTGCTCTAGTAGGTGGCGCAAGCTTAAAGCCAAGAGATTTTATGGATATTATTGATTTTTAGGAGGAATAACATGTTTGAAATTATTGACGTACATGCAAGGGAAGTACTAGATTCAAGAGGCAATCCTACAGTAGAAGTGGAAATTACTTTAGATGACGGAACAGTTGGAAGAGCTATTGTACCATCAGGCGCATCAACAGGTGTACATGAAGCTGTTGAATTAAGAGATGGAGATAAGGCAAGATACTTAGGTAAAGGTACTCTTAAGGCTGTTGAAAATGTAAATACAATTATTGCAAATGAAATTATTGGTCTAAACCCAATGGATCAGGTTGGACTAGATATGCTTATGATCGACCTTGACGGCACACCTAACAAAGGTAAATTAGGAGCTAACGCTATTCTTGGTGTATCAATGGCAGCTGCTGATGCTTCAGCTAAGGCTTTAGGTCTTCCACTATTTAAATATCTAGGCGGAGTAAACGGCAAAGTTTTACCTACTCCTATGATGAACATCTTAAACGGTGGTTCACATGCTGATAACACAGTTGATATTCAGGAATTTATGATTATGCCTGTTGGAGCTGAAACATTTAGAGAAGCTCTAAGAATGGGTGCTGAAGTATTCCACAGCTTAAAATCAGTTCTTAAGGGTAAGGGATTAAATACTGCTGTTGGTGATGAAGGTGGTTTTGCTCCTAACTTAACCACTAACGAAGAAGCTATTGCAGTAATCATTGAAGCTATTGAAAAGGCTGGATACAAGCCAGGAGATGATGTTAAGATTGCTCTTGACGTAGCAGCAAGTGAATTCTTTGATGGAGAAGCTAATGACTATAAGCTAACTGGTGAAGGCGTTACAAGAACTGCCGAAGAAATGGTAGCTTACTACGAAATGCTTTGTGACAAGTATCCAATCATTTCTATTGAAGATGGTCTTGCAGAAGATGACTGGGATGGATGGAAGATCTTAACTGATAGACTAGGCAAAAAAGTTCAGCTTGTAGGTGATGATTTATTTGTTACTAACACTGAAAGATTAGCAGAAGGTATCGAAAAAGGTATTGGTAACTCTATCTTAATTAAAGTAAATCAGATAGGTACTTTAACAGAAACTTTTGATGCTATTGAAATGGCTAAGAAGGCTGGATATACAGCAGTAGTATCTCACAGATCTGGTGAAACTGAAGATGTTACAATTGCTGATATCGTAGTAGGTCTAAATGCTGGACAGATTAAGACTGGTTCTTTATCAAGAACAGATAGAATCGCTAAGTATAACCAGCTTCTAAGAATTGAAGAAATGCTAGCTGGCACAGCACAGTACGCAGGTATTGATGCATTTTATAATCTTAAATAATTATTATTAAATATAAAAAATATCCGCTTTCAATTTAGAAAGCGGAATTTTTTTTCTTCTTTAAGAGTGAAATCATGAATTTGAATTTAGTTTGGGTGGTTTATAGCTATATCCATTATTTCATCAGACCATTTTTCTTGATTACTTGTACTACATTTTATTTGTTTTCCATTTGAAGTGGCTTCTAAATTGCCAAAGTAGTTTTCAAAATGCAAGAATGATTTATCTTTATCATTTTCAAAATGGAATACTATATGCCATAGATAATCGGAACTATCGTATTCGGATGTTTTAGTATTTGATGAAAAAACATTTGATAGCTCTGTCTTAAATTTAGTAGATTCAAATGAATTTATAATTTCCTTAAAGTGTTTATCATTTTTATCTATTGTAAAAGCTATGTCTTCTTTTAAGTTGCCTTTAAAATAAAATCCGGTAATTTTAGTACACTTTGATAAATCAATATCAGGATATTTATCTTTTATTGTCCATGAGCGTGTATATATACTTAGGGTGATTACAATAGCTAAAAACACTATAAATAATATAATAACGGATGGTTTTAATATAGTTTTTTTCATAAATATCAATTCCTTTATTTACTTTAAGATTACAACATATTATTTGTCATCATCTTTTGTTAGCCTATATAGTATAGGTGTCATAAATCCGATGACTGCAAGAGGTATATCTATACCTACAGCAGATAAATGCATTTGTATATAAGATCCGAAAAGACAAAATCCTAATGATACAAGAAAATATTTTGTAAATGTACTCATAATTTACTCCTCCTTACTTTTATTATCATCTGTGTTTTCTTTTTCATCGTATGAAAAATTTGGTTTAGTGAAGTGTCCATTTGGACGTGCGCCCATTATATTTTTAGGTAAAATGTTTAATGTTGAGTTTCCAATGAGTTTGCCTATACTACCTAAAATGCTAACATTTTTATTTTTAGTTTTTAATATAATTGCTCTAATAGCTACAGATAATATTGCTATTAGGGATATTAAAGGAATTATTAACGGTAAAATAGTCTTTAATAAGAAATCCATAATACACTCCAGCTTTTATTTTAATGGGAAATGACCTTTTACATGTTTTGTTTTTTTATCGAGAATCAGTAAAACATAAGCGTGTTGATGTTTATCATCTTCTTGTGACAATGTATTACCAATACGTATAATAATATCTCCACTATTAAATTGTTGTTTAGAATCAGTGTATTGTATATTCTCTTGCTTAACATAAGCAGGTGTGTTGATTGTGTATGTATTATAGTCTAAATAATCTTTGTAATGTAAGTTATTATTTTCAATGTACTGAAAACAGTTTAGAAGTATTTGTTTTTCTTCTTTTGGTATATCTTTAATCGCAGTATAAAAAGAATGATTGCTATTAGATTCTTTTATAATATTAGAAGAATAAAACATAACACATAATATACAAGAAAAGCTTATTATTATAATTAAGATTATTTCAAGTTTTAATTTTTTTATAAATGTCATATTTTTACCAACTTTCTTTGCATTGCGGAAGTTTTTACAATATATAGTAAACCAATATATTATTGTATCATTATTATATTTAGAAATTTAAATATATACAATAGGTTAAATTCTAAAGAATTCTAAAGATTTTGAATTATTTTTTATGTGTGATGGTAAACAAATTAAAACAGTGAATATCCCTTGATTATGTATTTTCTGTGTGATATACTTATGTAGTTAAATAAATAAGTAATTGGAGGAAAATGATGAAAATCTTAATGGTTATATTAGCAATCGCTTCAGTAATATTAATTGGAAGTATTTTAATGCAGTCAAGTAATAGTGATGGACTTTCTGGTTCAATTGGAGGCGGTGCAGAGCAGTTATTTGGCAAGAAGAAAAGTAGAGGTTATGAAGCAATACTAAGCAGAATTACAACAATTGCAGCAGTATTATTCATCGTTCTTTCCCTTGTTATTGTAACTCTTGAAGTAAGAGGCTAATAGTAAATATCAAAGGCGGATGGTATCATTTTACCATCCGCTGTTTTTATATGTAGTGAATTGAAAGGAAGCTTTTATGGCTAAGAAAAAAAGAAGAAATTATATTATAGGTAGATTGCAAACTCACAAAAAAGGGTTTGGATTTGTAGTGCCTGAGGAAGTAACTGATTTAAATCATATAAATATTGCAGATATATATATTGCAGCCGAAAGCCTTCATGGTGCTATGAATGGCGATAAGGTTGAAGTAGATTTAATACCTGAATATCTTTGGGGGAATTCTCCTGAAGGAATTATCGTAAATGTTTTAGATCGTAATTTTACAGAAGTTGTAGGAACTTTTGATAAAAGTAAAAAATTTGGATTTGTAATTCCAGATGATAGAAAACTTAGAGATGATATATTTATTCCTAAAAAGTATACTAGTGGTGCAAAAAATGGAGATAAGGTTGTAGCAGAAATAATTAAATATCCTGAAGGCAGACATAAAGCAGAAGGCAGGATTACAGAAATCATTGCCAAAAAGGGTGAATCGGGAGCAGATATTTTAGCACTAATACGCCAAAACAACCTGTTTAAGACATTCCCAAGTAGAGCTGCTGCAGAGGCGAAGGCTGTAAGCAAACAGGCCATTACAGCAGAAGAAATAGCAAAAAGACGCGATTTGAGAGACCTTTTTACTGTTACTATAGATGGTGCTGACAGTAAGGATTTTGACGATGCTGTGTCAGTTTCAAAGCTTGCAAATGGGCACTTTAAGCTGGGTGTGCATATTGCTGACGTTTGTCATTATGTTAAGGAAAATGGACCTTTAGATAAAGAAGCCTTAAAGAGAGGAAACAGTGTATATTTGATAAATCAGGTGGTGCCTATGCTTCCTGAGGAATTATCAAACGGCATATGTTCACTTAATCCTGGAGAGGATAGGTTAACTTTAACCTGCGAGATGCAGATTGATGAAACAGGCAAGGTTGTGGATCACGATATTTATGAAAGTGTGATACATTCTCATAAGAGGCTTGTTTATGATGATGTTTCAGATATTATTGAAAGTGGTAATATAACTGATGAAAATAAGTATTTGTTTGAAATGGCTGAGCTTGCAAATATTCTTAGAAAGAAGAAGGACCATAGGGGAAGTTTGGACTTTAACATAGATGAAGCTCATATTGTGCTAGATAAAAAGGGAGTCCCTATATATATTGGCGCTGCTGATAGACGAGTTGCAAATAGGATGATTGAGGAGTTTATGCTTCTTGCTAACGAAACAGTAGCGGAGCATTTTTTCTGGATGAACGTACCATTTGTATATAGAGTTCACGAAAAACCTTCCTTAGAAAAAATGGAGGAACTGAAGGCCTTTTTAGCAGGCTTAGGTGTTGCCTTAAATGGTAATTTGGCCGATATACATCCATCAAAATTAAGTAAGATTTTAGATGAAATAAAAGATAAATCTTATGAAGGTGTAGTAAATAGTTTAATGTTGCGATCCATGCAAAAGGCTACATATGAGACTGAGTGTAAAGGTCATTTTGGACTGGCACTTAAGTACTATTGTCACTTCACTTCACCTATTAGAAGATATCCTGATTTAATGATTCACAGAATTATTAAGAAAATTATAAATGGTAAGTTTGGTGATAGTGACGTTAAAAGATATCTAAAAAAAAGTGAAGAAGTATCAGAGCAGGCATCTAAAACTGAACGTGAAGCTATAGAGCTTGAACGTGAAGTTGAAAAGATGAAGATGGCCGAATATATGAGCAATCATGTAGGAGAAGAGTATGAGGGTATCATAAGTGGCGTAACTAATTTTGGTATTTATGTAGAACTGCCAAATTGTGTAGAAGGCATGATTAAACTTGAATTTATAAATGATGACTATTATGAGTTTGAGCCTACTAAGTATAGAGTTAGAGGTCAGAGAACAAATAAAATTTATGCCTTAGGTGATAAGATCAAAGTTAAGGTTCATAGTGTGTATATGCATGAGAGGGAAATTAATTTTGTATTGGCATAATATATAGCTAAAACTATATAAGTTAAGACTTAAAGAGACTTTTCTATAATGTTAAGTCTCTTTTTATTTTTTTGCTATTGACATTTGTGAAAATATAAAATATTATAATGATATCAAATTGATATCATTATATAGGAGGAAGTAAGATGAAGAAGGAAAGAATAGATGCTAGTAGAAGCATCGAAATAATTGAAAAAGAACTTAAGCCTATTTCAGGTATGGGTATGCTTATTGTTACTATTTTAGGATTGATTTTAAGCATATGCTCTATAGTTCTTGGAGTTATGATATTTATGTCGGTATTTGTGTTTATAGGCATAGCTGGAACAATAATTTTTCCAATCCTTATGGGAGGATTAAAAGTTGTCAATCCTAATGAAGCTTTAGTTTTAACTTTATTTGGTAAGTATTATGGAACTATTAAAAAAGATGGATTTTTCTTTGTAAATCCGTTTTCAACAGGATTTAATCCTACTGCACAGGGGATGATGGAACAGATAGAAGATATGACTCAAGGTACTAAGAAAAAAAGTTCAGGAGGTAATAAAAATAAGGGTAAAAAAGTTTCCACAAAAACTATGACTCTTAATAATCCACAGCAAAAGGTAAACGATGTTCAGGGTAATCCAGTTATTATCGGCTCAGTAGTTATTTGGAAAGTAGCAGATCCAACTAAAGCAGTATTTAATGTAGAAGATTACTTTGAATATCTTTCAATTCAGTGTGATTCGACTATTAGAAATACAGCAAGATTATATCCTTATGATACAGTGGAAAATGATGATGATGAAATGACTTTAAGAGGTTCAAGTTTAGAAATCGCTAAGAAGATGAAAGAGGAGCTTCAAGAAAAAGTTATGGATGCAGGACTTGAGATTTTAGAAGTTCGCATTACTCACTTATCTTATTCAGAAGAAATTGCAGCGGCTATGCTAAAAAGACAGCAGGCAGCAGCTACAATAGCAGCTAGAGAAAAAATAGTAGAAGGTGCCGTAGGTATGGTGAGAATGGCATTAGATCAACTAGAAGAGGATGAGCTTATAATTCTTGATGATGAGAGAAAAGCAGCTATGGTTTCAAACTTGCTTGTAGTTCTTTGTGGTGATAAAGAGCCACAACCTATTGTAAATAGTGGCACAATATATTAAAATACTTAGGTATATGAATTTGAATTTAAAAAGGAGGTGTGCTTTTAAGTGAGTGATACACCAGAAAAACGTGAAGAGCAGCTAAAGGCACGTCTTGAGCGGCTTGATGAGCTAGAAAAAGAAATAAAAAAGAAAGAAAAGGCTTTAAAAGATAAGGAAAAGCAAAAAAAACAAATGCTTCTAAGATTATCACCGTCACTATGGAATGAAATTGCTGCTTGGGCAGAAGAAGATTTTAGATCTATAAATGGTCAAGTAGAATTTTTACTTACAGAGTGTGTTAGACAAAGAAAAAAACAAAAATAAATATCTCTAAAAAAATAATCCTTCTTGATATTTTTAGAAGGATTATTTTTTTATTATTGGATTCTAATTCTTTTATTTGGATTCCAAAATGATGGTAAAAATACTATAAATACTGTTAGAAGTCCTAAACGACCTACTACCATAAGAAATGAAAGATAAATCTTTAGTATTGGATGGAATATGCTATAGTCCCCGCTCATTCCTATGCTACCAAAGCTAATGCCATCATTTGAAATAGCACCTAAGGCAGCAGAAAATGTAGTAGGTAAATCTAAATTTTGTAAACTTAAAATAACTGCACTAAATAATAAAGTGGCAAAATAAAGTATTGCAAATGTAGTAACAGAACTAACCATTTTAGCACTGATTTTACTATTTCCTATGCGAACAGCTTTTACAGCTCTAGGATGTATTCTTTTAGTAAAACCACGACTTATAAGTTTAGATACAATCAAAAGTCTAATTACTTTAAATGAGCCTGTAGTCGATGCAGAGCACCCACCTATAATCATAAGAGATATAAGTAGGAAACAACAAGGTGAAGGCCAAAGAGTATAATCTTCTAAGGCAAAACCAGAAGTTGTTGCAAAAGATGAAACCTGAAAGAAACTATCTCTGAGTGCTTCAATTAGACTACGATCTGTATTATTGGTCATATATAGTAATATAGTTATAATTACTGTAGACACAGCAATTATAATTAAAAATGCTCTTAATTCTATATTCTTTTTTATTTCAACAAAATTCTTTTTATAAAAATGAATATAAAGTACAAAGCTTATACTAGATAAAATACAGAATATAGAAACCCCCATTTCTATATAAAAACTATTGTAATATGAAATTCCTTGTGGGTGTAACAAAACACCAGAGGTACTACTAGTTGAAAGAGATAGTATAAAGGCATCAAATATGCCTATTTTACCAAACAAGAAATATACAAAAGCAGCTATTGTTAAAATCAAATAAATTATTATGGTGTATTTTACTATAGCCTTTGAACGAGGGGCTATTTTATTTTGAAATGAACCATGTGCTTCAGCAGTTGCTATTTGTTGATCACCTACGCCTAAAATCGGTAGGATAGATACTATAAATATCAATATACTTATGCCACCTAACCAATGTTCGATAGATTTCCATAAAATCAAGCTATTTCCCATGGCTGGCTCATAAAATACAGTAGCACTTGTAGTTGATAGTCCAGCAGATGATTCAAAAAATGCATCTGCGAAATTAGCGTTTGGTATGCTAATCCAATAAGGGAATGCACCAGCAATGGCACTAACAAAAATTACTAGAAAAATACCCATGTAACCATCTCTTATTTTTAAATTGGCTGTAGAGGGAGTGATAGTTTTTAATAAAACACTTCCTAAAACTAACATAATTCCAGCTGGTATGGCAAAAGCTTTTACCATATAATATTGTTTTTCATAAATTGCGCATAAAATTGATGGAACCATTGCTATTGCCATTATAAATATGGTCATAGCAAATAATCTTACCATCCTTCGTTTATTAATTTCCATAATTTCTCCTTAATGGAATGGATTCCAAAATCTCTTAGTAAATAGCATCAATAAAGTAAATAACTCTAGACGTCCTGCAATCATTATAAATGAAAGTACCAGTTTGGTAAAATCAGAAAAAATAGTGAAGTTTTCTGCAGGGCCGATAGCACAAAAGCCTGGACCAGTATTACCAAGACAAGTAAAAGAGGCACTTATACTAGTAACAAAGTCATATCCATCAAAAGATACTATGAAAGCTCCAAACATACCTAGTGCTAAGTATAAAAATAAAAAGTTTGCAATGTTTGATACTGTATCTCTTGTAAGCAATTGATTATTAACTTTTACTTGAACTACAGCACGAGGATGAAGCCTTATTGCTATTGATCTTTTTACAAGTTTTAGAAGTACTAAAACTCTTACAACTTTTATACCGCCGCCAGTTGAAGATGAACAACCACCACAATATAATAATAAGAATAGTATCAATTGGCAAAAAGTTGGCCAAAGTGTATAATCTGCTGTAGCAAACCCAGTTGTAGTAATAATCGAAATATCTTGGAATGAAGCATATCTTAAGGATTCTCCAAGAGAATAGTTGTTTGTAAAATAAAGAACTAAAGTTATAAGTAGGGTACTCATGCCTATTATGTAGACATAAAGCTTCCATTCGCCATCTTTATAAAATGATTTGAAACCATTTTTATAAAATACGAAGAATAAGTTAAAGTTCATACCTGCAAGGAACATAAATATCATTATAACTATTTCAACGTAAATGCTATCAAAATGAGCTATACTGGCATTATAGTTTGAAAATCCTCCTGTTCCTAAGGAAGAAAATGAATGGCAAAGTGCATCAAACAAGTCAAGTCCACCAAACATAAGTAGTACAGTTTCTACTAGAGTCATAACTAAGTAAAGTATGTACAAATATCTAGCAGTGTCTGATAGTTTAGGTACTATTTTAGACAATGTAGGACCTGGAACTTCTGCAGCGGCAATTTGCTGCCCTTCGACTCCTATGGCTGGAAGCAAAGCTATTGTAAAGACTAAAATACCCATTCCACCTAACCAGTGAGTAAAAGAACGCCAAAATAGCATTGCCTTAGGCAATGCTTCAATATCGGTTAAAATTGTTGAGCCAGTAGTGCTAAATCCAGAGCATGTTTCGAAAAAGGCATCGATAAAATTAGGTATATTTCCTGAGATAAAAAAAGGCAAACAGCCTACAAGTCCGCATAAAATCCAAGAAATAGATACTATAAAACAGCCATCTCTCATTTTTAAGCTTCTCTTATTTGAGTCCATAGTTTTTATCAAAACAGTTCCTATAACTATGGCGGGTATTAATACTTTGGTAAAAGCTTTTACGCTTTCATATTCTCGATAAAAAATCCCTACACCTACAGGAAGTAGCATAGCTAGTCCTAAAACACATAGGATTGCACCAAATATTTTAGTGGAGATTCTATAATTAATATCCATGTCTATATGTACCCTCTCTAATGACGTGTATATACTGCCATTTCTGGCATAGCAGTAAGAAGTGAAAAGATTAAAACTCGGTCGCCTTCGTTTATAACTGTATCACCATTAGGTATAATAACTTCTGAACCTCTATGAATTGCACCAATAATAACCCCCTTAGGTAAATCTATATTTTTAAGTGGTTTATTAGCAATTTTCATATTGTGGCTTGCGATAAGCTCAGTGATTTCAGCTTGACCTTGTACAAGTTGATTTGAAATAATCTTTTTCTTTCCTTGAATCATTTTAGCGATATTACTTGTTACAATATCGAGAGGATTTAGAGCCATATCTACACCTAGATTTGAAACTAATTCCGTATAAATGCCACGACTAACTTTTGCAATAACATCTGCAATCTTATATTCTTTGGCCATAAGAGCTAATAAAAGATTATCTTCATCATAGCCTGTTGCAGTTACAAAACCATCCATGTCTTGTATATTTTCTTCTTCAAGTAGTTGTCTGTCTGTGCCATCACCATGTAAAATCATAACGTTTTCAAGCTTTTCAGCAAGATAATGGCATCTTGCAAGGTCACGTTCAATAATTTTTACAGCTATACCAAAGTTAGATAGACGTTTTGCAAGATACAGGCCTGTTTTACCACCACCTATAATCATAACTTTTTGTAGATTTGTATATGTACCTATTTCGTGAACTTTACTATTAAGTTTAGTAATAGGCTCATTTGCTCCGATTACATAAAGAGAATCATGTTCCATTATTATATCATCACCGTGTGGAATGATAACTTTACCGTTTCTTGATATGGCAACTACAAGCATACCAGGTAGCACGTTATTTATATCATGGAGAGATAAGCCCATTAATTGAGGTAGATTTTTAGCGTGGAATTCTATTAAAGAAATTTTGCCTGATGAAAAAATACCATTACTTAGTGTATATTTTTCAACTAAGAATTTATATATCTCGTTAGAAATGGCCATATCTGGATTAATAAGGTGGTCTATATGCATAGTATCTCTTATAAAATCAAACTGACCCATATGTTCTGGATCTCTAACTCTTGCAAGAACACATTTACATCCAAGTTTTTTTGCAAATGCTGCAATAGTTATATTTAGCTCATCGTTAGACGTTGTAGCTATTAGATAATCATACGTTGAAATGTGAATTTCTTTTAAAACAGAAACTTCTTTACCATCGGCAGCTACAGTCATAATATCCATTTGAAGAGCTAGCTTCTGAAGATTTTGTTCATTTTTATCAATAACTGTTACTGAATGGTTACCACTTAAAAGAGCATAAGCTAATTTTTTTCCTAATTTGCCTGCTCCAACAATTGCTATATTCATTATATTACCTTTCTATAAACAATATAAAATAATGTCATTCATAGTTAATTTTAACACTATTGCATTAAATTTCAATATATATTTCATAAATGCATATAAGAATGAGAGAATTTATAAATTTACAATTTATTTGCATTGAAATGTTACTTTTGGGTATAATGAATATGGAAAAGAAGGAGGAAGAAAAAATATGATTATAAAAAGATTTGTAGGCGGAAGCCTTGCTGAAAATGGATATGTAATTCACAAAGCTGGTAGCAAGGATTGTTACCTTATAGATACAGGATATAATGCAAATGAATATATAAATTATGTTAAAGAAAACAAACTAAATCCGTTAGGGATTATATTTACTCATCATCATTATGACCATATCACTGCTGGCCCTAAAATCGCCAAAGAGTTTGATATTAGAATGAATATAAATGTAAGAGATTTTGACAAGGCATGTGAGACTCTAAAGGATGATTCTAATCTTTTAGATATATTTGAAGATATGCACGTGTTTAGATTAGTAGATGAAGACTTGTTATGTATAAACACACCAGGACATACAAAGGGTGGAGTGTGTATTTTAGCTAAAAATAGTAAGGTTGTTTTTACTGGTGATACTGTATTTAGTAATGAAATAGGTTTAACTAGTTTAGATGACGGAAGTCCTGAGGAAATGGCGAAAAGTTGTGCAAATGTTGTTGATAAGTGGCCTAAAGATTTAATTATTTATCCTGGACATGGTGAGAGTGCACCTATGAGCTTTGTTAAAGAGTTTAATGAAGAATATAAGGAAGCATTAGCGATGGTGAAATAAATGAAGATAAAATTAATAGGCTTAGACTTAGATAAAACAACATTGAATAATAAAGGACATATTTCTAAGAGAACGAAAGAAGCTTTAGAGGCAGCTGCAAAAATGGGTGTTCATGTTATCATAGCTACTGGAAGAAGTTTTTATAGCATGCCTAAAGATGTTTATGATATTAAAGGATTAGAGTATACAGTAAATTCTAATGGTGCAGAGGTAAGAATTCTTGCAACTGGAAAGCTTATATATAGTAACTGTATAGATAGTAAAGCTGTTTTAAGTGTTTGTGACTATCTAAAAGAAAAAGGCAATATGATAGAGGTGTTTACAGATGGTCAAGCGTATATTCAAAAAAGTGAATTTGAAGCTATAAGAGATGGTATTAAATCTTTTAGAGCAAAAGAATATGTTTTGACTACTAGAAAACCAGTAGATGATATTTATAATTTTATTTTGATGAATAATGATAAAATAGAAAATATAAATATTTTCTTTGAAAATAATAAAGATAAAAAGGATACTTATAATGATTTAATAAAACTTAAAAATGTTACGATTACATCTTCTATGCCAGATAATCTCGAAATTGGAGGCGGAAATACAAGTAAGGCCTCTGCATTGCAGCATTTAGCTGATTTTTTAGATGTTCAAAAAGATGCGATAATGTGCTGTGGAGATAGTCCTAATGATAAGGCTATGCTTATGTTAGCTGGTACAGCTGTTGCAGTAGCAAATGCAGCTGATGAAATAAAGGATGTGGCAAACTATTTTACTGATAGTAATGACAAAGATGGAGTTGCAAAGGCTATTGAAGATTTAGTTTTGAAAAATTAAAAGATTTTACATAAAATAATTCCCAAAAGTGGGGATTATTTTTTTTACAATTGACTATAAATGGAAAATAATATAAAATAATGTAAAAATATGGAAAAGGAGGGCGACATTATGAACACAAAGGAACTTGGAAGATTTGGCGAAAAGATGGCAGCTGAGTACTTAAAATTGAATGGTTATGAAATAGTTGCACAAAACTTTAGTTGTCGAATTGGAGAAATAGATATAATTGCTAAGAAAAATAATAGAATTGTATTTTTTGAGGTTAAATTTAGGACTACTGATCAATTTGGATTGCCTAGAGAAGCTATAGATAAAAATAAAATAGAACATATTAGAAAGGCTGCAGCTGTATATATGATGTGGGAAAAAGTAACTAATTACGATGTTGGCTTTGATGTTATAGAAGTTTACTGTAACCACATTGAAAATGCTTTTTAAGGGAGGGACATATGATATTTAAAACATATACTAGCACTTTAAATGGTATAGATGCTGAAACTATATTAGTTGAAGCTGATTTAAGTAGAGGAATTCCTACTTTTAACATAGTAGGATTAACAGATACTATAATAAAGGAATCAAATCAAAGAATAAGAGCAGCACTTGTAAATAGCGGATATAAACTACCACAGTGTAGGATTACTGTAAATCTATCTCCAGCAGATAAGAGAAAATGTGGTAGTCACTATGATTTACCTATGGCTATGGCAATACTAGGAGCATCAAATCAAGGAGTTAGTTTTAACTGGAAAAAATATGCTTTTTTTGGTGAACTTACTTTAGAAGGTAATATAAATGGTGTAGTTGGATTACTACCACTTATAATTGCAGCTGAAGAACATGGAATAGAAAACATAATCATACCAAAAGAAAATGAATTTGAGGGAGCCTTATTAAAGAAGAGTAATGTTTATTCGGTTAAATCTTTAAGTGATGTTATATCTATATTGGCGGGAGTAAATCATGATAAATGTAAAACTATAGAATCAGTAACAGATAATGAAGAAATTGATTTTTCTCAAGTTTATGGACAAGAGGTTGTTAAAAGAATTATGGTTATTGCAGCAGCTGGTGGGCACAATCTTATGATGATAGGACCCCCGGGGACTGGCAAAACTATGATGGCTAAAAGATTTAAGAGTATTTTGCCACCATTAGATTATGAGGAGCAAATACAACTTACTAAGATTTATAGTGTAGCAGGCCTACTAAATAAGAATTCAAGATTTATTAATATAAGACCATTTAGAAATCCTTATAACAATACTACTTCTGCAGGAATGTTTGGCGGCGGATTTATACCAAAACCAGGTGAAGTTTCGCTAGCCCATAGAGGAGTGTTATTTTTAGATGAATTTACTACATTTGATATGAAAATATTAGAAGGGTTAAGACAGCTTTTAGATGATGGGTATATAAATGTTATCAGGAAGAGAGAAAGTGTGATTTTTCCGGCTGACTTTATACTACTTTTAGCTACTAACCCTTGCAAGTGTGGCTATTTCGGAGATGAAAATCATGAGTGTATATGTACGCCTGCTCAAATTAATTCTTTTAATGAAAAGTTTAAAACACCTCTTATTGATAGGATAGATTTATTTGCTCAGATGAATCCTATAAATTATAAGTTGATAGATAAAAGTGAAGGTGTTATTGATACTAAACAGATGAAACTACAGGTTATAAATGCTAGAAAAATACAAAAGAAGCGTTTTGAAAACAGAAAAATTAATTTAAATAGTCAAATGGAATCTAAAGATTATAAAATATATTGTAGATTAGGTGATGCTGAGAGAACACTTCTTGAAAATGCATATAAGACATTGAATTTATCTATGAGAGGTTATAGAAAAGTAATCAAAGTGAGCAGAACTATTGCAGATCTTGACAATTCAAAAGATATAAAAGTTACTCATATTGCAGAAGCTTTGCAGTATAGAAACATGAGAGGTTAAATTATGGAAAAAATAGGAATATACACGATTATAACGCCTGAAGATGAGATATTCCCTAAAGAATTATTGAAACTTAAGGAGGTTCCACAAAAACTTTATTGTCTTGGGAATCTTGAATTTTTAAATAAAAGAAAGGTTGCTGTTGTAGGTTCAAGAAAAATAAGTTCTTATGGAAAATGGGCTTCTTTAATGGTCGGTGAAAAAATAAGTAGATGTGGTATTACAGTAGTAAGTGGTATGGCACGAGGGATTGATACTTATGCTCATGAAGGAGCTTTAAAGGATTGTGGTAAGACTATAGCTGTTTTAGGATGTGGTATAGATAGGTGTTATCCTGCTGAAAATTGGAAGATTAAAGATAGGATTGCAAGGGAAGGACTTGTTATTTCAGAATATCCTCCAGGTATGTCTCCTTCTAGGTGGTCTTTTCCCAAGCGAAATAGGATTATTGCTGCTTTGTCCGAAATGGTAGTTGTAGCAGAAGCAGGTTTAAATAGTGGAGCATTAATAACTGCTGAACTAGCTATGGACTTAGGTAAGGAAGTTATGGCCATTCCTGGAAATATTAACAATATTCATAATATGGGTTCTAACAGATTGATAGCAGATGGAGCTATTCCTATAGTTGTAATTGATGATGTTTTACAAAACTTAGGAGTTTGTGATGAAAAATTTTTAGAGGAAATAAATTTAAGCTATGAAGAAAAAGAAATATTAAATATAATAAGAGATAGAGGAGAATTGTCTGTTGAAAAAATATGTGAGGCTTTAAATAAAAAGCCTTCATATATTAACGGAATTATTACAATTTTAGAAATGAAAGGTGTAGTATATACTTCACTTGGAAAAGTTTTTGTTGCAAAATAACAATAAAGAGAATATAATTCTATGCTAGTAAGTAAAACCGTGAAAAGGGAGAAATTTAATGGCTACTACAAAGAAGAAGCAAACAAGAAAAAAGAATTTGGTAATAGTGGAATCTCCATCTAAGGCTAAGACAATTGGCAAGTTTTTAGGTAGTAGCTACAAGGTCGTAGCATCAGTTGGCCATGTTAGAGACCTACCTAAAAGCAAGATGGGGATAGATATAGAAGATGATTTTGAGCCTAAATATATTAATATAAGAGGCAAGGGAGATATTATCAAGGAATTGAAAAAAGAAGCTAAAAATGCCAAGCGTGTATATCTAGCTACCGACCCTGATAGAGAAGGAGAAGCTATATCTTGGCATTTGGCTTATTTGCTTGGAATAGATCCTAATGAACCTTGCCGTATAGTTTTTAATGAAATTACTAAAAATGCAGTTAAAAATGCAGTTAATCATCCAAGAGCTATTGATATGGGATTAGTAGATGCACAGCAAGCTCGTAGAGTTTTAGATAGAATTGTGGGTTATTCTATAAGTCCGCTTTTATGGCGTAAGGTTAGGAGAGGACTTAGTGCGGGCAGAGTACAATCAGCGGCTCTTAAAATCATATGTGATAGAGAAAAGGAAATAGAAAAATTTATACCTGAAGAGTATTGGAACATAACTTCAGGATTTTTAGGTGAGAAAAAATTTGAAGCTAAATTAAACCTATATAAAGGTAAAAAAATAAAAATTAGTAATAAGCAAGAAAATGATAAAGTAATTGAAGAACTTTCTGATAATGATTTTGTAGTGTCTAAAATAGATGAAAAGGAGCGTCAGAAAAAGCCTGCTGCCCCATATACGACAAGTAGTTTGCAGCAAGATAGTGCTAATAAAATCAACTTCAATACTCGTAAGACTATGCAGATAGCTCAACAACTATATGAAGGTGTTGATATTAAAAATGTTGGAATTGTTGGTCTTGTATCATATATTAGAACAGACTCAATTCGTATTTCAGATGAAGCGAGAATGGCAGCTAAGGATTTTATTATTGAGCGATACGGGTTAGATTATTATGGCGGTAAAGTTTATGCAAATAAGCGTAAAGAAGCTCAAGATGCTCATGAGGCTATTAGACCGACAAATGTAAATCTAATACCAGATGATATAAAGGAATCTTTGACAGCTGATCAGTATAAGTTATATAAATTGATATGGAATAGATTTGTAGCAAGTCAGATGTCAAACTCTAAGTATATGGGAGTTGCTGCAGATATTACAAATGGTGACTATACTTTTAGAGCTAATGGATCTAAACTATTATTTGATGGTTACTTAAGAGTATATAAACAAGATGCAGATGAGGATAAATTATTGCCACATCTAGTTGTAGGAAAAGTGCTTGATGCAGAATATATTAATGGTGAACAGTGTTTTACACAGCCACCGGCTAGATTTACTGAAGCCTCATTGGTTAAAACTTTAGAGGAACTAAATATAGGCAGACCAAGTACATATGCGCCAATTGTAGCAACCTTAGTAGATAGAAGATATATAAAAAAAGTAAGTAAGAGCTTAAATCCTACAGAACTTGGTTTTACAGTTATAAATATGCTGTCTGAATATTTTGAGGAAATTGTAGATACTAACTTTACTGCTGACATGGAAAATAAGTTGGATGAGGTTGGTGTTACAATTATGGATTGGAAGCAGATATTAAGAGATTTTTATGGATCATTTGAGCAAGAATTAAAAATAGCTGATGAAAATATAGAAAAAATTGAAGAAAAAGAAGAAATTACAGATATAAAATGTGAGCTATGTGGTAAATATATGGTGAAAAAGCATGGAAAATTTGGAGAATTTTTAGCTTGCAGTGGTTATCCGGAATGTAAAAACACTAAGCCTATAGTAAAGCCGATAGGAGTTTTATGTCCAAAGTGTGGCAAGGAGCTTCTTGAAAAAAGAAGCAGAAAAGGAAAGATTTTTTATGGATGCAGTGGTTATCCAGAATGTGATCAATCTTATTGGGATAAACCAATTAACAAAAAATGCCCGAAATGTGGTGAGCTATTAACTGAGAAAAAAACTAAGAAATTTGAAGGATTAGTTTGTTTAAATAAAGAATGTGATTATAAAGAGAAAGTGGAGGTAAAGTAAATGGTAGAATTTCATGCAACTACAATTTGTGCAGTTAGAAGAGGTCCAGATGATGTTTGCATTGGTGGCGATGGTCAGGTTACAATGGGCGAAACTGCAATTATGAAAAATGGTGCAAAAAAAGTTAGAAAAATTTATAGAGATCAGGTATTAACAGGGTTTGCAGGATCTGTAGCCGATGCCTTTTCTTTAACTGAAAAATTTGAAAAAAAACTTGAAGAACATGGCGGAAATCTAAAGAGGGCGGCAGTTGCTTTAGCACAGCTTTGGAGATCTGATAAAGGTATGAGAGGCTTAGAAGCGTTGATGATTGCTGCAGATAGAGATTGCATTTTAATCATTTCAGGTAATGGCGAAGTTATTGTGCCAGATCAGGATTTTATAGCTATCGGTTCAGGTGGTAATTATGCTTATTCAGCTGCAAACGCTTTATTTAATCATACTGATATGGGTGCAGAAGAAGTAGTTAAAGAATCACTAAAAATTGCATCTTCAATTTGTGTATATACAAATGATCATATTTCAGTAGAAAAACTATAGGAGGCAATAAAATGGCAAATAAATTATACAACATGACACCAAGAGAAATTGTCGATGTATTGGATAGATACATTATTGGTCAAAATGAAGCTAAAAAATCAGTTGCAGTAGCATTAAGAAATAGATATAGAAGAAGTTTATTATCAGAAGAGTTACAGGAAGAAATTACACCTAAAAACATTTTAATGATGGGTCCAACTGGTGTAGGTAAAACTGAAATTGCAAGAAGACTTGCGAAATTGATGGATGCTCCATTTGTAAAAGTCGAAGCTACAAAGTTTACTGAGGTTGGATATGTTGGACGTGATGTTGATTCTATGGTAAGAGATTTAGTTGAAGCGTCTATTAGAATTACAAAGCAGTCAAGACTAGAAGAAAAGTATGCAGTTGCAGAGAAGTTAGCAGAAGATAGAATTGTAGAAGCTTTAGTACCAGATAAAAATGCTAAAAAAGAAAAGGGTTCAGCTAATAATCCGTTTGACTTTATTTTAAGTGGTGGTGGATATATTAGCCAAAAACAGCAATATGAGGAAAGTCAAGCACAAAAACAACAGGAAGAAGCTGATGTGGCAGGTTCTGATATTAACCTTGCAAGAGAACAAGTAAGAAGACAGTTAAGAGAAGGTCAATTAGAAGAAGAATATATTGAAATTAGTGTAACTAGTGCACCTAAAGGTAATGAACTTGATATGGGCAATGAAGGTATGAGTATTGCGATTGGAAATATTTTTGGTGATATGATGCCTAAAAAAACTAAAAATAAGAGAGTTAAAGTTAAAGAAGCACGTAAGATTTTAAGGGAAGAAGAAGCTCAAAACTTAATTGATATGGATCAGGTAGTTGAAGACGCTCTTAGAAATGCTGAACAAAATGGTATTATTTTTATTGACGAAATTGACAAGATCGCTTCAGGAGAAGGATATAGATCAGGTGGAGACGTTTCAAGAGAAGGTGTTCAAAGAGATATTTTACCTATCGTAGAAGGCAGTGTAGTTAATACAAAACATGGTCCAGTAAAAACAGATCATATTTTATTTATTGGTGCTGGTGCGTTTCACACTTCGAAGCCAACAGATTTAATTCCAGAACTTCAGGGTAGATTTCCAATTAGAGTTGAGTTAGAAAATCTTTCAGAAGATGATTTCTTAAAGATTTTAACTGTTCCAGAAAATGCTATTATAAAGCAGCAAAAAGCGTTATTAGAAACTGAAGGCGTAGAAATAGAATTTAGCGACGATGCAATTGCTCAAATAGCGAAGATGGCATTTCTTATGAATGAGCAAACAGAAAATATTGGCGCTAGAAGATTACATACTATTTTAGAAAAGTTATTAGAAGATATTTCTTTTAATATCCCAGATATGGATGTTGATAAGTTTGTAATTGATAAAGATTATGTAAGTGATAAGTTCAATGAGAAGATTCATTCAGAAGATTTGGATAAATACATTCTATAAAATACTGCAAGAAGATAGAATTTTCTAAAAAATTAGAAAAGTTTTGTAAAATATATTGAAAGATATCATAACTTTATAGTAAAATACTGACAAATACATATTTGTCAGTATTTATTTTTTGAAAAGGAGATAAGAGTATGGAAAAAGGCATTTTATCTAAAGTTAGGAAATTAAATTGGGTGCTTCAAGAGGCTCCAAAGGGAGTTTTCTCTTTTAATGAATTATGTGAAATTTTAGGTGAATTAACAGATACTAATGTGTATCTATCAAATATGAATGGTAAAATATTAGGATGTCATTTGATTATAAAAGAAGATAGTAACTTGCTTATGGATGAAAATAAGGGAGTTGAATTTTTCCCAAAGGAATATAATGAGGAAATATTAAAGATAACTGAGACTAGAGCTAATTTTTCTGGTGATGAGGTTTTAAAGTTCTTTAAAAATGAAGAAGAAACAAAGGATAAAATACATATGCTTATTCCTGTAATGGGTGGTGGAGAAAGATGTGGAACTCTCTTAATGACTAGATATGATTTACTATTTAGTGATGAGGATATTGCTTTGGCAGAAATTGGTGCTACTACTGTAGGTATTGAAATACAGAGAAAGAAATCTCTTGAAAAAGAAGAAAGTATAAGAAACGAAGAAGTTGTTAAGATGGCTATAGGTACTCTTTCATATTCTGAAAATGAAGCTGTTAAGAAAATATTTGAAGAACTTAATGGTTTAGAAGGTATTTTGGTGGCTAGTCGAATTGCTGATAAATCAAGCATAACAAGATCAGTTATAGTAAATGCATTAAGAAAGCTAGAGAGTGCTGGAGTGATTGAGTCTAAATCTCTTGGTATGAAGGGAACTCATATTAAAGTACTAAATGATAAGCTTATTGATGTGTTAAATGAAGTTGAAAATTAATAAATATAGAAAACACCTTGACTATTTAGTCAAGGTGTTTTAATGTTTTGGTATGGTTAAATTTAATGAAAATAATGAGATTATAAGAGAAGATGAGTTTAAAGCAATACTTGTCGGTGCATATAAAAAAGAAAAGATAGATTATTCTATGGAGGAACTTGCTGGCCTTGCAGAAGCAGCAGGTGGTGAAGTTCTCGGTGTTATGGTACAAAAAATAGAAAAAGTTAATACAGGAACTTATATAGGAAAGGGTAAAGTTCTTGAACTTTCAGAAATGTGCCAAATGCTTGAGGCTGATACAGTGATTTTCAATGATGAATTATCTGGTATGCAAATAAGGAACTTAGAGGAAGTGACAGGTGTTAGAGTTATAGACAGAACTATTTTGGTTTTAGATATTTTTGCATCTAGAGCAACTTCAAAGGAAGGAAAGTTGCAGGTAGAACTTGCGCAACTGCAATACCGTATGCCTAGACTTTTGGGTTTTGGTAAATCACTATCTAGATTAGGTGGAGGCATAGGAACTAGAGGTCCAGGAGAAAAGAAGTTAGAAACAGATAGAAGGCATATTTCTAAAAGAATGGATGACATTAGAGAAGAATTAAAACAGCTTAATGCTACAAGAATTATTCAGCGATCTAAGAGGGAAAAAAGTGAAATTCCTGTAGTAGCTTTAGTTGGATATACAAATGCTGGTAAATCTGCCCTTATGAATAGGATTTTGTCAGATATAGAGAAAGAAGAAAAGAGTGTAGGATCAAAGGATATGCTCTTTGCAACGCTAGATGTCCAACAGAGAAGTATAAAATTAGATGATAAAAAAGAATTCATTCTTATAGATACTGTAGGATTTGTAAGTAAGCTTCCTCATAGTTTAGTAGATGCTTTTAAAGCTACGTTAGAAGAAGTATTATATGCAGATCTTCTTGTACATATAGTTGATGCTTCTTATGAAAACTATGATTTTCAAATTGAGGTTACAGAGGATGTTATAAATCAGCTTGGGGCTGGAGATAAAGAAAAAATAGTAGTATATAATAAATTCGATTTACTAGAAAAAGAAATCATTGACGCAAGTGGGTACGAAAATATTCAGATATCAGCTAAGACGGGATATAATGTAGATTTACTTATAGAAAAGATTAAGAGCAAAATTTTTGCTGGTAATGTTCATATAGAACTTTTAGTTCCTTATGATAGAGGTGATGTTGTATCATATGTTTGCGAAAATGGTTCGGTTGATGTAATAGAATATAAAGAGAATGGAACATATATAAAGGTTGAGTTATCGTTAGCAGATTATAATAGAGTGAAGAAGTATGATATTATATAAAACAATAAGAAAAGAAGCAGTGTGTGAGCAAGTGATTGAAAAATCAAGGTTTATAGCTCATGTTAAACCTGTTGAAACAAAGGAAGAAGCCGATCTGTTTATAAAGGAAATAAAAGACAAACATAAAAGTGCAACTCATAACGTACCGGCTATGGTAATTGGAGATAAGTTTCAGATTCAGTGGGCAAGTGACGATGGAGAACCTCAAGGAACTTCGGGGGCGCCAATGGTACAGATGCTAGTAAAAGAAGGAATAACTAATATTGCAGTGGTGATTACTAGATATTTTGGTGGCATTAAGCTTGGAACAGGCGGGTTAGTTAGAGCATATACTAGCAGTGCAAAACTTGGAATTGAAGCTGCTGGTGTTTGTGAAGTCAAAGAAATGGTTTCTTTAAAGGTAAAGATGGATTATAAATATTTACAAAAATTTCAAAATATGGCTAAAAATGAACCTTTTGATATAGGTGATATAAATTTTGAAGAAAAAATTACAATTCAGTTCTTGACAGAACCAGAAAATACTGTTACTATAAGAGAGCACGTTACGGGAATTACTTCTGGAACCGGGGAGGTAATCTCAGAAGAATTTATGACTGTAAAAGTGTGATGAGGAAAGGGAAATGCGATTGTAGTGGTTTATGAGATGTGTTTCGTCCTTCAAAACGAATTGAAAATAATTTAAAAAAAGTGTTGACAAACTACAAATAATGCTGTATGATTAATAACTGTGCTGAGGAAAACACAAACAAAGCACAGAGAAATGTTTGGGCGTATAGCTCAGCTGGGAGAGCATCTGCCTTACAAGCAGGGGGTCATAGGTTCGAGCCCTATTACGCCCACCAAACATGCGGTCCGGTAGTTCAGTTGGTTAGAATGCCAGCCTGTCACGCTGGAGGTCGTCGGTTCGAACCCGATCCGGATCGCCAAATTATTTTTAATAAAGGGCATAATTGATATGCTGGCATAGCTCAGTTGGTAGAGCAGCTGATTTGTAATCAGCAGGTCGGGGGTTCAAGTCCCTCTGCCAGCTCCATTATGGAGGAGTGCCCGAGTGGCTAAAGGGGGCGGACTGTAAATCCGTTGACTAAGTCTACAGTGGTTCGAATCCACTCTCCTCCACCAATAATATATGCGGAAGTGGCTCAGGGGTAGAGCATCGCCTTGCCAAGGCGAGGGTCGCGGGTTCGAATCCCGTCTTCCGCTCCATTTATTTTAATTAATTATATGCGGATGTGGTACAATGGTAGAACCTCAGCCTTCCAAGCTGATGACGTGAGTTCGATTCTCATCATCCGCTCCATTTGTTAAAAACTCAGTTATGAGTGGCTATAAAAGTGTGGGTCCATAGCTCAGTTGGATAGAGCAACGGCCTTCTAAGCCGTGTGTCCGGGGTTCGAATCCCTGTGGGCTCACCAAATTTATTGACAGGGTTTGATGGGGTATAGCCAAGTGGTAAGGCACCGGACTTTGACTCCGTCATTCGCAGGTTCGAGTCCTGCTACCCCAGCCATCATGAATATGACCCATTAGCTCAGTCGGCAGAGCACTTGACTTTTAATCAAGGTGTCCGGAGTTCGAATCTCCGATGGGTCACCAATTTAATCAAGTAGAATCCATAATGGAGAGGTGTCCGAGTGGTTTAAGGAGCTGGTCTTGAAAACCAGTGATTCCGAAAGGGACCGTGGGTTCGAATCCCACCCTCTCCGCCATTTGTAAAATAGATAATTTTGGAGAAGTACTCAAGAGGCTGAAGAGGACGGTTTGCTAAATCGTTAGGGTTCGTTAAGGGCTGCATGGGTTCGAATCCCATCTTCTCCGCCATTATAGGGGTATAGCTCAGTTGGTAGAGCAGTGGTCTCCAAAACCACGTGCCGTGGGTTCAAGTCCTACTACCCCTGCCATAAAACAAAATTTAATATCGGGGTGTAGCGCAGTTTGGTAGCGCAACTGGTTTGGGACCAGTGGGCCGCGGGTTCAAATCCTGCCACCCCGACCATTTTTATATATTGGGCCATTAGCTCAGTTGGTCAGAGCGTCCGGCTCATAACCGGCAGGTCCGGGGTTCAAGTCCCTGATGGCCCACCAACTTAATTAAATAAAGTATGCCCAGATAGCTCAGTAGGTAGAGCAGGGGACTGAAAATCCCCGTGTCCTTGGTTCGATTCCGAGTCTGGGCACCATAAAACTTCTCTTTTGAGGAGTTTTTTATTATATTTACTAATGCTTTACATATTTAATGAAATAACTTGCTAAAATACAAGGAGGAAGTTATGGCACAGCTCTTTTATAAATACAGTACTATGAATGCTGGAAAATCAATAGAACTTATTAAAGTTGCATACAATTATGAAGAACGTGGTAAACGTGTGTTGTGTCTTACTCCAAAAGTTGATACTAGATATGGCGAAGGTATGATCACGTCAAGAGTTGGTCTTCAAAGACATGCTATTGCTGTTGCTGATGATACAAATATTTTGGAATTGTTTATGAGAGAAAATAGTAAGCATCCTATTGATTGTGTTTTAGTAGATGAAGGCCAGTTTTTAAAAAAACATCATGTTCAAGAGTTAGTTGAAATTGTAGATAGTTGTAATGTGCCTGTTATGGTATATGGCTTAAAAAATGACTTTAGAAATGAACTGTTTGAAGGTTCTTACTATTTATTAGTATATGCAGATAAAATAGAGGAAATCAAAACTATTTGTTGGTGTGGACGTAAAGCCACTATGGTTGCTCGTGTAGTTGATGGTAAGTTTGTAAAAGAAGGCGAACAAATCATGGTTGGAGGCGATGAAATGTATATTTCGTTGTGTAGAAAACATTATAATGATGGAAGATTGAAGGAAGATATGTAAGCATTTTCAATGGATTTAGAGTTTTTTAAAAAAAGTTAAAAAAAGTTAAACAAAAGTGTTGACAAACAGTTAAACATACTGTATTATTAATAACTGTGCTGAGGAAAACACAAACAAAGCACAGAGAAATGTTTGGGCGT
>CALCFD010000013.1 GCA_937900695.1 uncultured Eubacterium sp. | reverse complement strand
GAATGGGCGGATTGTGTTTATATTCTGTCCTCATGAGACCTCCCCGTCAAATTCAAATTTGTCTTTATCGTTAATTCTATACAATAATTATATCTGAAATTTATTAAGAAGTCATTAACAATTAGAATTTATCAAAATCCTCCTGTGTTGCAAGATTATCATACGTTGCACTATCGTTTCCTTTTTCAGTCCAGATATCCATCACCATTCCGATGGTAAGATAATCTAAGTCTTTAATAGAAAGACCGATTTCTAAACATCGAAGAAGGAAGAGTGGTGTTGTCATTTCGCGGCTACTTCGTTTAAGTTTTTTTTAGACTCAATATCTGTAATAAGATTTGTTCCCCAAAGAGCAAGGATTTCTGGGAGCACCTCATAAATAGAAAACATCTCAAACTGATCAAGCCAGTCATCGATATTATCTGGAATGCTGTGGTCTGCATGATAGGCCATAATGTATGCCACGTTTTCAAAAATCTCTAAATCATCAATTGCAAATCCATCCCCATCTTCCTTATTTCCTTTATAGGAACTTTCAAGTTTTGCTAAGTCTTTAAAAATATCACGCTTAAACTTTGCCCGATATAGTCTTGGTACAGTGGCAGAGGAGCGAAATGCTACCTCTTTACCACCAACACTGATTACTTTCTTTAACATGAGTGTTCCTCCTTATGCCAATACTTCTTTAGGGGTAGGTACATAAACATTTTTATACCAGTCTTTATAAGTAGTTTCCGTTGTTGTATCTCCGGTTCTACTTTTTACAAGGCCATCTTCTCTAGGGTCTGCTGTAAGAGAAAGTTTCTCCGTTCCTGGTTCAATCGTGTCTTCTTTTGTTTCTGATTCAATCGAAGGACGAGAGGCACTGCAATTATATAAAACATGACGGATTGCATTGGCATCTCCATCAAATTCAAATAAAAGTGCAAATTTCTCTGTTTCTGCAATTGCAGCATTTTCTACAAGGACGCCATTCTTATCAAGTTCCTCTTTTAAAATATCTGTTCTAAACCATTCTGGAATTAAAGCAATTTCAAGATCGCCTGAATATCCATTATTAGATGTTGAACGAAAATACACAATCCCATCAGCATAGAACGGACTAGAGTCACCTTCCGCATCAAGGCTGATACTTACTGCTCCTGGAATGGCCTTTGGCACTTCATATTTATATGCACCATCAGGACCTTTCGTCAATTTTGCAGCGTGTACGTTCTTAAGATTGTACTTAATTTTATTTGCCATTTTGTTATACCTCCATTTCAAATGAATATAGGACTTCATACAGTTTTTCACTTTCAATCCAAGTTTCCAGCTTGTCATAAAAAATGCCATGCTTATCAAGCACAGCCTCCACTTTCTGTTCTACCGATAAGTCCTTACAATCGGTATACAGTTCCAAATGAATGATATTTATCTTGTGATATACCTTTCCATCTGCAGCAAAGTTATCACTGCCTGGAGTAAGATAACAGATAAATGGTGGGTTAGGACTTTCTCCTTCTGCAAAATGATCATAAGCAAAAGGAAGTCCTATTTCCTTTATTATATTTACGATTTTTAACATCACATACCTCCCAGAGCCTTTAAGATTTCTTGTTCAAGTGTATCGATTGCATTTTCTTCCGCTTTGGCAATATGTGGTCTAGCAGCAACACGGCCACCACCACGTTTTGCATGACCATGCTCTAGTAGATGTGCAAGCTGATATCTATTTTTTGAATGAACCGTTACTTCTAACGAGTTTGATGTTTCTTTTGTCTTTTTGACTGACCAGCTTTTTGCATAAGCACCGGTATCTTTTGGTGCAGATTGAGATATTTCTTTTCTTACAGAATTTCCAGATTTACGAACTGCCTTTTTCATATCATCTATAGCCAAGTCTGCATACTCTTTCAAACCTTTTGTGATTTCATCAGCAAGCTTATCAATTTTTACATTTGCCATATCTAATTCCTTACCTTTTCACATTTTAATTTGATACACTTTTTCTTAAAGTTCATGTGATCGATAGCTACGATGTTATACGGTTCTCCCCCAAATAAAACTCTATGCTTTGTTGTATCGAGGTTTTCTAATGCCTTGCAATAACGAATCGTAAAAGAAATATCGGAATCTTCCACGATTAGACCCGCTACACTCTTTTCAGAACCACCTTCACCACTTACTGTAGCAAAGCAGGAATAATATTCTTTCCATGTGTTTTTATGATTTCCAATCTCATCTACTATAATTTCATTTTGCTGAATTTGAATTTTTACATTTAATAGCGAAACCTCCATCAGAACACGCTCCTTCTTACACCTTCTAAAAGGGAACGAAGAGAAATAGAAAGCTGATGGTGGTCTGCATCTTCTCTATGTTCATATAGGTACGCTACGGCATACATCACAGCAATTTTTGATGTCGGCATCATGCTAAGTTCAGCCACAGAAAGTCTTGCAATATCAGCACATAGATTTTCAGATGCTGCTATAAGATGCTCAATCAGCTGGTCATCATCATTAAAGTCAACACGAAGGTATCCTTTCATTTCATCAAGACTTAAAATCATTGTCATACCACCTCAAATGCGAATGGTGACAGGCTACAAACTCATATCCCACCACCATCTTGAATTAAATCTTATTCTGCTTTAAGTTTTAAAATCTTAACAGCCTCTGGAAGAATCAGCTTTCCATCGACTCTTTCCTTTGCAACAAATCCAACCATTCCATTTCCTGCAAAAAGTTCACGAAGATCTGCAAATGAACGAGAACCACGGTCCCCGATGTTGTAATAACTGTAGTCACCGAAAGCAATCGCATTCTTTGGTGCAAAGGCAGAAGTATGTACCGGATAACCAAGTACTCTATCTGGTTCTCCTTCTTTATAGGAAGGCTGCCAGATATATGCACCATTGTTGTCTTTCAGTTTTCTAAGAGTTGCAAGTGTAGCGTCATTCATGATGAAAGATGCCTTTTTACGATATGGTCTTTTCAATCCATATACAAGGTCGATCATATCATCAGACTTAATTGCAGCCGTTAGTGTGTTTGCTACTTCACCGCCACCAGTTGCAGCAAAGATACCTGTAGGTTTACTTTTACCATCACCATTTAGAAAAGCATCTTCTTCTGCATTAGCAAGTGCCTTACCAAACTGTGTGATGATGTAGTTTTCAAGTCCGAATGCATTATCATATAAAAGTTCTTCCGTTACTTTAATTGCAACATGAAGCTTATATGCATCAAGGTAAATCTGACTGAACTTTGCATCACCAAAAGTTAATGCAGCACCTTCTTCAATCCATGCTGCCGCAGGTTTTGTAGCTGCGATATTAATTTTATGCTGACCAGCAGTTGTAATAGTTGTGGCAAGAGAACGCATGATATTTTCTTCTTCTAACACATCAATTAATCTGCTGTCATATTCATCCGGTACTAAATAACCACCATCGGCATCTACCTTTTCCTGCAGGATGTTACTTACATTACGGAAGTTAGAACGCATAGCAGAAAGCATCGCATTCTTATACTCATTTGATGCAGTACCTGTCTTTTCTTTTCCATCTTCCATATCACCACTTGATGGTTTTACAACAATTGGAGAATTTACTGGTTTTGAAAGTTCTGCCTCTCTTCTTTCTGCCCTCTGCTGACGGTCAATGACATCCGTCAAATCTTCAATTTCTTTTTCCATTTTGTTATAGGTTTCTGTATCTTCCTTAGAAAGCACTCCATTTTCATCCTGGTGTGTTTCTACAAAGCTTTTTGCCGTATCCCATAACTTTGCTCTTTTTTCAATCAATTCTTTCATCGTCATATTCGTATCCTCCTAAATTAATCTCTTTATGACTTCAAGGCGCTCCATGATTTCTTTTGCAGGAGTACCTTTGTTAACAGGCTCCTTGATTTCTGCCTGTTTTGTCGCTGTTACCTTTGGCTTTTCATAATGCTTTTCCAGCTTATTAAAAAGCGCATTATTTACTGCCTTGCGTGAAAAAAGCATCGAATCAGAAAGAATATCCTTCTTATCGGTGCTTTTCTCATCTTCCATATTTTCTGTTTTTTGAATCACATCGTCTGCAAATCCAAGTTCCACTGCTTTATTTGCGTCCATCCATGTTTCTAAATCCATCAAATGTGATAATTTTGCCCTTGATAGACCTGTCTTTATCACATAGGCATTGATAATAGATTCTTTCACTTCCGTAAGCATATCCATTACCTTTTGCATTTCGATGTGATCACCAAATGCAAATGTAGCCGGATTATGAATCATCATCATAGACACAGGTGACATTAAAATTCTATCTCCTGCCATTGCAATAACCGATGCCGCAGAAGCTGCAATGCCATCAATCTTTACTGTCACGCTTCCTTTATATTCTGTAAGCATGTTATAGATTTGCGCTGCTGCAATACAGTCACCACCCGGTGAATTAATCCATACAGTGATATTGCCACTTCCGGCATTTAATTCATCTTTAAAAAGCTGCGGCGTGATATCATCATCAAACCAACTATCTTCAGCAATGGTTCCGTATAACTCAAGAATTCGTTCTGTTACTTCTTCGTTTTCTTGATTTACTGTTTTGTGATTCTTCCAGTTCCAGAACTTCTTGTTCTTCATCATCTTCCTCCTCTCCCTTTGATGTATTTGAGCTAGCTGCAAAGATTCCTGCATCTTCAAGCTTTGTCATATTCCCATTGATGAGATACAAATCTCCACCAAGTTCAGTTGGAATCCTATCTAGGTTTTCAAGCTCCCTAATGTCATTCGCAGACATCCAGCCGTTTTGTCTTGCTGTAGCATATCCATTCATACGACTTTGGTAATCTCCTCGTAGTAGTCCATCTACATTAAACTTAATAAAGTATTTCTTTTTCTCCTCCTCAGAAAGAAGCGAACGCATCATATTCTGCTCCCATCTTGAAACCCAAGGATCAAGTGTATATTTCACAAACTCTAAGGACTGCTGCTCAATATTAGAAAAGCTCGACTTCTCAAGGTCACCTACCATATGAGGCGGAACTCTGAAAATTCGAGCGATCTCATCAATCTGAAATTTTCTTGTTTCTAAAAACTGTGCTTCATTTGGAGAAATAGAAATCGGTGTGTATTTCATTCCTTCTTCTAGAACCGCTACTTTATGTGAGTTTGCACTTCCTCCAAAGGTCTGTGACCAGCTATCTCTTACCTTTGACGGATCCTTTAGAGTTCCAGGATGCTCTAATACACCACTTGGTGCAGCACCATTTGCATAGAATTTACTTCGTAAGTGCCTAATCAGAGGGTGGATTGTGATTTGACCTTGAAGCCGTCATAATT
>CALCFD010000012.1 GCA_937900695.1 uncultured Eubacterium sp. | reverse complement strand
GTGGCTCTTTTTTTGTTATCCTAATTTACACCATTATATAGACACATCGCCATTTATTATCTACATACACGTAAAAACGTGTATAAAAAAAGACCCCCTCTTTTTAGGGGGCTAATAAGTTAACTAATTTATTTAACTTATTTTTTTATTTGCCTTACGGGCAAAAACTATAACTATACTGTTTTGTAAATTATTAGTATTTCAGTGGGTTTATGATATGTTTTTACAAAAACGCACTTTTTTATTTGTAGAAATCTATTTCTACACCTACAACGCTTTTACCTTCTCCTCTTATCAAATTATATGATTTTATTTCATCCATTAAGATATAATAATCAAGTATCTGACAGACCTTTTCTACTATGGCAGCATATTTTCTCTTTTTTAAATATATATTTTCGCCTAAATCTATATCTAATATATCAATCATCCCTACTCTGCTAGATATATGATTTTCAAATAAAATTCTTCTGCTAGCTGGCTTGCCACTATCCTTAGATCTATATGGCTTTGAAAGGAGCATTCTTCTTGCAATGTAATGTCTTAATTTTAAGTTTTCAATAGAGTTTGGCATTTTCTTTTCTTTAGATATTACATTTAAAAGCTTTTTATCGATTGTAAAAAACTGGCCGTGAGAAGCCTCTGCATACCTATATAAAATAGGCGTTTCAACTACTTTATATGCTGATTTTCCAGTCTTCTCTAGTTTTAAAAACTCTCCTGCAAAAACTTGATTAAAACTATCAATTATTTTAATTTGAGTATCCATCATCTTATGTATGCTTTCCAAAATGGCATTTTGTTTTCCACTCTTATCCTTTGAAATAGGCTTCATAGTGGCATCTTCATCTCCTGCCATTAGCTCTAAAATATTTCTTAAATAGATTTTATCCTTACCCCATACATGCAAAGTATAAATAGCATCGGCAACCATCATATCAAAATAGCTTAACTTTGTATCCATAAAAAATTTTACATACTTTTTCTCTTTGCCAGTGGTTATATTTACAATATTTTCATCACAGCAATTGTATATGCCATTTCTTATGGCCTTGCTTACTTTTGTTTCATTGGTATATAAAACATCAACATCTAAAAGCCCTTTAATATATCTATCTTTTGATTTTTCAACATCTTTTGAAAGGTGACTTTCAAAATTATCATCTGAAAAATACTCTACAATCTTCTTGTGAAGCTGTGGACTTTTACCTTTAAATCCCAAGTCCACATACTCTTTCATAGCCCCAAGACGTTTTGCATCCAAAGCATTTATACTCTTTAAAAGATATCCATCTACCTTTTTCTTAATAAGCGGATTTTCATTTGGGCCATTAAAAATATTTTCGTCTTTTGGCATATAAAATAATACACATTCGCCTAATCCACCATCTCTTGCAGCTCTACCGATTTCCTGATAATAAGACTCAATATCTCTAGTCATATCAAAATGCACAACAAATCTGATATTCCCTTTATTTATACCCATGCCAAATGCATTAGTTGCAACCATTATCCTTTTTTCATCGTTCATAAAATCTTGGAAGTTCTTCTTTTTTTCCTCTTCATCAAGAGTCGCATGGTAATAAGTCACACTGTAATCATTTATTTTCAAATGCTGGTAAACTTCCTTTACATGTTCTACAGTCGCGCAATAAATTATGCCGCTTTCATCCTTATGTCTATTTAAAAATGCATATATTCCTCTGTATTTGCCGTTTTGAGTTTTAATATGATGCACAGATAATTTTAGATTTTCCCTTACATATCCATCGTTTGATATAAAAGGATTTTTCATATGCAAAATTTTTACAATATCATTTTTCACATACTCTGTTGCTGTAGCGGTAAATGCCGCAATCGCCGGTCTTTTTCCTGCCATCTTAAAAAATCTTGGTATCTTTAAATATTCCAGTCTAAAATCATATCCCCACATAGATGCACAGTGAGCCTCGTCGACGACCACAAGACTTATATTTAGTTTCTTTGCTAGTCTTACAAATTTAGGTGATGCTAGTCTCTCTGGTGAAATGTATAAAATCTTATATTGCCCCTTAACTAAGCCTTCCATTATTTTGCCTTGCTCTTTTGCAGGAATGTCCTTGTTTATTGTCGTTGCTGGTATGTTTAGCATGCCTAGCTGCGCTGTTTGGTCATGCATAAGTGCGATCAATGGCGAAACCACTATAGCCATTCCTGGTAGCTTCATGGCTGCATACTGGTAACACAGTGACTTACCGCCACCTGTAGGCAAAACAGCCATTACATCTCGCCCATCTAACATGGCATTTATGATACCTTCCTGTGAAAACCTAAACTCGTCTATAGTAAAATATTTTTTTACATCTTCTAACAATTTGTTGCTACTCATCTGCTTCTGCTCCTGTCTAGTAATATACCAATATTATATATCTTAAATTTATTGCATGTATAATCTTTTTTAAGTATAATTATGGTAATTAGATATAAGGTATATATAGGAGGTTAACATGAAAAAGAAAATTTTATCCTTAGTATTAGCTTTTATCATGGCTATCTTTGTAGCTCCAATTTCTCTGGCAACTGCTAGCGATGATTCTAATGTGGTGCTACCTGAAGGCATTAATTGGACTGAAGGTTCTACTGTTTACTACAACGGTCAGTACTACAATACTTTATATGACGCACTTAAGGGCGTTTATATGAGCAGTCCTACTGATGTAGCTAAAGTTTACTGTAAACCAAATGCTGATCTTGGTACTATGACTCATGGTCATGTAGCTGATGATATTGTTATTTACGGTAACAACGCTTACGTAAGTGGTGGAGAACATGACATAGAAGTTGATACTTACAAGTACAGCAGAGAAACAGGCAACCAGGCAAATGATGGTGAATATCTAACTAAAGATATAACTATCAAAGCTTACAACCTTGATGGTATTGCTGTATGGGGACAGAGAAACACAAGTCATACTGTAAATGTAATATTTGAAAACTGCCAAAACATACAGAGAATGTATATCAATGGCACAACTGGACCTATAAATTATACTGTTAACAACGGTTCTTTTGATGGTAAAAATGGCAGCCACCCAAATACAAGCATTTACACAAATGCACCTGGAAATATCGTAGTTAATAATACAACATTTAGCAATGTAGGTCTTGGTATTAACTTAAACAACAAGTCTGATGGTGTTCAGAACATCACTCTTACAAACTGTACATTCCATGACTGTGCAGGTAAAGAATTATCAGCAAAAATTAACTCTACTACTTATGGCGCTCCAGTGCGTATAGTTGCCCAGAAAAATGCAACATCTAATTTATCACTATACTCTGTAGATTTTACTTATTCTGATGGTTTTGAAGTTATAAAAGAAAATGGTGATATTTTAATCGGCGATGGTCGTAACAATGAAGGAGCTCCTGGTAAGACAACTCTTTACGCTAAAGACACAAATGCTAAACTATCACGTCAGATGCCTAACTTCTATGGACCTAATGGAGAAGTGGCAAACCCTTCATTTAACCATGTTGATGAGTTTGATAAATCAAAAGTTGTAAAATATAGCTCAGATAACGGTATTGAATTTAACTGTGCTCATAAAAATGTTTCTCTACAAGGCGCTAAAGAAGCAACTTGCATGAGCGAAGGATATACTGGAGATAAAGTATGTGCTGATTGCAAAGCTGTTATTGAAAAAGGTAAAGCAATTGCAAAGCTAGACCACAATTATGTTGATGGTAAGTGTAGCCTTTGTGGTTCTTTAGATCCTAACTCAAGCAACCCACCTGCAGTAAATGATCCTACAGATGATAATGCTTCAATTGACAACAACGATAATGATAAAAACGATAAAAAAGATCCTGTAAAGACTGGAGATGAAACAAATCCTGCTTTACTATTATCATTACTAGCAATTGCTGGCGCATCATTTAGCTTATTGTTAAAAGTAAGAAAAAACACTAAATAGTATTTAAGCTTGCAAAACTACTAATGCCACTCTAAATATATAGAGTGGCATTTTTTATAATTATATATACTTTTCAAAGGATTCCTTTAGACTCTTCTTTAATGGATAGCCTAAATCTTTAAATGTTTCATCAAGAGCTGACATAACTAGCTTCATATCTTCTATATTGGCGTTTTCACCCATATGACCTATTCGAACTACTTTTCCTGCTAATACATCAAAGCATCCTGAAATCATAACACCATATTTATAAGTTAGTGTGTCTAAAATTTCTTTATCTGTAAGACCTGTTGGTACACAAAAGACTGTTACAGTATTTGAAAAGCCATTGTCAAGATATAATTTAAGACCAGCGTCAGTAATAGCCTTACGTGTAGCTTCTGCAATTTTCGCATGCCTATTATAAATATCATCATCTTCCTGTACATTTTCAAGAGCAATTCTTAAACCTGTGATATCACTAATAGGCATAGTATACGGGAACCACTGATTTTTATAGTAATCCTTAAAAACTAGTATATTGCAATAAAATGAAGCAATTGGAGTTTTTCTATTTTCCATAATCCTCATAGCAGCTTTACTTATCCAAACCATAGTTAATCCAGCAGGCGCTGATAAAGCTTTCTGCGAACCACTACACAAAATCCCAATTTTACTTTTATCAAAATCAAGAGGCTCTCCAAACATCCCTGCTACTGAGTCTACTACTAAACAAATGCCATATTTATCTAAAAGATTTCCTATAGCTTCAATATCATTTAAAACACCACTTGGTGTGTCACAATGAACTACTGTCGCATATTTAAAATCCGAATCCTTTTTTAAGAATTCTTCTAAATCATCTACATCAACCGGTTTATGATAATCTGATGTGTATATAACTGATTGACCACCATATATTTTAACAAAATCAGCAAAACCTTTACCGAAAATTCCATTGTCAATTACTAAAACTCTATCACCTGGCTCAGTTAAAGATGCGCATGCCGCTTCAAGTCCTAAAATACCTTCACCACCAAGAATATAAGCATCTCCACTACAATGTAATAGTTTCTTTAAAATATCACAAGTCTCCTTATAAAAATCAAAAAACTCTCTATCTAAGTCTGGATTAGTAGTTTCCTGACTTCTTGCCTTACGAACATTTTCTCTGACCTGTGTGGGTCCTGCAGTCATTATTTTATACATCATCTAACTCCTTTTTTCTTATGCATATTTTTTTAATCTCTCAGCTATAGGCAATACAATTAAAGCTGCAACTGATACCTGTAAAATATTTCCTGGAATTGATCCTAAAGGCGCAACCCAATTTCCAAATAAAATTACTTCTGCAAAATAATAGCCTACAACTTTTATTATAAGTGCAATAAACATTGCAATAAAAGCAGCTACATACGGTCTCCTTTGCCATTTTTCTGTAATGCTTCCAACAACAAATCCCATAGCACCTACAATTAAAAATGTAAAAGGTGCCCAAGCTGTCCATCCAGAAATCAAGTCAAATAATCCCATACCAAAAGCCCCTGCAATCGCTCCAGTTTTCTTACCATAAATAATTGCTGCTAAAAATAATGGCACATTTCCTAAATGAATAAGTCCACCATTGCCTGCAAAAGGTAATCTAATATTAATAAACATAGTTGCTACTAATGTTAAGGCTATAAATAAAGCGCTTATTACCAATTGCTTTGTTGCCGAATATCTTACACTGCTCTGTACATTTGAACTCATTTGTTCCTCCCAAATCTTTGCAATATTAACTTGTTCTCCGGAGAATAGATATAAAAAAATTGTATATATCTTAGAAACTATTATAGTCTCAAAATGAATATATTAAAATATACATATTTTTTTTTTTTGATATATACAATTTTATAATTTTATTAAATTGTAATTAAAAAATATATACAATTTACTTAATACTTTTAATTTTTAAATTACAGTTTATTTTAGTAATTCCTTTTCTACATTTTCAAACCCAATTCTATTAATTGTTTCCGCAAATCTTTCTTTCACATTGCCATTATCTTTAAAGAAATTTAGAGCTCTATCAATAAACTCTAAAACTTCATCTTCTGTCTTAAAGAAATGATTTACCATTTTACCATGAGCTGTCTTTTTACCCCATCTTCCGCCAATATAAATCTTATAACCATATGATCCACCTGCAACGCAACCAAATGGGCATTTTTCTACACAACGACCACAATTGTTACAAATATTTTCATCTACAGTGATTTTTCCATCTACTAATTTTGCAGCTCCCATAGGACAAGCTTTTTCAATCTGACAAACTTTACAACCTTTACATTTCGAAACATCATATGCAGGCTGGTACTGTCCCACTATACCAATATCATTTAAGTCTGGTTTTACACAGTTATTTGGACATCCACCAACTGCAATCTTAAACTTATGTGGCAATTTAACATCATTATATCCCAAGAAAAATCTTTCATGAATTTTCTCAGAAAGAGCATATGTATCAATTCTTCCAAACTGACAAGTTGTTCCCTTACATGATACAACCGGTCTTACTTTATCACCTGTTCCTCCTGTAATAAGTCCTGCTTTGCCTATTTCTTCACGAAATGCTTCAATATCATCATATTCAATACCTGGGCATTCTACTGTTAATCTTGTTGTAAAGCAAACATTTCCGTTGCCGTATTTTTCCGCTGCCTTACCAATAGCAATTAACTGCTCTGCAGTTATCATACCATTTCCTGTGATAACTCTTCCATTAAAAGCGTTCGTTCCTTTATTATGTAAAAAGCCCATGCCTTTTACTCTCTTGATATCTTCCTGATTTAAAGTACAAGTCATTTTAATTCACTCCTTTTTCAATGCATCCTATACAATTCACATTTTCTAAGTTGATTATAGCACTTGCTATTATTGATTACTAATAGTAAAATTTGATATATCTATTAAATGCACCAATACCTATTAAAGGAGACTAACTATGCTTACTATGAGACACTTTAAAATATTCCAGTGTGTAGCTCATTGCCTTAATATGAGCCATGCTGCAAAGCAGCTATATATATCACAGCCTACAGTTTCACAAACTATCTCAGAAATAGAAAAATTCTATGAAGTTAAGCTATTTGAACGTTTTCCAAAAAAGCTTTATCTTACCAGCGAAGGTGAGCGACTTTTAAGTGCAGTAAACAATTTGATTTATTCTTACGACCAGGTAAATACCATGAATCTTAAGGATACTTCAACTATTTTATACATCGGGGCAACTCATACTATCGAAGACAGCATACTAGATAATCTTCTTTCATCAGCCCAAAAGGCTTCAAGTACCCTTGATTTTTATGTAAAAGTCACTAATACTGCCAATATTGAAGAACAGATTCTTTCAAATGAGCTTGATTTTGGCATCGTCGAAGGGCAGATTGACAACCACGACATCATAACTGAGCCTATTACTGAAGACACTCTTTTGCTAATTTGCAGCCCTGAACATAGGCTTATGAAAAATGAAAACATCACTATAAATGACCTTAACCACGAAAGCTTTATCCTTCGTGAAAAAGGCAGTGGTACTAGAGAACTCTTTGAAAAGAAAATGGCTATAAACCATCTTAACTTTGAAGTTAAGTGGGAGTGTGCCGCCTTCAATGCCATTAAAAATGCCGTTATAAATAATCGTGGCATAGGGGTTATTTCATCTCGCATGATATCTAAAGAACTTGACAATGGCTCTCTTGTTGTTCTTCCTCTTGATGAGTTTATTTGGCAACGTAACTTTTACATCTGCTATCATAAAAACAAAGATATTAACAAAAATATCTTACCATTTTATGAAACCGTCACTAATTTTTCTGACTAACTAAATACATACTCATTTAAATAGGCTGTTTCACTAAAATTGTGAAACAGCCCTTTTATATGTAATTTATTTAGTTGCTTTTTCGATTAAATCTTTTTTAAGCTCCCATAAATCATGACTTAAGTCAACATAGTAAGTTTGAGGGTTTTCAAATCTTAACATTTCATCCCAAAGAGCAGCAACCTGGCTTGCACAATACTCTCTAATTTCATCAATTGAAGGAGGATTGTAAACAAGCTTACCTTTGTCAAATAGCTGTACTCTTAAATTTTTAGCTATGAAATTGCTAACCTTTTTTCTCTTCCAAACGTTTTGTGGATCAAAGATCTCATATTCATCGCCTTCTGGAATTGTTTCTTCATCAAGAGTAATAACATCAGCAATTGCTCTATTAGTATCCTTATCATATAGTCTAAATAAAGTCTTAAAACCTGGATTAGTGATTTTTTCAACATTTTCAGAAACCTTAATCTTAGGAATCATCTTGCCATCTTTTTCAAGAGCAACAAGCTTATATACTCCACCAAATACAGGCTGGCTTTTGGCAGTAATTAGTCTTTCGCCAACTCCAAATGAATCTATACAAGCACCTTCTGCCAAAACATCCTGAATTAAATACTCATCAAGAGAGTTTGACACAACGATTTTGCATTCCTTAAGTCCAGCGTCATCTAACATCTTTCTAGCCTTCTTAGTCAAATATGAAATGTCGCCACTATCGATACGAATTCCCATCTTTTTAGGCTTCATCTCTTTAAATACTTTTATAGCGTTAGGCACACCTGATTTTAATACATTGTATGTATCAACTAAAAAAGTACTGTCATCTGGATAAATTTCTGCATACTTTTTAAAAGCTTCATACTCATTAGGAAACATCTGAACCCAGCTATGAGCCATAGTCCCTAGAGCAGTTATGCCCATATCTCTATCGGCAATTGTGCAAGCTGTACCAGCACAGCCACCAATGTATGCAGCACGCGCACCATAAACTGCTGCAGAAGCTCCTTGAGCTCTTCTACTTCCAAATTCCATTACTGCTCTACCCTTTGCCGCTCTAACGATTCTGTTTGCTTTTGTAGCAATAAGTGACTGGTGGTTTATTAAAAGTAGTACCATAGTTTCTACAAACTGAGCCTGTATAACAGGACCTCTAACTGTTACAAGAGGTTCTCCTGGGAATACTGCAGTTCCTTCAGGTACTGCCCACACGTCACATTTAAATTCAAAGTTACGAAGATATTCTAAAAACTCTTCATCAAACATATTTTTACTTCTTAGATATTCAATATCCTCATCAGTAAACTCTAAATTATTAAGGTAATCAATCATTTCGTTGATCCCTGCAAGTATTGCAAATCCACCGTTTTCCGGTATTTTTCTGAAAAACATGTCAAAATATGCGATATCCTCTGCCATGCCAGCATTAAAATAACCATTTGCCATAGTAATTTCATAAAAATCAGTTAGCATGGTCAAATTCATTTTTTCATTCATGATATACTCCATCTAATTTTATCAATATTACTTCTATACATAAGTGTATAGACACCTTATTAATAGTATACCTCAAAATGTAAAAAGGTCAACTATAATACTTTTTATAAAAGTATATATCGCATTAATAAGACTACCTTAATAATCTTTTTAAGTATCTTCCAGTATGAGAATTTTCATTTGCAGCTACTTCCTCTGGAGTTCCCTCTGCTACAATAGTGCCTCCTCTAAATCCACCATCTGGTCCTAAATCTATAATATGATCTGCACGTTTAATAACATCTAAATTGTGCTCTATAACAACTACTGTATTACCTGCATCAACTAACTTGTCTAAAACCTGGTTTAATTTATCAACATCAGCAAAATGAAGGCCTGTTGTAGGCTCATCAAGAATATATATGTTTTTTCCAGTAGATCGTTTTGAAAGTTCAGATGCTAATTTTATTCTTTGTGCTTCACCGCCAGATAACTGAGTTGAAGGTTGTCCTAATTTAATATAACCTAGGCCTACTTCTTCTAATGTGTCCATCTGTCTTTTTATAGATGGGATATGTTCAAAAAACGCAACAGCTTCTGAAACTGTCATATCTAAAACTTCATAAATATTCTTACCCTTATATTTAACCTCAAGAGTCTCTCTATTATATCTCTTACCCTTACAAACTTCACATGGAACATAAACATCTGGCAAGAAATGCATTTCTATTTTTATAATGCCATCACCATTACATGCTTCACAACGACCACCCTTTACATTGAAACTAAATCTTCCCTTATCATAACCTCGCATTTTAGCTTCAGGTACCTGAGCAAATAAATCTCTAATATGAGTAAATACTCCCGTATATGTTGCAGGATTTGAACGAGGCGTTCTACCAATAGGTTCCTGATTTACATCTACTACCTTTTCTAAATTTTCAATTCCAGTTATATCTTTATGCTTTCCTGGTCTATATTTTGCTCTGTTTAATCTGTTGGCAAGCTCTTTGTACAAAATATCATTAATAAGACTTGACTTACCAGACCCAGAAACACCAGTAACACAAGTTAACTTACCCAAAGGAATCTTAACATCTATGTTCTTTAGGTTGTTTTCTGCAGCGCCCCTAATCTCAATAAAATGGCCATTGCCTTCTCTTCTATGTTCAGGTACTTCTATCTTTTTCTTTCCTGACAGGTACTGTCCTGTAATTGAGTTAGGATTGTTTTTAATATCTTCAACAGTCCCCTCTGCAACTACCTGGCCTCCATGAACACCAGCTGCAGGACCTATATCAACAATATGATCAGCAGCATACATAGTATCTTCATCATGCTCAACAACAATTAAAGTATTACCTATATCAGTTAAATTTCTAAGAGCTTCAAGCAATTTATCATTGTCCTTTTGATGAAGTCCTATACTTGGTTCATCTAAAATATATAAAACACCTACTAAACTTGAACCTATTTGAGTTGCAAGTCTTATTCTCTGTGATTCACCACCTGAAAGAGTTGCAGATGCTCTAGACAAAGTCAAATAGTCAAGTCCCACATCGATTAAAAACTGTAATCTTGCCTTAATTTCCTTTACAATTGGCTTTGCAATAGTAGCTTCTTTTTCACTTAAAACTAAGCTATCGACAAACTCTCTAGCTTCCAAAATAGACATATCTGATAATTCAGCTATATTTTTTCCGCCAACAGTTACAGCCAAAACTTCAGGTTTAAGTCTTTTGCCACCACAAGTAGGACAAGGAGCTTCCATCATATATTTTTTAATACGCTCCTTCATAAACTCCGAGTCAGTCTGCATAAATCTTCTTTCAAGATTTGGAATAACTCCTTCAAAAGCATCTTCTCTATGTGAAAGAGCTCCTGTAGTTCTGCTGACATAATCATACTTTATTTTTTTAGTTCCTGTTCCATATAACAGTTCCTTTTGCAATTTTTTCGGAAGATCCTTCCAAGGCGTATGAACATCAACCCCATATTGTTCAGTCAAAGCATCAATCATCTGTCTATAAAATCTTCCATCTTCCATAGATGCAAAAGCCTTACCAAATACACCGTCATAAATACTAAGAGTATCATCTTCAATTAACAAATCAGGGTCAATTCTCTGCAAAAATCCTAAGCCATTGCAATCTGGACACGCACCGAAAGGACTGTTAAAAGAAAACATTCTAGGCTCCATTTCCTCTATGCTTATACCATGCTGTGGGCAAGCTAAAGATGTACTAAAAGTTTTTTCATAACTTTCTCCATCCTTGGAAATTAGCGCAACAATAAGACCTTCACCATGAGTAATAGCAAGATCGCACGCCTCACTAAGCCTGCCTTCTACTCCTTCCCTGATTACTATACGGTCAACGACAATCTCGATAGTATGCTTATATGTCTTTTCAAGGTTTATTTCATCTTCCTCTAGCATATACATCTGCCCGTCCACACGAACTTTTGTAAAACCTTCCTTTTGAATTCTTTCAATTACCTTTTCATGAGTTCCTTTACGCTGTCTTACTACAGGCGCAAGCATTGTAACTCTAGTCTTTTCCCCTAGCTCCATCAATGCATCTACAATCTGATCCACTGACTGAGATGAAATCTCCATGCCACAAACAGGGCAATGAGGAATGCCAATTCGCGCATACATAAGTCTTAGATAGTCATGAATTTCTGTAACTGTCCCTACTGTCGATCTTGGGTTTTTACTTGTAGTTTTCTGATCTATAGAAATAGCCGGAGAAAGCCCTTCGATATACTCTACATTGGGCTTTTCCATCTGACCTAAAAACTGTCTAGCATAAGCAGATAAACTTTCTACATATCTTCTCTGTCCTTCTGCATAAATCGTATCAAAAGCAAGAGAGCTCTTACCCGAACCTGAAAGACCAGTAAGAACTACAAACTTGTCTCTTGGTATAACCAAATCAACATTTTTTAAATTGTTTTCATTGGCTCCTTTAATAATTATATCCTTTTGCATTAATTCCTCGCATTTCTAAATCTTTATATAAACCTATAATCTAGCCTTGTATTCAAACACTTGATCTCTAAGCATCGCAGCTCTTTCAAAATTAAGATCGCTAGCAGCTGCCTTCATTTCCTTTTCAAGTTTCTTGATAAATTCCTTTAATTCCTTCTTAGTCATTTCAAGAGGTTTCTTTTCAGCAAGCTCATCTTCAACTGGTTTTGTTGCCTCAATTACCTCTCTTACGGATTTTTTGATAGTCTGCGGAGTTATGCCATGTTCTTTGTTATACTGCATCTGTATTTCTCTTCTTCTGGCAGTCTCATCAATAGCATATTTCATAGCCGGGCTAATCTCATCTCCATACATAATAACCCTGCCCTCTGCATTTCTAGCTGCCCTTCCGATAGTCTGCACAAGCGAAGTTTCATTTCTTAAAAATCCTCTCTTATCAGCATCTAAAATAGCAACCAAGCTTACTTCTGGAATATCAAGACCTTCTCTAAGCAAATTAATACCCACCAAAACGTCAAATACATCCATTCTCAAATCACGAATTATCTCAAGTCGCTCTAAAGTATCTATCTCGCTATGAAGATATCTAACTTTAATACCAGCACCTTTTAAATAATCAGTAAGAGATTCGGACATCTTTTTAGTAAGTGTCGTTACAAGAACTTTATTTCCTTTTTCAATTTCTTTATTTATTTCCCCGATTAAATGATCAATTTGTCCTTCTGTCGGCACCACTGTAATTTCAGGATCCAAAAGCCCTGTCGGCCTTATGATTTGCTCTGCACAAATACCGCCAGAATGCTTCTTTTCATAGTCTGCAGGAGTCGCACTTACATACAAAATTTTATCTTCAATCTTTTCAAACTCCTCAAACTTAAGAGGTCTATTGTCAAGAGCTGATGGAAGTCTAAAACCAAAGTCCACAAGGGAACTTTTTCTAGATCTATCACCTGCATACATAGCTCTAAGCTGCGGAAGCATAACGTGCGATTCGTCTACAATAATCAAAAAATCATCTGGGAAATAGTCAATTAAAGTATATGGTCTAACGCCAGCTTCAAGACCATTTAAATGACGTGAATAATTTTCAATGCCCTTGCATCTTCCAATTTCACGAAGCATCTCAAGGTCATACCTAGTTCTTTGCTCTATTCTCTGAGCCTCAAGAAGTTTCCCCTGCGCCTTAAACCAATCGACCCTCTCCTCAAGTTCATCAGTTATAGTCTTAATAGCTCTCTCCATGCTCTCCTCTGTTGTAACATAATGAGACGCCGGATATATTGCCACATGATTTCTAATACCTAAAATTTCTCCAGTTACAGGATTTAACTCTTTAATATATTCAATTTCATCACCAAAAAGCTCTATTCTCACTGCATTTTCAGCTCCTGCTGGAAATATATCGATAATATCACCACGAACTCTAAATGTCCCACGCTCAAAAGCCAAATCATTTCTATCATACTGAATATCAATTAGCTTACGCATAATCTCTTCTCTTGGTTTTTCCATGCCTGGTCTTAGAGAAATCACTTGGTTTTCATAATCAACCGGCGATCCTAACCCATAAATACAAGATACGGAAGCGACAATTATTACATCTTTTCTTTCGCCCAAAGCTGCTGTGGCGGAATGGCGTAATTTTTCTATCTCAGCATTTATATCGCTGTCCTTTTCTATATATGTATCAGTTGATGGCACGTAAGCCTCCGGCTGATAATAATCATAGTAGGATACAAAATATTCCACTGCATTTTCAGGGAAAAACTCCTTCATCTCCCCATGAAGCTGAGCCGCTAAAGTCTTGTTATGTGAAATAATAAGGGTTGGCTTTTGCATTTTTTCTATAACGTTTGCCATAGTAAAAGTCTTACCTGACCCTGTAACCCCTAAAAGAGTCTGGGCTTTTTTACCTGATTTAAATCCTTTTACAAGTTTTTCTATGGCCTGAGGCTGATCGCCTGTAGCCTTAAATGGCGCATGTATTTTAAACTCAGCCATAAGAGTCTCTCCTTTCATCCATATCTGTATTTCTTACCACATTTTGTTCGTTTTTACACCAATTTTTGTATGTAAATTATACCATATTGTATTTACTTGTGCAAACAGGTGTTCTGTTATTGGTTGATTTCTTATTGATTTGTAAAATGTTCCTACTTGTAAAATATCCGTACTTATTTGCCTAAAATTCAAAGGCGTTAGTACGGCTTTTATGTTTTGGAAGTACTAATAACTTCGAAAAAACAAAAGATTTAGTACTCCTCAATTTGATATTAATCTAAGAGTTTTAAATGAGGAGTACGATTCTTTTTTAAATACTCATTACTTAGTTCACCAACCACTCTAAAGGAGTACGAGGTTTTCCATAATGAGGCAACTTTAGTTCACTAACAACTTATAAATAGTAAAGTTAACTTTTCTTTGCAGTACGAACATTTTGAAAAAACAACTATCCTCGTTCAGCAAGAATCCTGTGAAAGTACCAATAACCTTGTATTTTCGCCATGTTAGTGCAGTATGCTAGAAGAAAATCTCCCTTCTAGTCAGATCTTCTTCTAAATTAAATAATGCAAAAGCAGGAAACTGACCTTTTCAGATTTCCTGCTTAATTTACATATAAATATATACCGTAGTTATCAATCATGTAATGTACTATATTCTAAGCCTAAAATACTTCTTCTTATACAAATTCTCTTTTTATCTCCTATAAATGTACTTTCATACTCACTTCTAGATACATTATATATTTCTCTATCTCCATTGCGTTCTACATATAGTTCTCTATCTCTAGTTTTTCCGCTGCTTATATTTTTATCTGTAACAATTACATCTTCATGTGTTGTTCCATCAAAGGTTAGTAAAAAGTTTATTGGAAATGTAATTGTAAAGGCAATTATAAATGCTGCAAATACAACTGACAGCTTACGAGCAAATCTCTGTTTTACATCTATTCTTGATGATTTTATCAAAAATGGTATTGCAAGAATGGCCGTTATAATAGCCGTAATCTTCATAAAACTTCCAAATTCATAGTTAAATAGCTTGCTAAGACTCAATGACAATAAAAATGCCACAGCCGCTCCCATAAATGGCAACTGATAGGCTTGCTCTTGACCTTTTTTAGTTGTCACCTCTATATAAATATACGGATAGTGTTTTACATATAGTGCATATGTAAATAGTATAACAGCCATAAATATAATCATCATGCCTTTACCACCTACAAGGTAGGCTACTACATCAGCAAATATCAAAAGCCATCCTATTATCTTTATAATTTTCTTTGTTTTGTTTATTTCTTCTTTTTTCTTTAGCTTTGACATCTTTTTAATTGTTTCATCTTCGTTATATAAAGACTTATAATAATTTCGCTCAATCCAGTTTAGCACAGATACATACTTTGACACATCTTTGTTTTGTTCTACTAATTCACCAAAATTCACAGTCTCTATGCCATTCTCCATAAGAGCTAAATACAAAACTTCATAATTTACAAGCATTATATCTAGTGTAATAATTCTGTTATACCTTTTATCTATAAGTGCAACTTGCGTTCTGTCGCTTAGAGGTACTTCTAATATACAGCGAATGTCTTTGTATTTGACTCTCTGTGTTTTCTTAATTAAGTAGTTAAATACTAGCTCATCTTTTTCTACCACAATCGTTTGCTTTTTGTATGCCAAAATCAAAGCCATTCCTAGAATAACAAATGGTGCAAAGCAGATTGCCGCTCCTATGTTGCCTGTGATAAGCATTGCTACAACTATTACAGAAAAGATGATAGTTGTTATTAGCCCTATAATTTTTGTCAGTTTACTAAGTCTGATTACGTTATCCATATGTTAATGCCCTTTCTATCAATTGTTCACTTCTTATAATATCACATATCAATTTTCTCTTGTTACATATTTTAAACTTTTTTCTTTAACGAAGTAAAGTAAATCTAAAGAATTCTAAAGATTTTCAAAATCCATTGACTTTAATACTTATTTTTTGTTTTAATGTGATAAAGTTATTTCCGATGAAAATAAGAGGTATGTGGATGAATAATAAGATAAATAATAAAAAGTTTACTATTAACGCATGTATCAATTTATGTTGTTTAATATTGATATTTTTTAACAAAGAAATTTTAAACTCTCAAACAAGAACAGTACAAATTGCTATTATGTTTATCATAGTCTTAGTAATCTTTTTTAAAGATTCTTTTTTAAAGGAGCCAATAAGAAAATTACTAAAAGAAAAGTTTGAAAAATCTTTATCTATATTCGAATATATTCTAAATCTTATATTTCTTACTACAATATTTATGTGGATAAATAATCATCTAAATGTTTCATTTTATTTTTCTTTGATTATATTGTTTTTAACTTTACTAGTAGAAGATATTGTTATGGGAATATTATCAAAGAAATACTTATAGGTAAAAAATGGAGGATTTCAAAGATGAAAAATAAAAGCAAAGCCCTTTTGATTATAAATATTCTACTTTCTATATGCATGGCATATATTTTAATAAAAGTTACCCCTCATTTTGAAATAAATAGTGATTACAAAGATTTAATAATTGGAGTTTTTATCATTCTATGTTTTTTTATTAAGTTTTTGGGGTTTGAACTACTAATAAAAAGATTTGAAGAAGTTTCGAAGATTAAGGAATTTAGTAAAACATTAAATATAGTTTTATTTTTAATCATAGCAAATATAGATCAAAGTGACTTTTCTTTAACTGCAATTACTATACTTGCCTTGATCATTGATTTTATAATGAACATAGAATTAATATCAAGTCTTTTAAAAACAAAAAAATAAGCTTTTGATATTTCTGAAACTGTTATATGCAAAAACCTCAAATAAATATCTGAGGTTTTTGCAATACTACTGTAATTATTAATTATTACATAACTTATTGTAAACTGATTTTATGCTTGTTTCTTTAATATCTTTCATTTCATGTAACGGACTCCACTCAAGTGATTTTTCTGTAAAACCACTTCTTTCCCATGCTTTATATGATTGAAGATACTCAAACTGGTTTTCATCAATTCGCTGGATATTAGTGATTGAGTTATTTTCAACATCAAATTTCCCTACAAATCCATACTCATATACCCCATAGTTATCATCTCGCATAAATCCTAATACGTAACCACAACCAGTTTCTTTATCAAACTCTATATCATCCAAAACCATTTTCTTCTCATCATCAAATAGAGTGCATACTTTTTCAAATGCTTCTGTATCGTAGATACTTAATTGCGTTTGGTTGGAACTAATTGGTTTTTCAATATTATAGAACCATTTTCCGTCAGGTGAAAATGCAAATCCTTCATCCTGTGCACCAATCCTTGTAATTGTTATCTTTTTTACTAAAGATAACGAATCTAAATCATAAAATCCTAAAACTCCCTCTGTGGATTTTACCGCTATAATATTAGAATATGGTTTAAAAGCCCCTACATATGCATAATTAAAATTTCTAAATTTATCTAATTCTTTTCCTTCCGCATCATAGACATATACCATTTTTCCGCTGCATCCTACACTATATTTTTCATTTTTATAAAAGCCCCAAAATTTTCTCATAACAATACACCTTAGTCAGTCACATCAATAAACAATATATAGATTCCACAGACATCTCCATTTTCATCATAGCTAAAATAGGTTGGATATACGCCATCTCCCCAGCCCGATGCAAAAATAGGTATATTAAGATTTGTTTCAGGTATTGTCCAGTTAAGCCAATCTCCACAATCTCGCTGATATTTAGGATGTTTTTTGTAGTTTTCTTCTAATAAATCACAAAACAAATCATTATATGGATCAATATCCTCTTCAGCCTCACAACGTTTGCTCCAATATTCACTAAAAGCCACTTGAGTCTGAGCATCTAAAATACATGCCATTCCGGCATCTACAATAAAACCAAAATATTCACCCTCATCAAGCTTCTCATCTAAATCTTCATTTCCCACTACTCCAAGGTCATAATATAATGGTTTATTTTCATTGATTTTAACCTTTGCGCAGGCATAGCGATCTCCAAATTCCTCACTTACCATAACTGAAATCGTTACAGGGTATTTTCCTTCCGGTATGGTCTGTATATATGGCAAAGCATCTTCTAGCTCAATCAAAGGGTCACATACTAAAATCTTTCCTGTAGGAAAGTTAACCTTTCCAATTTCCAGTGTGTCGATAGTAGCATTTTCAATCTGCTTTTCTGTGAAATATGCTTCTAAATCAAGTTTACACCTAAGCAATTCTTTTTTGCTTTCATATTTTTCTAACCAATTTTTATTTAGCATAAACCGACCTCCTATTTCATTATTCAATAAATTTTTCTTAATCTACATCCATCCAAAGCATATGTTTTCCACAATGTAGGCATTGAAATAAGTAACACTGAAAGCTACCGCCGTTTACAGAGTTTCTAATTAACTCTTTTTGCTCTTCATCCCATAATGAATCATCTAAAACTTCTTCCATTACTCCTAAAGCTTTTAGTTCTGCTGCACCTACATATCCAATAAAAGCACAATAATCACCACAATGTGCTCTCCAGTACTCTTGTTGCCAGCCACAGTAGCCTGGAGTTCTATGAATTAACTCATCCAATTTGTCAATATCCTCTACTCCATCATCAACAGAGTAATCGTCTTGAAAAGTTCCATCAAATTTTTTTGCAGCATCACCACTAGCAATACAATTAGGACAAAGATAATCAATATCATCAACCGTATAAAAAGGTGCTTCATAATATATGTTAGTAGTTTTACCACAGCAATCGCAAATTACACCTTCCTTACATTGCTCAAATGCACCGGTTGCTAAAGGATTTGGATGATATTTAAACTCTGGAATTCCCAAATTCTTCATTCTTTCTTTTTCCTTTGTAATATCATCTGAAGTTTTAGGCTTTGGTATAGCAAAGCTATTTCCCCAATTATCTGCATAAGTTTTCATTTTTGCTAATCGTTTCTTAACTTTTATATCTGAAAAATCTCCAATAATAGAAAACATTTCAAATGCAGATTTTTTATAGTTCAAAAAATCATATACATAAACTAAAACCTCTTTAGCTTGTCTATCTTCAGTTTGTTCCAACTGTTCTTTTAATGCATACAATGCAATTATATTATCTGGATTGCCATCAGATTCTTCATATTGTTTCTTTAATTCTATATATTCCTTTTGATATTTATTCATAAATATACCACCTGCACCTTACTCACTAACAACATCGCACAGTTTGTCCATAATATCTGAAATATCACTTGGTATTCCTTCCGCCCAATTGGGACTTGCTAAAACTTCTCCCTCTATAGCTATATACATTACTTCAGGGATTGCTCTTTTCATTTCATTCTCATCAACTTCTTTCGTCCAATCATATCCACCATTATATATATCACATTTAGGATTAAAGGCATACTTTTGATTTTTATAAAACCCTGCAATATAGTTTTTCTCAAGAATTTCAACAATATCAAAATCCTCTAATGCCCAAGAAGCATCTTTCTCACATTCTTCTCTTGATTTAAATCTTTTAAAAAACTGTGGATTCATATACCAATACAAAAACAAAGCTGTTCCCTTATCAGTATCCTCTTGTTCTGCTATCCATTTGATTACTTCCTTAGAATTATCAAAGTTCCAATCTATTGCCAAAAGTTGTCTTTCTTTTGGAGTGTTTTTCTTTAGATAATCTATGATTAAAGCTGTTTCAAGTTCATCAAACTCATCTTCATCAATCTCTATATCAGACCAGTCAAAATCCTCATTTAAGATTTCATCAATACTTAGCATTTCATTTCCTCCTAATCAGTCCCACCAAAAATACCAAACTGTTGACTGCCAAAGTGTATCTGCCAAATTACCAATAGTAGGATCTTCTTCCTGATCTACAATATCGGAGCAAAATCCATATTGCTCTGTTGCAAGCTCCATTGCATCTTCTTTGCTTACAGGTGCTGGTAAAATAAATTCAAGTTCGTCATGGGTCATTGCTACTGGAATAGCACCATGCTTTTCAAACCAGTATTTTGCTACTGCCATAAGATCCTCTGTATCAGGACAGTCATTCCAATTTCCAAAAGGTAGGTATGCAAATACTTCCCATGGATTTTTCACAGGTATTTTTGCTAAAATAACAGGATGTGTCATATGAGTTTGTGAATTCCAATATGATGAAAAACGACAATTATCATAACCGCCTTCCAAGCTTCCAATTATTTCTTGCCATTCAAACTCATCATCCTCAGCTTCTGACTTACGCACATCAATATATCTGCCCAAAACTTCCTCTCCATCTTTTAGTGATACAGAAAGTATTTCTTTTCTATATTTTTCTACAGTATTTTGATTAAATTCATAATAGTCGGCATCATTTTTGGGGTCTGAGTTCATTACAAGACATTCAAACAAAGTTTCATCCGGCTTAATCAGCATTGGGATATATCCCTTTTCACTGCTATTTCTCATAGCATAGCTATATGCAGATGTTATAGGATCGTCATCTGACATGGATGGGAAATAAGTACATTCACACCCAAGATACTCCATTATAGCCTTTGCAGTATTCATCTCGCCATCAAAATCATCTTTTAATATTTCGTCAATAGTTATCATTTGCAGTCTCCTCCTATTGCTTATTGCAGTCTCCAAGTACCACTTTTGCTTTCTTTGCTACTCTGATGAGTAATGGCATTTTTACGGTCTGTATTTAACACAAAACTAGTATTAGCCATTTTTTCAAGAAGTTCATCTACCCCATGCTCTAGTTTATAATCAAGTTCTCCTTTATAAAGTGGAATTATTTGATAAAAATTAACTTCTTCTCCACTAGGTAACATGCAAATATCACTTCCTTCATCTGTTCCTTGTGGGCTTATCAACATGGAGCCACACAACTTAGTATTCTTTGCAAAAGGATCTCCATTGTCAATCGTATGGCCATTACCAAGCCATGTATCACATTCGATAGGCAATCTAGCTAAACTCTTCAATAAGCGTATCGGCCAGTACCAACGTTCATCTTTCATAAACTCATCATCTATCTTCCAATGATCCGGCACTGCAATAGCAAGCTCTGCACGCTCTAAATTGTATTCGCCTAACTCCTCTGGTACATTCATCTGATGAGCTCCCATTCCCATAGTCACAAAAGTATAGTAATCTCTATTCTCAGATGGTGGCACCACGCAAATATCTACATGAATATCAGGAGATACTATTTCATGAAAAACATTGTCAAATTTTCCAAAATATTTTTGAATATGTTCTTCTACAACTTCCATCTCTTCTTCTGTATAAAGCTCTGCTTTGCCTACTCCCTCAGATGACCAAAAAGCATCTTCCTTTTCTGAACCATCAGGATTTAAAAATATTTGAAAAAATATATCCTCGTCTATTAGTTTATAAAACAAACCAATGTTATAGTTTAGCTCCACTATAACTGCATCTAACTTTGCTTCTCTACCATCTGGGTAAGAGCCATTTAGCCATTTACCACTATCCATCAACTCCTTAAGATCTTCTAGCCAAACAGTATCCAATTTAGAAAGACCTGCTTCATTCATTTGGAATACCAAGTCAAAAGTATGTTCATTTACTTCATATGATACCTGCAAGAATGGCCCTTTTTCTTCGTCCTGCTGTGGCTTTATTCCAAAGATATCTTCAAAGCGATCTAGCCCTTTTTCATTTATAGTTATACAAGATATTGCACGCTGTTTGCTATCAGCATCTTCATCTAATCCTTGTTGCAACGTTTGATCAGCATCTGGATTAATCCAGTGGTATTCCATCTGTTCTATTGTTGCTCCTTGTTTGATTTCATTTTCTAAAGTCAAAAATTCATAATCACCTGGCACCAGAGTAAGGCCTTGAGAAACTGCTTCAAATGCTCCATTTTTATCGCCAAAGTGACTACGCAATTTACCTACTTGTAGCCATACCCATGGATATGTTGGTTCTTCTTTAGCACCTTTTTCCGCATATTCAAGTGCTTCTTTTAATCTACCGCAAAACATCAACGCAACAGAGTAGCGGTAATACCATGTAGCGCAACCCGCAGCATTTTGCTCCGAATGCTTTAGCCATTGCGCCGCCCTATAATAGAAACGATACTCATCTAAATTGTTATAGGCAAATGAATACCACAAAGCAATCTGAAGGTCCTTTTGTGCCTGCTTATATGTAAATCTTCCTGCTTCTACACCCTCATCAATAAAGTTATCTAGCCACGAAACCATTTGTCCAAAATATCCTGAGATACCATCATCTAAGTCTTCAAGAGTCTTGATGTACTCTGCTGAAAGCAACGAACCTGTTTCTGGGTCTAGCTCCACCTCTGGTTCTTGCTTCCATATACAAACAGTTGCTGCATCTCTATGAAAGTTATGAAAATGTGCGTGTGGCAAGTTTTTTTCTTCGAAAAATTCTTCTGCTGCTTCCAAAACTTCCGGTAAATCCCAAGCGATAAAATCTAAGTATCCATAATATAACCCTGTTGCTCCACCTAGGAAAGTAACAGATTTATCTCCTGCTTTTTCTAATATTGCTTCTTCTAACGCATCTCTAAAATCTAAAATGCTATTACCTTTATCTTCACCTTCTATAGCATCCACAGGATATATAAAGAATCCTGCTACTATTCCTTGCTGATAGTATTCATCTACCGTATCAGTTTCATCAGATAAGTATTGGTTAATTAATATTGGAAGACGACTAGCTCCAATATATACATCTAGTCTCCAATCGGCATCTTTATCTTCTAACGGCTCAAATTCATAAGCTATATAGCTATTTTCTAAATAGTCACTGCCATCTTTCCAAAGGGTAAGTCCCATCTCTTGTAAAGCTTCGGCTAATTTACTAAGAAGTGTAGACGGACCTTTTTTAGGCTCTGCAGAAACATCAAACTCTGCTATAAGTCCAATTGCAGAAACTTCACCTATAGTTTGATCTACCAACATTGAAAGGGTCCACCAAAGTCTGTCCTCATCTTCTGTTAGAAGATATTTAAGCTTTTCACAGTACAAGTTCAAATTAACTTGCTGATCCTCTGTTTTTTCTACCCAAACCTGTACATCATCTGCAGTAACGTTAATATCATCTGATCGTAATTCAAAGCCTGCAGACGGTTGACGACCTACTAGAATATTCCAATTTTCAAGTATTTCCTTTGGTGCTTCCTTTTGTAGATAAACTAATGGAAACAACCTGGATCTTAATCCATCGGGACTTAAAATTAATTCATACTTTTCTCCGTTAAAGCCAATCTCAAATGAACTATCTCCTAATGCAATATCCAGTGCATTTCCGCATTTTTCAATTATTTTTTCTCCAAAGAGTTCTCTGTTGTCATCGTCCATCATTTGACGGAGTTCTCCTTCTATTTCAGCAAAAGTCTCCCAAGTTTCTTTTACCCTCTCTCTAAAATTTTTCTTAAATATTGGAAGAGACAAGTGGCCAATACACTCATTTATGTTTTCCTGAGTATCTTCATCACCTGGTCGAGCTTTCAGTGCATTTTTAAAATATTTTAAAGCTAAAGACCATTCCTCTAAATAATAATATGCACAAGCAAGTCGATAGTTCCAACAATGATCATCATGCATTTGTTCTTCATAAGGTTTTAAAAGCTCTATTGCCCTTATGTACAGTTCTTTTTCTGATGCATCTGCAATGGCAATGTAAGCTTTAGCCAGTTCACTATCAATCTCTGCAGTATGCTCATTAACAGGTATATTTTCTATAGTTTCAATTAGTTTTTGGTATTGGTTGTTTTCATTCCATTTTTGGCACTGTTTTAAAATATCCATATTCACTTCCTCACTTTCTTAATTCAATATAAAAATCATGTTTGCTGATGAAACATAGTAATAATTTTACATTCCGGACAAATCTCTATATACAAAGTTCCCTCTGCACATTCTAAAATAGTATCCCAGTGTATTTGAGCAAGATACTTCATTTTCTTTCCACATTCAGGACACTGTCTATACTCCCAATCCTGCACCCAGCTTGCATATCCTCCAATAGTGTTTACATCATCGGAAAAGGCCCCATAAAATATTGATCTTTCTATTTCCGATAACACAAACCGATTATTAACCATTTCTTCTATCTCTTCATCTCTAAAGTAGTTCTCGTCTATCCCATCAAATTTGAGAATCTCACTTTTTCCATCAAGAGTAAATCTATTTGAAATTCCTTCACTTAAAGTTACACAGTTTGGGCAGCAGCTTGCCGTAATAGTTCCATCAATTCCAAGAAAATCAAATCGCCAGTCATTTCCATCAAGCACGAGAATGTCTATCATTTCACATCCACAGTAAGGGCATTTTTCCCCTCTTTTTCGTGCAATAAATGTACTCTTTTCATCTTTTGTATCTCCTAGCTCAAAAGAATAGCACTTATCATAATTAAGTTTTATATAGTTATTATCGGTATCAAAGGTCCATCCACCTACTTCAGCATAAAGATCTGAATCTACATAAAGGTTTTTTCTCCATGGCTTAGGATTTATTTTTAATTCATACAAAGCAGCTTGAGCTTTTTTACCTCCTGCCATAGCTACACAGCCTAAAAGCAGACTGCCCTCATCTGATGATTTTGATGCCATAAGTTTTTCAATCAGCTTATCTGTTATTTCGTCATTTGCATTGTAATACAGTTCGCTTGGATAAAAAATTTCATTTTCAAATGCTGTCGTTGCAATCTCATTGCAATCTATTCCTATAGTCATCAAATCATGAAAAATATCCCACTCTTCTGTAGTATAAAATTCGTCATCCAAAGTTATAAGTTTTTCTATAACTTGTTTTTTCTTTTTTTCAATTTCATCTAAAGTCCAATTATTCACTTCTTCCCTATGATGCCTTGCCTTGCATTTCCAGCAAAGCCCTTCAAATCCTAAGGGAGTTTGACACTCTGGATATTTATATTTTAAATTCATTCTATACCGCTCCTTTACATCCCCTATAACTCTACGCCCCTCTGTTCTCTTTCTTCTATCAAGTCAAAAACTTCTTTTATGTCCATCTCAAACATTATGCTTTTTTCATCAATAGGCTTAAAATAGAAATCCAATTTTTCTTTTCCAACTTCCTCTTCTAGCAGCTTCCAATCAAAAGTTAATCCAATATAAAAAGCAAGAGTATCGCTTCCAAGTGAGTCCATATACCAGCGAATCTGATACTTTGGCTCAATATATTTCTCAATACTTCTCAATGTTGTATCCCTATCTGTACATTCATCAGCATAAGGTATCTCTATTTTCACACCATTCTTTTCAAGAACAATATCTATTTCTCTTTCTTTTTCACTTTCTTTACATTCAAACTTTATTTGATCTTCAGGTGGAAGTTTTTCATTAAAATACTTGATAATTGATTCTTCGTACTCTCTCCAATCAATCCATATTAATTCATCATTTTCCCAAAATTCATCTCTATTTTCGCTTGGAGCAACTAAAAAACTTTTTATCATATCCATAAAATTTCACACTCCTTTATCACAAATTATTTTAATTTCAGTACAAATCCCCATATGCTCACCAAAATTAAAAGAACTCCCAAGGCAAAAAATATCATCCGACGAGAACCTCTCCCATAACGTTGAGAATCTGGTGCTCCTGTAGGATCACAGAGCCAGTTCCAATTGCAAATAGCTCCAACCAAAATAATTACACCAAATATCAAAGATAATATATCGTAATACTCTCTAGCAAAACTTATTATTTTTTCACCATACATTTCTATCCTCCATAAGATTACTATTTTTCATAACCTAAATAAAAAACCCCACGCTAAACTGTTATCATAACAGCTTTACGCAGGGCACGAAAAAACAATAGTGAATTTATCACCTTTTGATTAAAGTTTTTATCCATATTTGAACGTGTCATTTTGTATTTATTTCTATAAGTCTGATAATGCCTTCTTCTCATAGTTTCTCCTTACGGAATCTAATTTTTTATATTATAGCATATAGCTCTTGTATTTTGAAATGTTTATTTTACATAAAATAAATGATAAAATGATAATACGATAAAAAAACTATGGAGATATTATTATGAAAAATATATTATTTATAAACGCTTGCGTGCGTCCCAATTCAATAACAAACTTTTTGGCAAACATCTTTTAAATAAGCTATCTGGAAAGATTATAGAAGTTAATCTTGAAAAAGAAATGATTCAACCCCTTAATAAAGAATCTCTAGAAAAATGTGAAAATTTATCTTTGGCCAATGATTTTTCAGACGATATGTTCAAATACGCCCATCATTAAAGAAGCAGATATACTTGCAATAGCTGCTCCTTTTGCGGATTTATCATTTCCTTCTATGCTCAAAATATATTTTGAAGCAGTTACAATAAACGGATTAACTTTTCATTACACTTCTCAAGGTTTTCCTGAAGGACTAACAAATATTAAAAAGATTATATATATCACTACTGCAGGAGGACCTATTGGCGAATATACTCTAGGCTATGATTATTTAAAAGCTTTATGTAACTTGATGTTTAGCATAAATGATATCACTTGCCACAGTGCTGAAATGCTTGATATAATCGACACCCATGAGGATAGCATTTTAAATGATACTATAAAATAAATTAACGATACTTACTAAAATTTAAACTAGAAAAATTTCAAAGGAGAATCACGGTGAATTTAAACGAAGTAAAAGAAATTAGAAAACGTTTTCGTCCAGATGACGACAATATAAGTCACATATACGGTTGCTATGTTAATGCCGCAAAAGAAATAGTAACAAGAATCGATATGTCTCTTGGACTTATGGAAATCGACGAAAGAGAAATGTATTATAAAATACTAAAAAAATCTCTTTCCGGTAATCTTGGCAGAAACCTTATGGATCTTGAATTTACAACATCTCAAGTAGAAAATAGTGATGAACATAGACTTCTTCAAGGCCTAAGGCAATCACATCTTACTGACGAAGGTTTACGAGAACTTCTTTATACTCGTATTATAGAAACCCTTGAATTTGGTGAGCATAGCTACGTTATTTTGCTGGCTTCTGACACTTACGACGTGCCTTTTAAAGGCAGCGATGCTGAGCTTTTTGATGACGGATCAAGTGAGGTATTTGACTACTTCATCTGTTGTGTTTGCCCTGTAAAAGACGCAAAAGCTGCACTTAGATATGAATCATCTGAACATGCATTTAGAGGCGCCTCAACTGGCCATCTTTTAGGCTCTCCTGAGCTAGGATTTATGTTCCCTGCATTTGATGACAGAAGCACAAATATCTATAACCTTTTATATTACAGCAGAAGCACATCAGATATTCATCACGAATTTATCGAAGGAATTTTCAATACAGAAAATATCCCTATGTCAGCTGTAGCCCAAAAAGAAGCATTTAGCGATTGCCTTGAGTTTACTCTTCAGGACAACTGTAGCCTAGAAATAGTTCAAGCAGTCCACGAAGACATAAGAGAAAAAATAGCCATTCACAAGGAAAGCAAGGAGCCTGACTTACCAGAAATTTATGTAGAAGACGTCACAGACATCTTGCAGAGGAATGGCATCTCTGATGATGTCATAACTGCTTTTAATGATCAGTGCCACAAGCAGCTTGGTGAGACAGGCATCTTAAATCCAACTAATCTTATGGAGCCAAAAAAATTTGAGATGGTTACACCAGAAGTTAAAATTACTGCAGATCCTGAGTATGCATATAGAATCGAAGCAAAAGTAATTGATGGAAAAAAATATATAATGATACCAGCTGATAGTGAAGTTACCGTAAATGGTATCGCAATTAATATTCCTAAGGACGAGGATAATCTGTAAAAGAAAAAACGGAAGAGTTCGTACTCCTCAATCTAAATTAATCTTAAAGGTTGAAAGTGAGGAGTACGAGTTTTGGCAAAATCAGGGAACTTTAATCCGTCAGCAACTTGCATGTAGCAAGATTAACTTTCCTCTGTAGTACTAATAAGTTATAAAAACAACAATATTAGTCCACCAAGAAGCTATAAGAGTACTAACATCCTTATATTTTGAGGATGTTAGTACGAACGTCTTACAAATTTAATTTAATAGCTATTTTTATAACATCTTCTTTTCTGTTTTCGAAGATTTCGTAGGCTTCCTCTATATCTTTTAAGTCAAACTCATGGGTAATCAAAGGGGTTGTATTTATTTTCCCAGTCTTAATTAAGCTTAAAATCTCATCGCAATCACATCCATCTACACCACCTGTTTTAAAAGTCAAGTTTTTACCATACATCTGTGGCAATGGTAGTATTTGAGCTTCTTCGTAAAGAGCCACTATCGTAACTATTGCATTAGGTCTTGCTGCTTTCCAAGCTAGCTCAAAAGTCTCACTGCTTCCGGCAACTTCGATTACTCTGTCAGCTGCAAGAGTCGCAACATCTTCTTTAGTAGGATCTACCAAAACAACATCAGGATAGTGCTTTTTAATAAAAGTCATTCTCGCAGGATCCACCTCACACATGACTATCTTTTTAGGATTTTTAAGCATTACACAAAGAAGCGTACATATGCCTGTAGGACCACCGCCAATAATCAAAACAGTATCTTCTGGTGTGATCTCAGAAATTCTTGCAGCCCAAAAGCCTGTGGCTAAAACATCACCCACAAAAAGAGCTTCCTTATCAGAAATCTCATCAGGAATTTTATTTAACCCTTGGTTTGCATAAGGAATACGGACATATTCTGCCTGGCCACCATCTATTCTACATCCTAAAGCCCATCCACCATCTTTATCCTCACAATTGTTTACATAACCATGTTTACAGAAAAAACATTCACCACAAAATGTCTCCACATTTACAGTCACTCTATCTCCTGGCTTAACATTTGTAACCTGACTTCCTACAGACTCAACAATGCCCACCATCTCATGACCTACAGTTATACCTGGTACGGCTTTATGTACGGCACCATGCTTTATATGAATATCGCTAGAGCAAATACTTGCCATAGTAACCTTAACGATAGCATCCTTTGGGTCTAAAATAACTGGTTTATCCTTTTCAATTAAGGCAAAATCATTTTTGCCTCTATATGTATATGCTAACATTTTCTTTAACCTCCAATAAACAAGCTCCAATAAATAATTCAAATTATCTTAAGTATATCACACTTGGCCCACCTATTGTGATATACTAAATTGATGCAGAAAGGAGAAACTAGTATGACAAAATACACTTTAAAAGACTACCTTGATCTAATGAACAACTACAATCTTGTAGTTGATTTTGATTTAAAAGATAAAGAAAATCTAATTATAGACTATTTAACATACAATTCTAAAAAAGTTACTGACAACACATTTTTCATCTGCAAAGGAGCTGCTTTTAAAGCTAAATATCTAACAGAAGCCATAGAGCAAGGAGCTTGCTGTTATATTAGCCAAGAAAAATATCCTGTAGACGAAAAGATTCCATATATTATCGTAAATGATATACGCAAAGCTATGCCGCCTCTTGCCGACAAATTTAACAATAGTCCTTGGAAAAAGCTGAAACTTACTGGATTTGGTGGAACTAAAGGCAAATCAACTTCTGCCTACTATATGAAATCTGTAGTAGACGAGTATATGGCTAAAACAGGTGGCAAGGAAAGTGGGATTATTTCTTCTATTAATACTTATGACGGAGTTATAAATATCGAGTCACACATAACAACTCCAGAAGCTGTGGAGCTTCAGGAGCACTTTCAAAATGCTATAACAAGTGATATTACATTTTTAGAGATGGAAGTTTCATCTCAGGCTTTAAAGTATAACCGTATCGACAATATTACCCTTGATGTTGGCGTATTTTTAAATATTTCTGAAGATCATATTAGCCCTATAGAACATCCTGATTTTGATGACTATTTTAACGCTAAACTTAAAATCTTTGATAATTCCAAGTATGCTGTAGTTAATTTAGATGCAGATTTTTCAGATAAAATATTACAAGCTTCAAAGGTCTGTGAAAAAACTTACACTATAAGCACAAAAGATCCATCAGCTGATATCTATGGATATGATATTCACAAGGAAGGTCATGAAACTATCTTTACAGTTTGTGGGCCTGGATTTACTGAAAGATTTGCACTAACTATGCCCGGACTCTTTAATGTTGAGAATGCCCTAGCTGTTATTGCCGCTTCTCTTTTATTAGAAATACCTTTGGAGTTTATTAAAAGTGGTTTATATAAAGCTCGCACTAGTGGTCGTATGGAACTTTACACTAGCCAGGATAAAGAGAAAATCGCTGTTGTAGATTATGCTCACAACAAACTAAGCTTCGAAAAGCTTTTCGAGTCAGTGTCTAAAGAATATCCTGATTATAATGTAGTTGCCATCTTCGGTTGTCCTGGCGGTAAAGCTATTAACAGAAGGGAAGATCTTGGAACTATAGCTGGCAAATGTGCTTCTATGGTTTATATTACAGCTGAAGATCCTGCCAGCGAAAGCTTTATGGATATTTCAAATGAAATTGCTAAATTTGTTGAAGATCAAAATTGCCCTTATAAAATTATTGAAGATCGAGGAGAAGCTATAAAGTATGCCTTAGATCACTCTGAAGGAAAAACTATTTTCCTTATCACAGGCAAAGGCAATGAAACTCGTCAAAAATACGGTACAAAGTATATTGACTGTAAATCAGATGTAGAATATGTAAAAGAATTTTTTGATATTAAATAATTAATAAAAACAGGTAACTATCTCTTAATAAATAGTTACCTGTTTCTTTCTATGGTTTTATAAGTCAAACAATGATACTTGCATATTTTTATATGAGACTGCTTTAGCCTCTTTTACTATGTCGTCATGATAAAGCTCACCTACTAAAAGTGAGGAATTAGGATTGTGTTTTTTCATATTTGATTTTACAGTTTTCCTATCATAATTAGCATAACAATAAAGACATCCATGGCCACAAGTATTATACATACCTACATCATTGCCAATTACACAAAAGCAACCATTCCTGCCACCAAAATCTTTTTTGGGTATATCAAGAGTCACTCCTAAAGCATGTTCCAAAACATTTTTTCCCATGCAGCCTGAAGTATCTGCTCCAAAATTTTCAAGGGACAAATCTTCGCAGCAAGTCATAAGAGCCATACTATACCTTTTGGCAATTTCAACCAATTGGGAAGTTATTTGCTCCTGTTCTTTCTTTGATACAGCTCTAATTCCCTTAAAGTTTTTCTTGGTTTTTTCATATAAATCTACAAAACTTATAACGCAAATATCTGTATATCCTTCTAATTTCTTAGCCATTTGTTCAAAAGCTTGAATATGAAAATTTAATGAGTACTTTTCATTGATGAAAATTGGATCATAACGCCACACTACAGCATTTTTTCCTATCTTTTTTGATAATCTTTTAAAAGAGTTTATAACTTTATCTGCAGATGGAACGTAAGGCTCAATATCCTGTCCATATGAGGTTATAGTAACCTGCCAAAGCTGACCAAAAGCATCTATTTCATCAATCCTATCTAGCATAGGTTCTGGATTTTTAGTAATAAATGCCAATATATCAACAGTTTTAGGATCTAGATTAAATTTAGTAATCTGATTAGGACTGTATGGATTTCTTGCCATTACATAACCTTCAGATATTCTATTGTAAAACCACCGACTATACCAAGCAGGAATGTCAGTTCTATTTCCAAAGTTAATTATCATTTTTTCTCACTATTCTATAGTATGTTTTTGCAGTTATAAAATATATAATACCATATAAAAGTGAAAATACAATAAAGCTAACAATTGTACAAATCACATATAAACTAGTATTAAATAAACCAAATAACATAAGTATTTTTCTTATCATATTAAAAGCAAACGCCACATGTATACCTGCTGTTATTAAAGGTAAGAAAAATACCATTAAAGTTTGCGATTTAATCGATGCTTTAATATCAGATGTACTTAATCCAACATTTTGCATAATTTCAAATCTTTTCTTATCTTCGTATCCTTCTGAAATCTGCTTATAATATATGATTAAAATCATCGCTAAAGTAAATAAAATACCTAAAAATACAGCTAGGAAAAATATTCCTCCATATGAACCTACAAAGCTATTTCTAGCTTCTGCTTGACTTGATATGCGTCCATGAAAACCTTCGGCAAAAATCGCCTTTTTTACTTTTTCATAATTCTTAAGAAGCTTATCATCATCACCTTCTATATTATAACCTTTATAATAACTAATATAGCTTGCATTTTCCCCATAAGCTTTAATATTTACTTTTTCTAAATCTTTTAAAATACTATCATTTTTAACTACAATAGTAAAACTTCCTATCCCAGCCATCTGGCTTGTTTTTTCTTTAGCTATATCTCTTGAGGTTCCTTTAACATCAAAAACATTATTAAGAATATTTATATTATCATAGTTATACTTAAGATCATTTTCTAAAACCATTACTTGATTATCTTTTAAGCTTATAGGCTTATCAATACAGTCATTGTATTGATCTACAGTTATAATATTTAATACTACAGCATTAGCATCACTCAAATTCTTATCAGTATCAATAGCTTTAAAATCTTCTTTAGTATTAATAGTAGTAAAATTTAAATATTTAGATTTTTCTATTTTAGAAACCTTAAGATTATCTTCTTTTATTATATTATCAATTGTTTTTTCCCATCTATCAATTTTCTCATTTGAAGTAATACCTAAAGTGTTTGGAAAATGCTCCTTTATAATATCTTCATTACCTACCATTAGAGATGTTGTTGATGAAATCATAACTAACACCATAGTAGATAAAATACAAATATTACCTAATCCTACAGCATTTCTCTTCATACGGTAAAGCATGCCTGAGATTCCTATAAAATGTCTAGTTTGATAATAGAATTTCTTATTTTTACGTAAAATTTTTAATAAAACAATACTTCCTGCAGTAAAAATCAAATATGTTCCTATAATTACTAATATAACTGCTACAAAAAAATACACTAAACTATCTAAAGCATTATCTATAACAACTGCAATTGCATATCCTGATCCAAGAGTTACTACGCCTAAAATTGTCATTAGCCACTTTGATTTGGGTTCTTTTTCGCCAGTATTTTCACTTCTAACAAGCTCTATAGTATTACTATTTTTAATCTTTACTATTGAATATAGTGTAATTAACATAAATATTACTGCAAATAATACAATAGTTTTTATAATAGCATTAGATGAAATATAAAATCCCAATACTGTATTGTAACCTAATATTTTTAAAATAACTAGATAAAAGGCTTTATCTAAAATAACCCCAAGGGTAATTCCTAGTATCATGCTTATGATATAAATGTAAACAGTCTCTAAACATGCCACTCTACTTATATGATTTTTACCCATTCCTAAAACATTATAAAGACCAAATTCTTTTTCACGCCTTTTCATCAAAAAGCTGTTAGTATAAAAAAGAAATATAACTGCAAATATTCCAACAATATAAATTCCAAAAGTCATAGTCTGTCTTATCATATCAGCACCACGAAGATTTGAAATACCAGAGTTTGCTGCTAGAGATGAAATCATATAAAACATAGCAGTAATAGCTACACTAGTTATGATATAAGGTACATAAATACGACTATTTTTCCTAATATTTCCTGCTGCTAATTTTGAAGTAAATAAGAAATTATTCATTCTCATCACCACCTGCCGCCATAAGTATCAAAGCATCATTTATTTTTTGATACATTTCCTGGTTATTACTATTACCTCTATAAATCTGATTAAATAATCTTCCATCTTTGATGAATAAAACTCTGCTTGCATGACTTGCTGCTTTCGTAGAATGTGTTACCATCAGTATAGTTTGTCCATCTTTATTTATTTGTTCAAATATATCAAGCAGATTATCTGCTGCTTTAGAATCCAAAGCACCAGTTGGTTCATCTGCTAAAATAAGTTTTGGTTCAGTTATTATAGCTCTTGCAACAGCTGCCCTTTGCTTCTGTCCCCCAGATACTTCATATGGATACTTATTAAGCAACTTTTCTAAGCCAAGCTTTTTAGCTATAGGATGTAATCTTGCTTCCATCTCTTTTACACTTGTTTGTGATAGTACTAATGGTAAAAAGATATTATCTTTTATTGAAAAGTTATCCAATAAATTAAAGTCTTGAAATACAAATCCTAAGTTATCACGTCTAAAATTTGACATAGCTTTTTCATTAATTTGACTAAAGCTTTTTCCTTGTAGTATTACCTCTCCTGCAGTAGGTTTATCTAAAGCTGCCAATATGTTTAAAAGTGTAGTCTTACCTGATCCAGACTCACCCATAATCGCAATATACTCTCCTTCTTCTACTGTAAATGATACATTACTAAGAGCTTGCACCTTATTGCTTCCTAATCTAGAGCTATATATTTTTTTTACATTTCTAACATCTAAAATTGTCATTATCTCTTCCTCCTTTTGTATCAATCATAGCAAAAGAGCCGAAGTTATCACAATTTAATCATGTGACAATTTCGGCCTATCATCTTACAATTTTGTAAGGTCTTTGCAAAATTGAATTTCAAATACACTTCCATCGCCAATTTGCGATTTTACTTCAATTTTACAACCTATCTTTTCAGCTATATTTTTAGCAAGATATAGCCCAAGCCCTGTAGACTTATTTGAATTTCTACCATTGTATCCTGTATATCCTTTATCAAATATTCGAGGAATATCTTCACTAGCTATACCTATACCTGTATCTTTAATAAAAATACTATCTCCTAAAACAACAATTTCTACCATTCCACTAGGAGTATATTTAATACTATTTGAAATAATTTGATCAAGTAACATTGCTAACCATTTTTCATCTGTAATAACTCTCTTATCAGTCCCATCGTATCTTAACGATATATTTTTAAGAATAAATTGAGAAGCATATTTCCTTATAGTTTTACGAATTATTTCATCTAAGTTATACTGTTTTATAACAAAATCTGAGGAATCATCATCTAATCTTACATATACCAATGCCATATTTACATATTCTTCAATTTTAAAAAGTTCACTTTGAAGGTTTAAGCTTTCCTCACTATCTTCTTGCTGTAACATCAATTTCATAGCTGCAATAGGAGTCTTAATTTGATGAACCCAAGTAGTATAATAATCACTATTATCTTGACGCCACTTTTCCATAAAATTTCTCTGTTCATCCAGTTGATTTTTAATCTTACCAATTATACTTTGATATTGAATCTCAATTTGACTAGCTGCTAAAGGTAAATTTCCATCAAAAAATGGCTCTGTTTTTTCATATTCTTGTAGTCCTTTTTGTTTTTGTACAAAATTCTTATAACTTATCGCTATCACAGGAATAGAAATTAATATGCATAAAGTGCTAGCATATATTATGGCCTCTATTTCTTGATTATATAAAAACATAGTTCCCCAAAATATTATGGTAAATACTATTGTCAAATATATGTAATTTTTTTGTTTCTTTAAATATTTTTTAAACATGCTAACCTCTATTTATTATATATCCACTCCCTGGCTTAGTTTCTATAAAATCTTTTAACGCTATCTTTTCCAATTTTTTTCTTAACCTGTTAATATTTACGGTTAAAGTGTTTTCCTCAACATACATATCACTTTCCCAAAGTCTTGTCATAAGAGTATTTCTACTTACTACTCTACCCTCATTTTCCATAAGTGTTTGCAGTATTCTAAATTCATTTTTTGTTAACTCTACAGTTTCACCTTTATGTTCCATAGTCATATCATTTAAATTTAAAATAGCCCCTCTAGCCTCTATAACTTGCATGGCTTCTGTAAAATCATAAGTTCTTCTTAATATTGCACAAACCTTAGCAATTAATACATTTATGTCAAATGGCTTAGCAATAAAATCATCTCCACCCATATTCATAGCCATAATTATATTCATATTATCTGCTGCAGATGATATAAAAACTATAGGAACTTTTGATATTTTCCTTATTTCATTACACCAATAATAGCCGTTGAAATACGGTAATTTTATATCCAATAAAACTATATCAGGCTCAAGTTCAATAAACTCTTTTAATATATTCTCAAAATTTTCTGCGCACTGACCTTTAAATCCCCAAGTGTTTATTCCCTTTTTTATAAGTGATGCTAAGGTCATATCATCTTCTACTATAAATACCTTCTTATCATTCATATTATTACCTCTTGACTTAAATTCTATTATATATTAGCATATTTGTAGTATTATATAAAGGACGGTGAGTACTATCAAAATTTTAGAGTCATCTGAAAACTATCTAGAAGCTATATTGATGCTAAAGCAGCAAAAAGGTGAAGTTCGTTCTGTGGATATCGCCAATAAACTTGGTTTTTCTAAAGCTAGTGTTAGTGTAGCAATGAAAAATCTAAAAAACAATAATTATATTTCCATAGATGAAAAAGGATTTATTTCTCTTAAACCATCTGGTCTTGAGATTGCTGAAAATATCCTAGCTAAACATGAACTTATTACCAATATTTTAATTAAGCTTGGTGTAGATTCTCAAGTTGCTTCTGAAGATGCATGCCGTATTGAGCATGCTTTAAGTGATGAAAGCTACGAAGCAATAAAAAACTTTATACAAAATAGATAGCCTATTAAAAAGCTACCAAATAACATTTTACTCTGTTAGTTTGGTAGCCTTTTGTTTTTTATACTAGATTTAATTGATATAAGTAGTTTTTATTTAATACTTTTGTATATTTTTTCTTATATGGAACTTTTATTCTTTTAGTTTCTTTTATCTTATATTTTTTCGTTTTATACTTCCATTTACCATGGACCTTTTTCCATTTTACTTTTTTACTTTTATATATATATTTAGTTTTATATTTCCATTTACCTCGAACTTTTTTCCACTTTACCTTTTTAGTTTTATAGACATATTTTTTCTTATATTTCCACTTACCTTTTACCTTTTTCCATTTTACTTTTTTTGTTTTATATACGGTCTTAGTTTTATAATAAGTTTTATAATAACTTGTTATGCTACTTTTATTAAAAGAACTATATAATATATCTTTGACAAAAAAAAGATTATTAGCTGTGTATTCTTTAGGTAAATTTATTTTATATAAATACTTCCCATTAGTATCATATATAGCAATTATATTTTTTGACATATCATATATATAATTGTCTCGAACTTCTATTGCTATACTTCTGCCAAACGTTTTGGAAATATTTATATTTCTTTTTAATATAAAATTTTCATCTAAAGCCTCATATTCATTTTGACCTTTTACGATATATTCTTTATTAAGTTTATCATAACCAATAAATTCAAATTCTATATTTTTTGATAGACTAATACTTTTTTCTACTATTAAGGTGCTTGGATTAATTACAGATATTACATTACGACTATCTTTATAACTAAGTACTATTAGTTTTTCAGTATTGCTATTGTATGTAATATCTTTTATATTTTCTAAATTTAAATAAACTGAGTACTTTTCATTTTTATTATTACTAATATCTCTTTTTAAGATTCTACTATTGTTGTTATTTTCATCATATAAAACAAAATATCCATATGTATTATCACTACAAGCTGCTTTTACATTGTTATTATCTATATCACTTAATTCAATAGATGTCTTTATAGTTGCATTTTTATCTTTAAAAACTGGTGGCTTAATCGGTTCTTGAGGAATTGTATTTTTAATAGTTATTTCAAAATTTTCTTCATAATCTTTTAAATTTTTATCATCAGTAATTCTTGCTGTCAAAGTATTAACACCAATATCAAAACTGTCATCAACAACTAAATTAAATACATAATTTCCATCTTCATCACTTTTTTTGCTTTCTGCTATTTTTTTATTCTTACTATAAATTTTAATTATTCCATTAGTAAGATTTATTACAGAAGAATTTCCCACCATTCCTAAAGCCACTCTTCCAGTTAGAATATCCCCTTTTCTAAACTCTACAGTTTCTTTATTATTAAGAAATGTCCTAATACCATTTAAAAAAATGGGATTAGCTTTATTAATTGTAAAGGATTTTGTAACATTATCCGGCAAAATATATTTATATGCTGATGTTCCACTAATTTTGACAGTTGCTTTATAGGTCCCAACATCTCTTGCCGCCCCATCAACCTCAACTCTAATATCATCTCCTTTATCTATATTAGAAACTTGTACATGAGGCTTTTGCAATTTACCGTTATATATAAAATTCAAAATCCCCCAATTTATTTTTAGCTCTTTTTTATTATCTCCTAAAGAATTATTCCAAATATCTTTTCCTGTTTTAAGAGTTGTTATACAAGTTATCTTACTACCTCCGCCATTAGTTCTAGTATCAGTAGTAAGAATTGGTGTTCCATTTTTATTTATAACTTTATATCTGTGCATTCCATTTTCATAAGCATCATCTGAATCACTAAAGTATACTGCACATAAATTGCCATTTTTATCATATTCAGCACCCCACAAAGTAACTACATGGGCACTTCTTCCCATATCAAATGTAATTGTAGTTGCCTTACCTTCGTTTATAAAATTTTTAAGATCAGAAGACAAGCTATTATAGCTTCCTTGATAGTCATAATATCTTCTTTCAGTTAAAATATTTGTCCCAAAAATACTATAAAAATATCCGCCATTACTAACTGGACCGTCTTTTATAAGGTCCGGTCCTTCAAAATCTGGATCTGTTACTCCTCCATTTTCTTTAGGTCTGTATCCGTTAATAAATTGATCTTGCAAAATATCTGGCCAATATCCTTTTTCCCTATTTGCAAATTGTTTAACAAAATCACTATAAATCTTGCTATTATTTTGTAAAGCTATACTGCTTTGTATATCCTTTATTTTATCTATCTTATTTGCACCTGGATTTAGCTGTATATATTTTCTTATATATTCTTCATTTTGATCAAACCACCAGTGTAGTAGATTTGATGCTGCTGCAGAAAAGCATAAATTTTTATCTAGTTCTTGACCTTTGCTTTTATTAACATCATACCACCCTTTTCCCGCCACATATGGCGCTACATGTTCGACATATTTAACACCATTTATATTTTCTTCAACTTTTTTAAATACTCCAGAGCCTTTATCCATACCATCCATACTTGGCGCATTTATTGAATCTGTCCAATAAATATCTTTCTTTTCTCCAAATTCATCAGTATAATTTTCGATATTATAATTACTAGGCTTATCCTTACTTTTATTTTGGTTATTTGCTGCTTCTGCAAAATTTACACCAATTGCTTCAAAAATCAACATTATTGCTAATAAAATACTGATATATCTAACTTTCATTACATTCATATTATGTATTTTTTCTCCTCTCAAAATTATAACAATAAGATTATAAAAGACGCTTATTTTTAATTCAAGTTATTTATTAGACCTATTGTTGATAAAGAAATACGTAAAGTCATTGGCTGTGGTGATCCCAAAAATGGCTGTGCTTTTTATGTCTGTCCTGATTGTGGTGCATATAGATTCGTTCCTTTCAGATGTCATTCTAGATTCTGTAATACTTGTGGTACTTCCTACCAATCTGATAGAGCTGACTGTATTGCACTTAAGCTTATCAACTGCAAACATCGTCATGTTGTTTTTACCATAGCTGAAGAACTTCGCATATTATTCAGAAAAGATCGTTCTCTTCTTCATGTTCTTTTTCGTTCTGCTGCACAGGTGATGTCTGACTGGTTTCACAGTCTAAATCTTAAAGAATATTTTACTCCTGGTATGGTTGTTGCTCTTCACACCTTTGGTCGTGATTTAAAGTGGAATCCTCATATTCACATGCTTATCACCGAAGGTGCTTCTGGTCGCTTTACTCAATGGAAGAAGTTCAAGTATTTCCCTTTTATCATGCTTAGAAAAAAATGGATGACCACTCTTCTTTTTAATTTAAAGCAAGCACTTAATCCTGATATTTTTTCTATCTCTGACTTCAACTCTCTTGTTTCTCTTTTGTATCGCAAGTACAAAGACGGATTCTATGTTAATGCACCTTCTAAAGAAGACTTTAATTCTCCTATGATTGTTGCACAGTATATCACAAGATATATCGGCAGGCCTGTTATGGCTCAATCTCGAATTACTAATTATGATGGTACAAATGTTACTTACTGGTATCAACGTCATGAGGATAACGAAATTGTTTTCAAAACCGAGCATGCCTTTGAATTCATAAAAAAACTTATCATTCACATACCCGAAAAAGGCTTCAATATGCTGCGCTATTATGGCCTTTACGCTATGGCTGATAAACGTACTGCTGAACTAATCCATTTAGTTAAACGTCATGTACGAAAAATTATACGTATAAAGAAACGATGGGTTTTTCCGTATCGAACTATCTTTTCATTATGATCCGCTAAAATGTCCATGTGGCGGATACATGAAATTTGATAACATCTATATCCCTAATTGTCCTGCACATCCACCGCCTACTGTGCTAAAATATTCTCAGTATATTTAAGGCGGAGGTGAAAATCATGACTACAACATATCTTGTAGATGGAAAACCTATGACAGAAGCAGAATTTGCACAAAGATTAAGGGATAGATATGTGGAAAATCCTCCAGAAGGTTACACTTCTGAAGAGATTTCTCGCATGAAGGATGATGATATCCTTGACATGGACTATTTTCTACATGAATAATTATCAAGGGTTTATCCCTTTTATTTCTATGCGCTATTTTGCTTAAGCATCCTTTCTATACTTGAAAAGATGCTTTTTCATTATTTCATTTTTTATCGATATTTCCTATTAAATAAAAATACACCTTTCTTTTACATTTTATTTGGTTTTTATTTTTCTGATCTTACTATATTTACTGTAATAATAAGTTTTACCAACCTTTTTATATGATCTAATTTTTACATAATAATGCTTTTTCTTGCTAAGCTTTTTAATGTACTTAGAAGTATACTTATTCTTTGAAAGCTTATATATTTTCCTGCTCTTTTTAAACTTCTTATCCTTAGCAATTACCACTTGATATCCACTTACGTATTTATCCTTAGTCCAATAAACCTTAAAGGCTTTTTTATAGCTCTTTAGCTTTTTTATACTTAAAGTTCTAGGAATTACCTTCACAGTAATTTTCTTATAATTTGCCTTGTATTTTGAAGTTTCAGCAGTCTTAATAGTTATAGTTGTTTTACCTATACCTTTTATAGTTACATATCCACTTTTAGAAACTGTTGCCACCTTTTTGTTACTTGAAGAAAATGTTAACTTTCCGCCACTGTTTGATTTTGCATTTAACTTAAATTTCTTGCTACTTCTAGTTTTAGTGTAGCTTGAAGCCTTAATTGTGGCCTTTGTTTTGGAAGGCTTTGGTGGTTCAGGCTTTGGTGCAGGCGGTTGTGGTGGGACTATAATTGGAGGTTTTACTACGACAGTAACCTCGCACTTTGCAATAATACTTCCATTAGCCGCTGTTACTGCAATAGTAGTATTTCCTGCTTTTAATCCTGCAACATTTCCTTGATTATCAACTTTTGCAACCTCTTCATTAAGAGAGCTCCAATTTAAATCCTGATAAGTAGCATCATTTGGTGTTACTACAGCTTCAAGTTTAAACTTTTCGCCTTCGTTTAAAGTAAGGTTTTTATGATTCAACTCTAGATTAGTAATAGGTATAATTTCTAAAAGTCTTAAATTATATCTCTTTGTATCTTTTCCATTTTCAGCAATTACATCAATAGTTATAGTTGCTGATTTTTTAGCATCAGATCTATAAATTGAATAATATTCTCTGCCATTTGCTTTTTCTATTACAGTTCCTGGAGTAAGTTCTTCACCATTTTTATTGGCCTTGATATTTTTACCAGCTTTGACAACTACTGTTGCATTTCCATCTGTAGCCTTTGGCCAAATTCTATAAAAATCACTTTCAGATTGTTTTGTAATATCACAGTCATAATTTGTAGTTTCAGGTGCAAATACTGGTGATAAAGCAATTCCTCCATCAGATGGTTTTGAATTTGATGTATTTACTAATAGTTCATCTAATGTATTAATTGCAAGTGTTTTACCGATTTTTATAGTATAAGTATTTTTATATGAACTTGCTGTAACTTCTATTTTGACTTCTTTTATTCTATCTTTTTCAATTGGTATCTTTACTTTGTTAGTATATTTGTTGCCATCTACTTTTACTGTAGTATCCTTAGGCGCAACAACCTCTAGATTTACATAGTTATCATCACCTTTTACTTTGACTTCATAACCTTTAGTTTGTGGGGTAAATGGTTTATCCCATGTAATCTTATTTGCACTATCTGAAGTGATTTTTACATCCTTTAAAAATGCCATATTAGATTCGATAGCCATTAAATTACATGAATCATTTTTGTAGTAAAGTGTACCTTCTTTATCTGCACAAATAGTACTTATACAATAGTTTTGCATATTTTTTTCAGGAATATATAATTCTTGATTAATATCTGCTGGCTTTGTCTGAGTCGGTGTATCATATGTATAATAAATCCCACCTGGATTTGCGTTATACGTAAAGTAAATATACACTCTTCCATCAGCATTTCCATCTTTATCAAAATCTTCATTTTCATGAGCAGTTGACATCAATGCAGCCGCTTGAGGATAGCCCTTAATCGGAATTTGATATACTTCTGAACTTTGATCTAAAGTAGCCTTGCTATTATCTACTACAGAAAAATGATGTCCTCCATCTGGATCAAATTGGCCGCCTTTTCCTCTAACACCTGTATAAATTCTATTTTTATATACCAAAGGAGCTGCAGTAACAGATCCGCCTAAGTCTATATAACTATCTTTTCCTAGCCTTCCTTTGTTATCTACGCTTATCTTATGAAGTTGTCCACCTTTTGTAGAAAAATATAAATATCCGTTGTCATATACTGTAGATGTTCTAATGTCTCCCTTGATTCCCTCAATCTTATCAATTATTTTTCCAGTTTTAGGATCAAGTGTGTAAAAGACAGCATTTGCAGAATTCTCACCTTCAGGAGCTCCATCATCAGATCCAATTGCAATATATTCTGAAGTTGCATAAGCGCCAACCCAATAAAAACCTCTTTTTTTGTCGACTCTATCCTTTAAATCTGGATCACTAGTAAATTTCCAATTAGGCTGGTCTTTACTCTTCTTTTCTCCTGATGGTCTAAAAATCCAAGCAAAATCTTTTACTCCATCTTTGACATCTGTATCGTCTGTAGTTACGCAGTAAAACTCTCCATCGTCGATTTCGCCATTCCATACGCCTGTGTAGATATAGCCGACTCCATCCTTTTTTATGTAGCTTATATTTGACAAGGTCTGTCCACCTATTTTAGGTGTATGCCATAAAGGATTTAAAGTTTCAAAGTCTACAGCCTGTATCATGCCATTACCTACTTGTACAAATAATTTCCCATCTGCATAAGTAATAGGATTCATAGCAAAACCCACATTTGCGACTAATTTACCACTTCTCGCTACTTCTTTACCTGTATTTTTATCAACCTTAATAATCTGATTATTAACTCCTACATATAAATATCCGTCTAATATCAACGGTGGAGTTGGTGCAGCAGCCCAACCTTCACCAAATTTAGATGCCCATTTTAAACTTGCCGTTTTATCATCTATAGGAGTTGGCCTATTTGTAACACCGTTATTTTCTGGGTTATTTCTGAAGTTATACCATTCTAAATCAACAGCCTCCTTTGCCGAAGCAAATGCCGTTGGAACAACTATTGTTGTCATCATTATCGCTACTAAAAATAACGATAATGCCTTGGTAATTTTTTTCCTTTTAAACATCCTTTTCTCCTTTCTTATTACCAAATACCTACTTCTTCTCTCCATCCACCTTTGTTTGTGCTTTGATATTCGTTTCCCATATTAAGAGTAAATCCCCATCTAATTTCATCTCCATCAACTACATCTATATTTGATGTTCCAGTCTCCATGTACTGATCATTAAATATGCACACCCATCCAGAATTTCTATAAAAATCAAACTCACCTAAACTATCGGCTTTATGGCTCTGTTCAGTAGCCCCAATTTCATCTAGTTTATTTTGAAGTTTAGATGGAATTTTAAATCCATCTGTAATATCTTGTTTATATATTCGACTTAAGTATGCTCCCGTATAACCACTGGATTTCATAGTATAGCCTATACCATAATTATCTAAAACTCTCTTAGTAACCTCTGCAATACTCTCATCCTTATAAATATCAACCGTCATGCCAGTCTCAATTATATTTCCCTTGCCGATACTCTTAGCCTCTATAGTAACTCTAACTTTACCAATTACCTCCTTCATACCATCTTTATCAGCATAAATTGTAAAATTTTGAGTTACTTTATTGCCTTCTTTATCCTTAACCGTTATCTGTACCTTATTTTCACCATTAGCAACATCAACCTTATATTTTCGCTCATAATTATTGGCTCCTGAACTGCTAATTTTTTCTCCATTTACTCTAACATCAAAATAAAATGCTTCTATTTTATATCCTCTATAATCCTTTGCTTTTAGACTAAAAGATAATTTAAGTCCAGCTATACGCTCGCCATCTCTTAAGTCTGTTATAATCGTTGGAAGTTTTGACTTATCTGCCTCCTCTTCAGGAACTTGAGGAATGGCCGGTCCGCTATTCTCATCTGGTTCTTGTGGATTTTCAGGATTAATAGTTTCTGGCTTCTCTTGCTCACCATTGGAGTTTTCTCCTTTATCTCCTTTGTCATCTTTAGAAATTTCTTGACCTATACGATCTTGAAATTGATTTTTAGGTTTTTCTCTTTCTTTTTTTTGTATCTGCTTTCTTTGCTTTTCCTGTTGTTTTTTATACTGTTTTTCCTGATTTGTATTTAAAAAATACTTTTCACCAGAAACAAGCACTTGCGATCTATTCTCATTTATATTTGTAATAGGATTTTTGCCAACTGACTCATCAGTGTTTTTTACTACGCCATAACAAATTCCTGAAAAAAGCATTATTAAAGCAAGTACAATAATAGTTGACTTATTTACTTTCATAAAGCTTCTTTCCTTCTTTTAATAATTTCATACTATCTAATGCAAGCAACGCTTTTTCTGTTGCCATTGGATCAATTTCATCATCATCGATTATATGTTTAAACCCATCACTTGTTCTATATACCATAAGACCTTCATAAAGATTATTTCCATCTTTTGTGAATCTCTCGTCGCTCATAGGATTAATTCCTATAGAAGTTAACGCTATAATCGCTTCAACTGTAGATTCTAAGTTTCCATAAGAGCCATCTTTTTCTTGTCTTTTGCTTATACCTTCTACCGCTTTATCAACTGCTTTCTTAACTTCCGCTCTATCCATGTAATAACTCAAAGCCTCTATAGACATAGTCGCATAATCTATAATTTTTTCACTTTTATAACTTTTGTTTGTCATGATATCTTCAAGTAAAATGTCTATATATTTTTCTTCATTTGAAAGTTTATATCCTGCTACATTAGAAGCAATAAGTGAAAATGCTACTGCATTATTACCTTGATTTATAACCTTTTTATAGTTATCAAGTGGCTTTACTATATCATATCCTTCAATATTTTTAGGATCCTTTCCTATGGCACAAACTCCAATTACAACTCTTGCATTAGAAGTATAATAGTTTTCATCAATAATACCTTTTTGGGATTTTACTGTGGCTCTAACATCATCATAATAAGCTTGATAAAACTCATCATCTACCTTTGTTCCACTTTCACAAAAACCTTTCACTACCCAGTCTCCTCCAACTGATCCAACGGTTGCAGTCTCATTTAGCTCCTTAACATTTTTTACAGCTTCTTTTATCTGTCCTTCTAAATCATCCTCACTTGGACTACATCCTACAAATGTCAATGTCATCAAAAGAGCTAAAAATAACGCTATGCTACTTTTTATCCATTTTGAATTTACCGCCATGACTTCTCGTCTCCTTTTTTATCATTTTAAACTGATCATACATTTCTTTTCTTTCTTCTTCAGTTATAGGCTCGTTACTATAAGCTCCTTTGTTTCCAATCATCCTCATGTTATTTGGAACTTCATACCCCTTTTCATCCATATATCCTAAGATTGCTGCAACAGCTATTTTACTATCACCATTTTTAAATAGTCTTTCTCTCTTAAATACAATTAAGCCCTTTTTTACAATCTTACATGCTAGATAAATCAGCAGTAACATCAATAATGCTAAAAATATAAAACTAACAATCAAAGCAATTTGTACTTTTCTAGGGCTCATAACCTTACTCTTTTTGACTGCCTTTTGCTTTTTAATATTATTTTTACTGTGATCAAATTTCTTATTTATAGACTCATTTTCAAGACCTATCTTCATATCTGCTTCTTGCATAATGTTTCTATAATTTGGTGTCACTTCTATAGGAACAAATCCTATCCCATCAATATAAATTTCCGTCCAACTGTGTATATTTTTTTCAGGGATTTTTATAGTTTCCCCAGCTTTAGCATTCTTAACATCTGTAGGTGTTACCAAATATCCTTCCACATATCTTGCCGGAATGCCATAATATCTGAACATCAGCGTTGCTGCTGTCGCATAATGCACATCATACCCTTTATTAGTTTCAAAAAATCTCTCAAGTATATTTACTTTTTTATTATCTTTAACCAATCTTGGATTTTCAGTATATAAAATCTTATCATCAAGGTACTTTCTAACTTTTTTAATAGCTCTCTTATACTCTATATGACCCTTACTCTGATTTCCCTTATCTCCAATATAATTTTTCAAAAGTTTATAGTCATTATTTGATAAATATGTATAGTTATCATATACAAATTCATTGAAATAGCTTTCATTTTTTAAATAAGTTTCATCCTTATCATTTTTCATTTTTGTAAAAAACTTAGCTGAAAGTTCTGTCCATTTCTTTACACTATTAGGCCCTGATATGTAAGTATACTCGTCTAATTTGTCTCTTTTATCACTTGTCAAATAACCGTTATACCAATTAATCTGTCTTTTTTCATATTTCTTAATTTCATAAGGAATATATGCATACTTTTTATACCCTTCTTTTACATTTACAGTTATTTTATTTTCTATAGATTTTGAAGATACAAGCTCATCTATCTGGGTAATTTGACCGATACCATTAAATCCATTTCTTCCTAGCCAGTATATGAGATTTTTTGATTCTCTATACTCACCATAAGGTAAATTCTCCCAGCTATTTCCTTTATAAACTTCTCCTATATATCCTCTTAAATATATAGATTGTGGTTTAGTCATAGTTATTTCTAGGGTCGTCTTATTTTTATCTACACTTCTTTTTTCAATTTCTAAATTGCCTGCTCCAAGTGGTGATTTACCATATTTAATTTCTTCTCTAAACTGCTCTATTTTTTCATCAAGCATCACTAAACTTTGCGGTTTTGAAAAAATTTTAGCACTCATAGGTGATGCCATAGCAACTAAAATAATTAGAATCAAACTACCAACAAAAATACCATTTAACAATGAAACCTTCTTATGGCGTGTCATAAAAACAAAATCCATAATTGCCATTAGTATTAAAAATAAAAAACTATTTACTGATGGTTCAAGAGATGTAAATATAATTATCAATAATGGTGCTAAAAATATTACAAAAAGTAAGTACTTATTTTTGCTTTTAAATATCACTGCTAAAATAATCCTGAATATTAACATAAGCAAAAGCAAAAAAGCTCCACAAGAAGAAGCAGCGCCCGAAAGCCCTTTAAATACCATTCCATCCGATATCAATAATGCTTCTGTTACTTTATTCCAAAAATATTTAAATCCATCTACTATACCACCCGAAAAGATTTCACTCACACTTGTAGCGATATTAAATGTACTAACAATAGTCCAAATCTCAGCTATAGCTGTTAGACCACAAAGAAGCATAAGAACACCTATGCTTTTATTTTTATTTAAATTGCTGCGGTCTATATATATTAACTTCTCCATATGTCATCAATCTTTCTATGCCTACTTCATTATTTGAAACAACTGCAAAATTTGTAAATTGCTTTTCACAATCAGCACTAATAAACTGCTCTTCTATAGGCTCTATGCCATATACAAATGGACTTCTCAAAAGCTCCGGCACCATAGACCAAAAGTCCTCTTGTCCTCTTATAATAAATGTTACAAATTCTTTTTTATTTTCATCATACCAGCCAATATGATGACTCACTCCTTTTAAAATCATAGTATATGCTAAAGAAGCTGCAACTCCTGTTGCATCGCTTCTTAAACTTTCGCCATCAACATCACTTTTGTCTACTAAAATCATAAGTTTATTATCTATTGGAAGTCCAAGTTCTCTTATTACAATATTATCCATCTTGCTAGATAATTTCCAGTGAATGGCTTTTATACTATCTCCTGGCTGATAATTTGATATGCCAAATGTTTCACTGGTATCATTGCCCTTTTGTATAGGTGAATACTTATAACTTTCCATATCGTATTTATTTATTTCTTTATCTGAAATTGCAAGTTTCTCAACATTTGGAAATATATATAAATACTCACAAATATTAAGTTTCTTTTTTATTTTTACAATTCCTAAAACATCTCCTGCTATAACTTCATCTATTTTAATTCTTATGGCTCCACAAAGATTATCTCTTATAACTATATGTAAATTCTTTTCTTTTTTAGGCATTATATCTGCAACTAAATTTGATGCATCTTTTCTTCGCGTTATTATATTTTGTGCTTCTATATTTATCCTTACATTTAGCAAAGGTAATATGCCTTCATTTTCAATATTAATTATCAACTGCTTATCCTGATTTTTTTCAGTCTCATAACTAACTGTACTTACATTTATATTTTTAATAACTATCTTTGCTATTGCTATAGATAATCCAAAGTACATAGCAAAAAAAAGGATCAATGCCATAGTCAGCGGTCCATCCTTTGATATGTATAAGGTTAAAACCATTGCAGTAAAAACTATAAAAGACACTATGCTTCTTAAATTATTCTTTATAAAATTCTTCATTGTTATTTATCGCCCAATTATGTCTAATCAAGTGTTGGAGCTTTAATCTCCTTTAAAATCTCTACTAAAATCATTTCTTTACTCTTATCGGCTAACTGCGCTTTTGGATTAAGAATGATTCTATGTTTACATACATCTACAAATAAATTTGCTACATCCTCTGGTACTACGTAATTTCTGCCTTTTAAATATCCTTCTGCTTTAGCTATAGCACAAAGTGCAAGTGCTCCTCTTGGGCTTACACCTAGCTTTATAAGTTCGTGATTTCTAGTGGCCTCTGTCAGCATAGTTATATATTTATATATTTTTACATCTACAAAGATTTCCTTTACCTGGGCAATCATTTCTTCAAGTTCATTGACTGTAATTGCCTGTCTAATACTTTCTAATGGATCCTCTTTATGGCGATTCCTTAGGATTTCTATCTGCTGTTCAAAGGTTGGATATCCCATAGAAAGTTGAATCATAAATCTATCAAGCTGCGCTTCTGGAAGCATCTGCGTACCAATTGTACCTATTGGATTTTGAGTTGCCATTACAATAAATGGCTCAGGTACTTTGTGTGATATTCCATCCACTGTCACTTTTCCTTCCTGCATAACTTCAAGTAAGGCTGACTGAGTTTTACTTGAAGTTCTGTTGATTTCATCTGCTAAGAAAAAATTGCACATTATAGCACCTGGCTTATATTCAAAGTCACCGGAATTCTTTTCAAACATTGTGAATCCTGTAATATCTGATGGAACAACATCTGGCGTAAACTGAACTCTATTAAACTCAAGCCCCATGCTTTTACTTAAAGCTAGTGCAAGTGTAGTCTTGCCTACACCTGGAATATCTTCTAATAATATATGACCTCCAGCTAAAATTGCCGCCATAACCTTTTCTATAATTTCGTCTTTGCCAGTTACTGCCTTACTTATTTCTTCTTTAATTTTTGCAATTTTTTCGTTCATTTTTCATGCTCCTATTTGTTTTTGATAATAAAAAAAAGGCTATTTGCATTACAAATAGCCCGTATATCTACCTATTACAAATGATACTCGTCATATAACATTTTCAAGCAAGTCTCCTGACTTGTGAATCATCACTTGCTTTTACCTTCCCGATGAAATCAGTGGTATATCAAAAGCTGCTCCTCACTTACAGTGGCGGTACCGTACAGGACTTTAACCTGTTTCCTTTATTAAGTAAAATAACACTTGAAAACTATTAAATTCTATTATATATTTTATGTCTTTAGGTAACAAAAGTCAATATTTATTACCTGAAAGCAAAACCTCCAACATTTCTATGGCTCTATGACTTTCAATGGTTATAGTAGGTTTTACTACACACATTTCATCAATAGTAGAAATAATTTTTAATACATCCATATTTCCATCAAAAATATCATTATGTTCATCTGTTTTTCCATAATTATTGTGAATATGAAGATGAGAAATATATGGCCCTAAAACCTCAATCCATTCCTCTATTTTTATATTTTTTTCAGTCATAGCATTGGCATGACCTATATCAAAACAAACTCTCACTCTTTTATCATCGATATTATCTATGATTTCTTTTAAAGTATAAGGTTCGTCATCAAATACATTTTCTATGTAAATTCCAAAATCTTTTGGTTTATCTTCTAAAAATTTTTGCCAAAATTCTATGGACTTTTCAATGTGCCACTTTTTAAAATACAAAAGTGGTACATAACCTGTATGAACAACCATCCTATTACACTCAACTCTTTTAGCCACTTCATAAGCTTCATTTAATCTTTCAAGACCTAATTTAATAGCTCTAGGATCTATAGATGCAGGTATAATCTCCGTAAATGGCCCATGTACTATGGCTTTTTTTGCTTTTGAATCCATAAAATCTCTTTTCATCTCATATGTTATTTTATCTAAATCATCTAAGCAAGATGAAATACAAGGATGATTATACTCCATATTAATATTATATTTTTTTATTAATTCTATGGCATCCGCAGAAAAAGTAGCCAAATATAATCTATTTTTCATTTAAATCTATATCCTTACCATTATCACAAGTATATACCCAAAGAACCTCATCATTGTCTTTTAGTTTATATTTTGAACATCCATGCTGAGGAAATTGTTTATTTACATAATATTGCCATCCACTAAGCTTACCACCATCAAATTCATAAAGATGATTTATTGCCTCTACATAGTACGAATTATATGCCTTAGTATATGAATATTCCGTCTGTATTTGCTGACTTTCTGTGGCTTTTCGCAAAAGATCAAATACAGTGGCATCTTTTTCTAAAACATATGTGGTTTTTTTCAAAATTACTCCATCCTTTGGTATCCATTTCGCCTTTTCCTTTTTCTTAAGATTTGACATATTATCAGATAAACTATCGCATCTTATCTCTATGGTTGCTGTAATCTTACCTGGACCTACTATTTTTTCATCGATGTTTTTAGCCACATCGCCTTTTGTATAAATTTCCATCTGCCAAAATATACCGACCCCTATTATCACTAAAAGGATTGCAATTGCTACACCTCTAGCTTTTTTTCTCTTAATCTTTTTTTCAAATGTTTTAGTCATTAACCTCACCTATATATTCCAAACTTTATCTTAATTCGCTCAAGCTTTTTAATTATATTATCACCAAATAAAAATACACATATGGCTGCTGTCAGCCCATGAAAAAAATCGTATGGAGCTCCAGAAATGTATATTAATTTAAGTCCGTTTAAACTTATATCTCCTGCTCCAGGCATATTAGTTGAATTTATCACAGTACTGATATTCATAATTCCTCCATATATTATAAAAGTCATAAAAAATGTCATAACCGCCATGGTAAGTCCATCTACAGGAAACTGTTTTTTTTGAACCACCAATCCAATTATAAGACCTATTATTCCAAAGAAATAAAGTCTCCAACCAATAAAGCTATCATATCCATTAGGAAATATAATATAAGAAATATATCCTACTAACAATGTAAAGATTATAGACATAATCGGGCCTGCAATAATCTTAAATGACCTTGATTTTATTTCTTCCACATTATCTTTATTAAATATAAGCCCTGCTAAAAATCCCAATAATCCCCAACAAAACATCTGCCATGGTGTCCATGGTCCTTGTCCCATATAAAAATTACATATAAGCCTAGAGAGAGCTCCGATTAAAAATCCTGCTTCAGGCCCTAATGAAATCCCTGAAATTATTACCATAGCCGTTCCTATTTGTATAGGCATAATCACATGAAAAATTGTATGTAAAAATACAGTAATAGCACTCATCATTGCAATTAGCATTATTTCTCTTGCCTTAGGTTTACGTTTTTCAAATATCATAAAAAATGGAGCCATAGTAGCAACTAAAATTATAAGACTTACTAACATATACATATCTTGGCCTAAAAGCTTATAACACAGAAACGAAAGTAATGGTATAACTACAATTATCATAATGTACATAACCTTAATTCGTTTTTTAGATGCTACTTGATATTGGGTTAAATGACCTTTTTCATCCATTCTTCAGCCTCCTTGCAAGTTACTATATCAGGTTCATAACTTCTAAACAGCTTATTTGTTGATGTAGTATAAAAGCTATTTCCTGCAAAAAACTCTTTAGCTTCATCCACCGAAATAATTTCACCATCAAAAAACATACCACAAATTTTGCCATGCTCTGCGCAAAACTCTATATCGTGACTTACCATAAAAATAGTCAATCCATTAGAATTTAATTTATTAAAAATATCCGCTAATGTACCTTTAAAAAATGGATCCAAACCCTTTGTAGGTTCATCTAATAATAAAATATCAGGTTTTGTTAAAAGTACCTTACCTATAGCAAGTCTTTGCTGCTCACCACCTGATAGGTCATATGGATTTGCCTCTCTAAGATGTTCGATTTCCATTAACTTTAACATAATCTCCACCTGTTCAAGTTTATATTTCTCATCAAATGGTAGATGACATATTCCCTCATAAAGTTCTTCTTCTACTGTAATTTCAGTAAATAACGCTTGAGGATTTTGAGGAACCATCGCTATCGACTTGTCCTCTTTTATGGTAATTTTTCCTCTTTGTGGCTTAATATTTCCAGCAATAGCCTTTAAAAGTGTACTCTTGCCTACTCCATTTCCACCTAGCATACAAAACCAACTTCCCTTAGGAATATCTATCTCTGCTCCTCTCAAGACAAAGTCTTCTCCCTTGTTATACTTAAACCACACATCTTTTAAGGTAATAATGCTTTTACCTTTATCTTTTTTTATATGTTTTTTTTCTCTATAAAACAAATTATTTTTTACTTCCTTATTTTTTAATATTTCTTCAAGAAGTAACCTCCCATCTCTAACTGTAAGCGGTGTCTTTTCTATTCCATTAATTCCTTGAAAAATGCGCATAACAGCTGGAAATCCTTCAAACATGGGATGTCTTTTTTCTTTATCCTTATCATATAAAATAGTAGCCACATTTTCTGGTCTTTGATCTGCTATTATCTTTCCTTGATCCATTACCACTATTTTATCAGCCATAGGTATAACTTCTTCTAGTCTATGCTCTGAAATTATTATCGTAGTTCCAAGTTCTTTATTAATTTTATGAAGAGTATTTAAAAACTCTGATGTAGCTATCGGATCTAACTGAGATGTTGGTTCATCTAAAATTAAAATGTCTGGTTGCATCACCATTACAGACGCTAAGTTAAGCAACTGCTTTTGTCCTCCAGAAAGCTGAGTTACATCTTTTCTAAACCATGCTTGAATGCCAAAGTAATTTGCCATTTCTGCTACTCTTCTTTTTATAATTTGATTATTTAAACCTAAATTTTCAAGACCAAAAGCAAGTTCATGCCATACTTTATCTGTTACAAGTTGCAATTCTGGATTTTGTTGTATAAATCCTATCTGACTTACACTTTTTCTGTCATCTGTTTCTTCTATTTCAACATTATCAATTAAAACTTTACCTTTTTTTTCTCCATATGGAATCATTTGCTTTTTCATATGTCTTAAGAGTGTACTCTTACCACAACCCGATTTACCACATATAACTACAAATGATGATTTTTCTACATCTAAATTTATATCCGTAAGAGCCATTTTAGAACTTAACGGATATTTAAATGTCAAATTTTGGACTCTAATTTTTGCCATCTATATTCTCCTAAAATATCTATTAAAATAGGTATTGCTGATATAGCTCCAAAAAATAATACCTCTGCAAATATTGCCATTGAATCTTTAGGAACTACAATAACCGGATAAAAATACATCTTAATATTAAAACCTATATTTACTGCTATAATAGCTATAATCAAAAGGATAAATATTATACCTAAAAAGTAATCTCGACTAGAAGCCTTATACAAAGTAAAGCTACTTCTTCCTTTTAAGCCATAACCTCTTGCCGCCATGGAATCTGCACTTTCAATAGATGACTCCAGTGACCAAGCTATCAAAATCGATGTCTTTTTAGTAATATCCTTTATTCTTCCTATAAATTTACCATCGTACATTTTACCAAGGCATTTTTGCCCCATATTTATCTCATCATATCTTACCTTTAATAAGGGGATATATCTTAAAATCATAGAAATCAATAATCCAAATACTGATGATATCCGAGAAAAAATATACATTATCATCTCACCATTAACAATAAAATTAAATGAGCTAAACCATATTATGACTGTTGCTATTACCATTCCTGAAAATGCTCCGTAACACATAGCCTCAGCTGTAATTCTATTGGCATTTATGTAAAAAAGCACGCTATTGCCATCATGAGTAAATAAAGTATTGAATAATGTAGTAAACATCACACTCCCTAAGGACACTAATACATTAAACTTTATAACTTTGCTTCCCTTTAAAAGCACCGAATAAAAAAATGCAACAGCAAACGATATCCCTATAATCAACGGGTAACTTATGGTCATACTAACTCCTATCACTCCTATAAAATAAGTAAAAATCACTAATGGATGATATGATGCAAATTCATTGTTCTTTCCTATACCATTTTTTAAATCTATCTTCATTTTTTATCCTTTGATATGTCTATCCCAATCTGCCACAATGCATTACTCCATGTTCCACAGCTTTGCTGTAGTCTCTTTTTCATATCTTTTGATACATCTTTCTTATCTACACTTCCACCATTTGCATCTGCAATTTTCTTAAGTTCCTTTAAATCCTTTTTATCTTCTTCTCTAAGATTCAAAACTTTGTAATAACAATTAGTTAAAACTTCACTATGCTTTCCAAGTTCTTTTCTATTCCTATAGTCAATAAAGGTATTTGCAAATGGTCGTATACGTCTTACTGGCTCTAAATCAATTTGAAATAGCACATTTCTCCATGAACCAAATCTATCTAAAAGAATTTTCTTTATTTCTGATTCTAATTCACTTTTAAGAGGCGCTCTTCCTTTTTCGTATGCATTCTTCTTGATTTCATCTAGTATTTCTTGAATTTCAGGCTCTATATTCTTTTCTTTTATAAGGTTGTTACTTTTAAGGTCTAATTTATCTAGTCCTGCTTCTTTTATAATATCACTCCATGAGCTAGAAACTTTTTTAAGTTCTTTGCTTATTTCTGGTACTTCATGTGGATGAGGAATGTATCCCTTTTCCATAGTAAGTTTTCTAAGCTCTACAATCATCTCTTTTCTCTTTTTATTTTCTTTTTCTAACTCTGTAAGATTTTTACTACCACTTCCAGCAGCCTTACTTAAACCTGCTTCTTTTAAAGCATAGGGCCATTTCTTAAATCTAGCCTTAATATATTCCTTAAAAATTAATGGTACTTCCTTCTGAGATGGTGTATGATTTAATGTTTTTGCTTTTAGCCTAAGAATTTGTAAAAGTTCTTTATCACTAAAGCTTTTATAAATTTCATTACCAATGTCCTTTTTTATAGAATATCTCTCAATTAGATTATTTTCTTTTCCTTCATACTCTAATACTAGCTTTTGAAATTGCTTTTTATAAATATCTCTTTCTCTACTGTTTAATATAGCCATATAATATTATCCTCAAAAAAGACTACAACACCTGTTGTAGCCCGTTTTATATAATTTAACAACACAAAGATGATGCCACTTTTTTTAATTAGTGCATCTTAACATAATATGTAGGTCCACTGGCTTAGATATAATTGCAAACCATCATCACAGTGGCGTTACCGCGCAGGACTTACACCTACTTCCCTTAATACTGATATTATCAGAACATATATGCTCATATAAAATTTACTTAATATTAATTTTATCCTTTACATCATACAATGTAAAGTTTTTTTTCTTAGCATAATTATGCAGTCTAGTATAAATATATTTACCTTTATACTTTAGTGTGGTATAATAACTAAGATATTTATAATTTGAAAGGAGGCAGGTTTATTGTTTAAACTTAGACGAAAAAAAATGATTGCTGGTGAGCAGACTCCATCTAATATTCCTAAAATTTATCTTAACGCTATGACAAAAAAGATAGAGCACACCAATCAAATTGATGCTTCTTTGTACAAGAAATACAATGTGAAACGTGGATTAAGAAATGCCAATGGTACAGGAGTAGTTGTTGGTTTAACCAACATCGGTGATATTCAAGGGTACCAAATCGATGAAAACGGAAACAAGGTAGCAGCTGACGGAAAACTTTATTACAGAGGCTACGAAATTCAAGATTTAGTAAAAAACTACATCGAAGAAGATCGCTTCGGTTTTGAGGAAGTTACGTATCTTTTGATCTTCGGTGAGCTTCCAACTAAACGCCAACTTGAAGACTTTAAGGAATACATTTCCAAAAAAAGAGAGCTTCCTGATGGCTTTGCAAGAGACATGATTTTAACAACTCCATCTAAGAGTATCATGAATAAACTTGCACGTTCAGTATTAGCTCTTTATTGCTATGACGAAAATCCAGATGACACTAGTGTAGTTAATGTATTAAGACAATCTATAGACTTAATAGGATATTTCCCTGCACTACTTGCTTACGCATATCAGGCGAAATGTTCATTTTTCGACAATAAGACGCTTCACTTGAGATATCCATCTCCAGAATTAAGCACAGCTGAAAACATACTTCGTATGTCTAGGCCTCACGCTAAGTATACTGATTTTGAAGCAAAATGTCTTGATATTTGCTTAATTTTGCATGCAGAGCACGGTGGCGGTAATAACTCAGCCTTCACTACTCATTTAGTTTCATCTTCAGGAACAGATACATATTCTGCAATTTCTGCTGCTATCGGAGCCTTAAAAGGACCTAAACATGGTGGTGCAAATATTGCAGTTATACGCATGATCGAAGATTTAAAAGCAAATGTTAGAGATATCAATAACAGAAAAGAAGTAGATAACTATCTTCTTAAAGTTCTTCGTAAACAAGCAAACGATAAAACTGGTTTAGTTTACGGTATGGGTCATGCCATATACACTAAGTCAGATCCTCGTGCTGTTTTACTTAAAGATATGGCAAAAAAACTTGCTACAACTACTGATAGCATGGATGACTATTTACTATGTGACTATATTGAAAAACGTACACCTGAACTTTATGAACAGGTTCACGGTGTAAAAAAGACAATGTGTGCTAACTTAGATTTATATTCAGGATTTGTTTATTCTGCACTTAATATCCCTAACGATATTGCAACTCCTCTATTTGCTTTAGCTAGACTCTCTGGCTGGGCTGCTCATAGAATTGAAGAGCTAACTGCAGGGAAAAAACTTATAAGACCAGCTTATATCAATGTTCAGCCACATAAGGAATTTGTTCCTATTAGTAAGAGAAGATAAACAATATAAAAACGTTTATTAATTTTAAATTTAATAAACGTTTTTTTATATTATCTTATTAAACGCCTAAAATATTTATTTATTTTCAATTACATCACAAACATCTACCCAGTCCAAAGCTTTAGAAAATTCAAATAGTTGCTCTGGTGTAAATTCAATAGCACTATTACTACTGCCACATGCTGGAAAAACTGTATCAAATCTCTTAATAGTATTATCAACATAAACTTCAACATCGTCTCTTTGAATACCAAAAGCGCAAACACCACCAATTTCATGGCCTGTATATAAGACTACATCATCTGGACTGAGCATCTTAGGTTTAAAACCAAAGAGTCTTTTAAACTTGCCATTTTTAATCTTAGTATCACCTGCCGTTTGTATTAGTATACAACCTCCTTCAGGCTTACCAAAAGACAGTGTTTTACAAATTCTAGCAGGCTCTGTATCAACTGCTTTAGCTGCTAATTCAACTGTTGCACTTGATACATCAAACTCTTTAATCTGATCTTCTACACCAAGTGTTTTAAAATACTCTCTAACTTTTTCAATTGCCATTTATTTCAATCCACCTTTCACTATAAATAATTTCCTAACAATAATTATATCAGTTTGGTATATTATTTGCACTCTTAATTGAATTTTACTTTTAATTATTTGTTTTTTATGCACATTTTTAACTATTTATAATCTAAAACAAATTGTTCGATCGTTTTTTGTTGACAATTAACTATTTTTTTGTTATATTTAGATTGTAGCTTAGAATATTTGAGTCATTTGTATTAGTTAATTGGATAACGACGTACATCTTTTCAAATCAAATCAAGAAAGATAGCAAGTTGATTAAACCTGCTATCTTTCTTTTTTGTAATTCAAATAATAAAAAAACCTCTTCATAAAAGAGGTCAAAAAAACCAAAAAGCTGATCGAGTAAATCCCTCTCAGCTCTTAGGTATATGAAATGTGAATAAGAAAGAAAGCTATGTTACTTATTAAGCCGAATGCTTATTCATCTTGTTTTTCTCAACTTATCATGTTAATAAAATTATAACATTATCGTAACAAAATGTCAACCACATACCAAATGGTATGTGGTTGACTTGTTAAGTAAATATGTCTACAGAATTAACTATTTATCTGCCAATTTTTTATACTTTTCATATCTTTCCATAGCTTCTTTTTCAAGCTTTTCAAACAATGCTTCAGCTGCATCTGGGAATTCTTTTACAAGTGAATTAAATCTTACTTGGCCTAAGATAAAGTCTCTAAATTCACCATTTGGTTCCTTAGAATCAAGTGTAAATGGATTCTTACCATCAGCTTCTAATGCTGGGTTATATCTATATAACTGCCAGTATCCACACTTAACAGCATCTGCAGTATTTTCCTGAGTTTTGCCCATGCCCTTTTTGATACCATGGTTGATACAAGGAGCATAACAAATTACTAATGATGGACCTGGATAGCTTTCAGCTTCTGTAATAGCCTTCATGAACTGATTCTTATCTGCACCCATTCCTACCTGAGCAACATAAACATATCCATAGCTCATAGCCATCATACCTAAGTCTTTTTTCTTAGTTTTCTTACCTGAAGCTGCAAACTTAGCAATAGCAGACGTTGGAGTAGCCTTAGAAGCCTGTCCACCTGTATTTGAGTAAACTTCTGTATCAAATACTAATACGTTAATATCTTCTCCTGAAGCTAGTACGTGGTCTAATCCGCCGTAACCGATGTCATATGACCATCCGTCACCACCAACGCACCAAATTGACTTCTTAACTAGGAAATCTTTTTTATCTAAAATTGCTTTAGCTAGTTCTGCTTCTTCGCCAGCAAGTGAAGCCTTTTCTAAAGCTGCTACTACAGCATCGCTATACGCTCTTGATTCTGCTCCGTTATCTTTATTTTCTAACCAAGCTTCACAAGCCGCCTTAATGTCAGCATCTGAAGTCTTAGCAATCAATGCCTCCATAGCATCTACAATCTTGTTTCTCATCTGAACAACACCAGAAGCCATTCCTAGACCGTATTCAGCGTTGTCTTCAAATAATGAGTTAGCCCATGATGGACCTCTGCCATTAGCATCTTTAGTGTATGGCATTGATGGAGCTGATGCACCCCAAATTGATGAACATCCAGTTGCATTTGCAATCATCATACGATCACCAAATAACTGAGTAACAACCTTCATATATGGAGTTTCACCACATCCTGCACAAGCACCTGAGAATTCGAAGTATGGCTTAGCAAACTGAGAACCCTTAACTGAATCCTTAGCCATTAGTGTATCTCTGATTGGTAATTCCATAGCATAATCCCAATATGGAGCTTCATGTTCCTGAGTTCCTAACGGTTTCATAACTAATGCCTTACCTGGAGCTGGACAAATATCAGCACAGTTTCCGCATCCTAGACAATCTAAAGGAGAAACCTGCATCTTGTACTGATATCCTTCTAAACCCTTACCCTTAGCAGGGATAGTTTCAAATCCTGCTGGTGCATTAGCCTTTTCTTCATCTGTTAGTAGCACTGGTCTAATTGCTGCATGTGGACATACAAATGAACACTGGTTACACTGGATACATTTTGATGCATCCCACTCAGGTACATCTACAGCTACGCCTCTCTTTTCAAATGCAGCTGTTCCTGATGGGAATGTACCATCTGCTCTATCCTTAAATGCGCTTACTGGTAGATCATCACCTTCCTGTCTGTTCATAGGTACTAATACCTTTTCAATGAATTCTGGAAGTTCTTTCTTTTCCTTAACTTCATCAACTGCATCTTTCCAAGCTGCTGGAACTTCTACTGCATGTAAGCTATTGATACCTCTATCTACAGCTTCGTGATTCATCTTAACGATGTTTTCACCCTTCTTACCATATGACTTAACAATAGAATCCTTTAGATATCCTGTTGCTTCTTCTACAGGAATTACATTTGCTAGTTTAAAGAATGCAGACTGCATAATCATGTTGATTCTGTTGCCTAGTCCGATTTCCTGTCCGATAGCTGTTGCGTTGATTGTATAGAATTTAATATCGTTTTCGGCGATATATCTTTTCATTGATGCTGGTAGATGTTTATCAAGTTCCGCATCATCCCATACGCAGTTTAATACAAATGTACCACCCTTCTTTAGACCCTTTAGCAAGTCATACTGATGAACATATGCCTGGTTATGACAAGCTACAAAGTCAGCTTCTGTAATTAAGTAAGTTGACTGAATCTTATTTTTACCAAATCTTAAATGAGATACTGTAATGCCACCAGACTTTTTAGAGTCATATGAGAAGTAACCCTGAGCGTACATATCAGTGTTATCACCGATAATCTTAATAGCCTGCTTATTAGCACCTACTGTACCATCTGAACCTAGACCCCAGAACTTACATCTTACTGTTCCTTCTGGTTCTGTTGCAATATTAACAGTTTCTAATGAGCTTCCGTTTAAGTCGTCTACAATACCAATTGTAAACTGGTTTTTAGGATTTTCTTCTTTTAGGTTATTGTATACTGCAACTACCTGTCCTGGAGTAGTATCCTTTGAACCTAAACCATAAACTCCGCCAACGATTTCAGGAGCGTCTTCTTCATCAAAGTACATAGTTTTAACGTCCATGTAAAGTGGTGAACCCATTGCACCTGGTTCTTCTGATCTGTCAAGAACAGCAATCTTCTTAACTGTTTTAGGCATAACTTTCTTTAAGTATTCAGGTGCCCAAGGTCTATATAATCTAACTTTAATTAAACCTAACTTTTCGCCTTTAGCTAAAAGTACGTTTAAAGTTTCTTCAATTGTTTCACAGATAGAACCCATAGCTATGATTACATGTTCTGCATCAGGAACACCTACATAATCAAATAGTTTGTACTCTCTGCCTGTAATCTTACCAATTTCGTTCATGTATTCTTCTACTACTGCTGGTAGTGCTTCATAATATGGTTTTGAAGCCTGCTTAGCTTGGAAGAAAATATCAGGGTTCTGTGCTGTACCTCTAATTACTGGATGTTCAGGATTTAAAGCATGATCTCTAAATTCCTTTACTGCATCCATATCTATTAATTTTGCAAAATCTGCATAGTCGATAACTTCAATCTTCTGAATTTCATGTGAAGTTCTAAATCCATCGAAGAAATGTAAAAATGGCACTTTACCCTTAATAGCAGATAAATGTGCAACACCTGCTAAGTCCATACACTCTTGTACTGATGAAGAACACAATAGTGCAAAACCTGTCTGTCTTGTTGCCATAACATCGCCGTGGTCACCAAAGATACATAATGCATGTGTTGCAAGAGTTCTTGCAGTTACATGAAATACACCTGGTAATAGCTCTCCAGCAATCTTATACATATTAGGAATCATTAGCAATAATCCCTGTGATGCAGTATAAGTTGTTGTTAAAGCGCCAGATGCTAATGATCCGTGAACAGCACCTGCAGCACCTGCTTCAGACTGCATTTCTACTACTTTTACTTCCTGTCCAAATAGATTCTTTTCGCCGTGTGCAGCCATATCATCAACGACTTCTGCCATTGGTGAAGATGGAGTGATCGGATAAATAGCAGCTACATCTGTAAATGCATATGAAACATAAGCAGCAGCTGAATTTCCGTCCATTGTTTTAAATTTTTTCTCTGACATATTGCCCTCCAAATTCTGTAAAAATATTCTTCGAGATATATTTCTATTATTTTGTCTATTTATAATTTATACTACCTCATATTTTTTGTCAATATTACGAAATCATGTTTTAAATTAAGTGCAAAATACAATTTGTATAAATATACAAATTTGTAATTTTCAACGATTGATAATATTTTAACATGAAATTGTATTTTTTAAGAGCAATCTTATGCAAAAAAATTGGCATGCTATTAGCATACCAATTCTCCTACTAAACTAAATGTATTACTATCAGTTATTTTAACTTTTACAATACTGCCTATTAAATCTTTTGATCCCTCAAAATTTACAATTTTATTTTGTGAGCTTCTTCCTGTTAAATGCTTTTCGTCAGTCTTACTTGTACCTTCAACTAAAACCTCTGCAATCTCTCCTACAAATTTTGCATTTTGAATAGCAGAGCCTCTGTTTACCTCTTCAACTAGTCTGTTAAATCTCTCATGTTTAATTTCTTCTGGAATCTGATCACCATATTTTTCAGCAGGTGTTCCTTTTCTTATAGAATATAAAAATGTGAAAGCACTATCATAACAAACTTCCTTAACTAATGATAATGTATCTTCAAATTCCTCTTCACTTTCTCCAGGGAATCCCACTATAATATCTGTTGAAATAGCAATATCTTTTCTAGCCTCACGAAGCTTTTTAATAAGTAAAAGATAATCTTCTCTAGTATATCTTCTATTCATACGCTTTAAAATATTATTATTTCCTGACTGAACAGGTAAGTGAAAATAACTGCAAAGCTTGTCACAATCTTTATATGCACCAATAAGCTTATCTGATAAATCCTTTGGATGAGATGTCATAAATCTAATTCTTTCAAGTCCATCAACATCGTTTAGCATATAAATAAGATCTGCAAAGTCGACATCACCTTCTCCTTTATATGAGTTTACATTTTGTCCTAGCAAAGTAACTTCCTTAACACCATCAGCAACAAGAAGTTTAACTTCATTTAAGATATCTTCAGGTTTTCTACTTCTTTCTCTTCCTCTAGTATATGGGACTATGCAGTAAGTACAAAAGTTATTGCAGCCATACATAATATTTACAAAAGACTTATACTTATATAATCTCTTAGATGGAAGTCCTTCAACAATTTCACCACCATCTTCCCACACTTCAATCTGTCTTCTCTTTTCTGAAATTACATTTTTAAGAAGTTCTGGAAATTTGTGAATATTATGTGTACCAAATATAACATCTACCCAAGGGAACTTCTGCTTTACAGTATCAATAACATGTTGCTGCTGCATCATACATCCGCAAATACATACAATAAACTCAGGATTTGTTTCCTTTTTCTTTTTAAACTGACCAAGCATACCATAAAATCTCTTATCAGCATTTTCTCTTACACTGCATGTATTTATGATAGCAATATCAGCATCTTTTTTATCTTCGCACTCTTCATAGCCCATCTGAACTAACATACCTGCAAGAGTTTCACTATCTCTTTCGTTCATTTGGCATCCCAGTGTTTGAATATTATACTTTTTCATTTTTTCTTTCTCTTCCCATCAAAATTTCTACGGCATCTGCCGCCTTAAGTTCTCCATTTATAACTTCATATATTTTTTCAGTAATAGGCATTTCTACTCCTACTTTTTTTGCTAAGCCATAAGCAGCCTTAGTAGTAAACATACTCTCTACCACCATTCCTATTTTTTCTGTAGCCTCCACAGGTGACAATCCCTCACCAATCATTATGCCACATCTTCTGTTTCTACTATGCATAGAAGTACAAGTAACAATTAAATCTCCCATTCCTGTTAATCCCGCAAAGGTTTCTTGCTTTGCACCTAATGCTATACCTAGGCGTGATATTTCTGTCAATCCACGAGTCATAAGAGCTGCTTTTGCATTATCTCCAAAGCCCATTCCATCTGAAATACCAGCTCCTAATGCTATAATATTTTTAAGAGCACCACCTAGCTCTACACCTACTACATCATCATTTACATAAGTTCTAAATCTATCTGTAAAAAATAAATCCTGAACGTATTTTGCAATTTCTGTATCTTCTGAAGCAATAGCTACTGTAGTTGGAAGTTTTCTACCTACTTCTTCAGCATGACTTGGCCCTGAAAGCACCGCATATTTAACATCTTTTCTTAGCTCATATGCTACCTCAGACAATCTCTTAAGTGTATTTTGTTCAATACCTTTAGCAACATTTATAATTACTTTATCATTATCTAAAAATGGCAATGCACTTTCAAATGTCTTTCTAAACGCCTGAGTTGGTACTGAGAACAAAACTGCATCTGCACCGCTAATTGATTCTTCAATAGTTTCACAGATAGTAATATTATCATCAAACTTAATTTCTGGTAAATATTTTACATTTTCTTTATGCTTTCGCATAGATCCTCTTTGTTCATCACTACGTGTCCACATAAAAACATCATGCCCTTTACCGCTTACCACTGTAGCAAGAGCTGTACCCCAGCTGCCTGCACCAATTATCGCAATTTTACTCATAGTTAGGCCTCCTTTTTCTTTTCACCAATTTTTGGTTCTTCTCCGTGAATTAATCTAACTATATTAGCTCTATGTTTCATTATTATCAATATAGCAAGCACGCTGCCCATAATTAAAAAATCTGGATTAAAGTAATATGCAACTATCGGGAATGTTGCCGCGCCTAAAATAGATCCTACAGACATCCTCCTTGATAAAATAACACCAATAGCTACTATTAAAAGAGCAGTTAGTCCCATAGCCGGATTTAGTCCCATAAGTGCGCCAAAAGCAGTTGCAACACCTTTACCACCTTTAAACCCAAATACAGCCGGCCATACATGTCCTGCAAAAACTGCTGCTACACACAATGAAGCGATCGCCTCTCCAAATAAAACTCCGCCTAAAACTACAGCAATAGTTCCTTTTAAAATATCAATTATTAGTGTAGCTATTGCAGCCTTTTTACCTAATACCCTAAGAACATTTGTAGTACCTGCATTGCCGCTTCCCTCTTTTTTGATATCTATACCTTTGGCTCTACCAATCAAAATAGCTGGTGAAATATTACCTATAAAATAAGCTACAATCACCATAATAATACATCCAATAAGAGCATTACTAGAATTGCCTAAAATACCTGTAACATTATACATCGTCTTTTTCACCCTTCTCTCTAAAAACAAACTTTATTGAAGTACCTTCAAAACCGAAGGATTCTCTAATCTTATTTTCAAGGTATCTAGCATATGAAAAATGCATAAGAGGTCTTGAGTTGATTTTAAAAGAGAATAATGGTGGTTTAACTCCAACTTGTGTTGCATAGTAAATCTTAAGTCTCTTACCCTTATCTGATGGTGGCTGTTTCATTAGGATAGCATCTGAAATCAGCGAGTTTAGCTGTCCTGTTGGCACTCTCATAGCTCTATTTTCAGCAACAGCTTTAGCCATAGCAATAACATTTTTAACTCTCAACTTATCCTTAACAGAAATAAACACACTCGGCGCATAAGACATAAATGTTAATTCTCTATCGATTTCCTTTTGGAAATTTTTCATAGTATGAGTGTCTTTTTCAATTAAATCCCACTTGTTTACAACAACTACAAGGCCTTTACCTGCTTCATGAGCAACACCAGCAATTTTTTTATCCTGTTCTGTAATTCCTTCTGTCGCATCTATCATAAGAAGACACACATCACAACGTTCAATAGCAGCAACAGCTCTAATTACACTGTACTTTTCTATATCTTCGTTAACCTTACTTTTTCTTCTAATACCAGCTGTATCGATAAGAGTATATTTTTCACCATCAATTTCAAGAGGAGTATCAATTGAATCTCTAGTTGTACCCGCAATAGGTGAAACAATAACTCTATTTTCTCCTGTTAGTTCATTTATAATAGAAGACTTACCAACATTTGGTTTGCCAATAACAGCTATGCCGATACTATCATCTTCTTCTGTATCTGCACCTTCCGGGAATGACTCTACGATTTTATCTAGGACTTCACCAAAGCCAAGCATATTGGCCGCTGAAATTGCCATAGGCTCTCCAATACCAAGTTCATAAAAATCATAAAAATCATCTGGAAGGTTTGGTGTATCAACCTTGTTTACAACTAAAATTACAGGTTTTCCTGTTCTTCTTAACATAGTTGCAACTTCTCTATCATCGGATGTAAGTCCTGATTTACCATCTACCATAAACAGAATTACATCTGAAGTATCCATTGCAATCTGAGCTTGCTCTCTCATCTGAGCTGGTATAATTTCTTCACTAGCTGGCTCAATACCACCTGTATCAATAAGCGCAAAATGAACATTACACCATTCGGCTTCTGCATAAATTCTGTCTCTTGTTACCCCTGGGGTATCCTCAACTATGGCAATTCTTTTGCCTACAACCCTGTTAAAAAAAGTTGATTTCCCAACGTTAGGTCTGCCTACTACTGCTACTAATGGTTTACTCATCGAAAATACCTCCTATAAAGTCTTGTGCATCAAAAGGCTTTAGATCATCAATACCTTCGCCCACACCAACAAATTTAATTGGAAGGTCGAATTCATCAGCGATTGTAATAGCTATACCACCTTTAGCAGTACCATCTAGCTTAGTTAAAACAACTCCTGTTAATTCTGCCACCTCTCCAAATTCCTTAGCCTGAGAAACTGCATTTTTACCTGTTGTCGCATCTAAAACAAGAAGCGTTTCTCTTGCTGCTTCAGGAAATTCTTTATTTAAAATCTTATTCATCTTTTCTAATTCATTCATAAGATTTTTCTTATTCTGAAGTCTTCCTGCTGTATCGCAGATAAGTACATCTGTACCTTTTGCTTTAGCTGACTGTGCTGCATCAAATAAAACAGCTGAAGGGTCAGCTCCCTCTTGGTGCTTAATTACATTTACACCAACTCTGTCTCCCCAAATCTGTAATTGTTCTGCTGCTGCAGCTCTAAATGTATCAGCTGCTGCAAGTGTTACAGTCTTACCCTCATTTTTATACATATTAGCTATCTTACCAATAGAGGTAGTCTTACCACCACCGTTAATGCCAATCATCATAATTACTAAAGGATATTCTTCTTTAATTTTTTGTCTATCGCCTTTATCTACTACCTTAATCATAATTTCCTTTAGTCTATCTTTTACCTTTGCAGGATCGGTTATATATTCATTTTTAACTCTATCTCTTAACTCATCGATAATTGTCATAGTCGTTTCCATGCCAATATCACTTGTAATAAGAGCCTCTTCAAGTTCATCAAATAATTCTTCATCTATAGAAGCTCTACCCAGTAAAACGTCTCCAATCTTTTCGGATAATCTTCCAAAAAAACCTTTTTTCTCTCTTAAAGCCATATTATTTTCCTTTCTTTATACTGGTAATTCATCGCCCATCTTAAGGGAGAATACTTTTGAAATACCTCTCTCTGGCATAGTTACACCATACATCACATCAGCATGTTCCATCGTAGTCTTCTGATGAGTAATAAGTGTAAACTGAATATTATCAAACTTTTTCAAGTAGTTTGCAAATACATGTATATTATGATCATCTAACGCGGCCTCTACCTCATCTAATATGCAACAAGGTGTAGGCTTAGTTTTTAAAACAGCAAACATAAGAGCTATTGCTGTCATAGTCTTTTCGCCACCTGACATAAGATTGATATTCTTAAGTTGTTTTCCTGGCGGCTGAGCTGTAATCTCAATAGTCGCATTTAAAGGATCATCTTCATTATCTAGGCTAATCTTAGCATGCCCTCCTCCGAAAAATTCTACAAATGTGCTTTCAAAGTGGTAAACAACCTGATCAAAACTTGTCTTGAATTTTTCTTTTATAACCTTATCCATATCTGAGATAATTTTGTTAAGTTCATCTGTAGATTTTTGAATATCATCTCTCTGCTCTGTTAAAAATTCGTATCTTTCCTTTACCTGTGCATATTCTTTAATAGCTCCAATATTAACTTCTCCAAGTTCTTTGATTCTATTTTTAATCTGTCTGTTTTCTCTTACAGCAGCGGACATAGCAAATTCTTCTGATTTCATAGATAATGCCTGAGCATATGAAACCTCAAAATCCTCCCACAATTTATTTTTCAAATTATCAAGCTGGCTTTCTTGTCTTGCAAGCTTAATATCAATATCATATTTTTGATTTTGCAAACTTGTAGTCTGTCGATTTAATTCTTCTCTGTTTATGCTACTTTCAGAATATATTTTATTATATTTGTTCTTATCATATGTGAGCTGCTCTAATTTCTTTTCAAGTTTTTCTTTTTCAATTATAAGCTCTGCTACCTTATCTTCTCTTAGAGTTAAACCTTCATTTATAGCCTTTCTATCAAGCTTAATATTTTCTAACTGTCGTAGTTTTTCTTCTTTTTCTTGGCTATATGATTTGATATTTTCCTTTAATAACTCATATAGATTGTCTATATTTTCTTTTTCACCTTGGCAAGCTGTTGCTTCAATTCTTGCAGCAGTTATAGCTTCTCCTGCAGCTTCAAGTTCTCCTTGCATATTTCCAAGTTTAGCTGCGTACTCTTCGATAAAGTTTTCTATATCAAGTATTTCATTATCAGCATCAGTAATTCTCTTATCTAAATTATCAATTTCATCAGCTGCACCTTTTTTTTCTTCAACTATATTATTTAAAGTAGCTTCCCATCTTAATACTTCATCTTCATGACTTGAAATTTCTTTTGATACATTTTCTTGTCTATTAGTAATACTTAAAAGCTCAACTTCTTCACTTCTTATATCTCTAACTATCTCTTCTAAAGATGATGTTAAATTATCGATTTTTTTAGCATTTGTGCTTTTAGTTTCTTCAGCCTCTGTTTTAGCTCTTTCGCCTTCCTCAATAAACTTTTCTAAGCTTAAGATTTCTCCTCTTCTTTCAAGTATATTAGCTGATTTATTTTTATATTTACCACCTGTAACAGCACCTGCAGTATTTATTATTTCACCTTCAAGAGTTACATATTTAATGGCTTTATTTCCCTTTTTTGAAATTTTGATAGCATTATCCATGTTATCGATTATTGCAACATTTCCTAAAAGATATTCAAAAATATTCTTATATCTATCATCAAAAGAAATACATTCTACACCATATCCAATAAATCCTTCTTCAGATTCAATAGTAGCTTCCTTTAAAATATTCCTAGACTTAATAGATTCTACTGGAAGAAGAGTTACTCTTCCAGCTTTTTTTTCTTTAAGAAGATTTACAGCTTTCTTTGCAGTTTTATCATCTCTACAAACTATATTTTGCATAGTAGCTCCCAAAGCTGTTTCCATCGCAAGTTCAAATCCTGTTGGTACGTCAATAAGCTCTGCAACTACTCCTTCAATACCATCAATGGATGATTTCATAACAAATCTAACACCGCTGTTATATCCTTCATAATTGCTTTCCATTTCTTCAATAGTCTTTTTTCTAGCTATATTTTGCCCGATTGCTAAACCTAGCTCCTGGATTTTTTTCTGTAAATCTACATTTTCATTTTTTAGTAAATCTCTATCAATATCTAATGTCGCCTGTTTACTTTTAAGTTCTTTGATATTCTTATCAATTTCAACTTTTCTCGTATTTATATTTTCTATTTCTTCTAAAAGGACCTCATATTTTTCACTACCTCTTTCTTTATCCAAAAGAAGCTGCTCTTCACTTTCTTTTAAATTTTCAGCAAGTCTTTGTAAACTATTTTTTTCAGCAATCCAACCACTCTTTTTATTTGAAATAGAAAACATGTCATTTTTCTTTTGATCTATAAGAGTAGTCAGTTTTGCTTTTTTATCTATAGCTTCACTATGACCTTTTATTTCATCTGAAAGCTTCGCTTCAAGTGCTTGATGTTTTTTATCTACTTCCTGCTTTTTGGCAATCAGTTCTTTACTATTTTCTTCTTCAGAAGCTATTTTTTCATCTATTTCTTTGATTTCATTATTAATACGAAGAGTATCTTTTTCCATTCCATGAAGTCTTTCGCGATTAATATTTTTTTCGCTAACTAAACTATTAATAGTTTCTGATTTTTCTTTTAAATCACTTGAAATTTCATCTATTGACACTTCAAAACTATCAATCTTTGATCTAGCTTCATCAATCTTAACATCATATTCGCTCCTTTTAGATGCAAATTTATTTAGTTCTTCTGTTAAGACTCTTAAGTCTTCTGCTAATATATTAGCCTTAGCTGCTATATCTTCTATGTTATTTACAGTTATATTAATTTCAAGTTCCTTATGTCTATCCCTTAAGTTTATATATTCTGTCGCCTTTTCACTATCTTCTCTTAAATTATCTATTCTTCCTTCAATTTCCAAAATAATGTCATTTACTCTATCCATATTCAAATTTGAAGAAGCTAGTTTTCTTTCGGCTTCAGCCTTTTTACTACGATAGCTTACTATACCTGCAGTTTCCTCAAAGATTTCTCTTATGCTCTCACTTTTATTAGATATAATATCTGAGATTTTACCCTGTCCTATAAGAGAATAACCATCAACACCTATCCCTGTATCCATAAGAAGCTCTCTAATATCCTTCATACGACACTGATTATTGTTTATAGCATACTCACTTTCACCAGAACGATACATTCTTCGTGTTATAGCAACTTCTTGATATTCAATTGGTAATATACCTGTCGAATTATCAATTACTAAAGTAACCTCAGCCATACCTCTAGACTTACGACTTGCAGTTCCTGCAAAGATGACATCCTCCATCTTGCCACCTCTAAGCATCTTAGGACTCTGCTCTCCAAGCACCCATCTTATGGCATCGCTGATATTACTTTTACCACTACCATTTGGACCTACAACACAAGTAATGCCCTTGTCAAATTCTATTGTTACAGGTTCAGCAAAGGACTTAAACCCGTGCATTTCAATTCTTTTAAAATACATTATCTCTCCTATTTATAACTCTTTTTTCATGCACGAAACCGCTTCTTTAGCAGCTTCATTTTCTGCGATTTTTTTACTTCTACCGCTACCGCTACCAACTACCTTCTCATCTAACTTAAGATTTACATAAAAAGTTTTTTCGTGACTTTTGCCTTCTTCTCTTATTACCTCATATTTTATCTTATGTACTCCAGTACTTTGAACTAACTCTTGAAACTCACTTTTAAAATCATTTGCTAGCTTACCCAATAATCCCTTTACTATCTGATCCTCAAATAAAGCTAAAATTACTTTTTTGGCATTTTCAAATCCACCATCTACATAAACTGCTGCTATGACAGATTCCATGGCGTTAGCTAAAATACTCTCCTTGTTTTCACCGCCAACTAGTTCCTCTCCATGACCTAAGATCAAATATTCACCCAGGCCTATACTTCTTGCTACTGTGGCAAGAGAAGGAGTTCGCACTATATTAGATTTTATCTTAGTCATCATACCTTCTTGCGCATTAGGCACTCTAAAGTAAAGCTGCTCACAAATAACAGTTTCTAAAACCGCATCACCTAAAAATTCAAGTCTTTCATTGCACTTTTCTCTAGGTATTAAATGTTCCTTAGTATATGAACTATGAGTTAATGCTGTCTCTAACAAATTTATATCTTTAAATTTATAATGTAACTTATTTTCTAACTTTTGCATGCTATTTTTCCTTCTTAATATAATATCATTATATTATATAATTTTTAAACCATAAAGTAAAGAAGCCCAAGGCCTTTATTGCCTTAGACTTCCTTAACATTATCCTATTTATTCTTCTTCAAGCTCATCGGCCATAATAATTTCTTCGATTTCAAATACAGCCTCTGAAATTGTTCCAACTACATTTTCCTTAGCAAATGGAATACCCTTTAAAATAGTATTCTTTACAGCATTGGCATTTGATGAACCATGCATCTTAACTACAGGCCCTTTAACTCCTAAAATAGGTGCTCCGCCATATTCTGTATAATCAAATTCACTTTTAATTTCCTTAAATTTGTCCATTAAGAAAATTGAACCTAACTTAGCCTTCATGCCTGCCGTAAATTTATTCTTAAGAAGTTTCATGATATTTAAAGCCAATCCTTCAGTTAGCTTTAAAATAACATTTCCTACAAATCCATCACAAACGATTACATCACAAGCTCCACGAGGAACTTCTCTAGCTTCAACATTTCCTACAAAATTCATATGGCTTTTATCTAATAACTCATATGTAGCTTTTGTAAGTGTTGATCCTTTATTTTCTTCTACGCCTAAATTAACTAAACCAATTCTAGGATTTGTTCTTCCAATAACCTTATCCATATAAATACTACCCATCATAGCAAATTCAAGAAGATTATTAGGCTTACATTCGGAGTTTGCACCAGCGTCAACTAAAAGTGCCGGTTCTGATCCTAAAATAGGATATACAGATCCAAGCGCTGGTCTATCAATTCCCTGAATTCTTCCAAGATTGAAAAGTGAACCAGCCATAAGAGCTCCCGTATTACCTGCTGAAATAAACAAGTCTCCTTCGCCGTTTTTGATCATATTAATTCCTACTACCATAGATGAATCTTTTTTCCTTCTAACTGCTCTTACAGGTGTGTCTTCATTTTCAATAACCTGTGAAGCATGTACTATAGAGATCTTCTGATCATCATAGCTATATTTTTTTAATTCCTCTAAAATTAGCTCCTCTTGTCCAACGATAATAATCTCATCTGAAATCAGTTTTGATGCTTCTACAGCTCCCTTTACGATTTCCTCAGGTGCATTATCTCCACCCATACCATCTAAAACGATTCTCATAATTATACCTCCAGTGACATTATTTCCGGAAAACAATCCACTTTAAACTGTGGACATCCTGCACATTCATAAAACAAAGGTGCCTCTTTTTCAGAAACAATTTTAAATCCTTGAGTTTTAAAAAATCCAGGTGCTCTAGCAACCAAATAGATTTTTTCACCTTCAAGTTCTTTAACTTGTTTTATCGCTAAGCTTAAAAGCTTTTCGCCTAATCTTTTTCCTCTCATAGATGCATCTACAGCTATACCGTCAATAATATATTCGCCTTCTCTATAAGCCAAACATATACCACCAACTAGTTTATTATACTGATCATCAACTCTCCAAGCCTTTACGACATTAGTTTCAATAGGCTCTGCGTCGCTTATTTCTAAATCATTTGCTTCAAAAAAATCATTTAGAGTATCCATATCTTCAGTTACTGTAATCTTCAAATTTTCCATTTGCTGCTCCTTTATTCAGTAAAAATCTTAAGTCTCTTATTTAGTACACTGAAATGAAGCGGTAATTTTTCACCGTGTTCTCCATCTACATCCGTTGATATTTCAACATCAGATTCGATAGTTAATTCTGATGTTTCAAAAGTTAAAACATGCTTACTTTCAACGTGATTACCTGAGATAACTCCAAATAATAACGGTACAAAATCCAAAATTGGCATTTTTCTAAATAATACTACATTTAATTTACCATCTTGAATATCTGACTCAGGTGATAATCTTTTAAATCCTCCAGCTGAAATACCATTCATAACTACCATAAAGAACATGTCTTCTTCATATATAGCCTCAGGTGTTGTTAGTTTAACAGGTAATACCTTTAAATTTACAACTTCTGAAGCTCCTTTTAAATAGTATGCTAAAACTCCCAAAGTGTTTTTTAAATTTGGGTCTGTCTTTTGACTTACATCTACCAAATTGCCTAAAGCTGCAACATTAATAAAATATCTATCATTACACTGGCCAACATCTGCATAAGTGTATTTATCACCCATTGCAACATCAACCATGCCTTCAATATCCTTTGGCAAATTAAAGTAGCTTGCAAAATCATTTGCAGTTCCAGCTGGAAAAATAGCAAGCGGTAAATCTATTTTGTTTTTAATCATAGCATTTACACAAATGTTAATAGTTCCATCTCCACCTGCCACAATAATCTGACGATACATGCTCTGATCCATTTCAGCTAAGGCCTGCTCTATAGCTGGACCTTTAGCGGCTCTAACTGGTACCACTTGAAAATTAGATGCCTGAAATCGCTCAATAATTGTATCCAAATTATTTTTAAACATACCATTCCCTGAGTTAGGGTTGTAAAACAGCAATACTTTTTCTCTTTTTTTAACCGACATTAAGTAACCTCCTAATCTCGCCAATTAGATATAGTGAACCTACAAATAAAATAGCTTTATATCCTTCCTCATTTGCTAAAGCGTATTTTACTGCATCTTCTGGACTTAGCTTACATATAACATTAAGTCCCTTTTCCCTCATTTTAGTTGCCATATCTTCCTTTTGCAATTTTCGCGGGTCGCTCGGTTCTGTTGCAATAAAGTCTGCCTCTAATTCGCTTAAATTATTTAGCATAGTAGCTACGTCCTTATCCTTAAGAGCGCCAAAAACTACTAAAATCCTTCTATTTTTTAAGTCATCTTTAACAGTATTGACAAAGCTTCTCACTCCATCATCATTGTGAGCTCCATCTAAAACTATAATCGGATCTTTTGAAATCACTTCAAATCTTCCTGGATTATTAGTATTAGAAAATGCCCTTCTTATTTCTTCTGAGTTTATGGTAATTATATCACATTTCCTTAATTCTTCAAGGGCTCCAAGTGCTACCATAGCATTGCGTACCTGATGTTTACCTATCATAGATATCTCAAAATCTTCGTATTTTTCACCTAAAATCTCACAATCTACGACTGTTCCTGTAAGATTCTCTGACTTTATACTTACTTTAAAATCTCTTGAATCTATAAAAGGTGCATTAAGCTCATCTGCTTTATCTTTGATAACTTTTACAGCATCATCATCTAAAACTCCCGAAAGAACTTTTATTCCTTCCTTAATAATCCCTGCTTTTTCTGCGGCAATTTCTTCAATAGTATTCCCAAGTCTATCCATATGATCCATAGAAATAGATGAAATGGCCGTAATCAGCGGATTTTCAATTACATTTGTGCTGTCTGCCTTGCCACCAAGACCGACCTCAAGTACTACAAAATCAGCTTTAACTTCTGCAAAATACATAAAAGCTATACATGTTACCACATCAAACTCCGTTGGAGTTAGTTTGCCTTCATTGCATATTTCAGTAGCAACCTTAGACACTTTTTCTGTATATCTTTGCAAAGCACTATCGGGAATATATTTTCCATCTACCTCGATTCTTTCATTAAAAACCTCAAGGTATGGTGAAGAGTAAATTCCTACACTGTAGCCTGCTTCTCTTAATGCGTTATAAATAAATCTACAGACAGATCCTTTTCCATTAGTTCCTGCTACATGAATTATTTTTAAATCCTTTTGAGGATTGCCTAAGCGTCTAAGTAGCTCCCGGACCCTTTCAAGGCCCAGGCTGCTACCGAATTTATTAAATTTTTCTATCTTATTCACGGCATTAATCATATTTTTTTCTCCACCATAGCTAATCTATCAATTACTTTAGCTAACATATCTTTGTAATTTGCAAGCTTTTCTTTTTCTTCATTGATCTTAGCTTCCGGCGCTTTATTTACAAAACCAGTGTTTGAAAGCATCTTTTCGCCACGCTTAACTTCGCCTTCTAGTTTTTTCTTTTCCTTTGAAAGTCTTTCAAATTCAACAGCAAAATCAACTAGTTCATCTAATGGTATATTAATTTCAGCTCCATTAATTACTGCTGACATAACTTCTGCAGGTACTTTGCTCTTATCTTCAGTAAATAAAATTTCTGAGATATTAGCCATCTTCTTAATATATCTTTCACCTAGTTTAATCTTTTCTAGCTCATCTCCTGAAGCAACTATAACTGCTGTAAGTACCTTGCTTGGTGCTGCTTCTGCTTCGGCTCTAATATTTCTAATAGCCTTAATAGCTTCCATTGCAGTTTCAAGCTCACTAACTTCCTCTTCAAAAGTAAGATTTTCATCAAATTCAGGGAATCTTTCAACCATAATGAAGCCTTCTTTTTCCTTAGGTAAATAGCTGTAAATTTCTTCAGTGATAAATGGCATAAATGGATGTAATAATTTTAGAAGATCTGTTAAAGTTCTTACAAGTACATATCTTGCAGTCTTCTTGTCTTCTTCATCATCGCCATATAGTCTGCCCTTAACGATTTCAATGTACCAGTCGCAGTATTCATTCCAGATGCAATCGTAAACTCTCTGAGCTGCTAATGATAAATCAAACTTATCCATAACTTCTTCAACATATTTTGCAGCATCGTTTACTCTAGCAATCATCCACTTGTCTTCATCCTGCCATAAATTAGCATCTGATTCCATAGGCAAGAAGTCGCCATTCTCGTCCTGAAGGTTCATAATTACAAATCTTGAAGCATTCCATAGCTTATTAGCAAAGTTTCTTGCAGCTTCTAACTTCTTAGGAATGTATCTTGTATCGTTTCCAGGTGTAATGCCGGAAATAAGCATAAATCTTAATGCATCAGCTCCCATTTGCTCAATAACTTCTAGTGGGTCAATACCATTACCAAGAGATTTACTCATCTTGCGACCTTGCTCATCTCTTACTAAGCCATGAACATATACATGTTTAAATGGAGATTCATCAGTCATTGCTAACGCAGAAAATACCATTCTCACAACCCAGAAGAAAATAATATCATAACCTGTTACTAACACATCTGTAGGATAAAAATAATCTAACTCTGGAGTCTTTTCTGGCCAACCTAAAACTGAAAATGGCCATAATGCTGATGAGAACCATGTGTCGAGTACATCTTCTTCTTGCTTAATATTTGTACTACCACATTTAGAGCACTTAGTTACAGCTTCTCGAGCTACCATTAACTCGCCACAATCCTGACAATAATACGCTGGAATTCTGTGTCCCCACCATAGCTGTCTTGAAATGCACCAGTCCTTGATATTTTCTAGCCAGTGTAAGTAGATTTTTTCAAATCTTTCAGGTACGTGGTTTACCTTGCCTTCTTTAGCAGCTTCAATAGCTGGTTTTGCAAGTTCTTCCATAGCTACAAACCACTGGTCTGAAAGCATTGGTTCTACTGCGTTGTGACATCTGTAACAAGTTCCCACAGGAATGACGATATCTTCTGTCTTAACTAGGTATCCTGCCTCGTCAAGATCTTTTACCCAAGCCTTACGACATTCGTATCTGTCCATACCTTCATATTTACCTGCAAGGCTGTTCATCTTCGCTTCAAAATCCATGCAAGCTGGCATATCTAGATTATGTCTCTGACCTACTTCAAAATCGTTAGGGTCTGCTGCTGGTGTAATTTTAACTGCACCTGTTCCCTTTTCTGGATCTGGATGCTCGTCTGCAATTACAGGAATTTCTTTATTGATTAAAGGTACCATAACCTTTTTACCAATCATATCTTTATATCTTTCATCTGTAGGATTTACTGCAATAGCAACATCTGCAAACATTGTTTCAGGTCTTGATGTTGCAACTACAATACCTTCTCCTCCATCTACTGCTGGATATCTAAAATACCAATACTTGCCATTTTTATCTTCGTGCTCAACTTCTGCATCTGATAGTGATGTTCCGCAAACTGGACACCAGTTAATAAGTCTGTTGCCTTTGTAGATTAGACCTTTTTCATATAATCTTACAAAAAATTCATTTACAGCCTTATTGCAGCCTTCATCCATAGTAAATCTTTCTCTTTCCCAGTCACAAGAATCTCCAAGTTTTCTGCACTGCTGAGTGATTTTACCACCAAATTCTTCTTTCCAATCCCAAACTCTCTTTAAAAATTCTTCTCTTCCTAAATCTTCCTTTTCTAGACCTTCTTCTTTTCTCAACCTTTCAACTACTTTTACTTCAGTTGCAATAGAAGCATGGTCTGAGCCTGGAACCCAAAGAGCGCTGTATCCTTGCATTCTCTTATATCTAATAAGCACATCCTGTAATGTTTGGTCAAGTGCATGGCCCATATGTAACTGCCCTGTAATATTTGGTGGCGGCATTACAATTGTAAATGGTTTTTTATCCTTATCTATTTCAGCACGAAATGCTCCTTTTGTTTCCCACTGATTGTATATACGATCTTCAAATTCATGGGGGTTATAAGTTTTAGCTAAATTCTTTTCCATCTTTACCTCCTAAAAATATCTAATAAAAAAATCCGCCCTACTTAAAGGACGGATATATTTCCGCGGTACCACCTTTATTCCGAAACCACTTATCGTCTATTTGCATTTGACTCTAATCTTGTAATTTCAGCACTTTAGCAATAATAAGCTCCAAAGCAACCTTCAAAAAACGCTTATCCCAGAAATCTCTCAGCCACGAATTTCTGTCTCTGTAGGGGCTATTTTCCTACTCCTCTTTTTCATCGCTTTATAAAATTGTAATAACTAATTATATCTTTTTTATTAGATTAGGTCAATAGATTAAAGATTATTTCTATCTACTAAAGCCTCCTTTTCTTTTATTTTAACTACTACTTCACCACACTTAGTTAAGTATAAATCATCTACTAAAATTTCACTTCTTCAATTTTCGCCATATGTTTTTATTTTATCCCGTTATACTACTTTGAAGGTAATAAAAATGAACTTCTCATTTCATTTTTATATTCTATTATAAAAAAACTATTGAAAGTTTTCTAAATATATGTTACATTAGTAAAGCTAAATCAATTAGATATTAAACATATTGTTGGGGTATCGCCAAGCGGTAAGGCAACGGATTCTGATTCCGTCATGCGCAGGTTCGAATCCTGCTACCCTAGCCAATATGGCGACATAGCCAAGTGGTAAGGCAGAAGTCTGCAAAACTTTTATTCCCCAGTTCAAATCTGGGTGTCGCCTCCATAATAAAAAACCACACTAGAGTATTAACTTACTCCGGTGTGGTCTTTTTTATAAATAACTGTTACAGTAATTGATTTTTCAATTTCCATGAATATTTTACCATTAAAACTTTTTTTTGAAAGAGCTGCATCAATAACGGCCTACGATATATCACCTGCACACTCTATTTCATGTTTGGCGATGCATTTTACTGTATCTGGTGTACAATCCCAAATTGCAAAGTAAATCTTGTTCTTATTAACCTCTGGCTGCAACACATAAGTGGTTCCACTATGCTCAAATTCAACCTCGTGGCAATGAGAAATTACTTCATGCAATTCATTTATTTTTATTCCGTTCATTACTTGCCACCTAAATAAACGATTTATGCTCTATTTTTATATATGAAAAATTTTTTAATAAGTTTTTTCTTCAAATTTCAATTTGTCGCAGGATTCAACAAAGTCTGCGAATGTATCTTGTAGAGGTTTAGGTGGGATATCTAAAGCAGCTTCACCAATAGACGTAGAATTCAATGTCATACCTTTGACAGCGTTTATTTGCCCATCAGACCAATCATAAGTTGATAAATACAAACGGAAATAATCATTATTGATATACTCTGTTTCTTTTGGTAAAAATGCGACAATAGCTTCATTTGTATAAATATCTTCATTTGTAATTGTCGTTCTGCCAATAGTAAGTTTAAAACTCATTATTACGGTTCCTTTAGGTACTATTTTTATCCCCGTGTCAATTACAGCTTCATCGCTTATATATTCTGATGTGCTTGACGTAAATCTATCATATCCACTCATATCTGCAACAGATACCCATTTATGGTCATTTGTACACCAATATTTAGGTTCTGTTCTAGAAGGAGTCTTTCCAATTTGCAAATCGAACACTTCATTTATAGGATGTGTTTTATATTTTTTGTTGCCAAACATTTCGACAAATTTGGATTTTATCTTAAATACTTGTCTATCAATGAATTCCTTTCAGCTATTAGAGTAGCAATTCGTTTCTTAGCATCAAATTTGGATTTAACCTTCTCAGATTGCTCGCTAATTATTGCTTGTTCATCAGCAATTTTCTTATCAATGGTTTCAATTTCATCTACTATTTTCTTTTGATCTGCCACAGAAGGAATTTGAATAACTAAATTAGAAATTCTCTGTGTAGATGCTCTGTTGCTACGTGAAAATCTTTCAAATTCACCTTCTACCTGAAGTGCTAACGCCATGTACTTAGGCAAGATATTATCTGTTTTTATGCGTAAAACACCACAGTGATCAGTCGGATAAAATGGCTTATTAGCAGGCATAATATTTACCATCCAATCTCCATCGATTCCCCATAGAATAGAAGGCACAGAAAAATCAGTGATATTCTGCTTATCAATTTTTCCGAACTCCTCAAATACATTTGCACTATATATAGGAATACTGCCATTCTCAACTACCTCATCTGAAAGAACACGATTTCCTATACTTAATTCAAAGATGTTTTTATCGGATAATCTGTAATTTGTAAGCCCTGGAATATCTTTTAATACTCTTGTTGGAGTGGTTTTGATAGACTTATTAAACGCAGTTCCGGAAAAATCAAGCATATCTTGTAATCTTAAACGATAATAATAAGCATTCAATTCTTCAACGTCAAACTCATCCTCATCAGTGAAAGCATTTCTAATTAGGCCCGCAATGGAATTTTTGTCCCTACGGTCAGATACATTATATAAGCATCCACCAGCCTTTATTATCTGAATTCCTTCTTGTCCCTTTCTATTACTCCATTTATATCCAAGAAACTTCTCCTGTTCTTTATTTCCATCCGGAGCAGAAATTATCAATGTATCTTGGTTGTAAACTAGTGAATAATAGAATAATTTTTCTTGCTCGACCGAAAAAGCATATTCGTAAAATCTCTGAGTGAACCATTCTTTCTGTTCTGAATCAGATAGTTTTTGGAAAGTTTTCTGCTTACTTTTCTTGTTGTATTCTGTTGAGTTTACAAATTCATTATAGTGCTGGCCGAAATAATTATCATTTATCCAAAATTCAAAGTCTTCACTTTTGGATAAAAATTTGTTGTAAATGTCCTTTTTAACACCTATTTTCTTTAGATATCCTCTTAAAATCGATTCATCTTCCCAACCATCTATATCCGCTTTAGAGAGTATAGCTTCAACGCTATCAATAACCATATCTGTGCGTTTTGGCGGTTCATTAAATTTTTGTAAGAAAAGAATAACCGTATTTGTCCCAGTAGCACCGAATGTTTTACTTCCTAAGGTTGCAATAGCTATAATGTTAAAATTTTTCAAAAGGGATTCTCGTGCGGTAATAAAACTTTCGTTCTCTTTGTTTAAAACACTACTTGGCAGAATTACTGCAGCAACACCATTCGGCTTTAATAATTGTGAAATTCTTTCCACGAACAATGTTTCAATTTCAGAACCGTCATTTGAGATTTTATCCAAAATATCTAACTGATTATTCGTCAATTTCAAGTGTGGCTTGAACGCCTTTACCGAGTAAGGCGGATTAGCTACAAGAATATCAAATGATTTAGGCGTTATTTCCTTATCTGGATAATTTTCAAGCCCATCACCAAAAATTATATTTCCATCTCCTGCACCGTGCATAAATAGGGAAATTTTAGAAACTCTTGCTAATCTATAATCTTTTTCAATTCCAAATATTTTTTTCTCTACCCATTGGTTAGAAAGATGTGTACTATCATTTATTGCATTAGCACAAACTTCTATCGCCTCAAATCCTTCAGTTAAGAAATGTCCTGCTCCACAAGCATAATCGATAACCTTAGGATATTCAATACCATCAGCTTTCGTCATTATTTGTCGTAAAGGAAGACTGTCCCATATAAAACGTGTGATAGGAGTAGGTGTGAAAAATTGACCCTCATTCTGCTTAAACCCTTTATTCAGTAATTGTTCAAATAAATCACCAAGCATCTGCACATCTGCAGAACCAATTATTCTATAACCCTGAAAGAGCTGTACCATCTCAACTAATATTTTACCATTTTGATAAAACAGTTCTTCATTATGAACATCTTTAAAAGCAAAGTCATTATTTGTATAAAATTTGAGTATACGAAGTGTGTTTCTCAATTCTTCAATCATTTTTACTCTTTTTTGCTTTGTGTACTGTTTTACAAGATTTTCTGCATAATCATCAGACACATAAAAAATCTCTTCTCGCATAAATTTTTCCATACCTTCCTTATGAAGCTTTTGCAATCTATCTTGTAAGGATTCGTATGTATCTGTGCCAACTTTATATTGAAACTCAACAATATCATTATCTGTTTTTTGTATTTCATCTACCAACTTACAAATAAATAAAGCTATCAATCGATTGAATGCATTCTCCTTATCTGAAACATTATTATGGCGCATAATCTCTTCAAAACGGTTTACTATCTTGTCATTTTCAGAGAAGTCTTTCAAATCTTTTTTTCTAAGTGGCTTTACACCTATATCATAAGCGACCGAATCATCTCTAAAAATAATGTCACCACTAAATCTTTGTTCATATGTTTCTTTCCATGCCTCATAAAGTTCTGAAACCGTGTGGGCATTTTTATAAAGAAGAATAGTAGTATCCTTCTTAGCAAGATTTAAAATGTTCTCATCATCTGAACAATTTATACTGTCGGTTATATATTCAATATCATCATTGTCATTAATATTTGAAGCATATAGTACTAACCATCTACAACCACGTTCTTGTTACCAATAAGAAATTAACTGCCCACCATCCGAAAGAATGTTTTTCATTTCCTTATTGTACTCAGCACCATATGTCTTACATTCAACTATGAATAGCATTTTCCCATTTTGATCAGATACACAAATATCTGCTCGGCCACTTTTTTGTTCATGGCCAAGTGTCCAAGTACGTTCAAGTTCAATATTCTCAGGTCTATACCCTTTATCAAAAAGTCTATTAATACATTCTAATACTACGAAATTTTCTGGTTCAGAAAAATTTGTGGTAGTTGCCACATTAACTTTAAACCCTTTATCTTCAGGATAAGTTATTTTTTCATTTTTAAAATCTACAGTAATCGTGCAATCTAAATGCGGGTATTGTTTTTCATACTTATCATTAGAAGTAGTGTTAAACCCTATTGATGTCAACATATTCTTCAAATTAGATTTTGTTATCATGCTTTTTCCTCCAACTTTATCATTCAGCCAAACATCTTCTATATCGGTATAAGCGATATTATTCTTTTCGCAAAATGCTTTTATATTTTTCATCGCAACAAAGTTTGGTTTAGATTTGCCTTGTTCCCATCGATTAACAGTGGAAAATGCAACTCCTATTTTCTTGGCAAGTTCTTATTGTGACAGAAAACATCGTGTTCTAATTTTTTTATTTCATCTGGAAGTATCATCAACATCTCCTTTATTACTTTCAAAAATATAGCACAATTATAGCATATGAAAATAAGCTTTTCTACATTTGTAACCTATCTGTAATTTTTGAAAATATTTTTTTACGCTTTCCCTTTGCCTGTTATTCAGAGAAAAAAACATAGCCGCAACTAACGACTATGCCAAATTTACAAAGCATTAAATCCCTAAGTTCTATCACTAAAAAAATAGCATTTAATATCCTCTATTAGTCTGCATCTTCATCTATTGCCTCAATATAAAAACTTACTGGTCTAAACCCATCATTGCATGAAAGCATTACAGATTTTTTGTTTTTCATCCAGCCGTCATAGATATCCTCTGCACCATAAGATAGTGCCATTACAAAAGGAGATATAGTTTCCCAAGCGCTGTCGCAAATCTCCTGAGGCTTTTTCCAGCCATTGGCAATAAACACTTGACCTTCTACCATATCGCAAGGATGATCCATAGGATTTTCATACTTTTCCATTAGATCCTTGTGGCAGGTTACCTTAGCAACTGTAATTTTACACTTTTTCATAAGTCTCATCCTCACTACATCTTTATCATATGTATATCTTCAAAATATTTTTCCTGAGTCTCATCATGAGTTACCCATACTATGATTTTATCCTTTAAGTAGGGCAAAACCACTTCCATAAACTGCTCTTCAGATTCCTTATCAAGTCCCTTTAAAGGCTCATCGAAAAATAAAATATCACTGTCAGCTAAAATGCATCTTAAAATGGAAACTCTTCTTTTCATGCCGCCGGATAAAGTTTTCACAAGGCTAGCTGCTATATCACCCAGGCCAGTTTTCTTCAAAAGAACCTTAACTTCATCGATAAAATCATTTTTAGCTTGTCCTTTTAAATTGTTATGAACCATACGAATATTAGACGAAACGCTCATATTTTCACAAAGCCTGTCCTCCTGAAAAACAGCTGCCACCAAAAGATCTGCCATTCCTGTAACTGTGCCACTATCCGCCTCTTCAATGCCCATAAGGATGTTTAAAAGAGTGCTTTTGCCGCGGCCCGAAGGACCCATTATAAAGTTTACCTGGTTTTTCCTAATCTCACAATTAAAATTCTCAAGAACAACTTTGTCATCATAACTTTTGCAAATATTTTTTAGCTTAATTACATTTTCCATATTATAGCGCCCTCTCTAACTTTTCTATATACATGCTTATAAGCTTCATAAATAACTTTTCAAAAATAATACTTATACATATGATTACAACTGTCCATGCAAATAGTGCTGGAGTATCAAAAAATACTTTTGCATTATATAAATTTTCACCAATAGAATTATTAGGCATTCCAATAACCTCTGCAGCTATACCTGCTTTCCAACACATACCAAGTGAAATAGAACATGCACTTTGAAGATATGGCAATACCTGAGAACAATAAATATATCTAACTTGTTGTTTTAAATCCATCTTAAACACATTAGCCATCTGTATCATTTTGGGATCTGTTTGAACAATTCCCTCATAAATATTAGTGTAGATAATTGGAAATACCATCAAAAATGAAATTACAATAGATAGGTTTGCCGAAGAAATCCAAATTAAAACAAGTATTATAAATGATGCAACCGGAATCGCCTTTACAGTTCTTATAAAAGGTTCCAAAAGTTCCCTAATATATTTATATCGCACAGATACAACCGCTAAAACTACACCTAAAACCACAGCTAATAAAAATCCACCGATAATCCTAACTATAGTAAATCCAATAGCATTCCAAAATTCACCTTCAAATGCTAGTTCTTTTATTTTTATTAACACATCAACAGGAGATACTAATAGTATCTCCTGTCCAATTGATATACTTGCTATTTCCCAAACAATTAGCCAAAATGCCACAGCCCATAAAGCTATTTTTCTCTTTTTTATCAATTATTAGTCCTCTGCTCCAAAGTAAAAATCATCACCAGGAACCTTGCCACCTATAGCCTTAGGATTTTGTTTAGCTAAAATTTCAAGGTATCCTGAAAGTTTATCTTCCATTTCATCGCCAGTCAAAAGTACGATATTACACTGTGGTAGTGCTTTTTCAGCAACCTTAGCTGGAACGATGTCGTATTCTCCAACTAGTTTTGCGGCATCTACAGTATTTTTATTCACAAACTCAACTGATTTCTTATAATTATCTAAAAAAACATTAACCGCTTCTGAATTTTTTTCTACAAAATCTTTTCTAGCAACAACAACACCTGTAATAAGTGTGCTGTCATCCTTTTCTTTTTGTAAGTTATCCCATTCTTTTGTTAAGTCTAAAGCAACCTTAATATTAGGATTTTTAACCTGTGCTGCAGCTACAAATGGCTGTGGCAACATAGCGATGGCATTTTTATCCTTAGCTATAGCTGCTACGCACTCAGCATGCTCACTTTTCCATTCAATTTTTACATCGACACCTGGTTTTAATCCGTTACCTTCAAGTATATAATTTAAAGCATATTCAGGTGTCGCACCTTTACCGCTAGCATAAATTGTCTTCCCCTTTAAATCTTTAACATCCTTTACGCTATCGCCAGTTTCACAAATATAAATTACTCCTAAAGTATTTACTCCTAAAACCTGAATATTTTTATTTTGAGTATTATATAAAACTGAAGCCATGTTAGCTGGAACTGCTGCAATATCAACATCACCCTTAACTAATGCAGGCGCTACCTCATCAATTGAAGATGCGATTTTAAAAGAATAATTGTTATCATCAATCTTTTTATCATCAACATCTTTCATAAACTTTACCATGCCCATAGCAGTTGGTCCTTTAAGCGCCATAACATTTACATCTACTGGTTCAGGCTTAGCACCACACGATGTAATACCAACTAAAGTTATTAAAATAGCCGCAGCCAAAGATATAATTTTTTTCATTTTTCTAACTTCCTCCTCAATTTCTATGTATATAATTATAACATAGATACCCTAAATTCCATCAAAAAAAACAGATTAGAAGAAAATACTTCCAATCTGTTTTAATAATAAAAAACTTTAATTATATAAATAAGTTTATCTGTGAATCATACGCATCCCCTAGATATGATGCTACTCCCGCAAATTCAACTCCATCGATTAACTCTTCTTCCTTAATACCCATTACATCCATAGACATAGTACATGCAACAAGCTTAACGCCATTGTCCATAGCCGCTTTCATCAAATCTTCTAAACTATCAACATTTTTGTCATTCATAACTTTTTTCATCATTTTTGTTCCAATACCAGCCATATTCATTTTAGACAACTTAAGTTTTTTAGTTCCCCTTGGCATCATTTTACCAAATATTTTTTCTATAAAGCTTTTTTTTACAGGTACCGCTTTATCCTTTCTAAGAGCATTTAATCCCCAAAATGTAAAGAACATAGTTACGGGTTTACCTAATGCAGCTGCACCGTTTGCAATGATAAATGATGCTAAAACCTTATCTAACTCGCCACTAAACACTACCATAGTCTGTCCCATATCATCTGCAGCTTGTATATTACTTACTTGCCTCAGTTTAGATCCCTTTTGGATATATGAAATATTAGTAATTCCATCTTTTTCTTTCTTAAGTAGTTTATTGCCAGTTTTGTTGCACCAAGCTTCAACATCCTTTGAAAAGCCCATATCAGTTGAGCTTACCTTTATAATTTGGCCTTCTTTTAACCCCTCCATAGACTTATTTACCTTCATTATAGGTCCTGGACACTGTAGTCCATTACAGTCTACGGGAATAACATTTCCTGCTGATTCAACTTCTTTTTTATCAACGCAATACTTACAATCATCGGAAAAGTCATGAAGTACTGGCTCAAATCTATAAGCGTTATACATTAGTATACCTCCTGCTAAAACTCTAACATCTTTAAATCCACGCATCTTTAAAATTCTAGCACTATTGTAAGCTCGTACTCCCATTCCGCAATAAATAACATAAGTCTTTTCTGAATCAAGCTCATCATATCTATCCATTAACTGTCCGAAAGGAATATGAATAGATCCTTCAATATATTTAACTTCTCTTTCGATAGGCTCTGATACATCTAATGTTACAACATCACTCTTAATTTTTAGATACTCCTCAACTGTAACTAAATTTACAAGTCCATTTATTATGTTTTCTGATACATAACCGACCATATTAACCGGATCTTTTGCTGATGAAAATGCAGGTGCATATGCTAATTCAAGATGCATTAAATCTGTGACTTTAGCATTAAATCTCATAGCTGTTGCAATTACATCAATACGCTTATCTGCACCATCATTTCCAACTACCTGTGCCCCTAAAATATGTTCTGTTTTCTTATCAAATAAAACCTTCAAAAATAAAGGTGTTGCTCCTGGATAATATCCTGCATGTGACTTCTGCTGAATAAATACTATCTCATAGTCTTCATGAGCTTTCATCCCTTTTAGCTTTAACTGTTTTTCGTTGTATCCAGTTGCAGCTGCTACCATATCGAAAATTTGAGCTACACTAGTTCCCTGAGTGCCACGGTATGCTTTCATATTTCCACTAAGTGTATCCGCTAAAAGTCTTCCCTGCTTGTTTGCCGGTCCTGCTAAAGGTATCATCGCTTTAGTTTTATCTACGAAATGTTCAATTTCTACTACATCACCAATAGCATAAATATCTTTTACGCTAGTTCTCATATACTCGTCAACAACGATACCTCCTCTATGGTTAAGCTCTAGTCCTGCCTCTTTTGCAAGTTCGCTATTTGGTCTAACGCCTATTGAAAGAATGACTAAATCTGCTTCTATAGCACTTCCATCATCAAGGTGTATTTTTACTTTATCATTTTTATCTTCAAACTTTGTAACACCTTTACCTAAATATAAGTTTACTCCATTGTCATTGATATTTCCGTGTAAAATCTGAGCCATATCATAATCTAGATTTCCCATTACCTGATTTAGCTTTTCAACAATACTAGTTTTAATACCTATGTGATTTAGATTTTCAGCCATTTCTATACCGATAAATCCACCGCCTACAACTACTGCTGATTTCACATTTTTCTCTTTTATAATTTCTTTGATTTTATCAGTGTCTGAAACATTCCATAAACTTTTAATTTTATCATTTTCTATACCTTCAATTGGAGGTCTTAGTGGTGATGAACCTGTCGCTATAACTAGATTATCATAAGATTCTTCATAAACCTCACCCGTATTTAAATTTTTAATTTCTACTTTTTTATTTACTTTATCAATTTTAATTACTTCATTTTTAACTCTAACATCTACTTTATATCTTGCTCTCATCACTTCAGGAGTAGTTACTAACAAAGAATTTCGATCTGCTATAATATCTGAAACATGATATGGCAACCCACAATTAGCATAAGAAATATACTTGCCTCTTTCAACTAATATAATTTCCATATTCTTATCTACTCTTCTTAATCTTGCTGCCGCTGTTGCACCGCCAGCTACTCCACCTATAATTAAAGTTTTCATTTATTTCACCTCTTCATTTATATAAATTGCTTGTTATCATTTGTTGTTAATATTATATCTAAAATAAAAAAAGAAGTCTGTGACAATGTCACAAACCTCATAATTTTCATTTATTGTCCTGCAATTTTTGCCAGAGTTTCTATATTCTCTATAACCACTTTACCTCTAGCTGAATTAATTGCACCTTCCTTTTGAAGGTACTTAACCAATCTTCCAACAACTTCTCTTGCAGTACCTAAATGCCTTGCAATTTGATCATGCGTTATTTCAATAGTAGTATTTCCCTTGTATTGACTTTCTTCTAATAAAAACATGGCTATTCTCTGGTCCATTTTCTTGTTTAAAACTTGATCCAAAAGCCACATAACTTCAGAAAATTTGTCTGCCATAATTTCATTTGTATAAGCTGCAACTTTAAGATTTGTACTCATAAGATTTTTATATATTTCAACTGGAATTCTCCAAATTGTAGAATCTTCCTGTGCATCAACTCTAATATCAAATGTTATGCTGTTAAAAAGTTCAGATGAAGATAAGATACATAGATCATAATCAAATAGCCTATACAAAGTTATCTCTCTTCCATCTTCAGAAATAGTGTATACTCTAAGCTTTCCATGCTCAACAAACAAAAGACTTTTGCATACACCACCTTCTGCAACATTATCTCCTTTTTTATATTTATGCTCAGTTATATTACTTTTTAATAAATCTTGCTCCTCTTTATTTAAGTTATTCCAAAAAGGGAAATATCTAATCAATTTCTTCACTGTCCTTTACTAATTTACACAAGATTTTTCTGCCGCTTTTATTACATGCTTCATTAAAATCGAAGTTGTTACACCACCTACACCACCAGGTACTGGTGTAATATTTTCAACTATATTAAATAATCCTTCAAAATCAGCATCTCCTGTCATATTACCTTCTTCATCAACATTTATACCTACATCTATAACTGTCTGACCAGCTCTACCAAATTCCTTACAAACTGTGTTTGCTCTTCCAGCTGCCGCAATTACAATATCCGCCTCTCTTACAATCTGATCCATATTTTCAGTTTTAGTATGACATATTGTTACAGTTGCATTTTCCTTCATAAGCATCATAGCTACAGGTCTTCCAATTACAAGACTTCTTCCTACTACAACAGCTCTTTTACCTTTCATTTGAATACCATAATGTTTTAAGATTTCAATACACGCTGCTGCTGTACATGGTGGATATCCAAGGTCTTTACCACTGTATACTCCCGCCATAGCCTCATCTCCAATACCATCTACATCTTTTTCCTTAACTAATGCATTTCTAACTATATCATCATCAATATGTTTTGGGAGTGGTCTAAATACAAGAACACCATCTATAGAATTATCATTATTTAGTTTCTCAATTTCAGAAACTACATCTGCTGTAGTAGCATTATCATCTAAAACAATCTTTACTAAGTCTACACCTACTTTAGCTGCTCTATTAGTAGCACCTCTCTCATAAGCTAAATCTGATGGATTTTCTCCGACTCTTACTATTGCAAGAGTTGGAGTTATACCCTTTTCATTTAAAGCTTCGCTTCTTGCTACTAAGTCTTCAGTAATAGCTGCCGCAACTTCCTTGCCTGTCAATTTATTTGCCATTTTGCTGCCTCCTAAAAATTATTACTCGAAATTAATAATACTTATTCTACATTAGATGTAGCTACAACATCAATACCCAAGTCTAACAAATCCTTTATAATTATATCTCCAATTTTAACAGGTGCTTTTATCTTAACGCTATTTATAATTTTCATAGCATCAAAAATCATCTCCTTAGGAATGGCTTCTCTTGTTTTTACAGCTACCATTTTTAGTTTATCGCTCTTTACTCTAACAGTGGTTGTAATAACCCTAACTGGAGCAGTAAGCTCCGCTCTTGCATAAGTTTCTCCACGTTTACAATTGTTACCCTTTATTTCTATAAGCTTACCATCTTCTAAAATAACCTCTAGTTGGCAACCCATCGGGCAATTTATGCATGTTAAATTTTTCTTTTCCATAATTATTTGCCCTCCTTAATAAATAAACTTATCTTATCTTTTGAATCTAATTTCTCAAGTATATCATGAGTAAGTGTAATTTTTTCCATTTCTCCTGGAGCAACTATAGGTCTTTTTTTTGAAGCAATAATTTCATTTCCTACTTTTAAGATAATCTCACATTTTTTATATACACCAGTTGGTCTAAAACTTATAGTTACACTATCTTCAACCCTATTTTTATCTATTTTAGTTGGAACAGTATACTTCACACCATTATCACATAACACCTTAATAGTATTTTCACTCTTTTTTAACGAACCTTTTATAAATCTAGAAGCACACATTCCTGCCAAAGCACCTTCCTCAGAAACAAAGTCTACTAAATCATGAACATGCAAAACATTACCACATGCAAAAATACCATCTACTGAAGTCTCAAGAGATTCATCCACACAAGGACCACTAGTCAAACGATTTATTTTCACCTCTGCATTTTTTGAAAGTTCATTTTCAGGTAAAAGGCCAACAGATAATAAAACTGTATCACAAGGAATAAATTTTTCCGTAGGTTTAATAGGTCTTCGATTTTCATCAACCTCCGCAATAACTACTCCTTCTACTCTATCCTTACCTTTGATTTCAACCACTGTATGAGACAACATCAATGGTATGTCATAATCATCTAAACACTGAACGATATTTCTCTTAAGTCCTCCAGAGTATGGCATAACCTCTAAAACAGCTTTTACCTCTGCCCCTTCAAGTGTCATACGTCTTGCCATGATTAGCCCAATATCTCCTGAACCTAAAATTACCACTTCTTTTCCAGGAAGTAATCCTTGAAGATTTACAAGCTGTTGAGCAGTTCCCGCTGTATATATTCCGGCTGGTCTATACCCAGCAATGTTTATGGCACCTCTAGGTCTTTCTCTACATCCCATGGCTAAAATCACTGCAGAAGCTTTTATTTTACAAATGCCGTCTTCTTTATTTATATATACAATTTCCTTTTCTTTGTTTATGTCTATTACCATAGTCTCTAATTTGTATGGTATTTTTAATTCTATTGCTTTACTTATATATCTTGCAGCATATTCAGGCCCTGTAAGCTCTTCGTTAAATCTATGCAATCCAAATCCATTATGAATGCACTGATTTAAGATACCACCTAATTTATCATCTCTTTCTAAAATAAGGATATCTTCTATTCCGCGTTCCTTAGCTGATACGGCAGCCGCTAAACCTGCTGGGCCACCACCAATTACTACTAAATCATATTCTTTCATGTGACCCTCCTATTTTGTAATTCCTACTAACATCTTTGACTCATCGCCATCTTTAGTTATATCTAAAATCGATTTTCCTGTTTCTCTTGCAAGTATTTCCATAACCTTAGGTCCACAAAAACCTGACTGACATCTACCTAGCCCAGCCCTAGTTCTTCTTTTTACTCCATCCATAGTAGTTGCACCTATAGGTCTATTTATCGCCTCTACAATTTGACCTTCTGATACAGTTTCACATCTACAGATGATATTACCATACTGTGGATTTTTCTTTATCAACTGATTGTATTCTTCCATTGAAATTTTTTCCATAGAAGTAATGCCTTTTCTCTTACCATTGAATTCTTTATTTTCATCCAACTTCAACTTGTCTTTTATCATATCTGCTACCATGATTCCAATCGCAGGCGCACTTGTTAAGCCAGGAGATTCAATACCTGCACAGTCAAATACACCAGTTGCATCCTTGATTTCTCCAATAATAAAGTCATCGTCACCTTCATGAGCACGCAATCCTGCAAAAGTTGTAATAGCCTTATACATAGCAATATTTTTTACACTTAAAGTTGCCTTGTTTTTAACTTCCTTAAGCCCACTTACTGTAGTATCTGTACCTTGCTTATCATCGATATCATGAGCTGTTGGTCCTATGATAAGATTTCCTTCTGCTGAAGGAGTCACTAAAACTCCCTTACCATATTCATTTGGCAATGCAAAAATAGTTCTCTTAACATGTTTTCCCTCACTCTTATCTAGTAAGTAGTACTCACCTTTACGAGGAATAATATTAATCTTATTTTTAGATACCATATTATGAATTTTATCTGCATAAACTCCTGCTGCATTTACAACTACTTTTGTTTTTAAAACTTCTTTACCAGTTTTAATAATCCAATATTCTCCTTCTTTTACTATTTCCTTAACCTCTGAGTTAAACTTAAACTCAACACCGTTTGTATTAGCATTTTCAGCTAAAGCTATATTTAAACTAAAAGGACAAACAATACCTGCAGTAGGTGCATATAATACTGCAACAACCTCATCAGCCAGGTTTGGCTCCATTTCAAATATTCTATCTTTATCTGTAATAATCTCTAATCCCTCAATGCCATTTTTAATGCCTTTATTTAAAAGTTCTTCTAATTTAGTAATATCTTTTTCTTTTGTGCACACAACAAAAGAGCCTGTATTTTCATATGTAAAATCAAGCTCTTCTGATAAATTCTTCATCATTTTATTTCCATCTAAATTTAACTGTGCTTTTAGGCTACCTGGCTTTGCATCATATCCTGCATGAACAATACCGCTATTAGCTTTAGATGTTCCGCAACACACATCTGATTCTTTTTCTACTACGCAAGCCTTACAACTATATCTGCTAATTTCTCTTGCCACAGCTGATCCAACTACACCCGCACCTATTATGACTACATCATACATGATGTTAATCTCCCTTCTTATTAATCACATTTATATTATTATACCTTTTTAACAAATCTATGAAACTACTTTATTTTATAATTCCATCTTCTTTTCCTTTTACATCTTTGTATTTTAAGCTGTTTGAAACCATTGAAGTGTCTATTTGATATCTATTATCATCAATCTTTTTAAGAATATATATATACACTTTATCGTCCGCTTCTTTCCATAATATTAAATTTATATTTTCTTCATCTTTATTTTGTAAACTGTAATAAAGCTTTTGTCTATCAAAGTCGTTACTTATTTTCTTAAACAGTTGATCCATAGTATATACATTTACTTTAGGATTTTTATTTTCTTGCTTATTCATTTCTATCTTTTTAGTAGTTCTCACCAATGGCGATTTACTTAAGTCATGCTCTGTTTTTATCCATCCATAAATTCCTGCGGCTGAAAAAATAGTTAATACTATAACCATAGGTATTAAAATTCCACCTATTTTAGCTTCACCATAATGTTCTTTATTGTCTAAAACCTTCCAACTAAATGTAAAAATAAACAGTAAAACCATAACTATCATAATAGCTATAGCAATTTTTCTATTATTATCAGTACCCACGCCAATAGCAAATATTCCTATAATTCCTAATACTATGCCCACAATAAATACAGCTACCGGCTCCCAACTTCTTTTAATTTTCTTTCTACCTAAAATAGTGTCAATGGCCACACTATTAACAGTAGCTTCATTTGTTACACTGTTAATTGCCATCATACCTAAAGCAATTTTTCTTTCTTTTTCGGATAATTCTCTTTCGTCTTTTGGCAATAGCACCCCAAGAATAATAAAGAGTATGGCAAAAATACTTGTTGCCCCACCCATGATTTTTTCTGTCATAAAATTACTTTTATTTATGATCATTATGATGCCTAAACTTCCTAAAATAATTGACAGAATTATATTTATTATATGTGATTTTTTCTTCATAAAATTAAAACCTCTTTATTTGTGTCTTACCGATACATTTTATTGCAAATTCTATTATTTTTCAATAGCATATACAAAGAAAAGCGTCCCACTTATCTGTAGAACGCTTAATTTATATAATATTTAGATTAGAATAATCCTGAAATCTTACCAGTATTATCTACATTTATTTTTTCTGCTGCTGGCACTTTAGGTAAACCTGGCATAGTCATAATATCACCAGTTAAAGCTACAATAAATCCTGCACCTGCAGATACTTTAACCTTTTTAACTGTGATTTCAAATCCACTTGGTGCTCCCTTTAGATTTGGATCATCTGAAAAGCTGTACTGAGTCTTAGCCATACAAATCGGCATCTTACCGAATCCTAATTTTTCTAAATCAGCTATTTCCTTTTTAGCATCCTTAGTAAAGTTAACTCCATCAGCTCTGTAAATCTTCTTGGCAATAGCTTCTATTTTTTCTTCAATACTTAAATCTACATCGTAAGCAAATTCAAAATCATTGTCTTTTTCACATAGTTCAACAACTTCTTTAGCTAAAGCTACACCGCCTTCGCCACCTTTAGCCCAAACTTCTGATAGTGCTACATTTACACCTAATTCTTTACATTTAGCTTCTACTAAATCTAGTTCCGCTTTAGTATCTGTTGGAAAAGCATTAATAGCAACTACACAAGGTAATTTATAAACCTGTGTGATATTTTCAACATGCTGCAATAAGTTTGGTAAACCCTTTTCTAAAGCTTCTAAATTTTCGTTATTTAAATCTTCCTTAGCAACGCCACCATGATTTTTAAGAGCTCTAACAGTTGCAACAACTACTACAGCTGAAGGTTTTAATCCAGCCATACGACACTTAATATCTAAGAATTTTTCAGCTCCTAAGTCAGCAGCAAATCCAGCTTCAGTTATAACATAATCCGCCATTTTTAGAGCCATACGTGTAGCCATAATTGAGTTACATCCATGAGCAATATTAGCAAATGGACCACCATGTACAAATGCAGGTGTATGTTCTAATGTCTGCACTAAATTAGGTTTCAAAGCATCTTTTAGTAAAGCTGTCATAGCACCTTGAGCTTTTAAATCTCCAGCTGTTACTGGATTTCCCTCATAGTTATATCCAACAACAATCTTAGAAATTCTTTCTTTTAAATCGTCAATATCTTTTGCAAGACATAAAATTGCCATAATTTCACTAGCAACTGTAATATCAAATCCATCTTCACGAGGAACACCATTTACTCTACCGCCAAGACCATTAACGACATTTCTTAACTGTCTATCATTCATATCCACGCATCTTTTCCAAGTAATTTTTCTTGTATCAATACCTAAAGTGTTACCTTGATAAATATGATTATCTAACATTGCAGCAAGTAAATTATTTGCAGCACCAATTGCATGCATATCACCTGTGAAATGAAGGTTAATATCTTCCATAGGTACAATCTGAGCATAGCCACCGCCAGCTGCTCCTCCCTTGATACCAAACACAGGTCCAAGTGAAGGCTCTCTTAAAGCAACAAAAACATCTTTATCAATTTTTTTCATACCATCAGCCAAACCTACAGTAGTAGTTGTTTTACCTTCTCCTGCTGCTGTTGGTGTAATTGCAGTAACTAAAATTAGTTTTCCATCTTTAACATCTTTTCTTTCTTCTAAGATATTATAATCAATTTTTGCTTTGTAATTACCATAAAGCTCGATATACTTTTCATCAATACCTGCTTCCTTGGCAACGTCTAAAATTTTCGCAGGAATATTCTCCTGTGCAATTTCTATATCTGATTTAAATCCCATTTGCTTTTCCTCCTTCATTAATAAAAAAGGGCAGTATTTGTTATACAAATACTGCCCAGACGGTCGGCTCATATAACTTTGATTTCCTTGTGGTTATCCACATAAAATCCGTCAGTAATCAAAGTTTTAATCTATTTTTATATTATATCAATAAAACATTTATGTCAATGAATAATTTTTTATTTAAACATATCTCTTATGCCACTTTCAATTATAATTTCAGACAAATCCTTATATTTATTAAGTGAATAAATATGTAATCCATCTATACCGATTTTAGTATATCTATACATAAGTTCTTTTGTATATTCCTTACCAGCCTTTTTGAATTCTTCCTTATCATCTCCATATTTTTCAATAATTTTTGCAAGATCTGAAGGTATAAAACAACCATTAGTAGTTGTCATGCGAATAAGTCCATTTTTAAATAAGACAGGCATTAAACCTACAATAATAGGCACTGTAATACCTGCTTTTTCACAGCGTATTAAAAATCTTTCAAATGCCTCTGTATCATAACAAAGCTGTGATACAAAAAATTGAGCTCCATTATCTTGCTTATACTTCATATACTTAATATCATCATCAAAAGATGATGATTCAATATGTTTTTCAGGATAACATGCCCCAGCAACACAAAGCTTTGGAAAACTTTTAATTAATGCCTCTATCAAAGCATCCCCATGCTTATAATCTCCACCAGTGCATTCCCAGCCTTCAGGAAGATCTCCTCTTAGTGCAAGAAGATTTTCTCCTCCCATTCCTATAAATCTATTTACTCTAGCAAGAACATCCTCCTTGCTATTACCTATACAAGTAAAGTGAGACATCATGGTGATCCCTCTACTTAATATTTCTTTACAAACTTCATTGTTTCTCCCTTTATTAGTGCCGCCAGCACCATATGTAACACTGATGAAATCCGGATTAAATTTAGATAGCTCATCTAATGTCTCTAGTAATGGTTCCATAGGCTTATCATTTTTAGGTGGAAACACCTCAAAGGAAAAAGTCTTCTTTTCTTTTAAAATTTCACTAATTCTCATATAACGCTCACTTCCTTCATTCGCTGAATTTCTTTAAAAATGTCTTTCTATGAATCGCGCACATGCCCTTTTCATATAACCCTTCGTAGTGTGCTTTGGTTCCATATCCCTTATTTGCAGCAAAACTGTATCCAGGATATATTTCGTCATATTTTATCATCAAATGATCTCTTGTAACCTTAGCTAAGATGGAGGCCGCTGCTATGCTAATGCTTTTAGCATCACCCTTCACTATTCCCATCTGTGGTATATCAATATCCTTTAGTGTCAATGCATCTATAAGGACATACTCTATACCCCTATTAAAATTTTCTTTCATTTTTTCATCTAAGGTTTTTATGGCATCGTTCATGGCTATCTTTGTAGCTTCTAAAATATTAATTTCATCTATTTTTTCATTATCTACTATACCAATAGCATATGCCAATGCCTTCTCCTTTATTATTGGATAAAGTTCCTCTCTTTTTTTCTCTGATAATTTTTTAGAGTCATTAATCCCTAAAACTTCAAAATCTTTTGGTAGTACCACTGCCGCAGCAACTACAGGTCCCGCAAGAGGCCCTCTCCCCACCTCGTCGACACCTGCTACAAATTCATATCCCTGTGAATAAAGGTTTCTTTCAAATTCCTTCATTTCTTCAAGTCTTAATCTCTGCTTCTCTTCTCTTTTCACCTTACTACCTCTAAAGTGATTTTACCTATTGCTCCTGCTCTAAACTCGTCCATAACAGTTCTTGCAGTTCTTTCATAGTCTATTCTTTTGCCTGACATAATAAAGCCTCTTTTAGCAGCTATCATTTCCATTGTATCAATTGGCATATCTCCTAGTTCTTCAAGCTTATATCGTTGCATAAGCTCATTAGGATAATTTTCACACAACCAAGTAATAAGTTCTAAACAAAGTTCATCTTGAGCTATGATTTCATCTTTAATAGATCCACAAAACGCAAGATTTATACCTACTTTTGGATCTTCAAATTTAGGCCATAAGATGCCTGGTGTATCTAATAGTTGCATGCCATTTTTAAGTGTAAGCCACTGCTTTCCTTTTGTTACTCCTGGTCTATCACCAGTTTGAGTGCTCTTTTTACCAGTCAATCTATTTATAAGTGAGGATTTACCTACATTGGGCACTCCCACTATCATAATTCTTAAATTTTTCTTACGAGTTCTCTCACTGTTTTTCTGTTCCTGAACATATTCTAGAAGTTTAAAAAGCTGCTTAACGCCAGTTCCCGTCATACAGTTCATACTCAAAACATGATATCCATCATCTTTGAATTTTTCAGTCCATTTTTCATTTTCATTAGCATCAGCAAGATCACTCTTATTTAATACGATTATTCTATCCTTACCTTTTACCAACTCATCAATAATAGGATTTCTACTAGATAGTGGAATACGTGCGTCAACCACTTCTATAACAATATCAACTAATTTCAAATTTGCTTGAATTAGTTCTCTTGTCTTTTTCATATGTCCTGGATACCAATTTATTGTTCCTAACATAATATCTCCTTTTTCAAAAATAAAGGGACCTAAAAGGTCCCTTCAATTTCTCTCTATTTTTCTTTAGCAGCCTTGATCTTAGCAGCTTTTCCTGTTCTTTCACGCATGTAGTTAAGTTTAGCTCTTCTTACGCTACCTCTTCTAACTACTTCGATCTTATCGATTTTTGGTGAATGCAATGGGAATGTCTTTTCTACGCCAACCCCTGATGCAATTCTTCTTACTGTGAAAGTTTCTGAAACTCCACCGTTCTGTTTCTTTAATACAAAGCCTTCGAAAATCTGGATTCTTTCTCTTGAACCTTCCTTGATTTTAACGTGTACTTTTACAGTATCACCAACGTTAAATGCAGGAATATCAGTTTTCTTATATTCATTTGTAATTGCAGTTAAAATATCCATTGGTATTTCTCCTCCTCTCCTCAAAGACGTTCTTGATACCTTAGTGTATGCAGAGGACCGTCCGTACTAACCCGTATATAATACCATATGAATTATACATTTGCAAGCATTAGTTTGAAATTTTTTAACTAGCTGTTTAATTTTTTTATTAGATTGACATAATTGTATTTAGGTGGTTTAATTATATAGTAAAATAAAATATGCTAGGGGAGCTTAATTGCTGAGAGGAAATAAATTTCGACCCATATACCTGATGTGGATAATGCCACCGTAGGAATGCAATCATATACCTATATCTTATGAACATTTAGATGGCAATACCAAAAAGTATCGTCATCTTTTTTATTTTTACAAACTTAAGCGGTAGATTGGGGGCACCACCTTATATCGCTATATAAAAAGTATAAGTACTTATTGATTTTTTTAAATCAAAGGCGCCGGTTATAATCAAAACTGATTATATATCGGTGTTTTAACTCTACCAAAACTAAAGGAGGATTAAAATGAGAGAGTATAAAACACAGATGGAAGCTGCTAGAAAAGGGATTGTAACACCTGAACTTAAAACTGTAGCTGAAAAAGAATTAATGACTGTAGAAGAACTAATGCCACTAGTTGCATCAGGAAAGGTTGCAATTTGTGCTAATAAAAACCATAATTGCATCGATCCAGAAGGTGTTGGTTCTATGCTTAAGACAAAAATTAACGTAAACTTAGGTGTTTCAAGAGACTGCAAAGACTATGATATAGAAATGAAAAAAGTTATGGAAGCTGTAAACATGGGAGCTCATGCTATCATGGACCTTTCTTCTCACGGAGATACAATTCCATTTAGAAGAAAGCTAACTAGCGAATGTCCTGCTATGATTGGTACAGTTCCTGTATATGACTCAGTTATTCATTACCAAAGAGATTTAGCAACATTAACTGCCAAAGACTTTCTTGATGTAATTAGACTTCATGCTGAAGATGGTGTTGATTTTGTAACACTACACTGCGGCATCACTAGACACACTATTGACCAGATTAAGAAACATAAAAGAAAAACAAATATTGTTTCAAGAGGTGGTTCTTTAGTATTTGCATGGATGAGTATGACTGGAGAAGAAAATCCATTTTACGAATATTATGATGAGATCTTAGACATCTGTAGAGAATATGATGTAACTATTTCTTTAGGCGACGCTTGTAGACCTGGATGTCTAGCTGATGCTACTGATGTTTGCCAGATTGAAGAATTAGTAAGACTTGGCGAATTAACTAAAAGAGCTTGGGAAAAAGATGTACAGGTAATGGTAGAAGGTCCAGGACATGTTCCTCTAGATCAAATAGAAGCTAATATGAAGGTTCAGCAGACAATCTGCAATGGTGCGCCATTCTACGTACTTGGACCTATCGTAACAGATATCGCTCCTGGTTACGACCACATCACATCTGCTATCGGTGGAGCTGTAGCTGCTGCTGCTGGCGCTGCATTTTTATGCTATGTAACTCCAGCAGAACATTTAGCATTACCAAATGTAGAAGATGTTAAGCAGGGTATTATGGCTTCTAAAATTGCCGCACATGCCGGTGATATTGCTAAAGGAGTTAGAGGTGCTCGTGAAATCGATGACAAAATGGGTGATGCAAGAAGAGAACTTGACTGGGAAAAACAGTGGGAATGCGCTATGGATCCTGAAACTGCTAAAAAAATTAGAGAAGAAAGAGCTCCCGAACACGATGATTCATGTTCAATGTGCGGTAAATTCTGTGCAGTAAGAAGTATGAACAAAGCTCTAGCAGGTGAATATATAGATATTTTATAATCCACATAAATTTAAACTGTACTGACCGGATGTAATCTTTACATCCGGTTTTGTATTAAAAAAAGATTGTCATTTACATGACAATCTTATATTTCAACTTTTTATAAATTCGGTAATCTTACGATGCCCATTACCTTTCCATAATACTTAGTTCCTGTTACACGCACACCTTTTCTAGGATTGGTAGCGTGAACATATTTACCATCACCATAGTAAAATGCTGTATGAGTAATTCTTCTGCCACCCATTGAAGCTGTAAATACAATATCACCTGGCTGTGCCTTTGCTAAACTTTTAGTTCCGATACTGTACTTTTTCAAATTCTTCCATAGACCTGCTGCACTAGTTCTTGGAACTTTCTTTGTTGATACCTTTGTGCTCTTTGCAACGTAATAAACAAATCCACTACAGTCAAATTTTCTAGGGCCTGAGCCACCTCTAACATATCTTGAACCAACCTTTGACTTTGCCTTTTTAATCAGTTTGCCTGCAGTTGTACTACTAAACCCTTTAGTTGATCTTTTTAAAACCTTAGGTACACTTAAAGTAGACTGGTTAAATTCTGAATAGCATCTTTCTCCATCAACATTTTCAAAAGCTCTCACTGCATAAGTATGATTTCTGCCTTTAGATACTTTTTTAACTCTATAAGATGTTGTTTTATTTGATGAAATAGTCTTTATGTGTCTATAATTATCTCCTGACTTTTCATAAATCTGATATCCGTCTGCACCTTTGTTTCTTGACCATGAAACTGTAACTTGATTACTTGAGTATAGTCTAGCCTTAACTCCACTTACTGGTTCAACACAAATTTCAGAAGCCTCTGCAATTTGCGCAGTCGTAAAAATTCCCGTCACAGCCATAATTAATGCAATTGTTAAGCTTAAAAATTTCTTCATAAAATATATCTCCAAATATAAAATTAATCTCTCAAATTTAACATAGTCTAATATTACCATTATGTCATTTATGGTGCAATAAAATAAGAGCATTGTTCACATTTGTTTCACAAAGCTCCTTGATTCCATCACATTTTATTCACTTTTATCACTATTTTCCACATTTTCTTCTTTTAAATGTGGTGTAGTTTTATTTGGATCTGTCAGCACTACATATCCATATAACAATGCTACCGCAAGTAAACCTAATGTTTCAACATAAAGCTCACGACTTAAAAGTACTGCTGCAACACCCATAATGCCACATACACCATATAGACATAAAACTGTTCTTCTCTGTCCCATTCCCGATTTTAAAAGTCTATGATGCAAATGCCCTTTGTCTGCCTGCATAATAGGCTTACCATTAATAGCCCTTCTGACAATAGCTAATAGAGTATCTATAATTGGCAAAAACAATGCTAAACTTGGTATAAGTACAGCTACAATTGTTGCACTCTTTACAGTACCTAAAATAGAAAAACTAGCTAGCATAAATCCTAAATATTGAGATCCACAATCGCCCATAAAAGTTTTAGCCGGGAAGAAATTATACGGTAAAAATCCCAAAGCTCCTCCCGCAATAGCAAGCATTGGAAACGCGCCAATATAAAATCCAAAAATATATCCAACATATGCAATGCAAAGAGAAGCAATAGCAACTACTCCTGCCGCAAGACCATCTAATCCGTCTATTAGATTTATAGTATTAGTTATTGCAACAATCCAAGTAACCGTCACTATATAACAAATAAGGGTTGAAAAGTTAGCTACACCATCGCCAAAAATGTTTGATATGAATTCAATTCTAACACCTACTGCATAAACAAAAGTTGCAGCTACAATCTGACCAGCTAGCTTTACCTTAGGGCTCATACCTTTTAAATCATCGATAAAACCAACAATAAATATTATTACACCACCTAGAACTACTCCTAAAGTTGGATTTACCCTACCTTCAGTTAACAAATCAAAATCCCAATGGATATTTGCAATACCGTTTACCCTATCAACTGCCCCAGGCGAAAATAAACCTGAAGTAGACGCAATTATAGCTGAAACCGTTATGGCTACAAATATTGCCACACCACCTATTCGAGGAATGGGTTTTGTGTGCACTCTTCTATTGTCTTTTGGTATATCTATAGCACCTACTTTACCTGCAAGTTTTATAGTCAGTGGCACCAACGCTAATGTAATAACAAAGGCTAATAAATACACCACGCCACATAAATAAATAACTTTAATAGACATAAATTATCCTCTTTCTAAATTCTTACTACGCTCTTGGATGCGTTTTATCATATACATCCTTTATTCTGTTCTTAGTTACAGAAAGATAAATCTGAGTGGCAGCTATATCTTCATGTCCTAATAATTCCTGCAATGATTTTAAATCTGCACCATTTTGAACCATATGCACAGCAAAAGAATTTCTTAATATATGCGGAGTAATTTTATCTTCAAGCTCCGCCTTTTTTCCATATGTTTTTAATAGTTTCCATAATCCCTGTCTTGTCATACGATTTCCAGAATAATTTACAAACAAGGCTTTTTCATTTCTATTATTTTTAACAAACATATCTCTAGCATCTTCCAAATAACGTTCAATAGCCTCCCTAGCCGGTCTTCCTAAAGGAACTATTCTTGCTCTACCATATTCACCAGGACATGTAAAGAAACCTATACGCAAATTAACATCTTCTATATTAGCAGCTACAAGCTCATTTACTCTTATACCAGTAGCATATAAAAGTTCTAGTATAGCCTTATCTCTCTTACCTTTTAAGGTATCATCTGGTGTAGAAAGAAGTTTATTAACTTCTTCCAAAGACAGATATTCAATTTCTTTTCTTTCTATCTTTGGAGATTTAATATTTGCTGTAGGATTTTTATTAATTAATCCCTTTTCAATAAAATACTTATACAAAGACCTAATAGATGCTAATTTTCTGTTTATTGTTGCTGCTGACTTACCAAAGTTTTTAAGAGTAAGTAAATAAGATACAATTTCACCATTTGAAATCTTTAAAATATTATCATTGCCCTTTTCCTGGCAAAATTTACTAAAATCAACAACATCTCTTTTATATGCCTCTAATGAATTTTGAGACATTCTTTTTTCATTTTTCAAATAATCAACAAACTGATCTATGTACATCATCATATCCCCATCTTTTATATAAATTTAAAACTTGGTTTACAATAAATATTATCCTAAATATGGTATTTTGTCAAAAGTAAACCAGCCATAGTTTTTCCATCAGTAATTTGACCATCAATTACCATATTTATAGCTTCCTCTAAAGGCACCTGTATTAGATCTATAGCCTCATGCTCATCAAAATCTGTCTCTCCTGATGTTAATTCAGTAGCTAAATATATATATAGTGTTTCACTTGTATAACCAACTGAAGGATGAAATTCGGCCATTAACTTAATATTTTTAGCAGTATAGCCTGTTTCTTCCTTAAGTTCTCTTTCAATTGTTTCCTTTGGATCTTCCCCAATTTCAATCTTACCTGCTGGAAGCTCTATCATATCTCTTTCCATAGGCTTTCTAAATTGTTTTACAAGTAACACATTATTATCCTCAGTTAATGCCACAGCAACTGCACCACCGTTATGTTCTACAATTTCTCTATAAGAATAGTCTCCGCCCTTTACAGTAACCTTATCTCTTCTTAAATTTAAAATTGCACCTTTATATATCATTTCGCTTGAAATTGTCTTTTCATTAAATGTTGCCATTTTATTTCCTACCTTTCCATCTCTTTAGATTTATTCATAGTTGCACAAAACGCTTCATCTATTATATCATCAAATTTTAATTCTTGTAATTTATTTACAGCTTGAATTGTAGTTCCACCAGGTGAACAAACATTTATTCTAAGCTTTTCTGGAGTTTCTTCGCTTTCAAGAACCATCTTTGCAGCACCAAGTACTGCTTGAGCTGCAAAAGTCTTTGCCTGTTCATACATCATTCCTCTACTAGCTGCACTCTTTGCAAGAGCATCAATATACATATAAGTATATGCTGGGCTACTTCCGCTAACACCTATTACTGTATGAATTAACTTTTCATCTACAATTTCAGCTTTTCCAATAGATCCAAAAATATTCATAAGAGTATCTATATTCTCTTTCTTAATATTTTTATTTAAAGAAACTGAAGTCATAGCAAAACCTACTTGAGCTGGTGTATTGGGCATAATCCTTACAATTGCCGCTTCATCGCCTAAATACGATTCTATGAATTCCATACTTATTCCAGCTGCCATAGACACACATATCTTATCCTTTGTATACACCTTTGCAATCTTAGGCATTACTTCATCAAATTTATCAGGTTTGACCCCAATTAAAAAAATATCACTTTTTTTAACTAATTCTTCTATTTCATAACAAGCAACTGCACCTGTTTCTTTGCATGTACTTTTAAGTTTTTCATGATTCACTCCAAAAACATAGAGTTGATTTTTCTTTGCAACATCGGTTTTAGCATAGCCTCTAAGAATAGCACCACCCATATTTCCTGCTCCTAAAAAGCCTATATTCATCTTCTGTCACCTCTTTTTAACTAAATAAATATGCAACAATTATACCATATTATATGTTACAATATAAACATGAAAATATTAAATGAAATTTATAATGATGAAGAGTTTAAATGGGAGCTATTTGACTTTTATTTCAAAAATTTAAAAATAGGTGTTTTTGATATTGAATCAACAGGGCTAAGTCCCAAAAAAAATCATCTTATATTATCTGGTTTCGTTCTCCCTCAAGGTAACGGTACTTTTTTATCTAAACAAATTTTCGCCGAATCTCTAGATGACGAAATGCAAGTTATCGAAGAAACCTTAAACATATTTAGTCAATTGGACTTAATTATAACTTACAATGGTATTTCTTTTGATATACCATTTTTAACTAAAAGAATGGAACATCATGGAATAAGAAATAAATACATTCCTTATGATCTAGATTTATATAAGATAGTTAAAGGGCATTCGGATATCAAAAGATTTGTCCCTAATTTAAAGCAAACTACCATGGAAAATTATATGGGGCTATGGGATAAACGCCAAGATAAAATCGATGGAGGCATCAGTATTGACCTTTATTCTCAATATTTACAAACCAAAGACATAGATTTAGAAAGACAAATTTTGCTTCACAACTCAGATGATGTAAAACAACTTTATAGACTATTAAACGTTATAAAGCAAACAAATTTCCATAAAGCTATGTGTACTATGGGATTTCCTTATAATGAATTCATAGTAGAAAAAATAAAGCTATCAACTAAGAAACTTGCCTTTTCTGGTCGTAAAATTGGTAGAAGTCTCTATTATCAAGCCTATGACGATGAAGCTCAGTATAAAGCAAACTTTAATGGCAATACTTTTAACGTAGAAGTCTCACTTATTAAAGAAGATGTTTTAACATTTTTAGATTTAAATAATTATCATCTAAGCTTAGATGATTTTACTAACTGCGGTCAGCTTTACGGTCACTATCTTGTTTTGGCAATAGAAAAGGAAGCTAATCACTTAGCCATCACTACCTTTGTAAAAAAGCTTTTGCAGTTAATTACACAAACTATTTTTTCAAGTAAGGAGGAATAATAATGAAAGGATTAACTAGAGCTGCAATCGCATTGTCAGCTGTATCTGTTTTATTAGCAAATGCTACACTAATTATTAACATTTTGACATTGCGTAAAGCAAAATAAAATTAAGGAGATATTTATGAAAATAGTATTTTTAGAACCATTAGGAATATCTAAGGATTTATTACAATCAACTATAAATACATATGTTCATGGCGAACATGAAATAATTTATTACGACAATCGTGTTGAAGATACACAGTCACTTATTGAACGTAGTAAAGATGCTGATATAGTTGTTTTATCAAACTTCAAATACAATAAAGAAGTCATGGAGCACTGTCCAAACTTAAAAATGATTTGCGTTGCCTTTACAGGCGTAGACCATATAGATATTGAATATTGCAATCAGCGTGGCATTACAGTTTGCAATTGTGCTGGCTACTCTACAGTTGCTGTAGCAGATATCGTATTTGGCCTAGTAATAGATCTTGCTAGAAATATTTTACCTTGCGATAGTAAATGCAGGAATGGCCAAACTAAAGATGGTCTTGTAGGTTATGAACTTGAAGGCAAAACTTTTGGCATAATTGGACTTGGAGCCATAGGCCAACGTGTTGCTAAAATCGCTAACGCATTTGGTTGCGATGTTATCGCTTATAACCGTTCAGAAAAAAATATCGATGGAGTTGTTCAGCTTTCAATGGAAGAAGTACTAAAGCAATCTGATATCGTTTCAATACACGTTCCACAAACAAAAGAAACTATTGGACTAATTGGTAAAAATCAATTAGAAATGATGAAACCTACAGCAATGCTAATAAATACAGCTAGAGGTCCTATTGTTGATGCACATGCACTTGCAGATGCCTTAAGAAACAACACAATTGCTTGTGCTGGTATTGACGTATTTGATGTAGAGCCACCTCTACCTTCAAGTAATCCCCTAATCGATGCACCAAATACAATTCTTACACCTCATATAGCATTTGCAAGTCACCAAGCATTTGAAAAAAGAGCCCATATAGTCGGTGAAAATATCGCAAAATGGCTAGAAGGTACACCTCAAAATGTTAAAAACTAATTACAATAAAAAGGAACTTTCAATTATGAAAGTTCCTTTGATTTTTTTCTTCCAATTGTAAGCTGTGCAATAAGTGTCATAACAGCACTAAGTAATAGCTGTACATAATATGAAATTCCTCTGCTAAGTACCATTCCTGGTAATAATAATCTAGCACCGAAAATAGGTAAAAATACAATGCTAAATAACTTTTCTGTAATTCCCATACCTCCAGGTAATGGCAACATATCAACGGCTACAGAAATTGAAGCCTGCAAAAGTATTATAACAAACGCAGAAGTTCCTTCAAGCCCCATAGCGCGATATACAAAATACGTAGTCGCAAACAACAAGAATCTTTGAATCATTGTGATTATAAGCACATTTATAATAATTTTAAAATTATCTTTAAGGTAGTTAGCCACCTGTCCATAAAGCTCCATAGAATTTTCAAATTTCTCTATTGTTTTTGGCTTATGTTTCAAAATTCGAAATTTGAATAATAACTTTAAAGTTCCAGCAGCTAACTTAGTAGCTAATTTTGGCGAAAAAACTAACAGAAGCATAACTACAACAGAAATAACATTTAAGACTAATCCCAAATAAAATACCCACTGCATACCAGCCATATAACTGTTTATAAATGACCTACCAAAGATCATCATACCGATTCCAACTAATACTAAAACAAGTTTATATGTTATAGTAACAATCATCAATACTAATGTAGCAACAGGTATCGGAATGTCTTTTTTCTTCATGTAGAATATCTGCATTGGCTGACCACCACTTGCAGAAGGTGTAATACAACTGAAAAAAAATCCTACTGAAGAAAATAAAAAACAAGTACCTCTACCTAGTTTAATCTTTAGCGAATTCATCATATAATGTATGATTGCAGATTCACTGTATATAAATAAAACTACCATACATATTCCAACTGCTAAAAACCCTTTTTGAGCTGATTTTATAGTGACTAATAGCTCTGATAAATCCTCACCATAAAAAACACTATGTATAGTTAAAAGAAAAACTACAATTAAAAAAATTCCCTCTAATATAGCTTTTCGATATTTTTTTATATTCATAAACTCCCACCTTTTCAATTCATCCTTATATATTTTATTAGTAAACCAATTTACTGTCAATCAATGAATTGTTAAATTATATTATATTAACAAATTGATATTTTTCAAAATAAAAACACACCCCTAAACTAGGAGTGCGGAATAAAATTCAATATTACAATGATGGTGACCCTACCGGGAATCGAACCCGGGTTACCGCCGTGAGAGGGCGGTGTCTTAACCGCTTGACCATAGGGCCACAGCAAATATAAATAATATTATATACCTATAAAAATAAAAATCAACATCAAACTTAAAAATAAAATAAAAAAAGAACATTGATTACTCAACATTCCTTATGGTGCGCGTCGAGGGACTTG
>CALCFD010000011.1 GCA_937900695.1 uncultured Eubacterium sp. | reverse complement strand
TTAATTTCCTCACTATGTATTTTTCAAGGTTCCGTTCGCTCGTAGCGAACATTTATATTAAGCTATCGGTTTCAACAATTTCTCATCTCGTGCGATAGCTTGATTAGTATAGCAAATATATAGGTATCTGTCAATACTTTTTAAGGATTTTTTTATCGCTTTTTTGTATGTTTTTTAAATCATTGAAATTTCAACAGTTATTGTGCTAATAATGCTTAGTAGTTGAATAATTTACTTATAAAATACCTTTTTCTAAGTAAATTACCACCGATAAAACAATGCTAAAAATTAAAATCCCATTCCTAATTATAAGCATATATATATAATGTAATTAAATTTAATTTTAAACTCTTACAAGTTTTTAAATCTACATACCCTATTTTTATTTTGTTTGATATTCTAATGTACTTATACTATAATACTATTTATATTAGGAGGTGGCAATATGAAAAAATATCGGGAATTTATAAAAGATAAAACTTTTACCCGACTTAGCTTTTTTATAGTTTTCACTGTTACTCTTTTGTACATAGCATTCTTTGTTGTTAAAGATTTTGGTAAGATAGCCACTGCTATTTTCGGCACAGTAGGCACTATTATTGGAGCTCTTACTCCTCTATGGATTGGTTTGATATTAGCTTACCTTATTAATCCTTTAGTAGATACTATAGAAAATAAGGTATTAAACAGATTAGCAAGCAAACGTCCAGAAAAGATATCTAAGACTAACAGCAAAAATAGCAGCAAAAAGCATTTTGTAAGCATTATAATTTCCTATGTTTTAATTGTTTGTGCTATTGTTGCTTTGATTTATGGTTTTGCATGGATGATAATGGGCGAATTTGTAGTAGAAAATCTATCTGATTTGTTTAATTCACTAATCAGACTTGTATCCTCATACGAAAGCGAGTTTCAAAGATGGGCTTCACATTTACCAACTGGCATGTTATCTGATTATGCTCATGATATGGCTAATACAATCATCAATTGGGTTGGCGAAAACTTCTCAGCTAGTGGTATTATTAGTAAATTAACAAATATCAGTGGCGCTATATTTGATTTTGTAATCGGAATTATCGTTAGTATTTATATTATTGTTGAAAAGGAATTTTTACTAAATCTATGGAATAAGTTTCTTTATCTAATAATGCCTAAACACAACACTTCAGTAAACAACACACTTCATGAAGTAAACAGTGTCTTATCACGTTTCGTTAGAGGAGTATTACTTGATGCCTTATGCGTTGCAGTTTTATCTTCAATTGGCTTATCTATAATGGGATTACAATTTTCAGTATTCATAGGTATTTTTGCCGGTGTATCAAATGTAATTCCTTACTTTGGTCCTTTAATGGGAATGGTTCCTGCTTTTATCGTAGGTATGTTTACAGAAAACTTTTGGACAGGTGTAATAGCTGTTGTCGTGCTACTATTTGTACAACAAATTGATTCTAACCTTATCTATCCTAGAGTAGTAGGATCTTCAACTGGTCTGAAGCCATTATTTGTACTACTAGCAGTTACAGTTGGTGGATTTTATGGCGGTATTTTAGGAATGATTTTAGCAGTTCCTACAGCCGGTATTGCACAAGTATTTATAATTAAATGGGCTACAAAAAGAGAAGAGTATTTAAGTTCTTTGGATGAACCTATAGATACAGAAACTGATGAATAAAAACAAATAATAAAAAAAGCTATTTAAAAGGTCTTATGAAATCTATATTCATAAGGCCTTTTTATTGTTTAACAGCTTAAATACAAACTTAGTATTGTCTACCTTTTCTATATATTTACTTAAGATAATATTATCACAAAAGTGTTTATCTAAATCCCACATAATTAGTTTAACAAAAAAAGGGCTTCGCTTTAGATGTAACTCTAAAGCGACAACCCTATAAATACTAATTCTTATTATACAAGTTCAAGGAATGCAACTTCCGCACAGTCTCCCTGTCTTGGTCCAAGTTTAAGAATTCTTGTATATCCGCCATTTCTATCGGCATATCTTGGAGCTATTTCATCAAATAGCTTAGTTACTACATCTTCATCATAAACGTAAGCAAGTACTTGTCTTCTTGCATGTAGATCACCACGTTTAGCAAGTGTAATCATTTTTTCTGCTTCTTTTCTAGCTTCCTTCGCTCTATGAACAGTTGTTGTAATTCTTTCTTCTCTGAATAAATCAGTTACAAGGTTTCTCAACATTGCTTTTCTATGAGCTGAAGTTCTGCCTAGTTTTCTATAGCCTGGCATCCTGATTCTCCTTTCAATTATTCGTCGGTTTCACGAAGTCCAAGTCCTAGCTCTGTAAGCTTTAACTTAACTTCATCAAGAGATTTCTTACCTAGGTTTCTAACCTTCATCATATCATCTTCTGATTTTTCAGTAAGCTGTCCAACAGTATGAATATTAGCTCTCTTTAAGCAGTTATATGAACGTACTGAAAGTTCTAAATCATCAATACTCTTTTCTAGATTAATCTCTTTTTGGTCTTCTTCTTTTTCAACCATAAATTCCATATTAGTTGTTTCTTCTGTTAGCTGGATAAATAGGTTCAAATGCTCCTGCATAATCTTAGCTCCAATAGAAACACCCTCTTCTGGTCTGATTGATCCATCAGTCCAGATTTCTAGAATCAATTTGTCGTAGTCAGTAATCTGTCCTACTCTAGTATTTTCAACTGTAAAGTTAACCTTTTTTACAGGTGTAAAGATTGAGTCTACAGGGATAACAGCAATTGGAGTATCCTCTGTCTTGTTCTGCTCCGCAGGAACATAACCTCTACCTTTAGCTAGGTTAATAGTCATTACAAGAGTTGCATTTTCTTCAAGTGTTGCAATATGCAAGTCAGGATTAAAGATTTCCATGTCAACATCACCGATAATATCAGCAGCTGTAACTTCTTTTGGTCCTACTGCATTGATCATTACCTGCATTGTATCTTCTTCGCCATTTAATCTAACAGCAAGCTTCTTCAAATTAAGAATGATCTCTGTAACATCTTCCTTTACTCCTGGGATTGTTGAAAATTCATGAAGTATACCATCGATTTTAATGGATGTCACTGCAGCTCCAGGCAAAGAACTTAGCAAAATTCTTCTTAAGCTGTTACCCAGTGTTGTACCATAGCCTCTTTCTAAAGGTTCTACGATAAACTTCCCGTAGTTTTTATCTTCTTCATTAGATATACATTCAATTTCTGGCTTTTCAATTTCAATCACTGCAAACCCTCCTTTCCTCGCTAAGTAACTTATCTAAAAGCTATTACTTAGAGTACAATTCAACGATTAAGTGTTCTGCGATTGGTGTGTCAATCTGTTCTCTTGTAGGGATAGATAGAACCTGTCCTTCAAGTTTGCTCACATCTACAGACATCCATGCAGGTACTGTAATTGTCATATCCTTAATCTCCTTGAATTTAGGAGAATTTGTGCTCTTTTCTTTAACAGCAACAACATCTCCAGCCTTTAATGCCATTGATGGAATTGTAGCCTTCTTGCCGTTTACTGTGAAATGTCCATGAACAACTAACTGTCTTGCTTCTTTTCTTGATGAAGCAAAACCTAGTCTGAACACAACGTTATCTAATCTAGTTTCTAACATGATAAGTAAGTTTTCACCAGCCTTACCCTGTTTTCTTGCAGCCTTATCAAATAAGTTTCTGAACTGAGTTTCCTGAACTCCGTAGAATCTCTTAGCCTTCTGCTTTTCTCTTAGCTGTAGTCCATATTCAGAAATCTTCTTTCTGCCCTGTCCATGCTGTCCAGGAGGAAAATTTCTTTTTTCTAGTGCACATTTTTCGCTATAACATCTTTCGCCTTTTAAGAAAAGTTTCTGTCCTTCTCTTCTGCATAATCTGCAGTTTGCTTCTCTATATCTTGCCATATTATCTTTCTCCTCCTTTCAATTAGACTCTTCTCTTCTTTGGTGGTCTACATCCATTATGTGGAATTGGTGTAATATCCTTAATTAATGTAATGTTTAAACCTGCAGTCTGAAGAGCTCTGATAGCCGCTTCTCTACCGGAACCAGGACCCTTAACATATACTTCTACAGTCTTTAGTCCATGTTCCATAGCACCCTTTGCAGCTTCTTCTGCAGCCATCTGTGCAGCAAATGGTGTTGATTTTCTTGATCCCTTAAATCCAAGTGATCCCGCACTTGACCATGATAATGCATTTCCATCTAGGTCTGTAAGAGTTACAAGTGTATTGTTAAAGGTAGACTGAATGTGTGCTTGGCCTTTTTCAATATTTTTGCGCTCTTTTCTCTTTTTTCTTACTGCTTTTTTTACAGCTTTAGCCATTTTCTTCTACCTCCTTACTTCTTCTTTCTTCCTACAGTCTTCTTAGGACCTTTACGAGTTCTAGCGTTTGTCTTTGTTTTCTGACCTCTTACTGGAAGTCCTCTTCTATGTCTGATACCTCTGTAGCATCCAATTTCCATTAATCTCTTAATGTTTAGTGAAACTTCTCTTCTTAGGTCACCTTCTACATCATATTCAGCTTCAATGATGTGTCTAATTTTACCTGCATCTTCTTCTGAAAGATCCTTTACTCTAACGCTTGGATCAATTCCAGCTTTATCAAGTATAACTTTAGCTGTCTGTCTTCCAATACCGTAGATATAAGTTAAACCGATATCGATTCTTTTATCTCTAGGTAAGTCAACTCCGGCTATACGAGCCATATTTTCCTCCTGTTCCCATCTTCCGTCACGCAGCCTCTAGGGGCGTAATATAAACGGGATGTTCATATAATATAAATAACTTATAAATTAACTTAATTGATTAACCCTGTGTCTGCTTGTGCTTAGGATTTTCGCAAATTACCATTACTTTGCCTTTTCTCTTAATAACCTTGCACTTTTCACAGATTGGTTTTACGGAAGCTCTAACTTTCATCCTTGTTCCTCCATTCTGTTTTATAAAGCTGCTCTTACTTTTCTCTCCATGTTATTCTACCTCTTGTTAAGTCATATGGTGAAAGTTCAACCTTAACTTTATCTCCAGGCAGAATTCTAATGAAGTTCATTCTGATTTTTCCAGACACGTGAGCAAGCACTTCGTGTCCTGTTTCTAGTTTAACTACAAACATTGCATTTGGCTGTGCGTCAACAACAACGCCTTCAGCTTCAATTACGTCTTTTTTTGCCATTTTTACACCTCTCAGCTATAAAGTGAGCAGTTCAGGCTCACCATCAGTTATAACAACAGTATTTTCATAATGCGCTGCTAGCTTACCATCTACTGTTACTACTGTCCAATCATCCAAAAGAACATCGGTTTCATAATGACCCTGAGCTATCATAGGCTCAATGGCAAGAACCATACCTTCAGCAAGTCTTGGTCCTCTTCCTGGTTTACCAAAGTTTGGAATCTGTGGATCCTCATGCATGTCTCTTCCGATACCATGTCCAACATAATCACGAATTACTGAAAAACCTTCACCTTCCGCTTTCATTTGAATCGCATGAGAAACATCTGATAATCTTTTTCCAACTTTGCAAAATTCCATTCCGGCAAAAAAGCTATCTCTAGTAGCTTCAATTAAGTGTCTAGCTTCATCACTAATGGCACCTACACCATAAGTACGTGCTGCATCACTGGCATACCCATTAAATGTTGAACCAACGTCCACACTTACTATATCACCTTCTTTTAGGATTTTCTTTTTAGATGGAATGCCATGTACCACTTCTTCATTTACTGATACACAAGCACTTCCTGGAAATCCATAAAGACCTTTAAATGATGGAATCATCTTATGCTTTCTGATGAAGTTTTCTACAAACTGGTCAATATCCAAAGTAGAAATCCCAGGTTTAATGAAGTTTTCTAATTCTTTTAAAACTTGGCCTGTAACCTTGCCGGCTTCTCTCATTATGTCTATCTCTTGTTTTGACTTGATGATAATCATGATTACTCTCCTAGAATACCCACAATCTGAGCAAATAACTTTTCAAGACCGATTGAGCCATCCAAATGTGCAATGTTACCTAATTTATCATAGTAGTTAAGTAGAGGCTTAGTCTGCTTGTTATAAACCTCTATTCTATTTTCCACTGTACTTTCAGTATCGTCTGCTCTCTGCATTAGCTCTCCACCACATTTATCACAAATGCCTTCAATTTTTGGTGGCATGTTTGTTACGTGATAAGTTGCTCCGCAATTCTTGCAAACTCGTCTACCGATAAGTCTAGTCATAAGTTCCTCTTTAGGAACATCTATATCTAGTACATGGTCAATTTTCTTGCCATGTTCTCCTAAGAACGCGTCTAAAGCTACTGCCTGTTCAACTGTTCTTGGGAAACCATCTAGTAGGAAGCCATTTTTGCAATCATCTTCAGTCAGTCTGTCTGTTGCGATTTCAATTACCAAACTGTCTGGTACAAGTTCTCCTTTATCCATATATTCCTTAGCTTTTTTACCAAGTCTTGTACCTTCACTGATATTTTTTCTAAAAATATCTCCAGTAGATATATGAGGAATATTGTACTTTTCGATTATCTTTACCGCCTGAGTACCTTTACCAGCACCCGGAGGGCCTAATAAAATCAGATTCATATTTGCCTCCTTTTTACTTGAGGAAACCCTGGTAATTTCTCATTACCATTTGCTGCTCAAGTTGTTTCATACTATCAAGTGCAACACCAACAGCGATCAGTAATGATGTTCCTCCAAATGATACATCAAGTGGAGTAAGCTGTGCTACTATTGTAGGCAGTGTTGCTACTGCTGCAAGGAACAAAGCCCCTACAAAAGTAATTCTTGTCATAACTTTATTTAAATATTCTATAGTTGCATTTCCTGGTCTAATTCCTGGTATAAATCCACCATTAGCTTTCATCTGGTCTGCAACTTCAGCAGGATTAAAAGATACTGCTGTGTAGAAATAAGTAAAGAATATAATTAATAATACATTCAATACTGAGTATAGCCATACACCAGGTGATCCTGTAGGTGATAGCCATTTTTCAACCCACAAAGCAAAACTCGAATCGCTGCCTGTGAAGTATGTTATTGTCAATGGGAACTGCAATATTGATAATGCAAAGATTACTGGAATAACTCCTGCCTGGTTGATTTTTAGTGGAATGTGAGTAGACTGTCCGCCATACATTTTTCTTCCTACAACTCTCTTTGCATACTGTACAGGGATTCTTCTGTGTCCCTGCTGTATTTCAATAATACCAATAATTACTAAAATTGCAAATACGATGAAAATTGCAATTGTTACGTAACTAATAGTACCTTCCTGAATCTTTAACCAAACACCATGTAGTCCGCTTGGAACTCTAGCAATAATTCCGGCAAAGATTATTAGTGAAATACCATTTCCAATACCATTTTCATTTATCTGTTCACCTAGCCACATTAAGAATGCAGTACCAGCAGATAGAACTAAAACAATTACTGAAATTGAGAAAAAGTCCTGGCTGATTAACGCACTCTTGAACATTCCCAATGAAACACCAATCGCTTGGATGAAAGCAAGAACGATTGTAAGGTATCTTGTATATCTTGCAATTTTCTTTCTTCCTTCCAAACCTTCTTTAGCTAAGCTTTCCAACGATGGAAGAGCTATAGTCAACAGCTGTATAATGATTGATGCTGTGATATATGGGGTGATACTTAAAGCAAATATTGTCATATTTGCAAAAGCACCACCTGAAAATAGATTAAATAAATCGATTAACCCATTACCGCCATCGGCAAAAGTCTGATTAAGAATTTCTCTGTCAATGCCCGGCACTGGTATGTTAGATCCTATTCTGAAGACAATTAACATCAAAAATGTAAATATAATCTTTTTTCTAATATCGGGAATTTTCCACGCTTTAGTAAGTGTCTCCAGCGCTTTCATCTTAAATCACCTGCGCCTTTCCACCAGCTGCCTCAATTTTTTCTAAAGCAGACTTAGTGAATTTCTGAGCCTGTACTGTAAGTTCCTTTTCTAACTTTCCGTTTCCAAGAATCTTAACACCATCTTTAACCTGTTTTACCATTCCTACTTCGATTAATAGTTCAGGAGTAACAACAGTTCCATTGTCAAATCTATTTAATGCTTCAACATTAACGATTTCGAATTCTTTTGCCCAAATATTTGTGAATCCTCTCTTAGGAATTCTTCTGTATAGTGGCATCTGTCCACCTTCAAAACCAAGTCTGATTTTTCCACCTGATCTTGATTTCTGACCGTTCATACCTCTACCACCAGTCTTACCCTGTCCTGTAGCTGTACCACGACCTCTTCTTTTACGGTTTTTAGTTGCACCCTCAACCGCTCTAAGTTCATGAAGTTTCATCTTACGCGCACCTCCCTTATTTCTATAGTTCTTCTAAAGTAAGAAGATGCGGAACCTTATTTACAGCACCTCTAGTTACTTCGCTATCTACTAGTTCTACTGACTGGTGCATCTTTCTCAATCCTAAAGCTTCTACAACCTTTTTCTGTTTAGGAGAAGCTCCGATCAAGCTCTTAGTTAAAGTAATTTTTACCATTTTAGCCATCTTAACTCTCCTCCTATCCTAAGATTTCTTCCTTAGTTTTTCCTCTTAGCTTACTAACTTTGTCTAGAGTCATCATGTTCTTTAGACCTTCGATAGTAGCATAAGCCATGTTAGCTGTGTTATTTGAACCAATAGACTTAGCTCTGATATCTTTGATTCCTGCTAGTTCAAGTACTGTTCTTACAGATGAACCAGCGATAACACCTGTACCTTCAACAGCAGGCATTAATAATACTTTTCCTGCTCCGAATACTCCAACATTTCTATGTGGAATTGTTGTTCCTACTGTTGGAACATATATTAATTTTTTCTTAGCATCTTCTGTAGCTTTTCTTACTGCTTCAGGAATTTCCTGAGCTTTACCAAGACCAACGCCTACATGTCCTTCGCCGTCACCAACAACGATAGTAACGCTGAATCTCATATTTCTACCACCCTTAACTGTTTTAGCAACACGTCTAATGTTAACGATAGTTTCTTTTAAGTCTAGCTTGGATGCATCAATTGTATTTCTCATCCTTTACCTCCGTTAGAATTTTAGTCCAGCTTCACGTGCGCCTTCAGCTAATTCTTTAACTCTTCCGTGATATAAGAATCCACCTCTGTCGAAAGCAACGATTTCGATGCCTTTTTCTAGCGCTCTCTTAGCAATAACTTCTCCAACCTGCTTAGCAGCTTCCTTGTTTCCGCCGTTAGCGATTTCAAGTCCTTTTTCAAGAGTTGATGCTGCTACTAAAGTCACTCCATGTACGTCGTCAATGATCTGTGCAGAAATATTTTTGTTACTTCTGAATACACATAATCTAGGTCTTTCAGGAGTGCCATGAACATCTTTTCTAACTCTAGCGTGTCTAGCAACACGTCTTTCAGCTCTAGTATTTTTAGCCATGATTTTCTACTCCTTTCCTTAGTCGCCTTTAACTCCGGCTTTACCTTCTTTTCTACGTACCTTTTCTCCAGCGTATCTAATACCCTTGCCCTTGTAAGGTTCAGGTTTTCTCCAAGCTCTGATGTTAGCTGCATACTGTCCAACTAAAGCTTTATCGATACCCTTCACAGTAACTTCTGTTGCTGAAGTAGCTTCAGTAGTGATACCTTCTGGATCCTTCATTTCTACTGGATGAGAGAATCCTAAGCTTAATACAAGAGTGTCACCCTTCTTTTCAACTTTGTACCCTACACCGTTAAATTCTAACTTCTTTTCGTAACCTTCAGTTACACCTGTTACCATATTAGCGATAAGAGTTCTAGCAAGTCCATGCTGAGCTCTATCTTCTTTAACGTCAGATGGTCTTGATACTGTTACAATACCATCATTGATTTCTACTGTTAATCTGCTGCTAATCTGTTCCTGTAGTTCTCCCTTAGGTCCTTTAACAGTAACAACGTTACCATCAACCTTAACTTCTACACCAGCAGGAAGATTAACAGGTTTAACTCCTATTCTTGACATATCAATTTCCTCCTACTATCTACTACCATACATAACAGATTACTTCGCCACCAACTCCAAGTTTTCTTGCTTCCTTGTCGCTGATAACACCCTTAGATGTTGAAATAATAGCGATACCAAGACCTCCAAGTACTCTTGGTACATCACAAGCCTTAGCGTAAACTTTTAGACCTGGTTTTGAAATCTTCTTGATTCCGTTAATAACTTTTTCACCAGCTGGGCCATACTTCATTTCAACTTTGATGATGCCCTGCTTGTCATCTTCTATAACTTCAAATCCATTAATGTAGCCTTCTTCTAGTAGAATACCTGCGATTGACTTTTTAATATTTGATGCAGGGATTTCTACTGTTTTATGACCTACAGTATTGGCATTTCTGATTCTTGTTAGCATATCTGCTATTGGATCTGTCATTGTCATTACAGTTTGTCTCCTTCCTCTACCAGTTTTGCTCTTGCGAGCAACTTAGTAAATTAAAATAACTACCAGCTTGCTTTTTTAACTCCAGGAATTTCTCCCTTGTAAGCAAGTTCTCTAAAGCAAATACGGCAAATTCCATATTTCTTTAGAACAGAATGTGGTCTTCCACAAATTCTGCATCTTGTATAAGCCCTTGTAGAGTACTTAGGCTTTCTCTGCTGTTTTACTTTCAGAGCTTTCTTAGCCATATTTCCCTCCTATTTCTCAAATGGCATACCAAGAAGTCTTAATAGTTCAAGAGCTTCTTCGTCTGTCTTAGCTGTAGTTGTAAATACGATGTTCATACCTTTAACTAAATCAACCTGATCATAATTGATTTCAGGGAAGATAAGCTGTTCTTTGATACCCATTGAGTAGTTACCTCTACCATCAAATGAATTCTTGCTTACACCCTTAAAGTCTCTTACTCTTGGAAGAGCGATGTTAAAGAACTTGTCAGCAAATGTGTACATATTGTCGCCTCTTAGAGTAACTTTTGTACCAACTGGCATACCCTGTCTAACCTTGAAGTTCGCAATTGACTTCTTAGCTCTTGTGATTACAGGCTTCTGACCTGAAATGATGCCTAGTTCTTTTACTGCTGTTTCCATCAGTTTAGCGTTTTCCTTAGCTTCACCAAGACCGATGTTGATTGTAATTTTTTCTAGCTTTGGAACTTCCATAGCATTTTCGTAGTTGAACTTATCCATTAGTGCTTTATACACTTCATTTTTGTAAGTTTCTTTTAATCTAGCTGCCAAATCGTCTCCTCCTTTCCTTAGTCGATAATGTCGCCACTTTTCTTAGCAACTCTAACTTTTTTGTCACCGTCTTTTGTATAACCAACTCTTGTAGCTGCCTTAGCTTTTTCATCATAAAGCATTACATTTGAAACATGGATAGGACCTTCCTGGTGCTTGATTTCAGCTGCAGCAGTTCTAGTCTGTTTCTGATGCTTAGTCTGAATGTTGATTCCTTCAACGATTACTCTATCTTCTTTAGGCATAGCCTTGATAACTTCGCCTTTTTTACCTTTATCTTTACCGGCAATTACTACTACCGTATCACCTTTTTTAATTCGCATCCTGTTAGACCTCCTATAATACTTCTGGTGCCAATGACACAATCTTCATATAGTTCTTGTCTCTAAGCTCTCTAGCAACAGGTCCGAAGATACGTGTACCTACTGGGTTCTTATCTTCCTTTATGATTACTGCAGCATTCTGATCGAACTTAACGTAGCTTCCATCATCTCTTCTAGCGCCCTTCTTAGTTCTTACAACTACTGCCTTAACTACATCACCTTTTTTAACCATTCCGCCTGGAGAAGCTTCCTTTACGGCACAAACGATTACATCTCCGATATTCGCATATTTACGGCTAGTACCACCTAGAATACGGATACATAATAGTTCCTTCGCACCGGAGTTGTCAGCGACTTTTAATCTTGTTTCTGTCTGAATCATATTCGGTGCCTCCTTATTTAACCTTTTCTACGATGTTTACAAGTCTCCATCTCTTATCCTTTGATAGAGGTCTTGTTTCCATAATTCTAACTTTATCTCCGATATTACATTCGTTGTTTTCGTCGTGAGCCTTAACCTTCTTAGTTGTCTTTACAGCTTTACCATAAAGAGAATGTCTTACGAAGTCTTCTAGGGCAACTGTAACAGTCTTGTCCATTTTATCGCTTACAACGATGCCAACTCTTGTTTTTCTTCTATTTCTTTCAACTGTCATAATTACATCCTCCTTCCTTATTTAGCCTGCTTTTCTCTGATGATAGTCTTAACTCTAGCAATATCTCTTTTCATTTCTCTTAACTTGATCGGGTTTTCAAGCTGACCAGTTACATGCTGGAATCTTAGATTCATAAGATCCTTTTTAAGCTTTAACAGTTCAGCATTTAGTTCCACCTCAGACATTTCTCTGATTTTATTTAGTTCCATTATGCTTCACCACCCTTTACTTCTTCGCCTTTGATGACAAATTTACATTTTACAGGTAGTTTGTGAGATGCAAGTCTCATAGCTTCTCTTGCCTGAGCTTCCGTACATCCTTCCATTTCAAACATAACTCTGCCTGGCTTTACTACTGCTACCCAGTATTCTGGTGAACCTTTACCGGAACCCATTCTTACTTCAGCAGGTTTCTTAGTTACTGATTTATGTGGGAAAATCTTAATATAAACCTTTCCGCCTCTTTTGATAGATCTTGTCATTGCAACTCTGGCTGCTTCGATCTGATTTGAAGTTATCCAAGCTGGTTCTAAAGCAACTAATCCATATTCACCGTAAGTAACTTTGTTACCACGTGTTGCTTTACCAGTCATTCTGCCTCTGTGGACTCTTCTACGTTTAACGCGCTTTGGCATTAACATGGCTAGTATCCTCCTTTTTTAGTCTATTCTTCAGTTGTTTCAACTGCTTCTACTTCAACCTGTGGAGCCTCTACTGCTGGCTCTGCTTCAACCTTTGGAGTATTTCTTACTCTTGGGTTTACTGCCTTTGGAAGTTCAGGCTTGCTATCTCTAGAATTTCTTCTAGGTCTTCTTTCGCCATCTCTTCTTCTATTGTTCTTTCTTCTGTCGTTCTTTCTACCTTCGTTTTTTTCTTCACGAACTACGCTCTGTAGTCCTTTATCAAGAATTTCACCGTGGTTAATCCAAACCTTAACACCAATCTTACCATATGTAGTATCTGCTTCTGCAAAACCATAATCGATGTCAGCTCTTAGTGTATGTAGAGGAACGTTTCCTTCGCTGTAAGATTCGCTTCTAGCGATTTCTGCTCCGCCAAGTCTTCCAGATACAAGTACCTTGATACCCTTTGCGTTAGCTTTCATTGTTCTGCCGATTGCCTGTTTCATAGCTCTTCTGAAAGCAACTCTTCTTTCTAAAGCCTGAGCAATACTTTCTGCAGATAGCTGAGCGTCAAGTTCAGCTCTTCTTACTTCTTTAATATCGATATCGATTGCTTTACCTGTTAACTTAACTAAGTCTTTCTTTAGCTGATCAATACCATCACCAGCTCTACCGATAACCATTCCTGGTCTACCTGTAGCGATGATAACCTTAATTTTATTTTCTTCTGGTCTTTCAATAACTACTTTTGAAACCCCAGCAGCATATAGTTTTTTCTTTACAAATTCTCTAACTTTGTTATCTTCTACTAAGTAATCTGCAAAGTTATTTTTATCTGCGTACCATTTAGAGCCCCAGTCTTTAATGACTCCTACTCTTAGACCGTGTGGACTTACTTTCTGACCCATTTACTGAACCTCCTTTTCTGCATTTCTTTCCTTTAGAGTTACGCCAATGTGGCTGCTTCTCTTTAGGATGATTGATGCTCTACCCTGAGATCCTGCTCTCCATCTCTTCATTGTAGGGCCCTGATTTGCATAAATTTCTGCAACATATAAATCATCCACGTTCATATCAAAGTTGTTTTCTGCATTAGCTGCAGCAGATCTAACAACTTTTTCAACTAATTCAGCACCCTTACCAGGTGTGAATCTTAGGATTGTTAATGCCTCTGCCAAATCCTTTCCTCTTACTAAATCAGTAACAGGCTTAAGCTTGATAGGAGACATTCTCACGTATTTTGCAACTGCTTTTGCTTCCATTTTCCTATCTCCTTTACTTACTTAGATTTCTTATCTGCGGCATGTCCTCTGTAAGATCTAGTTGGAGCAAATTCTCCAAGTCTGTGTCCTACCATATCTTCTGTGATATATACAGGAACATGTTTTCTGCCGTCATGTACTGCTATAGTATGACCAACCATCTGTGGGAAAATTGTAGATGGTCTTGACCATGTCTTAATAACCTTCTTTTCGTTTGCTGCATTCATTTCTTCAATCGCTTTAAGCAATTTAGCATTTACGAAAGGGCCCTTCTTAAGTGATCTACCCATTTGTTATTGCTCCTTCCTTTATTTTTCGCCTCTGCGTTTAACAATGTACTTGTTAGATTCTTTGTTCTTCTTTCTTGTCTTGTAACCAAGAGCTGGTTTACCCCAAGGTGTAACTGGACTAACTCTACCGATTCCAGCCTTACCTTCACCACCACCGTGTGGATGGTCGTTAGGGTTCATTACAGAACCTCTTACTGTAGGTCTGATACCCATATGTCTCTTTCTACCAGCTTTACCAATGTTGATATTAGCATGATCTGAGTTACCAACTTCACCAACAGTAGCTCTACATTCGATTCTAACTTTTCTAACTTCTCCGGATGGTAGTCTCACCTGAGCATACTTACCTTCCTTAGCCATTAGCTGAGCACCATTACCAGCTGATCTTACCATCTGAGCTCCCTTTCCAGGCTTTAATTCAACGTTGTGAATCATAGTACCCACTGGAATGTTAGCTAGTGGTAAAGCGTTACCAACTTTGATGTCTGCTTCTGGTCCTGAAACGATTACAGTTCCAACTGTTAAACCTTCTGGAGCAATGATATATCTCTTTTCACCATCAGCGTAAACAACTAATGCGATGTTTGCACTTCTGTTTGGATCGTATTCTATAGTTGATACTTTTCCTGGTATTCCGTCCTTATCTCTCTTAAAGTCGATAATTCTGTACTTAGGTCTGTAGCCGCCACCTCTGTGTCTTACAGTGATCTTACCTCTAGAGTTTCTTCCAGAGTTCTTCTTAAGAGTAACTGTTAATGACTTCTCCGGTGTGCTTCTTGTAATTTCTTCAAAAGTTGAAGTTGTCATTCCTCTTAAACCAGGAGTAGTTGGATTGTATTTTTTAATTCCCATTGTGTCCTACCTCCTATTATAGACCTTGGAAGAATTCGATTTCCTTACTATCAGCAGTAAGAGTTACGATTGCTTTCTTAGAAGCTGCTGTGTAACCAGCATTTCTTCCCATTCTCTTTAACTTACCATTAACATTCATAATGTTAACCTTTTCAACATCTACGTCGAAGATCTCTTCAACAGCGTGTTTTACTTCAGTCTTGTTTGCATCAACTGCAACCTTGAAAGTATATTTTTTAACCTGTGCATCTTCCATGGATTTTTCTGTGATTACAGGCTTAAGTATAACGTCGTATGGTGTTCTCATTATGAATACACCTCCTCAATCTTCTTAATAGCTTCTGTAGTAACAATGAAGTTTTCGTGGTTGATGATTTCGTAAACGTTCATTGTGCTTACTAATGCAGTTCTAACTCCTGGGATGTTAGCAGCTGATCTTACAACGTTTTCGTCTTTTTCTGCTGTAACGATAAGAGCTTTTCTACCTGCTTTTACGTTTTCAAGAACCTTAACCATTTCTTTAGTCTTAGGTGCTTCAAACTTTAATTCGTCTAAAACGATGATTTCTTTTTCAAGAACCTTTGAAGATAAAGCTGATAGCATTGCTAATCTTCTAACCTTCTTAGGTAATGTATATCTGTAGCTTCTTGGCTTTGGTGCAAATGCAACACCGCCTCCTACCTGAGTTGGGTCAGTTGTAGAACCCTGTCTGTGACGACCAGTACCCTTCTGTCTGAACGGCTTTCTTCCGCCGCCTCTAACATCTCCTCTAGTCTTTGCTGACTGAGTACCCTGTCTCTGGTTAGCTAAATAATTCTTTACTACTGCATGTACTGCGTTCTGATTAGGTTCAATTCCGAATACCGCATCGCTTAATTCGATTGTTCCAGCTTCAGTTCCAGCCATGTTTAGTACTTTTACTTCTGCCATTATTCTTCCTCCTTCCTGAAGTTATCTTACTTGTTCTGGCATTTGATTGCCGGACGTACTTTTACTAAGCTGCCTTTGCCGCCAGGAATAGCACCCTTAACAAGTAACAAGTTTCTGTCTGCAATAACTTTCACTAGATCGATGTTCTGTACTGTTACAGTTTCACGACCCATTCTACCTGGACCAGCATTTCCCTTGAAAACTCTTCCTGGGTAAGATGCTCCAGCTAGAGCGCCTGGAAGTCTCTTGTGCTTAGAACCATGGCTCATAGGACCTCTGTGGTGTCCATGTCTCTTGATGTTACCCTGTGTTCCTTTACCTTTAGATACGCCAGTTACATCAACTTTGATACCTTCTTCTAAAGCTTCAACAGTGATAACCTGTCCTGCTTCGTAAGCTTCGCCTTCTTCAACTCTGAATTCAGCTAGGTGCTTTTTAACTTCAACGCCAGCCTTTTCAAAGTGACCTGTCATAGGCTTGTTTACTCTGTGAGCTTTTGTGTCGCCGTATGCAACCTGTACTGCATTGTATCCGTCAGTCTCAACAGTCTTAACCTGAGTTACTACTTCTGGACCAGCTTCTACAACAGTAACTGGGATTACTACGCCTTCTTCAGTGAAAATCTGAGTCATTCCGATTTTCTTTCCTAATAGTGTAATCATATTTTCCTCCTAATTCTTACAGCGGATTAATACCCTTGTGGTACCAATCATACTAAGTGAGCAAAATTGCCCTGATTTCTTATAATTTGATTTCGATATCTACGCCAGCTGGAAGTTCTAACTTAGTTAGAGCATCTGTTGTCTTAGCTGTTGCTGCAGAAATATCGATCAATCTTTTATGAGTTCTCTGTTCGAACTGTTCTCTGCTGTCCTTATATTTGTGAACCGCTCTTAAGATTGTAATTACTTCTTTTTCAGTTGGCAATGGAATTGGACCAGAAACATCTGCGCCTGTTTTCTTTGCTGTTTCTACAATCTTTGCCGCGCTCTGATCAAGAAGTGCGTGATCATAAGCCTTTAGCTTGATTCTGATTTTCTGTAATTCGCTCATTTTTTCCTCCTAAATTTTTGTACTGTTTTCGCTATTCTCCGTACAAGGGGTTCTATGCCCGCTTTTTCAACGTGTACAGGATTTTTGCTTGCTAGTACACGACTCCGTGTGTTTCCCGTACCAACACACAAAATAAAGCCGGCGAATCCCTTCGCCCTTGTCAAGCAAGGACAATTCTCCATGGAAATTACCTGATAGCTCAGCAACTTTCCACTTCTTCGCCTTTTGCAAGCTTTTTAAGTATACATTATAGTCAATTAAAAATCAAGTACTTTTTTAAAAAAAATTTTCTATTTTTGTAACTTTTTCAAACTATAAAACCCACTGTTTTCAACGTGTATGCAGCATGCACTCTACACACTCTTCCACGCGTATCCTTTTTTATTTAAATTTAATTAAATAAAAATAAAACTTTTTCGCATTTATTGCAAAAAAGTTTTATAAATTTTATACAAATACACTGCCACCTATAAATTCCCTTAAGATTGAATTATTTGCAACGATGCTATCATCCTCAAATACATCAAAAAAACTTAAAAAGTCCAGTAAGCGTTTAGCTTCTCCGTACTCAGGCTCCTCTTTTTTGATTTCCATCAAAAGCGGTTCCGCATATTTCTTTAAAATGGAAACTTCATAGATATGAACAGAGTTAAAAAAAGCATCCGCCATACCGTTATAAGGAAATATATTTTTCTCTTCTCCAGTTCTTACCTTAGGCCAATCATTAATTGTTCCCTTAGCATCTTTACCTCTATATTTGTAATCTCTGACTATACGTCTTAGCATACGTTCATCTGTAGTAGGGACCCTATTATGTCTATCTATGTTTAATCCAGTTAGTGGACTTATATATATCTTATATTTTTCCTTATCATCAATTTCACTAGTTAACTGGTCATTTAATGCATGAATACCTTCAATAACAATCGGCTGATCCTTATCTATTTTTGTAATTCTGTTTCCAAATATCTTTATTCCAGATAAAAAGTCAAACTCTGGTAAATCGACTTCCTCTCCTATAAGCAACCTATTCATATTGTCTTCAAATAATTTTATATCTACTGCTTCTAAATTCTCATAATTTTTTTCTCCGTTTTCATCAATAGGAGTATCCTCTCGATTTAAAAAGTAATCATCTGTCCCTAAATAAAGTGGATTTTTTCCATTAACTTTAAGTTGAATACATAATCTTCGTGCAAAAGTTGTTTTTCCTGAAGACGAAGGACCTGCTATAAGTATAATTCTCTTATTTCTTTCTGTAATATCCCTAGCAATCTCTACAATCTTTTGCTCGTGCAAAGCTTCACTTAACTGTATAACTTCTCTCATATCACCTGCTTTTATTTTTTCATTTAAATCGCTAACAAACTCTATTTTTAGTAAGCGTTGCCACTTAGCAGTTTCAGAAAATGCTTCATACAGCTTCTTTTCATCTTTATATTTCGGAATAACTGATGGGTTTGTTTGATGTGGATATCTCAGTAATACTCCATTTTTATATTTAAGTATTTCAAACTTATCTATATAACCTGTAGAAGGTACCATAACATCATAAAAAAAATCATAATAACCATCTAGTTCAAAAACCGTAATATCAGAAGTTGATGCCCTTTCTTGAAGCATCTTCTTTTTATCATACATTTTATTTTTTTCTAAAAAGGATATTACCTCATCAGCATCAACTCTATGTTTATTTATTGGAAGATTTAATTCAACAAGTTCTCTCATACGCATATCTATAGATTTTAATATATCCTCATCAATTGAGTTTTGACCACCATTAATTTCAGTATAAAGACCCTTATTCAAAGAGTTATTAATATCAACCTGAACATTGCCAAGAACATCCCAAATAGCTTTTACATATATAAGAGTAACACCATGCTGATAAACCAAATTGGCATGTTGTGTTCTCATGTCCATAAGTTCAACTCTATCTCCATTTGATACTTTAGTATTAAGTGGATACACTTCATTGTTAATCTTACCTATAATAACTTCATATTTTAACTTATCTTTAAAATTTTTAGCTATATCTTCCATGGTAGTTTTTTCAACAACTTCTACTTCATTAAATTCATCATTTATATCTAGTTTTAATAATATTTTCATATATTTTTCTCCCTTTCTTCATTTCATTAAGTATAACACAGCGGAGGATGGCTAACAATATAACCATCCTCCGCTATAGTTTAGAAATGCATTTGGAGTTTAGAATTTTTCGTTTTCAAGAATATCTTTTAAAGATTTCATCTCATCAGGATGAAGAGTTATACCTCTTGACATATGCTTATGTTCAGGATCCCAATCTCTTAAGTCATACTTAGCTGGGGAATTGTTCCAAGCGACTAAATTAAGTTCCTTCTTCCATCCTGATGAATAATTAGCGAGCACACCGATATGTCTTTTTATTTCAAAGACAATCTCATTTCTTTCTTTTTCATTTAAGGCCATCTACGTTTCTCCTTTCTTTCATATTTGGGGATATCTAAATTTTACAATATATGGTAATTAATGTCAATTATTTTTTGTAATTATTTTCCATTTCATTTAAATTATGTACATAAAAAAGGTGGCTTCGCCACGTTTGTGTGACTCATGATTTTTTTGTGAGTCACATTTTTCTTTTCTCAATAACATTCTTTTTTGGTAAACT
>CALCFD010000010.1 GCA_937900695.1 uncultured Eubacterium sp. | reverse complement strand
CGGTGGTGTGAGAGGTCGGGAAATTTAGTTAAATTCCCCTCCTACTCGATTTAAGAAGTGTGAACATATATTCCTATTTATCTTGAAAAAAGATATAAAAAATGTGATAATATTTAAATATAAGATGGGGTGATTAAAGTGAATATATATTTTAACGATTATTATAAGTCACATGAAAGCAAGAACTTATTGCTCAGAGCTCTAAATAGCTATTGTATTGAAAAGAATTTAGATATAGATATATCAAAAGTGCAAATTGAAAAGGGGGATAAGGGTAAGCCTTATTTTCTAAATTTAGATTTAGAGTTTAATATAAGTCACAGTGGTGAATTTTGGGCATGTGCAATTTCAAAGTATCCTGTAGGTATAGATATTCAAAAAGCAAATAAGGATACATATGAAAAAATAAGCGAAAGATATTACTCTAAAGAAGAAGATCATTTTGTTGAACTTTGGGGAAAAGAAGGTTTTTTTAGTATTTGGGTTCGAAAAGAAGCTTATGCGAAGCTTTATGGTAATAGTATTTTTGAGACTATAAATAAAGTTAATATGGTTAAAGATGGGGAATTAATACTAAAAATCGGTGATGATAAATTAACAGAGATAGAAATAGCAGATGATATTAAGTGTGCTGTAGCATCAAAAGAGGATGATATATGTATAAGAATGATAGGTTAAAGCCTTATACTGCAGCGATTATATTTACATTGCTGACAGGATTTTCATTTTTAGGCATAAAAGCTTGTCAGCCATATGCAAATCAATTAGAAATATTAACCTATAGATATAATTTTGCATTTTTAGCTGTAGTAATAGTTTGGTTTACAAATGTGTTTAAAAGTAATATAAAAAATGGAAAAACTAAGGGAAAATCTAAAAAGATGGTATTATTGGCAGCATCTTCTTATATTTTGTTTATGATATTACAAGTTATCGGTATATTTTATACTACATCTGTAGTGGGTTCCATTTTGTTTTCTATAATTCCAATAATTGTACAAATTATAGCAGCTATAGTACTAAAGGAAAAGAGTACAACTAAACAGATTTTTTTTGTAGTAATTACTGTTGTCTCATTGATATATATGATTATTGCTGGATCAGATGAATTAGAGTTTAATATTTTAGGTGTTATATGTCTTTTATTAGCTAGTATATTTATGGCAGTATCAAATATTAGTATGCGATATTTACGAGACGATTATAAACCTATAGATATTACTCTTTATATTTGTATTATTGGCTTTATATTATTTAACACGCTTTCAATTGTGATGGGTGTTAAAAATGGTAATTTAGATGAGTATTTTCTTCCATTGAAAAACTCAACTTTCATTTTTGGAACAGCATATTTAGGTATAGGATGTATTTTATTTACTTCCCAGTTGATATCTTATATGTTATCAAAATTACCAGCAGTAAATGCTACGATATTTGGTAATGTATCAACAGCAATATCAATTGTCGCAGGTATAGTATTATTAAATGAACCTTTTTATTCATATCATTTTATTTGCACAGGGTTGATTATAATAGGTGTAATAGGAGTAAGTAAATATGGATATAAATGATGTAGCCGTTAAATATCTTGCATATAGAGCAAGAACTGCTAAAGAGATGAAAGATTATCTCTTAAAAAAAGGATTTGATGAAGACAAAATAGAAAAGACTATAGAAAATTTGAAAGAGAGAAAATATATTAATGATATCTCTTATGTAAATCAATATTTAAGGTATGGCTTTTCTAAACATAAAGCTTTGTACCGCATAAAATATGAGCTTCGTCAAAAGGGAATTAATGATTTTGACCTGGAAGATGGTATATTTTTATTTGAAGATGAAAGTGATAAAACTATAGATGAAATTGAGAAAAAAAATGCTATTTATGAAGCAGAAAGGATATTATTCTCTAAAGATGAGATAGATCAAAAAGCATTGGATAGAGTAGGCAGAAGGCTTAATTCTTTAGGATACAGTCCGGGTCTTATCTATGGAGTAATAAATAGTTATAGGTGAATGGTAAACTTATGAATGATAGATTTGAAAGAACTGTAAGAGTTATCGGCGATGATAAGTTCAATAAACTGAACCATGCTAATATATTAGTTTTTGGAATAGGTGGTGTAGGTGGACATTGTGTTGAAGCTCTTGCGAGAATGGGTGTAGGTCATATTACAGTTGTGGATGGTGATGTAGTTGATAGAAGTAATATAAATCGACAGTTAATAGCTACAGAAAAGAATATTGGATTAGATAAAGTAAAAGTTATAAAGTCTAGACTTTTAGATATAAATCCTGATATAGATATAAAAGATATAAAGATGATGTATATTCCTGAAAATAGGAATGAAATATCGTTTGATGGATATGACTACATAGTAGATGCAATAGATAATGTAACAGCTAAGCTAGATATAATATGTAGGGCAAAAGAAAAAGACATTCCTGTGATATCTTCTATGGGAACTGGCAATAAACTTGAGCCTACCATGCTTGAAGTTAGTGATATAAGTAAGACTTCTGTTTGCCCTCTTGCAAAGGTTATAAGAAAAGAGCTTAGAAAAAGAGGTGTAAAGGAAGTTAAGGTGGTATATTCTAAGGAAGAACCGATTATTAAGAGTAGTCCTCCTGGCAGTGTGTCATTTGTACCGCCAGTAGCAGGTATGATAATAGCAGGTGAAGTTATAAAAGATATTATTCAAATATACAAATAAAGGAGCAAAATGATGAATATTTTAAAGAGAGAAAAGAAAACTATTTTAATTACTGGTGGCCCAACAAATGAATATATTGATGAGGTTATGAAGATAACTAACATGTCAACTGGTAGCTTTTCTTTAGCCCTTGCAAAAGAATTTCATAAAAAAGGATATGATGTAACTTTAATTTTAAATAGAAGTGTAAATACAGATAAGCTTTCAAAAGATATTGATATTATTTCTGTTGAAACAACTGATGATATGCTTTATGAAATAGAACAGGCAGCAAAGAATAATAGTTATGATGTAGCTATTCATGCAGCGGCAGTAGGTGATTATAAAGCGGACTTTTCATTTTTAATGGAGGATTTAGCAGAAGAGTTATTTGAGGATAAGGATAACTTTAATTCTCCACAGGAAATCTATGATATTTTAATGAATCCTAAGTGCAAGTTAGATAGTAGCTCTAAAATTAGTAGTTATCAAGCAGACTTAACAGTTAAGTTGACTTTAACTCCTAAAATTATAGGTAAACTTCGTCAGTGGATGCCTAATACATTGTTACTAGGTTGTAAGCTTCTTGAAAATGTACCTAAAGATGAATTATATAAAGTGGCGCAAAAGCTATGTAAGAAAAATAATATGGATTTTATTATGGCAAATGACTTAGCTGATTTGCGTAGAGGAGAAAAATCAAGATATCTAATTACAGAAAGTGGATTTACAGGCATTACACTTGATAGTGCTTCTGATGTATTTGAATTAGTTGAAAAAAATCTTAAATAGATTTGTAAAAATAGGAAGGAAAATAATAAAGTATGGAAACAATGTTACTCTTTGTGTTGGCATTGATAATTGTTGTGCTTGTAATAGTTATAATAAATCTTATTAATACATCAGGTCTTAGAAGAGATACTGTAAGTTCTGTCAATGGAAGTATAGACACTATGTCTAAAATGATTTTTGAAAATCAAAAAACAGCAGCCCTTATTCAAGATCAGAGGCTTGAAGAACTTACGAAAAAGGTAGATCGTTTGACCGTTGAAAATAGTAAACAACTTGAAAATATTCGTATAACAGTTGATGAGAAATTGCAGGAAACTTTAGAAAACCGCATTAGCAAATCGTTTAGACTTGTATCAGAACGGTTAGAGCAAGTCTACAGAGGTCTTGGTGAAATGCAAAATCTTGCAACAGGAGTAGGTGACTTAAAACGAGTTTTGTCAAATGTTAAAACTAGAGGCATTTTAGGTGAGATACAGCTAGGAGCTATTTTAGAGGAGATTTTAGCACCTGAGCAGTATGAAGAAAATATAAGAACTAAATCAAGTGGTAATGAAAGGGTTGAGTATGCTGTAAAAATGCCAGGTGGATATGGCCATAGTGTATATTTACCAATTGATGCAAAGTTTCCGGCAGACGCATACAATAATTTGCTAGAGGCTTACGATGAAGGCGATAAAACTTTAATTGATCAAAAAATTAAGGCTCTTGATAATGCAATAAAAAAAGCTGCGAAAGATATACAAGATAAATATATACAACCACCTTTTACTACTGATTTTGCCATAATGTTTTTACCTTTTGAAGGTCTTTATGCAGAAACTGTTCGAAGTGGCGTTTTAGAATATATTCAAAGAGAGTATAAAATAGTTATAGCAGGTCCAACTACTATGGCAGCCCTTTTAAATAGTTTACAGATGGGATTTAAGACTTTGGCTATTCAAAAAAGAAGTAGTGAGGTTTGGGATATTTTAGCAGCTGCTAAAGTTGAATTTGCTAAGTTTGAAGATGTTATAGTTAAAACACAGCAACGAATTAATCAAGCAAATGAAGAATTAGATAAATTAGTTGGTGTTAGAACTAGAAGTATAAACAAAACGCTAAATAGTATTTCAGATATTGGAGAGGAAAAATAATATATGAGCATATTTGCAATTGGGGATTTGCATTTATCAATGGATCCCACAATAGATAAACCTATGGACATATATGGTGGAGCATGGGTAAACCATGTTGAAAATTTAAAAAATAATTGGCTTAAAAATATTACGGATGAGGATACGGTAATTATTGCAGGAGATACTTCATGGGCTATGAAATTAGATGAAGCTATGGCCGATTTACAATGGATTAGTAATTTGCCAGGAAAAAAGGTTTTTATCAAAGGAAATCATGATATGTGGTGGACAGGCATAGGCCGATTAAATAATTTGTATGATAATATGTATTTTATACAAAATCATATGTATAAAGTTGGAAATACAGCTATTTGTGGCACACGAGGATGGGTTTGTCCAGGTAGTGAAGGTTTTGAGCTTAGTGATGAAAAAATCTATAAGAGGGAGCTACTTAGGTTGGAAGCTTCATTAAAAGAAGCCAAGAATGAAGATATCAAAGATATTATCGGTGTACTTCATTATCCGCCAACTAACGATAAAAAACAGATGTCTGGTTTTACAGAACTTTTTGAAAAATATGGAGTAAAAAAGGTTGTTTATGGGCATCTACATGGCAATGATGCTAAAAAGAATAAAGCTGCTGTAAATTATAATGGTGTTTCATATAAACTAGTTTCGCTAGATGGTTTAGAAGGATGTCCTATAAAGATAAAATAGGAGGTGGCAAGTGTGAATAAGAGAGTAATTTTAATAGTTTTAGATAGTTTAGGTGTTGGATATGCTGAGGATGCTCATCTTTTTGGAGATGAAAACTCTAATACTTTGGGTCATATTTTAGAAAAATGCCCAGATTTAAAGATTCCTAATTTGTCAAAATTTGGGATTTTAAACTTACCGGGAATGTCTAAGTATCATAGCAAAAATATTGAATATATTAAGGGAAGTTATGGTCGCATGAAAGAGATTTCAGTTGGTAAAGATACGACTACTGGACACTGGGAAATAGCAGGATTAGAAACAAAAGAACCATTTCAAACTTATCCTGATGGATTTCCAAAGGAATTTATAGAAGCATTTGAAAAGAAAATAGGTCGTAAAACTGTTGGAAACATATCTATTTCAGGAACTGAGATAATAGAAAAACTTGGAGAACATCATGAAAAAACAGGAGATATTATAGTGTATACTTCTGATGATAGTGTTTTTCAGATTGCTGCTAATGTTGATGTTATTCCCTTAGATGAACTTTATAAAATATGTAAAATAGCAAGAGAAATGCTAATTGGAAAGTGGGCTTGCGCAAGAGTAATAGCTCGTCCTTATAAAATAATAGATAATGCTCGCATAAGAACTTCGGATAGACATGATTATTCTGTAGATCCACATGGAAAAACTATGTTAAATTATATTTCTCAAGGTGGAAAAGAAGTTTACAGCATAGGAAAAATAAGAGATATTTTTAATGGTTGTGGTATCACGAAAAGTGTTTCAACAAAGGATAATTTAGATGGAATTGTGAAGACTATAGAAGCGATAAAGACTGATTTTGAAGGTTTGATATTTACTAACTTGGTAGACTTTGACTCTAAATATGGTCATAGAAGAAATCCGGAGGGATATGGTGTGGCTATAGAGGAGTTTGATCGATATTTACCTGAAATAATTAAAAATATGAAATCTGAAGATATTCTTATTCTTACTGCAGATCATGGCAATGATCCAACTTTTAAGGGCTTTAATCATACTAGAGAATATGTTCCTTTGTTAGTGATAGGTGATTTAATAAAAGAAAATAATAAACTTGGCACACTTAACACTTTTGCAGATATATCAGCTACTATATGTGATTATCTAGATGTGGAAAATACAGGGTTAGGAACAAGCTTTTTAAAGAAGGTATTAAAATGAATATGGTAGATATAATTTTAAAAAAGAGAAGAGGAGAAGAGCTTACTGAAAATGAGATAAGATCAGTTATAAAAGGCTATGTTGATGGTAGTGTGGCAGATTATCAAATGTCAGCTCTTCTTATGGCTATATATTTTCAAGGTTTGACAGATAAAGAAATATTTGTATTGACAGATGCTATGAAAAATAGCGGAAGTATTTTAGATTTATCAGATATTAAAGGCATCAAAGTCGATAAACATAGTTCTGGTGGTGTAGGAGATAAGATTACACTTATAATAGGTCCTATTGTTGCTGCAGCCGGTGTTAAAGTTGCAAAAATGAGCGGAAGAGGACTTGGCTTTACTGGAGGTACTATAGATAAATTGGCAGCCATTCCTGGATTTACAACTGATTTATCTATAGATAAGTTTAAAAGAATAGTAAAAGATGTTGGATTGTGTGTTGCAGGTCAAACTGAAAATATAGCTAAAGCAGATAAGCTTATATATGCATTACGAGATGTGACTGGAACTGTTGACATAAAAGGGTTGATAGCATCTAGTATTATGAGCAAAAAGCTTGCGATGGGAAGCGATGCAATTTTGCTAGATGTTAAATATGGTATGGGTGCCTTAATGAAAACTAAGCAAGAAGCTAAAGAGTTAGCTGAGCTTATGAAAAGAATAGGTAACATGGCTAGTAAAAATGTTGAATATATTTTGTCTGATATGAATCAGCCTCTTGGAAACATGGTAGGTAATGCTAATGAAGTTATGGAAGCTATAGATGTCTTAAAGGGGAAAGGGCCTGATGATTTAATGAATCTTGCAATTGAAATCTCTGGAAAAATGTTAGTTTTAGGAGAACTTGCCAAAGATAAAGAAGAAGGTGCTAAGATAGCTAAATCTATGGTAGATAATAAAAAAGCTCTTCTAAAGTGTAAGGAATTCATAGAAGCTCAAGGTGGAAATCCTTCTGTTGTGGAAGATTATAGCTTGCTTCCAAAGCCAAAATACGAAGTGAATGTAAAAATTGCTCAGAGTGGCATTTTGAGTCGTCTTGAAGCTAATAAAGTTGGAGAAGCTTCTCTTATATGTGGTGCAGGTCGTGAAAAAAAAGAAGATGACATAGATTTGTCAGCTGGAATTACTTTATTTAAAAAAGTAGGAGATGAGATTTTAGAAGATGAGGTTGTTGCAAAAGTCTATGGCAATGATAAAGATAAATTAGTCAAAGCAGTAGATATACTTATAGAAGCATACACGATAGCAAAGTAGTTGCATATACAACTAATATATAGTATAATTAATTGGTTTCAAAAAAGAAACCAATTATTTTTTTTACTTGAAAAAATGTAGAATATGAAAGGAGTTTGTGATGAATAGTTTTATTGAACAGATTTTAGAAGACAATAAAAAGTTTGTTAACGAAAAGAAATACGAAGAATTTATCACTACAAAATATCCAGATAAAAAGCTTGCTATTATCTCATGTATGGATACAAGATTGACAGCTTTGCTTCCTGCAGCATTAAATATTAAAAATGGAGATGTTAAAATAATTAAAAATGCAGGAGGAGTAATTTCTCATCCATTTGGATCAGTTATGAGAAGTCTAATGGTTGCAATCTATGAGCTTGGTGTAAATGATATCTTAGTAATAGGTCATACAGATTGTGGTATGAAAGGTATTGAACCTGCCAAAATCGAAAATGAAATGATAAAAAGAGGAATTAAAGAAGAAACTCTTAATATGATTAGAAACTGTGGTATTGAGCTTGAAAGCTGGCTACATGGGTTTGATGATATGAAGCAATCTGTAGTTTCTGCAGTTAACACAATAAGAAATCATCCATTAGTACCTGAAGATGTTAATGTTTATGGTTATATTATGGATAGTGTAACTGGAGAAGTAAATGAAGTGAAATAAATGATTGTTGAATGAGGAGGAGATATTTTTATGGATGGACAAGAAAATAAAATGGGTACAATGCCCATAGGAAAGTTGCTTTTGACAATGTCAGGACCGGCTATATTTTCTATGCTTATAAATTCACTTTATAATATAGTAGATAGTATATTTGTTGCACAGATAGGTGAAAATGCTTTGACTGCTGTATCAATAGTATTTCCTATTCAGATGCTTATGATAGCGATGGGAGTAGGTACAGGGGTTGGTATTAATTCACTAATATCTAGAAGACTTGGAGCTAAAAGGTTTGAAGATGCTAATAATGCGGCTTCAAGCGGTATTAAATTAGCAGTGGTAAATTGGCTTATATTTGCTATATTTGGTATTTTTGCTTCAAGAGGATTTATGGAAATCTTTAGTAATAATAAGGAAATAATTGACTTTGGAGTTGATTATTTAACTATTGTAACAGTTTGTAGTATTTTTGTAATGACTAATTTATTAATAGAAAAAATATTTCAGTCAACAGGAAATATGATTTACCCTATGATTACAATTATAACTGGTGCAGTAGTGAATATAATAGCTGATCCAATATTAATCTTTGGATGGTTTGGACTTCCTAAAATGGGAGTTGCTGGAGCTGCTATTGCTACAGTATTTTCTCAGTTTGTAGGTTGTGCAATAGGATTATTTTTACTTTTAACTAAAGACCATGCTGTTGAAATTAAAGTATTTAGTTTTGATATTCATTGGAGTACGATAAAGGAAATATATGCAGTAGGGGCACCTTCAATTATTATGCAGGCATTAGGATCTGTAATGCTATTTGGAATGAATGCTATTTTAGCGGGATTTTCATCTACTGCTGTGGCAGTGCTAGGTGTTTATGGCAAATTGCAGTCATTTGTATTTATGCCTTCATTTGGTGTAAACCAAGGTGCACTTCCTATTATGGGTTATAATTATGGGGCTCGAAATAAAAAAAGACTTTTGGATACTTTTAAGGTTGCCACAATGGCAGCTATAATAATTATGACTATGGGATTAATAATATTCCAAACAATTCCAGATCTTTTACTCAAACTGTTTAATGCATCACCAGATATGTTAGCTATAGGCAATGATGCTTTGAAATCTATAAGTTTATGTTTTATACCAGCTGGTTTTGGTATTATTTCTGCAGGCTTATTCCAGGCTACTGGTCATGGTGTTATGAGTATGTGGGGGTCAATATTAAGACAGTTTGCAGGTATTTTGCCATTGGCATTTATTTTTGGAAAAGTATTTGGATTAAGAGCTGTATGGCTTTCATTTCCACTTGCAGAAATAATAGGTGTTGTTTATTATGTAATTATGTTAAGATATTTATATAATAATACATTTAAGAAATTGGGGTGTGAAAATAATGAATAATACAAAAATAATAACTATAAGTAGAGAATATGGTAGTGGTGGTAGACAAATAGGTGAAAGAATTGCTAAAGCGCTAGATATTCCATTTTATGATAAGGTGCTTATAGATATGATTGCCCAAGATTGCGGAATGGCTGCAGGATATGTTGAAGAAGCATCAGAGAAGATGACTATGGCTCAGGCATTTAATATTGCAACTTTAGGATATTATTCAGTAAGTCCAGTTGTTGAAAATGTGCAGGTAATAGGTGAAGATATTTTTGTAGCACAAAGTAGAATTATTAAGGACTTGGCAGAAAAAGGACCTTGTGTAATTGTAGGAAGATGTGCAGATTATATTTTAAGAGATAGGGATGATGTATTGAATGTATTTATTCACTCAGATTATAATCAGCGTGTTAAGAGAGCTGTAGAAGAGTATGGTATTGAAGAAAAAAATGTTGCTTCTGTTATAAAAAAGAGTGATAAAGCTAGAGCAAAACATTACTCATTTTACTGTGAAAAAAAATGGGGTAACTTAGATAATTATGATTTGATTTTAAACAGTGGTAAATTTGGACTAGAAAAATCGGTAGAAATTATTTTAGATGCTGTAAAATAATTGGATAAGACTAAAAGCACATTCGATGGTATTGTACCAATTGAATGTGCTTTTTTTTTATTCGTCTTTTATTTCATCTATAATTTGACTGTCAAACTTAACCATGTCATAAATAAGAGGATCTTTTATTAGTCTCTTCCAAACTGTGTAATTAGCCTTATAAAATCTATCATTTAGTTTGATTCTTTTTGTTATTAATGGACAGCTATATGGAGTTTCAACAGGTGATAAAATCAATGAAAGATTATCATTTTTATCTAAATAGGGTGTTAATGGATAAAATCTGCATTGAAGAGGTCTATGTTCTCTTGGACAAATCGGCGGAGTTGTGCATCTGACAAAATACACATTGCCATGCCATGAGTCTGGAAATTCATAGTCTTCTGCTTGTTCAACTGACCATTTTAGCCAAGGTTCATCCATAGTATATAATTTTTCTTCTCCTGGTAAAAGGTATATGCCCATTTCAAAATCGCAAGCCCCATCTTCTGTTTCATCTCCTTCCTGGGTGCAGCAAGCAGCATTGCACAATTTACCACAATCCTCATCTAAAGGTGATACTCTATCAAGTAACCTATATATAGCTTTCCATGTTGATTTTCTAATAGTACTTTTCATGTAGTTAATTATAACAGATTGTCTTTCCTTAAACAACTGAAAAAAACATGTATTATCCCTTAAAAATCAATGGGTATATGGATATTAATAATTACAAATATATCACATTTCTTTCATATTATTATTTTTTGAATTTTTATATTTTATTATAGAAAATTAGTGGTATAATATATTGTTATTAAAATAGGTGAGGAAAGAAAAATGAGATTAGGAATTGATATTGGATCTACTACAGTTAAGTTAGTAGTGTTAGATAATAATGATGAAATAATTTATAAACGATATGAGAGACATATGTCAAATGTTATGGAAAAAGTAACACAGCTTATGTCAGATTTATATGAAAAATACAAAGATGAAAGTGTAAAAGCTGTAATTACAGGATCTGGAGGCCTTGCTCTATCTCAACTAATGGGAGTATATTTTGAGCAAGAAGTTGTTTCTTGTAGCAAAGCAGTAGAAGCATTGATTCCACGTACAGATGTGGCAATTGAGCTTGGAGGTGAAGATGCAAAGATAACTTTTTATGGCAATACAATAGAACAACAGATGAATGGTACTTGTGCTGGTGGTACAGGCGCTTTTATAGATCAGATGGCTGTTTTATTAAATACGGATGCTGCTGGGTTAAATGAGGCAGCAAAAAATCATAAGATAATATATCCTATTGCAGCTAGGTGTGGAGTGTTTGCTAAGACTGATATTCAGCCTTTAATTAACGAAGGTGCTGCAATTGAGGATTTGGCGGCTTCTATTTTTCAGGCGGTTGTAAATCAAACTATTAGTGGTCTTGCTTGTGGTAGACAGATTAAAGGAAACATAGCATTTTTAGGTGGACCTTTATCATTTTTGTCAGAGCTTAGAAAGAGATTTATTGAGACATTAAAACTTACAGATGAACAAGTTATTTTTCCTGAGGATAGTAAGTATTTTGTAGCTATTGGAGCGGCTATGCTAGCTGATAAACAGGAGGAAAGAACAGTAGCTGATTTATATTCTGTAATTAAAAATGTGGATCCAACTCAGTTATCAGATACTAAGCATATGTCACCATTATTTAAAGATCAAGCAGATTATGATGAGTTTATAAATAGACACAATAAAGATAAAATAAAGCGCAAAGATATTTCTAAGGCAAAGGGCAATGTTTTCTTAGGTATTGATGCAGGTTCAACTACTACTAAAGCTGCTCTTATCGATGAAGATAAAAATTTGCTTTATGATTTTTATAAGAGCAATGAAGGAAATCCAATAGAAGCTGTTATCGAAATGCTAAAAGATTTATATGGTAAGTTACCTAAAGAAGCAACTATTGCAAAATCAACTGTAACAGGTTATGGCGAAGGGTTGATAAAGACAGCTTTTAAGGTTGATTTAGGTGAGATTGAAACTATGGCTCATTATAAGGGAGCTGAAGAGTTTTTACCTGGTGTTGAATTTATATTAGATATAGGTGGCCAGGATATGAAATGCATGAAAATTAAGGATAACGCAATTTACAATATCATGTTAAATGAAGCATGTTCATCAGGTTGTGGTTCGTTTATTGAAACTTATGCTAAATCCGTAGAAATGAACACTGTTGAGTTTGCTAAAGAAGCTTTAAAATCTCAATCTCCTGTAGATTTAGGTACAAGATGTACTGTATTTATGAATTCAAAGGTTAAACAGGCTCAAAAGGAAGGAGCTTCAATCGGAGATATTTCAGCAGGACTTTCATATTCTGTTATTAAAAATGCATTATATAAAGTTATTAAACTACGAAATGCTGAAGAAGCTGGTGAAAAAATAGTTGTACAAGGTGGTACATTTTTGAATAATGCTGTATTAAGAAGTATGGAACTTATTGTAGGTAAAAATGTAGTACGTCCTGATATAGCTGGTATTATGGGTGCTTATGGCGCAGCGATTATTGCTATAGAGCATTATAAAGAAGGAGATGTAAGTACAATTATTAAAGAAGATCAACTTGATGAGTTTAATGTAGAGCATACTAACACAAGATGTGGAGGATGTGAAAATAATTGTTTACTTACAATTAATAGATTTAGCAATGGTGCAAAATTTATAACTGGTAATCGTTGTGAAAAGGGTGAAGGCAAAAATATTGATAACAACGACATTCCTGATTTATATGAGTATAAATATAAAAGATTGTTTGGTTATGAACCTTTAAATGAAAAGATGGCATATAGAGGTATTATCGGTATTCCTAGAGTTTTAAATATGTATGAGAATTATCCGTTTTGGTTTACCTTATTTACAGAATTAGGATATAGAGTAGTTTTATCTCCGCCATCAAGTAAAGAAATGTATGAAAATGGCATGGATACTATTGCATCGGATACTGCATGTTATCCTGCTAAGTTAGTCCATGGTCATATAAAATGGTTAGTTGAGCATGGAATTAAAAATATTTTCTATCCTAGTATAAACTATGAACAGATAGAAGATAGTACTGCTCCAAACCATTATAATTGCCCAATTGTTGCAACTTATCCAGAACTTATTGCCAATAACATGGATGATGTATTTGCACAAAATGATGTTAGATTTATACATCCATTTTTGCCTTATGATGATGATAAGCGACTAATTGAAGAGTTAGTTAAGCAGATGGAAAATAAATGCGTGAGCAAACAAGAGATGAAAGATGCAGTTGATGAGGCTAGAAAAGAGTATCGTGCATTTAGAAAAGATATTAAGAAAAAGGGAGAAGAAGCTTTAAAATATGCTAGAAAGCATAATAAAAAGGCTGTAGTTTTAGCTGGAAGACCATATCATTTGGATCCTGAAATCAATCATGGTATGAATAAAGTTATCACATCGTATGATATAGTTGTATTGACAGAAGATTCAGTGGCACATATGGGTAGACTTGAAAGACCTGTAAGAGTTTTAGATCAGTGGATGTATCATTCTAGACTATATAGGGCAGCTGAATTTGTTGGCAATACAGATGATGTTGAGCTTATTCAATTAAACTCTTTTGGTTGTGGTCTTGATGCTGTTACTACAGATGAGGTCCAGGAAATATCAGCTCAGCATAATAAACTTTATACTGTTTTAAAAATTGATGAAGGAAATAACTTAGGTGCCGCTAAGATTAGAATAAGATCTCTTAAGGCTGCCATGGAAGAAAGAGAAAAGAATAATGTTAAGCATAAGATGGGTTCAGGAAAGTTTAATCGTGTGATTTTTGAAAAAGAGATGAAGGATGATTATACTATTTTGATACCTCAGATGGCACCTATACATTTTCAGTTTTTTGAGGCGGCATTAGCCAGTGAAGGATATAAGGCGAAGATGTTACCTCCAGTTAATACTCATGCTGTAGAAGAAGGATTGAAATATATAAATAATGATGCTTGTTATCCAACCATAGTTTCTTTAGGACAGGTTATTGCGCAACTTAAGTCAGGCGAATTAGATCTTGATAAAACCGCTATTTTTATGTCACAAACAGGCGGAGGGTGTAGAGCAAGCAATTATGTAGCATTATTAAGAAAAGCTCTAAAAGATTTAAAAATGGAGCAAATACCAGTTGTTTCTGTTAATGCTGTAGGTTTAGAAAAAAATCCTGGATTTAAAATTACTCCTAAGCTTGCATTGAGAATGATATTAAGCGTTATGTATGGTGATGTTTTAATGCAGGTTTTATATAGAACAAGACCGTATGAAAAGGTAAAGGGTTCAGCTGATGAATTGTTTAAGAAGTGGTCTAAAATTGCAAATAAGAACATTATAGATTGCAAATATAAGTATTTTAAAAGAAATATTGAAGGGATTGTTAAGGATTTTGATGAATTACCTATCTATGAAGATATGGTTAAACCAAGAGTTGGTGTTGTTGGTGAAATATTAGTTAAATATCATCCAACTGCAAATAATGATATCGTGGGAGTCATAGAATCCGAAGGTGGAGAAGCAGTAGTTTTAGATTTGATGGATTTCTTCTTATATTGCTTATATAATTCGGACTTCAATTATAAACACTTGGCTGGTTCATTTAAGTCTATGGCTATAAATAATACAGGAATTAAGCTTCTTGAAGTAATGCGTAAGCCTGTTGCCAAAGCTTTGAAAGAAAGTAAGCGATTTAGAGAACCTTCACATATTAGACAGACAGCTCAAAAGGCACAAGATATAATTTCTCTTGGTAATCAATGCGGTGAAGGATGGTTATTGACAGGTGAAATGGTAGAGCTTTTAGACATTGGAGTTGAAAATATAGTATGCTTACAGCCTTTTGCATGTTTACCTAATCATGTAACTGGTAAAGGTATGATAAAAGCTTTAAAAAAGAGAAATCCATATGCAAATATTGCGGCTATAGATTATGATCCTGGTGCAAGTACTGTTAATCAGCTTAATAGAATTAAGCTAATGATGGCTACTGCATATAAAAATCTTGAAAATAGACGCTAGCAGGAGTATAATTAAATGTGATTTTGATTAAATAATTTAGAATGGAGGCTTCGCAAGTGGGTAGACACGGAACGATTGCAGGAAGAAAAGAAAAACAGGACTCAAAAAGAGCTGCTATGTTTACAAAATACGCGAGAGCTATTACTGTAGCGGCAAAAAATGGTGGAGATCCTGAATATAACGTTGCTCTTAAACATGCTATCGATAAGGCAAAAGGAATTAATATGCCAAATGATAATATTAAAAGAGCTATTAAAAAGGGAACTGGTGAGCTGGCAGGTGAAAATTATGAAACTGGTAGCTTCGAAGGATATGGTGCAGCTGGTGTTGCTGTTATCGTAGATGTTTTAACTGATAATAAAAATAGAACTACAGCATCAATTAAGCATGCTTTTGATAAATATGGTGGAAACTTAGGTACACCTGGCTGTGTATCATATATGTTTTCTAGAAAAGGAGTTATCGTAATCGAAAAGACAGATGATATTGATGAGGATGCTCTAATGGAAGCTGCTTTAGAAGCTGGTATGGAAGATATGGTTGCATATGATGATAGCTTTGAAATTCTTACTTCTCCAGAAGATTTTGACAGTGTAAGTGAAGGTCTAAAGGCTGCAGGATATGAATTTGTAGAAGCAGATATTGAATATTTACCATCAATGGAATCAGAACCAAAAGAAGAAGATGATATTAAAAATCTAAAGAAGATGATTGAACTTCTTGAGGATAATGATGATGTTCAAAAAGTTTATCATAATTGTGCTATTGACTTAGAGCAATAAAAGGTATAACATCTAATTATAGAATAATTAATAATTAATAAATTTCCTGGGGTGTTTGTTTTGGGAGTATAATTCAACCTACAGAATTCATACGGGACTTGGAGTTCTTAGTGGATGTCATGCCTCCGTTTATGCAGTGGAAGACAGTAAGCTTTGATGAGAGACCCACCTTACAGTAAGTAAGGGCGTGAATTAACTTTCAGACGGCATTCTGGGTTTTTTATTTCATTAGAATATTTAACATATCATTAGAAAAGGAGCTTGACCTAGAATTTTTTCTGGGTTGAGCTCCTTTTATTGATCTTCTTGCTATTTTAGTTCTTTTCTATGATAGTTAGGATTATTTTTATCATTTTGAGATTTATGGCTAGCATATTGATCTTTATGAGATATTTTATAACTGCTATAGCCTTTTATTTTTTTACTCTTTCTCTTTTTTCTTGATTTAAAGTATATTCTCAACACAATTAATAATACTAATCCTATTATTATTGCATAAAGTAAAATTTTAAGTATTAATGATAGATAAAACATAAATGAAGTCATATCATCTTTTGCTATAAGAGTTACATTTCCGACAACTTCATTTTCGTATATAGCATTTATATGTCCAGTTATATCTCCCTTTTCAATAGGGAATGCAAGTTTTTTGTTATCTAATTTAAACTTTATTTTATTTAAGTCAGCGTTTTTTGGAACTGTAACAGTTATTTTATCTGAAATAGCTTTCGAATGTCTAATCTGATAATCGCTATTATCTATAATGTCTTTTATAGTTTTATTTCGTTTATCCTTACTTAAAGTTTCATGCTTATATTTTTTGAAAGAATTTTCAAAAAGCGCCTCTGTGTCGTCACATATATCATATATGGAGTTATTAGTAGCTACATAACAAATTAACGTCATATCGCCTTTTTTAGCCACTGTAGATAGGTTACATTTTGATTCCCTTAAAAATCCAGTTTTGCCTGCTACAGCATATTTATAATATTTGCTTTTTCCGGGACTCATTCTATGAGTTGTATAAATATCTAGTAGCTCTTTACGTTTGTTTGTTTTAGCCATTACATATTTATTAGTTGAATATAGTTTTCTAAACTCTTCATTTTTATAGGCATACTGTATAATCTTAGCCATATCATATGCAGTGGTATAATGATTATTATGGAATAATCCATTTGGTGTAACAAAGTTACTATCTTTAAGATCTAATTCTTTTACTTTTGCATTTAGTAATTTTGAAAAGTTTTCTTCGCTTCCGCTTATGCCCTCGGCTATAGCAATTGCTGAATCGTTAGCTGACTCTAGCATCATAGAGTATAGAGCATCTTTCATAGTAATTTTTTCACCTTTTTTTAAACCAACATGTGTTCCATTGTCTTCTTGACCTTTTAATGCATTTTCAGAAACTGTAAGCACATCGGTCATCTTTGAATTTTCTATTGCGACTATAGCAGTCAAAACTTTTGTAGTACTTGCTGGGTAAATCTTTTTATGTGGATTTTTTTCGTATAAAATAGCACCTGTTTCGTAATCCATGACGATGCCCGATTTACATTTGATTTTGACATCTTTAGGACCCATTGCTGCATTTACTAAATCTGCATTAAAAAAAGAAAAACACATGCAGATAATTAAAGTCAATGCGATTAGTATTAATCTGATATTCTTTGTTTTCAAATTTTTAAACCTCTTCTTCCTTTAACGAATCAATCAAACATTCACAAGCAAGTTTATGAGCATAACTTGATATAGCTAATTTTAAGGCTAAATCAGCTATTGATTTTTTGCTTGTAGTAGTCCTAATTAAATTATCTACATTAATAAGTTCTTCGTCAAGGATTTGAGTATATTTTTCATAAAATCTACGTATTTCCGAATCTTTAATTTGGTAGTCTAAAAGAGTTTTTGTATCGGAGACAGATACTACTTGTTTCAATAAACATATGGCAGTCAAATATGCTATATGTTCTCTATTGTATCTTTTACCTTTTGCTCGTGGCATTAGTCCTTGTTTTGTATAATTATTTACCATAGATGATGTAAGATTTTCGTTTACTTCAAGACCAAGATGCTGTCTTGTCATATAGCTTAATATTTGATCCATATATAAATCTATATCAGGAATATTGTTCCAAGGTTCAGGTCTGTTTTCTTTAAACATTTTTATATATTTGTCTAGTTTATTATCCATTTTAACACCTCCAGTATATATTTATTATACAATATTGTATATTTACTGTAAACCTATTGACAAATATTAAACTATATAATATAGTAATGGAAACCATATAAATAAATTATAAAACTATATTATATAGTTTTGATATAAATAACTGAAAGAAGGTATATTAAATGTCAATTTGTGTTTTTGGAGACAGTGTTGCTAAGGGTGTAGTTTATGATGAGGTAAAAAAGAAATATAGATTTCTTAAAGAAAGCTTTGTAAATTTATTTTCAAAAGAAGAAAATATAGAGATTAAAAATTATGCAAAATTTGGTTGCACAGTCATTAAAGGTGAACAAATACTAAATAAAAATTTAGGAGCATTAAAAAACTATGAATATGTAATTTTAGAATTTGGTGGAAATGACTGTAATTTTAATTGGGATGCAGTATCAAAAAATCCCAACATAGATCATCAGCCTCAAGTTCCAATAGAAATATTTAAAGAAGAATATAAAAAAGTCATAAGGACAGTAAAAGCTCAAGGATGCAAACCTATTTTACTATCATTGCCACCATTAAGTGCAAATAGGTTTTTTAATTGGATAAGTAAAGGATTATCAAAAGAAAACATTATGAAGTTTTTAGGTAATAAAGAATATATTTATAGATGGCATGAAATGTATAATAGTACAATATTTGATTTGGCTCAGGAAGAAAAAGTTGAAATTTTAGATATAAGAAAAGTATTTTTACCTTATAGAAACTATGAACAGTTTTTATGCATAGATGGGATGCACCCAAATGAAAAAGGTCATCAGTTAATAAATGACGCTTTACTTGACTATAATCTTGTTCCCGTTTTATAATAATACTAATAAGCATCTTGCTAGGAGGTATTAGTATGGCTGGGTATGTATCATTTGATAATGTATGTAAATATTACAAAATGGGAGAGCAAAAAATAGCCGCTTTAGATCATATTAAATTTGATATTCAGCAAGGAGAATTTTGCATTATTGTAGGTCCAAGTGGGGCTGGCAAAACGACATTGTTAAATATTCTTGGTGGTATGGATAGCTGTGACAGTGGCACAGTTTCTTTAGATGGAAAAATAATAAGTAATTATAATGATAAAGAACTCACATCGTATCGTAGGTATGATGTGGGTTTTGTTTTTCAATTTTATAATTTAGTTCAAAACTTAACAGCTTTTGAAAATGTCGAACTAGCATCAGAAATATGCAATGATCCTTTAGATGCATCAGAAGTTTTGGAAAACGTGGGTCTAAAGCATCGTATGAATAATTTTCCAGCTCAGCTAAGTGGTGGTGAACAACAGAGAGTATCTATTGCAAGAGCCCTTGCCAAAAACCCTAAAATCCTTTTATGTGATGAACCCACAGGAGCTTTGGATTATAATACAGGTAAAAATATTTTAAAGCTTTTACATGATACATGTAGAAAAACAGGCAAAACGGTAATAGTAATAACTCATAACCAGGCTATAGTTCCTATGGCAGATAGAGTAATACAAGTTAAAAATGGTATGGTAGTTGGTTATAAAATCAATGAAAATCCAACTTCAATAGATGAGATTGAATGGTAGATATTATGAAAAATACTTTTAAGAAAATGTCAAGACGAGGCATAAAAAGTAGCTTATCAAGATTTTTATCAATCGTTAGTATAGTCGCGCTAGGAGTTGGCTTTTTAGCGGGACTATTAGCAACAACGCCTGATATGAAAAACACAGCAAATGAATATTTTATAGATAAAAATTTATATGACTTATACGCACAAAGCACTTTGGGATTTAGTAATAATGATATAGAAGCTATAAAAAAATTAGATTATATATCACAAGTAATGGCTATTAAACAAGAGGATATGATAATGCGTGATAGGCAAGATGAGTCATTGGAGGCTAGAGTTTTTTATGTGGATTTTGACGACAATAGAAGATTAAATAAATTTGAATTAATTGAGGGTAGATTACCTCAAAAAAATGATGAATGTGTAATAGAAATACCAAATCAGTATAGCTATAATACAAAAGTAAATAGTATCTTCAGAGATGACAATGGTAAGAAGATTAAAGCAGTAGGTATCGTAAAATCACCAATGTTTCTTTCTTCAAAAGGAGAGGCGACTAAAATTGGTAAGGGCAGTATTGCTTTAGGAATATATGTCCGAGAACCAGAGAAGATAGACACTTATACTGCTGTTTATGCTAAAGCTAAAATAAATGAAGATGACACTTTTAATGTAAATTATGAAAAAGAATTAAATGAAATTAAAAAGAAATTTAAAGCTTTTGGAAAAGAGCAGAGCAAAAAACGTTATGAAGAGTTAAAAAAAGAAGCTCAAGATAAACTAGGTGAAAATAAAGAAAGTTTTAATAAGAAAAAGAGTGAGGCTTTAGCTTTACTTGCAAAAAATGAAAATAAACTAAAGGCAAATGAAAAAGAAATAAGAGATGGCCTTTTAAAAATATATGATGGTAAAAAACAGATAGCAAATGGTCTTTATACTGTCGAAGCAAAGAAAAAGAAATTGATAAATCAAACTAGTCAACTTAAAGATAGAGTAAATGAAATAAATATAGCTATTGCTAAGATAGAGTCTAGTATAAAAATTATCGATGAAAATATAGACAAGATAAATGCTATTTTACCTAAAATAAAAGATGGATATAATTATCAATTAGGACAACTAAACGAAAAACTTACAGCTTTAAAAGTACAAAGACAAAAATTGGTTGTTCAACTTAGTCAGTTAAGAGCACAAAACTCTAAGCTTATTGGTAGCCAAAAAGAGATCAGTGCCGGAATTGTGTCATTGAATAAAACTAAAAATGACTTAAATTCACAGTATAACTTAATTGATAATCAGGAAAAAAAACTAAATGAAGCTAAATCAAAACTAAATGAGGGATGGGAAAAGTATAATAAGAGTAAAAAAGAAGTTATAATAGAACTTGATAAAGCTGAGGAGAAAATAGATAAGGCCAAAGAGAAAATAAATGATATGCCCAAATGTCAATGGTATACTTTTACAAGACTTGATAATCAAGGCATAAGTGGATTTAAGGGTGATGTGGATAAGGTAGGAGCTATCGCAAAAATCTTTCCAGTCTTCTTTTTCTTAGTGGCTGCATTGGTAGTTTTAACTACTATGACTCGTATGATAGAAGAAGAAAGAATTCAAGTTGGAACTTTAAAATCTCTTGGTTATTCGAATAGTATAATTTTAAATCATTACATAAAGTATGGGCTTACTGCTACTGTAATAGGATCAGTTTTAGGTCTAAGTGTTGGATTTAACCTATTTCCAACTGTTATTTCAAATGCTTATAGCATGATGTATAACATCCCGCCAGTAAATACAAGATTCATGTGGAATATAGCTATTTGGATTGTTTTAGCAACTATATCTTGTGTTATGTTAACTATCATTTTGGTAGTTAGAAAAGAACTTAAAGAAAAGCCTGCAATGTTGATGCAACCTAAAGCTCCAGTGGCAGGAAAAAGAATTTTACTAGAAAAAGCGACATTTTTATGGAAACGCTTAAAGTTTTCACAAAAGGTTACACTTAGAAATCTATTTAGATATAAAAAGAGATTTTTAATGACCATAATTGGTGTTGCAGGATGTTTTGCATTGCTTTTAACTGGTTTTGGCGTTAGAAATGCTATAGGTGATATAGTAGCATTGCAATATGGTGAAATATTTAAATATGATATGACTGTATCTGTAGATGAGGAAAATTGGAAGAAGGATTCCAAAAATTTTGCTAGTGAAGGATTTTTCTTTGAAGATACGGCTAAGATTTCATCTCAAGTTGGTCAAGAAGAAGTTACTATAGATGTTCCGAAAAGTGATAAAACATTACTTGAATTTGTTGATTTAAGAAATAGAATAGATCATAGAAAAATTGAACTAACAGATGAAGGTGTAGTCTTATCAGAAAAGGCAGCTGAAATTTTAGAACTCAAAGTAGGTGATGATGTAACTGTTAGCTATGAAGATCATGACAAAATCTTCAAAGTGAGTGGTATATGTGAAAATTATGTACAAAACAAGCTATTTATGACTGAAAATAGTTTTTACAGAGCATATGGCAAGCATCCGAATTTTAATACTCTTTTTACAAAGCTTAATAGTGAGGATGCTGATCAGGTAGTTAAAGATACTATGAAAAAGGATGGTGTTGAATATGTTCTTGCTACTGAAACTATAAAGGATAATTTTAGTGACAGTGTTAAAAATATTGACTATATAGTGCTTGTTTTGATATTTTCAGCTGGAGCATTGTCTATGATAGTTTTATATAATTTGACTAATATAAATATATGTGAACGTAAAAAAGAACTTGCTACTATTAAGGTTTTAGGTTTTTATGATAAAGAAGTTTCATCATATATTTTTAGAGAGATTAATATATTGACTATAATAGGTATTGTTGTGGGTATTCCTATGGGTATTGCTTTAAATACCTTTGTTATAAAAACTGCTGAGGTTGGTGGTATGATGTTTGGAAGAGAAATCTATTTTAGCAGTTATGTGATTTCAATAATTATAACAATATTGTTTACAGTAGTTGTTAATTTAATAATGAGACGAAGTATTAAAAAGATAGATATGGTTGAATCAATGAAGGCAAATGATTAGAAAGGGAAAACAATGAAGAAAGATAATATTATACTTATAGGTATGCCTGGATGTGGTAAAAGTACTATTGGTGTAGTTTTAGCTAAGGCTATGGGTTATGATTTTTTAGATTCTGATATTGTAATTCAAAAGGAAAAAAGTGCAACTTTAGAAGAATTGATTGATGAATATGGTACGGGTGGTTTTAACGATATAGAAAATGAAATCAATAGCAAAATAGATATTTATAAAACTGTACTAGCTACTGGAGGAAGTGTAGTTTACGGCAAAGAAGCAATGGAACATCTTAAGAGTATTGGTATAGTTGTATATATTAAACTTAGCTGTGATGCTATTGAAAGAAGACTTGGAAATTTTAAAGAAAGAGGAATATCAATTAAAGAGGATCAAACATTGGAAGATTTATTTGAGGAAAGAAAACCCCTTTATGAAAAGTATGCAGATATGATAATAGATACTAGTGGTCTTCAAATCAGAGAGGCTATGGCCGAAATTAAAAGAAGAGTATTGGAGGTAATGTAATAAATGTCATATAAGCAGGCAATTTTAACAAGACAATCTAGACGTTCTTTTACAAAAGAGTTGCCAACTATAGACCAAATCAAACGTTTAAGAGAATGTATCGAGAAAACTAATGATGAAAATGGTTTAAATATACAGCTTATGATCGACGAGGAAGCAGGATTTAGTAGTTTTAAATCTTGTTATGGTGTTTTAACAGGGGTTAAAAACTATATTGCTTTAGTAGGTCCTAAAGAAGATGAAAACATTCATGAGAAACTGGGGTATTTTGGTGAAAAGCTTCTTTTAGAATGTGAAAATTTAGGAATGGGTACCTGTTGGGTAGGAGGAACTTTTGATAGAGAACAGTGCAGATGTAAGGTCGAAGAAGATGAGGCATTTCATTGTGTTATTGCCTTTGGTAACGTTAAGAAAAATCAAACACCTAAGGAAAAAATAATGAGAAATGTATTTCATACTTTAAATAAGACTAAAAAAATAGAGAACTTATTTTATAGCGAAAATGACACTGTACCTAATTGGTTTATTGAAGGAATGCGTATGGTGCAAAGAGCACCTTCTGCCATAAATCGCATGCCTGTAATGTTTTATTATTCATATGGCAATGTTTATGCAAAAGTAAAAGAGCCTAAGGTTGTAGAACTTTATGATCTTGGCATAGCTAAAGCACACTTTGAAATAGGTGCACAGTGTGGTACATGGGAATTTGGAAATGGCGGAGTATTTATAAAGGATGATGAAAAATGAAAAATATAATCATTGGCATATTAGCTCATGTAGACGCTGGCAAGACCACTTTAACTGAAGCTATGCTTTACACAAGTGGAGCTATTCGAAAACTAGGTCGTGTGGATCATCAAGATGCATTTTTGGACAACTATATTCAAGAAAGGCAAAGAGGTATTACCATATTTTCAAAATTAGCACAAATGGAGTTTAAAGATATAAAAATAACTATAGTAGATACTCCAGGTCATGTGGATTTTGCAGCTGAAATGGAAAGAACTTTGCAAGTATTAGACTATGCTATCTTAGTGGTAAATGGAAGAGAAGGAGTTCAGGGACATACTCATACTTTAGGAAAACTACTGAAGAAATATAATATTCCAACTTTTGTATTTGTAAATAAAATGGATATAGAAGGCAGTAATAAGGAATATGTATTAAATCAGCTTAAAAAGTATATAGGAGAAATGTGCATAGATTTTACAGAGCAAGCTTTTGAGGAACTTGCTTATTGTGATGACAAATTATTGGATGAATATATAAGCAAAGGAATTATAAGTGATGATTTAATAAGAGAGCATATAGAAAAGAGAAATATAATACCATGTTATTTTGGATCGGCTCTCAAATTAACCAATGTTACAGAATTTTTAGAAGGAATTTCAAAATATACAAGAAGAAAAGAATATCCTGATGAGTTTAAGGCACGAGTTTATAAAATATCAAGGGACAATCAAAATAACAGACTTACATATTTAAAACTTACAGGTGGCAGTCTAAAAGTTAAAGACAGCATTTTAATTGGCGAAAATGAAGAAAAGGTAAATCAAATTAGAATATATTCTGGTGCGAAATTTAAAACTGTAAACGAAATAGGTGCTGGAGAAATATGCGCTGTGACAGGACTTGAAGATACATTCCCAGGACAGCCACTAGGAAAAGAAAATGACTATATAGTTCCTATCTTAGAGCCTGTTTTAACATATAAAGTAATATTTAATCAAACGGTAAATATCTTTGATTGTTATGAAAAAATAAAGATAATTGGTGAAGAAGAACCTGAGTTAAATGTTTTATGGGATGAGGAATTAAAGGAAATAAAGCTTCAACTTATGGGGCAAGTTCAGCTAGAAGTTATAACTGAGATAGTAAAAGAAAGATTTAATCTTGATATTTCGTTTGATCAAGGAGAAATTTTATATAAAGAGATTTTAAGGGGTAAAGCTATTGGAATTGGTCATTTTGAACCACTTAGACATTATGCAGAAGTTCAGCTTCTTTTGGAAGAAGGTAAAAGAGGTAGTGGAGTTTTGGTTGATGCCGCTTGTAGCGAAGATCTTTTAGATAAAAATTGGCAGAGATTAATTGTATCCCATATTAATGAAAAGGCTCATACAGGCATTTTGACTAATAGTCCTATTACCGATATCAAAATAACTTTAATTGGCGGCAGAGCGCATTTAAAGCATACTGAGGGCGGTGATTTTAGACAAGCTACATATAGAGCTATCAGAAATGGTCTTTTAAATGGACATATGGAGCTTTTAGAACCGTGGTATTCTTTTACTTTAGAGATACCCCAAGAGTCAACTGGTAAAGCTATGTCTGATATAACTTTGATGTCTGGTAAATTTAATCAACCTGAGGTAAAAGATGAAATAACTATTATTCAAGGAAGAGCTCCAGTAAGCGAAATGACTAATTATAGTTCTAAAGTTGCATCCTATACTGGTGGCAGAGGGTCTTTGACATTGATGGTAGATGGTTATGATACTTGTCATAATCAAGAGGAGGTTATATCCTCTAGAGGATATGACTCTATGAGTGATGTAAATAATACAGGGGATTCAGTATTTTGTAAAAATGGTACAGGTTTTATTGTTCCTTGGAATAAGGTGAAGGATTATGCTCATGTGGAAATTAAGTTAGAAGTTGGTGAAAATGAAAAGAAAGATTCTATTTTTTTAGGCTCTAAAAAGTTTGATAGTAGCGATGATGAATTAACGGCAATTTTTGGAAAAACATATGGAAAGCCTAAAGATAAAACTTATATTCATCAGCAAGTTATAAGGCCTACATCAAACAAGGTTGAAATTGTACCAACAGATATTAAAGAAGAATATCTCCTAGTAGATGGATATAATATAATTTATGCTTGGAAAGAGTTAAAAGAGTTGGCAAAAGTAAGCTTTGATGCTGCAAGACAGGCTTTAATAGAAATATTGACAAACTATCAAGGATATAAAAATATTCATGTGATAGTAGTGTTTGATGCATACAAGGTAAAAGGTGGAGTAAGAAAAGTTGAAAAGTATGATAATATCGATGTGGTATACACTAAAGAAGCTGAAACTGCAGATTCATATATAGAAAAATTTACTTATGAAAAAGCGGATAAGTTCCTTGTAAGAGTTGCAACATCAGACAACTTAGAACAGCTTATTATTGTAGGAAATGGCGGTTTTAAGGTGTCTGCAGATGAGTTTTATCTTGAAGTGAAAGAAGCAGAAAATCAGATAAGTGAGATAATAAAAAAATTTAATAGAGAAAGTTACTTAAATAGCAAGGTAACTATCGGAGACAAGTTAAAATAATTAAAATCCCTCCTTACTATCAACAAAGTTTGTAAGGAGGGATAATTTGTATATAAATATATAAAGGCTGTTAATTTTTTAAGCTTTGAAGTGGAGCGGGAATACGTCCTCCGCGATTAATCATCTTTGCAGGAGATTTGTCCCTAATCTTCATAACAGGGCCATAGCCTAGTAGACCCCCAAAGTTTAATTCTTCGCCTTCTTTTAAGCCAATTGCAGGTATAACTCTAACTGCAGTAGTTTTAGAGTTTACCATACCTATAGCAGCTTCATCTGCAATAATAGCTGAGATAACCTCTGGTGTGGTATCTCCAGGAATAACAATCATATCAAGGCCTACTGAACATACAGCAGTCATAGCTTCTAACTTTTCAATTGAAAGAGTACCTTGGCGGGCAGCGGCAATCATACCAGCATCTTCACTTACAGGAATAAAAGCGCCTGAAAGTCCGCCGACAGATGATGAAGCCATTACACCACCTTTTTTAACTGCATCATTAAGCATTGCAAGGGCAGCAGTTGTTCCATGAGCACCACACTGTTCAAGTCCAATTTCTTCAAGAATATAAGCAACTGAATCTCCAATAGCAGGTGTAGGAGCAAGTGAAAGGTCTACGATACCAAACTGTACACCTAACATTTCGGCAGCTTCAGAGCCTACAAGCTGTCCTACTCGTGTAATCTTAAATGCAGTTTTCTTAATTGTTTCAGCGACAACATTTAAAGGTGCATCATCTGGCATCTTTGATAAAACAGATCTTACTACACCAGGACCTGAGACGCCAACGCTAATTACACAGTCAGCTTCTCCAACACCATGGAAAGCACCTGCCATAAATGGATTATCTTCTACGGCATTACAAAAAACTACAAGTTTAGCAGCACCTATACACTGCTTATCTTTTGTTAGTTTTGAAGCTTGGTAAACTTGTTGGCCCATAATTTTTACTGCATCCATGTTTATACCAGCTTTTGTTGAACCAATGTTGACAGATGAACAAACTATATCAGTCTCGCAAAGAGCTCTTGGTATAGATTCAATAAGCTCTTTGTCTCCAGCACTAAATCCTTTTTGAACTAGAGCAGAGTAACCGCCTATAAAGTTGACACCTACATCCTTTGCTGCTTTATCCAAAGTTTTAGCATATTTTACAGGATCTCCACCAGAAACTCCTACAAGCATAGCTATAGGTGTAACTGAAATTCTTTTATTTACAATTGGAATACCATATTTCTTTTCTAGAAATTCACCTGTTGAAACAAGATCTTTTGCAAGTCGTGTAATTTTTTCATAGACCTTATGACAGGATTTATCTATATCTGCATCAGCACAATCTAGTAGAGAAATACCCATTGTAATTGTTCTTATGTCTAGGTTTTCATCTTGAATCATTTTGACTGTTTCAAGAATATCAGTCATGTTTAACATATAAGATTCCTCCTTTGATGTATATTAGATTCTGTGCATTGAATTGAAAATATCTTCATGCATTACGTGAATATTCATACTTTTAACGTTTTCTTTTAATCTTTCTCTTAATTCTTCAATTGAGATGCTCATCTGTGTAATATCGATTAACATAATCATAGCAAAGAAATCTTCTAGTACTGACTGAGTAACTTCTATTACATTAGCATTTGCTTTAGCAACTTCTGCACTTGTAGCAGCTAAAATACCAACTTTATCTTTACCGATGACTGTAACTACAGCTTTCATAATATACCTCCATAAAACGTGATTTTTTTTGATAAAATATTTTATCATATTAAAGTTTATATATCAATAAATGTATAAAATTAGCTATTTAGAAAAATATCTAAATAGCTATTGACATACTTTTAACTAACGAGTATAATCTATTTAGATAAAAGTCTAAATAGATTTCAGTTTGTATGTATTATCTGAGAAAGGAAAAAAATATGGGATTATCAGAAACTCTTAAGGCTATTTCTGATCCGGTAAGAAGAGATATTATAACCATGCTAAAGGATGGTAAAAAATCAGCTGGTGAAATTGCAGAGCATTTTAATCTAACTAATGCAACTGTTTCATATCACTTAAAAAAGTTAAAGGCAGCTGAGCTAGTAGTGGAAACGAAATATAAAAACTATATTTATTACGACCTTAATATATCTGTATTTGAAGAAATATTAGTATGGATAAATCAGTTTGGAGGTAAAAAAGATGTCAAATAAAATAAATAAAAGAACACTTATTATCACAGTCTTATTATGTTTGTTACCTATTTTATATGGGATTATTAATTACGATAAGATGCCTGAAAGAGTAGCGATACATTTTGATTCGTATAATCAACCTGATGGATGGGCACCTAAATCACTAGCTGTATTATTACCTTTGCCATTGGCACTTTTACAGGGATTTTTATGTATTGTAAGCGATAGAAAAATGGAAAACTCGAAGGCTAACAGAAAAATAATGAATATTTCAAAGTTTATAGTACCAGTAGTAACCATTTTTGTATATATAAGCACTATAAATATAGCTTTAGGTCAAAATATTGATATACGAAAGAACGCCTGTATATTAATAGGATTTATATTTGTTATAATAGGAAATTACTTACCTAAAACTAAACAAAATATTATTGTTGGAGTTAAAACTTGCCAAACTATTAGAGATGAAAAAAAGTGGGCTAAGATGAATAAGATTATGGGTATAGTCTTTATTGTTTCAGGTTTTTTAATTTGTATCAGCGGATTTATGGGGCCATTAATTTCAATTATATTTATAGGATTATTTATCGTAATTACTATAGTAATTACGATTTATGCAAGTCTATATTAAAAAAAGAAGTAGCTGTTAATTAATAGCTACTTCTTTTTATATAAACCGGCTTTTAGATTGTTGTCTATAATATATGAGATTTTCTTGTCAGGAAATTTTTCTTCAAAATATTTTTTATTTATACCTTTATGGCCTATCATGTTGGAAAATGATTTGCTGTTTGAAGCAAAAGTAATTTCCTTTTGGGCTGTCTTCAAAAGTTCATTTTCTATGATTTCTCTAGCGATTTTACCTTCTACTAACTGCCTAAATGCAGGGTGGTAATTGCCGCCCAAATCGCTTTGATTAGTTACAAGATCAGTGGATTTAAGACCTACTCTCATAACGTTAACATCAGCAGCTGTAAGGATTTTATACATTGCAGCGCAGGTATTTACAGCTTCATCTTCCCTAAGACCTTTGTAAGTGCCATTCCTGTACATATCTGCAAGCTCGGTGTCCTCTAAGACTACAGTCGGGTAGAGACGAGCCAGGGCAGGTTTAATGGCCGCTGCTTTTTCTGCGCTTTTTATGGATTTTTCCATGGTGTCTCCCGGCAGGCCGATCATCAGCTGTATGCCGAGTGTGAAGCCGTAGTCCTTAATTAACTGGCAAGCGTCGTAGACTTGCTCTATGGTGTGGCCTCGCTTTGAGAGCCTTAAAACTTCCTCGTCAAAGGACTGGACTCCTAGCTCGATTACATCTACCTGAAATCTCTTTAGGTTATCGAGAATGTCTCTGTTGATGTAGTCAGGTCTTGTGGACATGTGCAGCTTATCTACTAAGCCGGCTTTTTTGTATTTGTGGGCAACCTCTAAATATTCATTTTGCTGGATCATAGGTATACCTGTAAAGCTGCCGCCGAAAAATGCGATTTCTATGGTTTCAAGATTTCTATCAGTTAAGGTTGATAGATGGGATTTTATAATATCCTCTACATGGTCTACAGTAACTGGCTGGCTTCTTGCGGTAATTATTTTTTGATTGCAAAATACGCAGTCGTTAGGACAACCTTCATGAGGTATGAATATTGGAATAATAGCGTGTTTTTTCATAATTAAATATCAATCCTTAGTATTTCTTTTGCAGGTCTATCATACATAGCTGGTGTAATATTAAAATTAGCAACTTTTTCCATGCGAGTAGGATTAATGTGACAATATCCATTAGGATTTTTTAAAAGATATTCTTGATGATAGTCCTCTGCAATATGGAAATTTTTTAGCGGTTCAACTTCAACTACAAACTGTTTTACGGCAGTTTTTTCGATTTTTACGATTTTTTCTATTATGCGCTCGCTAGTATCGTCGGTGTAGTAGATACCTGTTTGGTACTGGGTGCCTTTATCAAAACCTTGCCTGTTAGGAATAGTAGGATCAATTACCTGAAAATAGGCAAATAAAAGAGCTTCAAGAGAAGTAGACTCGTTATCGTATCTGACTCTTATAGCTTCTTTGTAGCCTGTTTTACCATTGCATACTTTTTCATAATCGGGAATGATATCGTCTTTGCCATTGGCATATCCGCTTATAACTTGTATTACGCCTGGTAGCATTGAGAATAGTTTCTCCATTCCCCAAAAGCAACCACCTGCTAAATATATTTCTTGTAACATTTTTTCCTCCTAGTTTTCTACTATTATTGAGCCTATATCTGTGAGCTCATATTCTATAAACCATTTGGCTTTGTAGCCTTTACTTTCTATAAATTTTAGTATTTTGGTATAATCAGGATGTTTTGCTAAATTACCATTAAAAATAATCGTATCATTAATCATACCGCTGCATCCACCAATAAAACCATAGTTTACTCCAGGTAAGAGTATGTTTCCATTTGATATGGTTAATACATCTAAATAGGGAGAACATGCTTTAGCTATGCCAATATCTGATGTAATAAGGCTAGTATTACCTACAGGTACGACATTGCATTTTGTATATCCTTGCTTTACATTTATTATTTTATAGTTGTTTTTTTCTATTTCGGCAAGTAAAAGCTTATCGGTATATTTGGTATTGTGAATAAAATAATCTCCTATACACACTCCGTTATAGATGATATCGTCAGGATATTTGTATCCTATTTTATTTAAATCACCCATAAAAACTTCATTGTCAATTTGACACATCCGTATATCAGGATGATTATCTATAGCAGGGTAGGTACCGTTTTTTGAAATATAGACTATATCTTTTGTAAATGTCATTAAGTAGTCTATTAATATTTTATTTGCATCTTTTGAAATATAAATTCTCATAACATATATTGTACACTGAATTTGATGATTTTAAAATAGTATAATATGTATTATAATCAAAATATCAATGAGAGGAGAGTAGTTTAATATGGTAAATTTGGGAAACGATTGGGATGAGATTCTTAAAGGAGAATTTGATAAGGAATATTATTTAAAGTTGAGAGAATTTCTAAAGAAAGAATATAAAACTAAAGAAATCTACCCGAATATGCATGATATTTTTAATGCATTAAAATTGACACAATACAAAGATGTTAAAGCTGTGATATTAGGTCAAGATCCATATCATGAGCCAGGTCAGGCTCACGGATTAGCTTTTTCTGTAAAAAAAGGGGTGCCTATACCACCTTCGTTAGTAAATATATATAAGGAGCTTCATGATGATATTGGATTTAAAATACCGAACCATGGTTATTTGGTTGAATGGGCACATGAGGGTGTACTTTTATTGAATACAGTTTTAACTGTGAGAAGAGCTCAAGCAAATAGCCATAAAGATAAAGGATGGGAAATCTTTACTGACAATGTAATAAAGAAGCTTAATCAAAGAGAGGAGCCTATAGTCTTTATCCTTTGGGGTGCAAATGCTAGAAGCAAAAAGAAATACATAACTAATCCAAACCATCATATATTAGAAAGTCCGCATCCAAGTCCATTATCTGCATATCGAGGTTTTTTTGGAGGTAAGTTCTTCTCAAGGACAAACAGTCTCCTAGAAAAACCTATTAACTGGCAGATTAGTGAATGATCTTTTGTGAGAGTATAAAAAGATGCGAAAAGAGACCCGCATGTGCGAGTCTCTTTTTTTTAGAGTGTTAGTTATAATAAGAATTTTAAATCAAAATAAGTTTAATTATACTAATTCACCAGCAAGTGCTTTTTCCTGTTCTTCTGGAGTCATCTTTGTGCAAGTGATTCCTAGGAATGCAAATACGATAGTTACTACAGGCATTAGATAGTTAAATACTGCCCATGGTGCGTATGTTCCTGCTGTGATACCTAGTGTAGCTGCGATGTACATTCCGCAAGTGTTCCAAGGAATTAGTGGAGATGTAACTGTACCAGCTGATTCTAAAGCATTTGATAATGATTTAGGATGGATACCAGCTTTCTTATATGCATCTGCATACATTCTACCAGGAACTAGGATTGAGATGTACTGTTCTGGCATTGTGATGTTAGAAGCTACACAAGTAAGTTCTGTTGCGATGATTAGTCCAGGACCACTCTTAATAACCTTAGTAATCTTGTCTACGATTACTTCAAGCTGATGAGTAAATTCCATGATACCACCAAACATCATAGCAATAACTGTCATTAAGATTGATGAAGCCATGTTCATTAGACCACCTGTTGATAATAGGCTATTTAGGGCATCTATATCTGTGTTACATACGAATCCGTTTCTAGCAACATATAGAATATCTCCAAAGTTTGCTCCGTTATGCTGGAATACTGGACCATTATCGTCATAGAATACTGCTAAATCGCCCTGGAAGATTGGTACTAAGATAGCACCTACAATAGCACCTAGTGCGATACCAGGTAGAGCAGGAATCTTAAGAGCGATAGCTAAGATTACAACTACTGGAGGTAGTAGTAATACTGGGTTGATGTTAAAAGTATCCTGTAAGCCGTTCATTAGGACAGTAACCTGAGAAGTGTCAACATCTCCACTAGCTGAGTGCTTAAATCCATAAATGCCGAAGAATACTAGCGCGATAACGTATGCTGTAATTGTTGCTTTCAACATGTATTTTACGTGAGTAAATACGTCAGTACCAGCCATAGCAGGAGCTAGGTTAGTAGTATCTGATAGTGGAGAAAGCTTATCACCAAAGTATGCACCAGCTAAGATTGCACCAGCTGTAGGTCCGATTGGCATGCCCATACCTTGAGCAATACCCATTAGAGCTAGACCCATAGTACCCATAGTACCCCATGAGCTTCCTGTTGCTAGTGATGTTACAGAACATACTAAAACTGCAGCAATTAGGAAGATAGAAGGTGATAATAATTTTAGACCGTAGTAAATCATTGTTGGGATAGTACCTGATAGTAACCAAATACCAACCATCATACCTACGATAGCAAGGATTAATATCGCCTGCATAGCTCTTGAAATACCTGTGATCATCATTTCTTCAATAGCTGACCATTTATAACCGATTTTTAGAGCCATAAGTGCTGCTACAATTACTCCTAAAAACATAGGAATATGTGGGTCAACTTTGAATACTGCGATACCAATTGCCATGATAACAATCAAGGCGCCGAACGAAAATAGTGCTTCCCATAAATAAGGTTTGCGAGGTTCTTTAACATTAGTATTTTCCATAGTGTTCTCCTCTCAAAATAAGTAATAAGTTCATAAATGATTCTAGTTAAATAACACAAAACACTCGTTAGATTTATTGTAGCATAGAAACAAAAAAAATCAATTAATAGTTGTGCGAAAATTCACGTTTTTTTAAATTTTTTTTTACATAAAAACAAATATTGTTGAAATTTCAACCCTTGTGACGATTATGTAATAATTGAAATATTTATAAAAAATTTTTTGTTTTTATTAAATTATTTAAAAAATTAATATATTTTTTGTTCATATGATAAATTAATGGTATTCCTTTGAATTTCAATAAATATGCGTTGCGTAGGCTTTGTATATTATGGTATAATATTGAAGCAATTTATGTATGGGCATATGAGTAATCATATGTAATTTTTTTTGAGGAGTTGATTATTTAATGAAAAACAGAGGTTGGGCTTTACTGCCTTTCTTAGTATTTATTGTACTATTTGCAGGTGGAGGAATTATTAAAGGTGACTTTTATGCAATGCCGGCTTTAGTTGCGTTTGTAATTGCTTTATTTGTAGGTATGATGCAGAACAAAAAGCTTTCATTTAATGAAAAGCTAGAAATTATTGCCAAGGGAGCTGGAGATGTCAATATTATTACTATGATATTTATCTTCATTGTTGCAGGAGCCTTTTCAGGCGTTGTTTCAGCTGCAGGTGGCGTTGAAAGTACAGTAAACTTTGGTTTATCAATTTTACCAGCTAAGTTTATGATTGTTGGGTTATTCTTAATTGGGTGCTTCATCTCAGTTTCAATGGGAACATCGGTAGGAACAATTACAGCTTTAACACCAATTGCAGTAGGTGTAGCACAGCAAACAGGATTTCCTATTGCTATTTGCGTAGGTGCAGTAGTATCAGGTGCTATGTTTGGTGATAACCTTTCAATGATTTCAGACACAACTATTGCTGCCGTAAGAACTCAAGGTTGTGAAATGAAAGATAAGTTTACTCAAAACTTTTTTATAGTTTTACCAGCTGCGATTATAGCTATAGTATTATTCTATGTTAGAAGTACTTCTTTGGTGTACTCTGGAGATTCTAATTATGAGTATTCATTAATTAAAATAGTTCCATATTTAGTAGTATTAATAGGAGCTCTTATAGGTTTTAATGTTTTTGCAGTATTGTTTTCAGGTATTTTCTTATCTGTAGCTGTAGGAATTGGAACTAATACATTTACATTATTTGAAGCTGTAAAAGCTATTGGAGAGGGTATGGCTTCTATGTTTGAGATTTCTATTATTTCTATCACTGTTGCTTGTATTGTTGCTTTAGTTAAAGAAAACGGCGGTATAGATCTTATTATTGAAGGTATTAAAAATAGAACTAAAGGTAAAAAAGGAGCTGAATTTGGTATTGCTATTTTAGTATTTATCGTTGACTTATGTACAGCTAATAATACAGTAGCAATCGTATTAACTGGCCCTATCGCTAAAGAAATTGGTGATGAATTTGAAGTTCAGCCAAAGAGGGTTGCTTCAGTTTTAGATATTTTTGCATCAGTAGGGCAGGGAATTATTCCTTATGGTGCTCAGCTTTTAACAGCTGCAGCTTTAGCTGTTGAAGGTGGATTTGGAGGTATAACACCAATAGATATTATACCTAATTTATATTACCCAATACTTATGGGTATTAGTGCATTACTATTTATCATCTTTAGACCTCAAAACAAAGTGGAAAAAAGTAAGTAATGTCGTGGATTTAGTTAAATAATCGTTTTACGATTATAAATTTAATATATTAATTTGGAGGTCATTTAATGGAAAAGAAACGTTGGCTTTATGCAGGGGTAGGAACTATAATCTTACTATTTGCAGGCTTGGTTTATGCATGGAGTGTGCTTGCATCACCAATTGCAGCATATTTCCCACAGTGGACACAAGCGCAGCTATCATTGACATTTACAATTTGCATGTCATTTTTCTGTTTTGGAGGATTAGCAGGAGGTTTAACTGCTAAGAAAATTAGTGTTAAAGCTAATATTATCATTAGCGGTATTTTATTCTTTGTTGGATTTTTTATCGCTTCAAGAGCTGAATCATTAGCTATGCTTTACATTGGATATGGTGTATTAGCTGGATTCGCTTCAGGTTTTGTTTATAATGGAATCATGAGTTGTGTAACTAAATGGTTTTCAGACAAACCTGGTCTTATTTCAGGCATCTTACTAATGGGATTTGGTATTGGTAGCTTTATTATAGGTAAAGTTTATCAGGCTTGCACACCAGCAGGTCCAGGAGTTGATGCTTGGAGAACAACATTCTTTGTATTTGGAATAGTACTTATTGTAGTACTTGTAGTAGGCGCTTTAATTATTAAGGCTCCTGGTGCTGACTTTATTCCACCAGCTCCACCAGAAAAGAAAACTGGAGTTAAGAAGGAAGAAGGTATTGAGGCCACACCTGGAAAGATGCTTACAAGACCATCTTTTTGGTTATATTTTGTATGGGCTGTATGCTTAAGTGCTGCAGGTCTAGCGCTTATTTCACAGGCAAGTGGTATCGTATTAGAAATCAATCCGGCAGCAGCTGCAGGTACAGTTGCTACAGTAGTAGGTCTAATTTCTATTCTAAACGGTATAGGAAGAGTTATTACTGGTCTTTTATTTGATAAGATTGGTAGAAGAAATACAATGTTTGTAGTTGATATTGCATTTTTAGTAGCTGTAGGATTATTAATTGCTGCATTGATGACTAAGAGCTTTGCATTAATTATTGTTGCATTTATGGTAAGTGGTCTTGCTTATGGTGGTGTAACACCGATGAATTCAGCATTTATTGGGGCTTTCTTCGGAATGAAAAATTATCCGGTGAACTATCCAATTATTAACATGAATTTATTAGTTGCTTCATTTGGTGGGACTATTGCAGGTGCACTTTATGACTCAAGTCAGTCATATCTAAGTACTTTTATGATTATGCTAGCTGGTGTTATTGTTGCTACAATAAGTTCAGTATTAATCAAAAGACCATAAGTTTAAGAATTATAAAAAATCGTCATTATAATTATAATGGCGATTTTTTTTTATTGAACTAACAAGAAGTAAAGATTGTTATAATTGATAAATGTCTAATTATTATTAGCATAACAGAAATTTTGAAGCATAGATAATGATTATCTGATTAAGGAAAAAAGGAACTATAAGTAAGAGATTTAATTCTCAAATTACAGTTCCTTTTTTTAGTGAGTATTATATTTATTTATTATCGTCTAAACGATCAGTTTTATTTAATTGGGCACTCTTGTTGATAGCAACTACAACACCACTTAAAGCAAGAAGAGCGATAACGTTTGGTATAACCATTAGACCATTAAAGAAATCTGCTAATTCCCAAACAAGATCAACTTTAAGCATTGAACCTGTAATAATACAGCAAACAACGATTAGAGAGTAGATCTTAATAGCTCCTTTACCAAATAGATACTTAACGTTGATAGAGCCAAAGAAATGCCAACTTAAAATTGTTGAGAAAGCGAAGAATAATAAGCAAATTGCGATGAATAAATCTCCGCCACTACCAAATGTATTTGTAAATGCCTGCTGACTTAATGCAGTACCTGTTTTTCCTGAATCTAAAGCACCTGTGCAAAGCATTGAAAGTGCAGTTAAAGTTAAGATTATAAATGTATCAATGAAAACGCTTACCATAGCGATAAGGCCCTGATCATGAGGTGTCTTAGCTGTAGCTCGTGCATGAGCATGAGGTGTAGAACCCATACCAGCTTCATTTGAGAATAGACCTCTTGCAACACCGTATCTAATAGCCTGCTGAATACTGATACCTACAGCACCACCTAGCATACTCTGAGGCTTAAAAGCACAAACGAAAATCATTTTAAAAGCTTCAGGAATAGCAGAAGCATTTAAAATTAAAAGAATTAGACTTCCTGCTATATATATAACTGCCATAAAAGGAACAACCTTTTCAACTACAGCTGATAATCTCTTTGTACCACCTATGAAAATAAATGCTGCAACGACTGCAAGGATAATTCCGCAAACAAGTGGTGAAAAACTGATTCCTCTAGCATTAAACGCTTCTGTAAAAGCTGAACTAATTGAGTTAGACTGTACCATTATACCCATGAAACCAAGAGCAAGGGTGATAAATACTGCGAATAAAGCAGCTAAAACTTTTCCGAACTTTCCTTTGAAAGCCTGTCTGATGTAATAAACAGGACCACCTGTTACATGTCCATCTTCATCTACTGTTTTATAGTTCTGTGCAAGTGTAGCTTCGGCGTAAATTGTTGACATCCCGAAAAATGCGCTGACCCACATCCAAAAGATAGCACCAGGTCCGCCTGAAATCAATGCGGTAGCAGCCCCTGTAATATTACCTGTACCTACTTGAGCTGCTATTGCAGTTGAAATAGCTTGGAATGGTGTCATTTCGCCTTTTTCACTTTTTTTACCACTCAAGCTGAAATTTTTGAATAACATTTTCCAAGCCGTTCCAAACTTTCTAACCTGAATGAATTTAAGTCTGAATGTGTAAAGGATACCTGTTCCGCAAAGCAAAGTGATTAGAATAGGTCCCCACATTACGCTGTTGATACTTTGAACTAGTGATAACATAATTTTACTCCTCTCGTATAACTTATTGAAAATAATTAAATTGGAAACAAAAGTAGTTTCCTGCATAATAAAAAGAGCTGCGTTATTCACAGCTCTCCGGAGTAAGACTTTTGCATAGATTGAATATTTATGCTCTGTCCTTTGTGCCTGAGAGACTCATCAAAGATATTTCTTTGACCTCCACCTTCGGCGCTCCCATTGTTTGGGAGACTCTCCAGAGTGCTAGCTTTTTGCTAACATTGCTATAATAACATAAATATACAGACTTTTGCAAGAGATTATTTGATTTTTTATTTTAATAAATCAATAGTAGGCTTTACGTTATATTCTTTTTTCAATAATTGGTATTCATTTAAAGCTTTAGTTTTGTAATCAGAAGATGCATTTTTGTTTAAAATCCCTTTAATCATAATGTTTTTTGATGTGTGTTCAAGGCTTGTGAATTCTATCATTGAAACATCATAACCTACAGATTCTAGTTTTAGTCCACGCAAGGCATCGGTTAAAAGTTCAGTAAATTTATCTTTAATGATGCCATGTTTTAGCATAGGGTTATTAATAGGACTGTCGATTTGTTTAAATAATTCGTGTTGGCAACAAGGTACTGACAATATTACTTTAGTATTCCATTTTACTGCATTTATTAGTGCATAATCAGTTGCAGTATCACAAGCATGAAGTGTGACTACCATATCACATCCTGTATCTTGGTAGTCTGCTATATCACCTAACTGGAATTTTAAGCCTTCATAATTTAATTCTTGTGCAATTTTGTTGCAAAGATTTATAACATTTTCTTTTAAATCAAGACCAACTATTTCTACATCTATATTAAGTTGTTTTTTTAGATAATAATATAGAGCAAAAGTAAGATACGATTTGCCACATCCGAAATCTATAATTTTAATATTTTCCTTTTTAAAATAAGGCATGCAGTCTGAAACGATTTCTAAAAATCTGTTAATCTGTCTAAATTTGCTGTAATGCTTTTGATAGACCTTGCCCGTTTCATCCATAACACCAAGCTTTATAAGAAAATCACAAGGTGTATTATCTGCTATAATGTATTGTTTCTTTCGGTTGTGTTCTATATTAATAGCTTTTTTTGTAGGTTTGCTTTTGATGATCTTAGCTTTATCTGTTTTATTTGCTAGTATTTGAATATCATTTTCTGTTGTAAAAATGTTAATTTGCTTAAAGTTAGTGGTAACTTCGCTTAAAATGAAATCTGTAAATTCCTCGATGTCGAAATTAAGGTGAGTTACCTTGTTAGGATAATGGTATTCTGCTTGATACATCAATTTTGAGTTTATAGATACAGGTCTAATAGCTATTTTATTTATTGGGTGACTTTTGCGTCTAGGTTTGCTAATTACCATAGATATTAGATTATAATTGTTATTTATTTCATTTAAAGTATTATACATTTTTATTTATCTCCTTATTCAATATCTTATTAAGTATAACATATTTGTCACTAAACTAAATGTAATTTTGTGGTAATATATTTTTGTCCTATAAAATTTTATAATAGGAGATTGAAATGAGAAGAGGAAAACACAGTAAAAAGAAAAATAATAATAAAAAAATTAAATTATTTTTAATTTTTGTGTTACTTTTATTCATGTTTTATACCTTTTGTGTTAAACAACCAATTTTAGAAGAAAATGATATGCCAACATGGGTAACAAGTGACTTAATTTATGAATCATCACCAAAAGATAAAAATATGAATAGGGTAAAAGATATAGTTATACATTACACAGCAAATCCTGGATCTACGGCAAAACAAAATAGAGATTATTTTGCTCAACCAACTACAAAAGTAAACTCTCATTTTGTAGTTGGTATTAACGGTGAGATAATTCAGTGTGTCCCATTATACATGCAATCGGCTGCTTCAAATTGGAGAAACAATGATACTATAAGCATTGAGGTGTGTCATAAAGACAGTACTGGTGACTTTACGATTGCCGCATATAACTCAACAGTAAAATTAACAGCATGGCTTTGTGATAAATATAATATATCAAGGGATCATGTTATTAGACATGGAGATATAACAGGAAAAAATTGTCCTAAATATTTTATGGAACATGAAGATAAGTGGCAAGAATTTAAAGCTTGGGTTAAGAAGTATGACAAAGCAAAATTTTAATTAAAGTATTTATCAAAATCATATTGTTATAATCACACAAAAATTGTAGTATTTATATTTGTTTTATGGTATAATTAATCGATTATATGACTATATATAGAAAGAAGGAACATTACTTGTTATGGAAAAACAAAAGATAATTAATATTGCTGTTATCGCCCACGTAGACGCTGGTAAATCTACTTTGGTAGATGCTTTTTTAAATCAGAGTGGCGTGTTTAGAGATAATGAAGAAGTTGTAACTTGTGTTATGGATAGTGATGACATTGAAAGAGAAAGAGGTATTACTATATACTCTAAAAACTGTTCTGTAATGCATGAGGATGTAAAAATTAATATTGTTGATACTCCAGGACATGCTGATTTTAGTTCAGAAGTTGAGCGAATTATAAAGACAGTTGATACTGTAATACTATTAGTAGACAGTAGTGAGGGTCCTATGCCACAAACAAGATTTGTACTTCAAAAGTCATTGGAACAGGGACTAAACCCAATTTTATTAATTAACAAAATTGATAAAAAAGATGCCCGAATTGAAGAAGTAGTAGATGAAGTTTATGAGTTGTTTATGGACCTTGAAGCAAATGATGAACAATTGGATTTTCCAATTTTATATGGTATTGCAAGACAGGGCATAGTAGTTTATGATCCTGAGGATGTTAAGGATATTCATATTGAAGAAGGCGGTCATAAAATTGCAAAAAACGCCAAGGGTGATAATAATAGAAATATTATTCCATTATTTGAAACTATTATCAATCACTGTAAGCCTTATGAAGATTTGAGAAAAGATCCTCTTCAGTTACAGATTTCCTCTTTGGCTTATGATGACTATATTGGCAGATTAGGTATCGGTAGAATTACTAAAGGAACTTTAAAAGAAGGTCAGACTGTTGGTGTAGCAAGAGGTGATGAAAGCTTATCACAGAAAAAGATTAATCAGGTATTTGTATATAAAGGATTAAAAAGGATGCCAGTAAAAGAAGCTGAGTGCGGAGATATTGTCGTTGTTTCTGGTATTTCAGATATTTCAATTGGCGAGACTTTAACTGATATGAATAATCCTCAACCTATGGAGATGATTCATATTGAAGAACCTACATTATCTATGAACTTTATGGTTAATAATTCACCGTTTGCGGGTAGGGTAGGTAAATATGTTACTACAAGAAATATCAAAGAAAGATTGGAAAAAGAACTTGAAGTTAATGTTGGTTTAAAGGTTGAAGAAACTGAGTCAACGGATAGCTTTAAGGTGTCTGGAAGAGGTGAATTGCATCTATCTATTCTTATAGAAAATATGAGAAGAGAAGGATATGAGTTAGCTGTTTCTAAACCTGAAGTAATTATGAAAAAGGGACCAAATGGTGAAAAATTAGAACCGATTGAAGAAGTTGTAATTTCTGTACCTGATGAATATTCTGGAAGTGTAATATCTAAGCTAAATCTAAGAAAAGGTATGATGACTCATATGAATAGTGAAAATGGATTTACTAGACTTGAGTATATGGTACCAACTAGAGGTCTTTTAGGATACAGAACTGAATTCATTAATGATACTCGTGGTGAAGGTAGTATGGTAAGAAGATTTAGCGATTTTGAACCATACAAAGGAGAAATTCCTCAAAGAATTAACGGTGTTGGTATAGCTCAGGAGCACGGTACAGCAACGCCATATGCTTTATCTAATATTAGCGAGAGAATTAAATTATTCATAGAGCCTGGGACTGAAGTTTACGAAGGTATGATAATTGGTATGAATTCTCGTAATGATGACATGGTTGTTAACCCATGTAAGGCTAAAAAGGCTACAAATATGAGAGCAGCAGGCAATGATGATGCTGTAAAATTAGCTCCACCAGTTGTTTTTTCTCTTGAAGAGGCATTAGAGTTTATTAATAGTGACGAATTAGTTGAAATAGTACCAGATGATATTAGGCTGAGAAAGAAACTTCTAAAAGAATTAGATAGAAGAAGGAATAGAAATAATGGATAAATATATGGATTTAGCTTTAAAAATTTCTAATCCTATAGTAACATTGATAGTAGGATTAATTGCTATTAAAGTAGTAACTTCTATATTAAAAAAATTTTTAAATAAGACAGCACTTGATGTGGCATTACATAAATTTTTAATAACTACTTCAAGGTGTATTATGTATATGATTTTATTCCTAGTGATGCTAGACAAGTTTGGTATAGATACTAAGAGTATGGTTACAGTGCTTGGTATATCGGGAGGAGCTGTTGCATTAGCCTTAAAAGATAGTTTATCTAATGTTGCTGGAGGTTTAGTTATTTTAATAACTAAACCATTTGCAAATGGTGATTATGTTGATATTGATGGAACAATGGGTACTGTTGAAAATATAGATATGCTACTTACAACTTTGGTTACTTATGATAATAAAACTATTACCATTCCTAATGGCGTAGTTTCTTCGGCAGTAATTATAAATTACACTAAAGCAGAGCTTAGAAGAGTTGATTGTATATTTAGCGTTTCATATAGTGCTGATATTGCAAAAGCAAAAAACATCTTAAAGGAAATAGCTAATGAAAATCCTATGATTTTAAACGATCCTGAAATTGTAATAGGAGTTATAAGCAATGGTGAAAGTTCGGTAAATATAGATTTTAAAGTTTGGACTAAAACTGATAATTATTGGCCGGTTAAGTACTATTTAGAAGAAAATGTAAAGTTGGCTTTTGATAGAGAAAACATTGAAATGCCATTTAGACAAATTGATGTTCATATCAAAGATAATTAGGAGGACTTATGGATAATTTTAAGTTTTTCAGTCATAGACAATGCGAATATTTTCCCTGCCACAAGGCAAAGGATGATTTGAATTTTAATTGTCTGTTTTGTTATTGCCCTCTTTACACTTTAGGTGATAAGTGTGGTGGTAACTTTAAATATACAGAGAGTGGTACAAAGGATTGTAGTGATTGCTTAGTGCCACATCAAAAAAATAGTTATGATTATATCATGTCAAAATGGAGCATGGTTAATGATTTAGCAAAAAAATAATAGTTATAAGTTATTTAGGAAAGGAAAGTAAAATGAGTGAGATCAAGAAGTTTAAAAGAATTCTTGTAGCTAACAGAGGAGAAATAGCTATTAGAATTATCAGAGCTTGTAAAGAAATGGGCATTAGATCTGTTGCTATTTACTCTGAAGAGGACAGAAATACTCTGTTCAGAACAAAAGCTGATGAATCTTATCAGATTGGTAAAGGAAAATCACCAGTAGATGCTTATCTAGCAATTGATGAAATTATTGAGCTAGCTAAAGCTAAAGGTGTAGATGCTATCCATCCAGGATATGGTCTTCTTTCTGAAAACCAGACATTTGCTAAAGCTTGTGAAGCTGCAGGTATTGAATTTATCGGACCAACAAGTGAAATGATGGGTCAGTTAGGTGATAAAATTCAGTCTAAAATTGTAGCTAAAAAAGTTGGAGTACCTATTATTCCAGGTGTTGAAAAAGCAATCACATCAGAAGTTGAAGCTGTTGAAATCGCTGAAATGTGCGGTTACCCAGTTATGCTTAAAGCTGCTGCAGGTGGTGGCGGAAGAGGTATGCGTATTGTTAGAAGCGCAGACGAACTAATTCCTGAATTTAAGAGTGCAAAGAGCGAAGCTAAAAAAGCATTTGGTATCGACGATATCTTTATTGAAAAATATGTTGAAAAACCAAAGCATATTGAAGTACAGGTACTAGGAGATAAAGAAGGAAACTTAGTTCACTTATACGAAAGAGACTGCTCAATTCAGAGAAGACACCAGAAGGTTATCGAATTTACTCCAGCATTAAGCATTACAGAAGAACAGAGAGAAAAGATTTGTGCTGATGCTCTAAAAATCGCTGGAGCAGTTAACTATAGAAGTGCTGGTACTGTTGAGTTCCTTGTTGACAAAGATGGAAACCACTACTTCATCGAAATGAACCCAAGAATTCAGGTAGAACATACAGTTACTGAAATGGTAACAGGTATTGATATCGTTCAGTCTCAGATTCTAGTTGCTGAAGGTTACACTTTAGATAGTGACGAAGTTGGTATTAAGAGCCAGGATGACATCCATGTAAATGGTCATGCTATTCAGTGCCGTATTACAACTGAAGACCCAGTAAACGGATTTGCTCCTGACACAGGATTAATCGAAGAATACAAGAGTGCTTCTGGTTTTGGTATCAGACTTGATGGCGGCAACGGTTTTGCTGGATCAGTTATTTCACCATACTACGACAGCTTACTTGTAAAGGTTACAGCTTTTGCTAAAACTTGGGAAGGTGCAATAAGAAAAGCAGCTAGAGCTTTATCTGAAACACAGATTAAGGGTGTTAAGACAAACATCGCATTCTTATTAAACGTATTAAGAAACGAAGAATTCCAGCAGGGACAGTGCGACACAAGCTTTATTGCAAACAATCCTTCACTATTTAACATTAGAGTTGGTACAGATAAAAAACTGAAGGTTCTTAATTATTTAGGAGAACAGTTTGTAAATGGTAATAAGGGTGTTAAGCCTGAATTTGATGTTCCTAAATTCCCTAAAATTAAGTCAAGCGAAATTAAGCCTTTATCAGGAACTAAACAGATTTTAGACAAAGAAGGTCCAGAAGGACTAGCTAAGTGGGTTCTAGAACAGAAAGAATTATTATTTACAGATACAACACTAAGAGATGCTCAGCAGTCACTGATGGCTACAAGAGTAAGATCTGTAGATATGGAAAAGATTGCTCCTGCAATTGCTAAATATGGAAAAGACTTATTCTCATTAGAAATGTGGGGCGGAGCTACATTTGATACAGCATACAGATTCCTTAAGGAAGATCCATGGGAAAGACTTGCTACACTTCGTGAGCAGATTCCAAATGTATTATTCCAGATGCTTATCAGAGGAGCTAATGCAGTAGGATACAAAAACTACCCAGATAATGTAATCAGAAGATTTGTTAAGGAAAGTGCTAAATCAGGTATCGATGTATTTAGAATTTTTGACTCTCTAAACTGGTTAGAAGGTATGGAAATTGCTCTTGACGAAGTATTAAATCAGGGTAAGGTTGCTGAAGCATGCCTATGCTATACAGGTGATATCCTAGATGATAAGAGAGAAAAATATAACTTATCATACTATGTAAATATGGCTAAGGAACTTGAAAAGAGAGGAACACATATGATCGGCATCAAGGATATGTCAGGTCTATGTAAACCAATGGCAGCTAAGAAGCTTATCGAAGCTCTTAAGAGTGAAGTTGGAGTTCCAATTCACTTCCATACTCATGATACTACTGGTAACGGTGTTGCTGCTGCACTTATGGCTGCATCAGCAGGTGTTGACGTAGTAGATGCTGCTATTTCATCTATGTCAGGATTAACTTCACAGCCAAACTTAAACTCAATTGTTGCAGCTGTTGAAAATACTGATAGAGAATCAAAGATTAAGACTGAAGAAATTCAGGAAATTTCAAATTACTGGAATGCAGTAAGACCTGTTTATAAGTCATTTGAATCTGACTTCATGGCAGCTACTACTGAAATTTACCATTATGAAATCCCTGGTGGTCAGTACTCAAACTTAAAAGCTCAGGTTGAAAGCTTTGGTTTAGGTCACAGACTAAAGGATGTAAAGGAAATGTATAAGTCTGTTAATGATATGTTAGGAGATATCGTTAAGGTAACTCCATCATCAAAGGCAGTTGGTGATATGGCTATCTTTATGGTACAAAATGATTTAACACCTGAAAACATCCTAGAAAAGGGACAGGGCGTTGACTTCCCAGATTCAATCGTTTCATTCTTTGAAGGTATGATGGGTCAGCCTCTAGGTGGCTTCCCAGAAGAGTTACAGAAAATGGTTCTAAAGGATAAGAAAGCTATCACTTGTAGACCTGGTGAACTATTAGAACCAGAAGATTTCGATGCTATTAAGAAGCATTTAGTTGACGATTTAGGTCTAGAAGGAACAGAAAAAGAAGCATTATCATATGCATTATATCCAAAAGTATTTGAAGATTATGTAGAAGCAGTTAAAAACGGCGATACATTTAGATACATGGGTTCTGACGTATTCTTCCACGGCTTACGTGAAGGAGAAACTTGTGAAGTTAAGGTTGGAGAAGGTAAGATTTTAGTTATTACTTTAATCAACGCTTCTAAGACAGACCATGAAGGATATAAATATGTAACATTTGAAGTTAATGGTACAAGAAGTGCTGTAAGAATCAAGGATAAAGATGGTGCTGCTTCAATTGCTGGTAATGTAATCGCTTATGCTGATGAAAACGATCCAGCAGAAATCGGAGCACCAATTCCTGGTAACATCTTAAAAATCTTAGTTGCAGAAGGTGATAAGGTTGAAGAAAAGCAGCCTATCGCAGTAATTGAAGCTATGAAGATGGAAACAAATATTTTAGCTACAATGGCAGGAAGCATTTCTAAGATTTGTGTTAAGGAAGGACAGCAGGTTAAGGCTGGAGAACTTGTAGCAACTATTGAATAAGAGAGGAACTTAAAGTATGGCATTTACACATTTACATGTACATACTGAATACAGCTTATTAGACGGCGCAGCTAGAATAAAAGATCTAGTTGCTGCCGCTAAAGAGGCAGGAATGAATTCTCTTGCAATTACAGACCACGGCGTCATGTTTGGCGTCGTGGATTTTTGGCGTGAGTGTAAAAAACAAGGAATCAATCCTATTATAGGCTGTGAGGTTTATACAGCGGCGAGAACTCGTCATGATAAGGATCCTGCAAAAGACAAGAGACAGGGTCATTTGATTTTACTTGCTAAAAATGATATAGGATATCATAATCTTATAAAAATTGTTAGTAGAGGATTTACTGAAGGTTTTTATTATAAGCCACGTATTGATAAAGAGGTTTTAAGACAGTATAGTGAAGGAATTATTTGTCTTTCTGCTTGTTTAGCTGGAGATGTTCAGCAGCACTTACTTAAAGGCGATTATGATGGCGCTAAAGCTGAGGCTTTAGAATATTTGGAAATTTTTGGTAAAGGTAATTACTATTTAGAGCTTCAAGATCAAGGAATTGAGGAAGAAGCAAGAATATTACAAGATATGAAAAGACTTCATGAAGAAACAGGTATTCCTTTTGTTGCAACAAATGATGTGCATTATGTAAAGCAAGAGGATGCTAAAGCTCATGATGTACTTTTGTGTATACAAACTGCCACAAGTGTTTCAGACCCAGATAGGATGAGATTTCCAAACGATCAGTTCTATTTGAAAACAGAAAGAGAGATGAGGAATATTTTTGCAGCATTTCCTGATGCAGTAGACAATACACAAATAATTGCAGATCAGTGCAATGTTGAATTTGAATTTGGAACTCTTCATTTGCCTGAATTTCAGCCACCTAATGGGTTAACAAATAAAGAGTATTTAAGGAATTTATGTTTTAGTGGCCTAGAATATAGATATAAGCAGATAACTGACGAATTAAAGCAAAGATTGGAATATGAACTGTCAGTAATAGAGCAGATGGGCTATGTTGAGTATTTTTTAATCGTTTGGGACTTTATTAACTATGCTAGAGAGCATGACATTATGGTAGGTCCAGGGAGAGGATCAGCAGCAGGTAGTATAGTTGCATATTGTTTGAAAATAACGGATATAGATCCGATAAAATATAACTTGATTTTTGAGAGATTTTTAAATCCTGAGAGAGTAAGTATGCCCGATATTGATGTGGACTTTTGTTATGAAAGAAGGCAAGAGGTAATTGATTATGTAATCGAAAAGTATGGTGCAGGTAAAGTTGCTCAGATTATAACATTTGGTACTCTTAAAGCTAAAGCTGTTGTAAGAGATGTAGGACGTGCACTTGATGTGAGTTATGCAGAGACAGATATGATAGCAAAGGCTATTCCTTTTGATAATAAAATGACTATTAAAAAGGCAATAGAATTAAATCCTGAGCTAAAAGAAATGTATGAAAATAGTGATACTGTTAAAAATGTATTAGATACTTCAAAGGCTCTTGAAGGTATGCCAAGACATGCATCTACACATGCTGCAGGTGTTGTTATTTCAAAGAAAAATATAGATGAATATGTACCTCTTTATGTGGCAGATAAAGGTGTTTCTACTCAATTTACGATGACTACAATTGAGGAGCTTGGCCTTCTTAAAATGGATTTTTTAGGTCTTAGAAATTTAACCGTTATAAGAGATGCAATTGAGTTAATAGAGCAAAATCATGGTGTAAAAATAGATTTTTTAGAGATGGATTATGATGATCCAGAGGTTTATGAGATGATTGCAAAGGGCAATACTCAAGGAATATTTCAGCTCGAATCAGCAGGGATGACTCAGTTTATGAAAAATCTAAAGCCTGACTGTTTTGAAGACATTGTAGCGGGGATTTCACTTTATAGACCTGGACCTATGGCATCTATTCCTACATATATTGAAAACAAGAAAAATCCAGATAAAATTCAATATTTACATCCTCTTCTTGAACCAATTTTATCGGTTACATATGGATGTCTAGTTTATCAAGAACAGGTAATGCAGATTGTAAGAGATCTTGCAGGATATTCTTATGGTCATAGTGATATTTTAAGAAGAGCTATGGGTAAGAAAAAAATGGATGTAATGCTTGCAGAAAAAGAGGTGTTTATTAAAGGTTGCCAAGAGCGAAATGTATCTCGTGATATTGCAGAACAACTATTTAACCAGATGGTTTCTTTTGCTGAATATGCCTTTAATAAATCTCATGCTGCTGCATATGCTGTTGTAGGATATGAGACAGGATATTTGAAATGTCATTATCCAGTTGAGTTTATGGCAGCACTTATGACAAGTGTTATTAGTGATGGTAAACAGATTGCTAAATATATTAGAAATTGTAATGATATGGGTATTGAGGTTTTACCACCTGATGTAAACGAAAGTAGTAAGAAGTTTTCTGTTGTAAATGGTAAGATAAGATTTGGACTTTTAGGCATTAAAAATGTTGGTGAAAGCGTAATTGATGCTATTATCGAAGCTAGAGAAAATCATGGGCAGGCTAAAGATATATTTGAATTTATAGAAAACTTAGATATTCATAAGATTAATAAGAAAGCTATTGAAAGTTTAATTAAGGCAGGTGCCTTTGACTCACTAAATTCTAATAGAGCTCAATATTTGGCTATTTATGAAGATTTAATAGAGTCTGCACAAAAAGAGGCTAAAAAGAATATCGAAGGTCAGCTTTCACTTTTTGAGTTAAATAATGAGCAGATGCAAAGCGCAGATCATGGTAAAACTTTGCCAAATGTAGCGCCATTCCCAAAAGAAATTATAAATTCTCTTGAAAAAGAAATGATGGGTGTATATATTACAGGACATCCATTAGATGATTTTAAAGATGTTATAGATAAGGTAACAAGCGTTAATTCTGAAAGCTTAGCTCATGCTCAGCAAGAGCTAGAAGAAGGAATTACTACTGAGATTGAAGATGGTCAAAAGGTTATTATTGCTGGTATGGTAAATAGCAAGAAGACTCTAATAACAAAGAAAAATCAAATGATGGCTTTTATTGAGGTAGAAGATCTTTATGGCATTACTGAAGTTGTTGTATTTCCAAGGATTTATGAAAGAGACCAAGCTCTTATAAACGAAGATCAAATGGTGATTGTTGAGGGAACATTAAACTTTAAAGAAGATGAGCCACCAAAGGTTTTAGCAGATAAAATTACTGAATTAACTAATGAGCCAGATGCACCTATTAAGATTAGAATTACTAATAAGGAAAATGAAAATAATATTTTTAATGCCGTCAAAGATATTTTAGCAAACCATAGCGGAAGAAGAATAGTTTACATTTATAATGCTGATGGCAAGGGATTTAGGGCACCATCAAGTTTATGGGTTAAAACGTCAAATCAGTTGATCAGCGAGTTAGAAAATTTAGTAGGAATTGGAAATGTTAAGTCTTAAAAAGATAAAGTTTTATTTTATATTGATGCTTAGATGGTTAAGTGTATCAATAATGGTAGGCGTAACTGGAGGACTAGCAGGATCACTGTTTGTTATAGGTGTAAATAAAGCAAATGAATTGTGGTTTTTTAATAGGGAGTTAACCTTTTTCTTGCCAATTGCTGGAATTGGTATAGTATTTATGTACAGGTTTTTTGAATTTAAGAAAATTAAGGGAACTAACAGGATTATAGATAAGGTTAGAGCCAAAGGAGAGTTGCCTGTTATTGTAGGTCCTTTAATATTTATTAGTACAATTATCACTCATCTCTTTGGGGGTTCTGCTGGAAGAGAGGGAGCAGCTGTACAGATTGGAGGTTCAATTGGCTCTGGATTTGCCAAGTATTTTAAAGTGGATGAAAAGGATACATCGTTAATAGTATTAAGCGGTGTCTCAGCAGTTTTCGCTGCTTTATTTAGTACACCTATAACAGCTGTATTTTTTGCTCTGGAAGTAATAAGTGTAGGTGTAATTTATTACGCAGGTCTAATTCCTTGTATTGTAGCTTCTATATCATCTTATGGTGTATCTATAGCTATGGGCATTCCTAAGATAAAATGGGACTTTGTAAGGATACCAAAGGTTGATTTTGATACTATTTTACTTGTTTGCATAATAGGTATTATGTCAGCTTTGATGAGCATAATTGTTGTAATAACATTATCAAAAAGTAAGAAATTACTTGAAAGAGCCATTCCAAATGACTATTTTAGAATTGTCGTTGGTGGCATTATAATTATGCTCTTATCTTTTATTTTTACATCTGGAGATTACAATGGAGCAGGTTCTGAAGTTATAGTTGAAGCTATAAAAGGTAATGCAATACCATGGGCATGTTTTGCTAAATTAGCATTTACAGCAATTACTTTAGGAGCTGGATTTAAGGGCGGTGAAATTGTTCCGACATTTTTCATAGGAGCAACTATGGGGGCTACTTTAGGAGGCTTTTTAGGAATGGATCCTGGATTTGCAGCTGCTATAGGTTTAGTTGCAACATTTTGCGGTGCAGTTAATTGTCCTATCGCTTCGATATTTTTATCTTTGGAATTATTTGGTGACAAAGGATTAATATATTTTGCTGTAGCCTGTGCAATTAGCTATACGTTGTCTGGGTATTATAGTTTATATAGTAGTCAAAAAATTGTATATAGTAAAACTAAGGCTATGTTTGTTAATGCAAATACTAAACACTGATTGGAGGTGTTATTTGTGAGTAAGAAAATAGGAGTTTTAACTAGTGGAGGAGATGCTCCTGGGATGAACGCTGCTGTCCGTGCTATTGTAAGAAGTGGTATAAACGAAGGTTTTGAAGTTTATGGTATTTTATATGGATATCAAGGATTAATAGATGGCGATATTATAAAGATGGATATTGCAAGTGTAGGTGATATAATTCATCGTGGAGGAACTGTTCTTAAAACGGCTAGAAGTAAGGAGTTTATCACTAAAGCTGGCATGGATAAGGCTATTGAAACAATAGAAAAATTTAGTCTAGATGCTATTATCACAATTGGTGGTGATGGAACTTTGAGAGGGGCAAAGGATTTAATGGATAGAGGCATTTGCGTTTTTCATTTACCAGCTACTATTGATAATGATTTAGGATATACTGATTATACTATTGGTTTTGATACTGCTGTAAATACTGTTATTGGGGCTATTAATAATATAAGAGAAACAGGCATGTCTCATGATAAGACAACTATTATTGAAGTTATGGGTCGTGACTGTGGAGATATTGCTTTAAGAGCAGGTTTAGCTGGTGGAGCAGATGTTATTTTATTACCAGAAGTTGATACAGATATAAAAAGTGTTTGCGAAAAAGTATCAAGAGGAATGAGTCGCAATAAAAAAAATAATATTATTGTAAGAGCTGAGGGTGCATCTATAGGTATGGATCAGCTTGCTAATTGTTTAAAAAATTCAACAGGCGAAGAGGTAAGAAAAGTCATACTTGGATATTTACAAAGGGGAGGTTCACCAAGTAGTCAAGATAGAATTATTGCTACCCTAACAGGTGTTAGAGCTATCGAATTAATAAATAATGATGAAAATAGTAAGGCAATAGGATTCTCAGAAAATAGAGTTTGTGAAATCGATTTAAAGGAAGCTGTTAATGTTAAAAGACAGCCAGATTTACAACTACTTGAGATAGTAGATGCTTTAGCATAATAAGGAGGTATTATGAACACAGTTTTAAGAAATTGTAGATTTATCCCTGAACTAACAGAAGGATATGAAAATGTTTTTGGTGATTTACTAATTGTAGGTGATAAAATAGAGGCTATAAAAGAGCCTGGATATAAATTTGAAGGAGAGTTTAAGGAAATAGATATCGAAGGAAAAACTCTAATGCCTGGATTGTTTGAACTTCATACTCATTTAACTTTGGACAATACAGACTATGATGCAAATCTTTTGTATGATGATAATACATTATTAATCAAGGCATACGCTTTTGCAAAAGAATATTTAAAAGCTGGATATACTACAGTTCGTGATTGTGGTTGTAGAGGTAACGTAACAGTTGCCATTAATGAAGCTATACAGGATGGTGTTTTAGTAGGACCTAGAATTATTTCAAGCTCTCAGATTATTACGCCAACTGAAACAGGTAACGAAAGCTTTGGAGAAATGTATATTGAGGCTGATGGCTGTGATGAAATGCGTAAGGCGTGCCGAAAGCAGTTTAAAAAAGGTGCAGATTTTATTAAGGTTATGGGCACTGGTGCTTTTTTAAACAAAGCTGGTGATCCTGGTATGCAGATTATGGAACTTGAAGAGTTAAAAGAATGTGTACGCACTGCTGCTATGAAGAAGTCATATGTTGCTGCACATTGTCATGGTGATGCGGGAATTAGATGTGCTATTGAAGCAGGAGTTAGAACTATTGAGCATTGTGCTTTTATTGAAGAAGATACAGCAGAATTATTATTAAATACGCCTGGTTCATTTTTAATACCAACTGCAGCAATTGGTATGGAGTGCCTAGCAGAAGAAAATACAAATGTTACTAGTGATATTTTAGATAAAAGTAAAAAGTATGAAGAAAAAGAAAAGAATTGTATCAATAGAGCTTATAAAATGGGACTTATGATGGGATTTGGATCTGATATTGATATGCAAGCTTTTATGAGAGTTCCTGGATATGAGTTTATAGCTAGAAAAGAATTTTATGACTTTGAAAATATAGATATTTTAAAACAGGCTACAATAAATAGTGCTAAAATTATTCAGGTTGATGATAAGCTTGGTACTATTAAGGAAGGTAAATTAGCTGATATTATTGTGGTAGATGGAAATCCTGTTGAAGATATATATGTAATGACTAAACCTCTTGTTCATGTATTTTTAGAAGGAGTTGAAATTAATGTTTAAAAAGAAAAAAGCTCAAAAAGCTCATGAAGCTATTATGCAAGAAATGGAACAGTCTAAAAGTGCTATTAGTCAGATAGTGGATAATTATCAAGAATTTGAAATTTTCAATGCTGAAAATATAGGGCAAAAGGTTGATTTTAATTATGCTAGAACATATATTTATATGCTTTCTGGTTATGCTGAGGATATTGTTACCCTAATTAATAATGAAAGATATTCATCTTTATATTGTTTATTGAAAAACTTCTTAGAATGCTATGGATTAGGAAAAAATTTGGTTCTAGCTTATTTTGATAATGGAGAAGAATATGGAAAACTTCTTAAACAGTATTATGCGGCCACTTTGAATCAGCGCAAACAAGAATGCTTGGATTTTAATGAAGACTTAGCTATAAATTATGAAGAAGAGATGAAATTTTACGATATTCGTATGGAGCAAATGGAAAAAATTATTTGTGAGTTCTTTGATGAGTACGAAGATAATCTAGAAGGTGAAGACAAAGAGATTGCTCTTTATGAAGTTATAGAAAAAATTGTAGATGAAATGAATCTTCCATTAGATGTAGATGCTTTAGCATTAAAGGCTCTTAAATCAAATGAATTGTTTACAGATGAAGAATTTAAAAGAGCCGTAAATATATATATAAGTGCTAAAAGTGCAAGTCTAAATAATGTTCAAACTGTTCTTACAAGAGTTTTAGGGTTAATTGAGGGTAGACCAGCTCTTCTAGTTAATAAAAATGAGGGAATAGGCCCAAGAGTTCTTGATATAGTTGAAAAGTGTTTAAGAGATATTACAGGAACTGTAATGGAAGGATTTAGATTTTAATATAAAGTATTAAAGAGAGTACATAACTAATATGTACCGACCCCTAAAAGTTAGACCAAAAAAATCTAACGATTAGGAGGTCGG
>CALCFD010000009.1 GCA_937900695.1 uncultured Eubacterium sp. | reverse complement strand
AGGCAGTTAAAAACTGTCTCGCTAATAAAGTCTAACTTTTTGGGGTCACCTCATTATCCTGGCAAGTGACGCTCTTTTATTTTGTTTTATGATTTAATTGCAATTTGTTCTAATATGGACGAATCTTTAATTAAGTGATCTTCAGCTAGCATAATAACCTTTGTTAAAATCTGCGCTGTCATAGTATCCTCATCTAAAAATGGCAAGTATACTTTGCCTCGTTTTCCACTGTAAACCGGCACCATATATATTTCCGCTGCCACCTTGATGAATGCTCCCGCTACCTAATTGAACTCTGTGTATATTAAGTTTTCCTTCTATTTTAGCAAAGCTGCCCACAATAGATACGTTGTCCAGTTTCATTAGCTGACAAGTGTACTGGATAATTGAAGCTCTAATGCGCCTTTTTATGCTGCATGTCATACTCTTTCATGTGAGTGATAAAGTAGTTACAAGCCTTTTTTCATCAAAGCCTTCAGTCGCAAGAGTAGCAGGATCGTCTCCTTCTGCAAGATAGCAGTTTTTTATAATATTGCTAAACTCGCTTACTCTATCGTCTCCGTAAGTGTTTCTTGTCAGTTTTTCATTGCGAAGCGCATTCATGGCAATTATCAAATATTTCATACCACGAATTACTGTAAACTGGTGCATAAGCGGTGTTAATTCAGTCACTTCATTTAATCTTTTTGCCTCTACATGTATAAAGTAATCCGCGATTTTCTCTAAAACGCCCCTTAAAAATTCCACTTCCATACGATTTTTTTCGTCTACTTCAAATTTATGTTTGCCGTATCCATAACATGAATTATATGCCAATTGTATAATACTGGAAAATACTCCTTGAATTCCTCATCTTTAGTGTTATTAATATTTATACAGTTGACAAAATATCTGTAAAGGTTTGAGTCGCTTGCAGATTTTACATATTCATTTTGGCCTTCAACTACTTTATACGAGTTATACTTTACTGCCTTCTGGAAAAATTCCAAATGTCTTGCTGCAATTTCCCTTAAACCATTGGCATCTCTCCATTCATTAAAGTGTTTTAAAATATAGTAAATCCGTATTAATATACATTCCTATCTGAAAGATTTCCTCTGTTTTTAGCCTGTCTTCTTCAAAATATTTTCTCCATACATTAGCAAAAGGAAGGCTATCAAGGCCATCTGCACCAAAATTTGTTGTGCATAAAAAGTTCTTATACTCACCTAGTCTATGGATATCACCAAAGAGTTCAAATTCATCGTCCTGGTGAATGGCTATTCTCTGGTCCCATAGATTAAAGTATTTCATAATCTGTTCTTTTGTCAAAGGTGAGAAAAACCCTGCAGCTACAAATTCTTTTTTCTTGAAAAAGCCCCTTTTAACTACAGGCAAGAAAGATTTATAGGAAAACATCTTAGCCATTCTCGGCTTGTAAAAGCTGTAACCGCAATCAGCACCGTTAAAAGTAAATTTTTCTATTTCCTCGTCAAAATAGTCTGGCGCCGAAAGCTTAAGTTCATGGGCACATTGATTTATCTAAGTATTATTTGACTTAAAAAGTCTTTCGTAACTATTTAAAACTATTTCTTTATTCTGAGATGCAATAATATTTACAATTGCCGCTCTAGCATTTTCTTTTTTAGTCTTAAGTCTTCCCTAAAAGGCCACAATATCAGCTTCAGTAAGGTTCATAGTCTTAGCCTTTTTCTCTATCCATTTTACTAATTTGCTGTTAGATGAAATTACCTCTTTTATTATAAATTCTTTAGCAGTTTTTCGGATACATATTTAAAATATTTATCTAAAAACTCTTCGCATCCTTTGCCATAATTAAAATGCGATCCAACAAATAGCAGTATTGCTTCAACCATTTTTCGTCAGCGTGTTTTTCCAAAAGAGATGTCATAATCCTAACTAATGAATCCCTGTAAATCTCTATACGAAACCTACCAAATCCCTGAGTTTTGTATTTTTCAGTATTTTTCATAGATGAGGTTTTATCTGCTAACCTAAAATATATGTCTTTGACAGTCTTTTGGTCCATCTTAATTTTTTCCACTTTAGTGGCTGATAGGCTTTTAAAATATAGGGCCATTCTCCATGGATCATCTTTGTATTTTTCATAAATCTTATCATTTGACAGCGGATCAAAATGGTAAGTTAAAAATTATTACGCTGGCAACAATATGTGGTTTTGGGCTTTTTAATAAATCCATTGCTATCTTAATAGCATCATCAACTTCCACAATTCCTATGCTGTATAAACTGATGTAAACGCTTAAAGGATTTTCATCTACCAGTGCTTTTTCCTGCTCTTTTTTATCTGTAATGCACTGATAGATTTTATCAAACATAAATCTAATTTCTTTTTCCTCAGAAGTATCGTAGCCAATTGCAAGCCACGTCATAACGCCTCTTTGAACAGAAGAAAATCGAAGCAAGTTATTATCTTTGATAACTTTTAAAATATTAATAAAAAATTCCAACTGGCCTTCCATCTGCTGTTTCAACTACTGCCTATCTTAGGCCTTCTTGAAGCTGAGCTCCTAAAAAAACGTTAGTTAAAGGTTACCACAGCTCTTTATTTTTGCTTTGCTCAATAGCTCTTATTAAATCTCTAGTGATTATAGATGTATTGTTTTCGCTAGGTAAAACATCCTTACAAGGATAGATAGCTTCTTTATTTTCTGTTAGTAATTCTGCTGTTATAACTGGAGTCATGCTATAAAAACCATGTTTTCTAATGCCATATATCACATCCTTTAGTGATAAGTTAGCGCCATAAAACTCATAAAATGCACCTATGGCATTTTTCACAGTCTCTTTATAATAAGCAAGTCTGCGGCTTTTAGCATCCATTCTCACAAGATGTCTATTGCATGTATATTGACAAATGGCTCTAAGATACGCGCATAGTTTTTCGTTTCCCTTAGGAAGCAGCTCCTCAAATGACCTGTTTTTATATATAAAATCCTCCACCTGGTCATTGATTTCGATATCCTCCATATAGTAAATAGCCATACTTTCATGTTTATTAAAGGCTTTTACAAAAGTCTTTTCAATCTTAGTAAGGCTTGATTTATTAAGGCTTTTATTGTATTCACAAATTAATTTGGCATATTAATTTCTATCCATTACCATAGTCTCCCCGCAATCATGACAAAACGAATATACATAATTCTACAAAAAAGATGGACTTACTATAGTCCATCTTTTTTACTATATTATTCTTCAATTATCCTATCTAATATATTACTGAAATTTCTTTCGATATATGTTCCTGGCTTAAATACTATAGGCACACCTCTATTAGTTGCAATATATACATTATCGTCATATTGAATAAATCCAACCATCTTCATATTTAGCTTTCTTGTAATATCAGTTATGTTAGGAACTGCGCCCATGGCCATAAGTTCAGCATTTACTTTATTTATGACGCAGCAAATGTTAGTAATACCCATCTTTTTAAGCTGATGGTCTACAACATCTGCATCTCTCACAGAAGCGTATTCGGCTTCTGTAATTATAACTGCTTGATCTGCTCCTGCAGCAGCTATATCCAGATTTTCTCCTGCACCTGCAGGAGAGTCTATGATAATATAGTCAAATTTTTCTTTTAATTTTTCACAAAGTACCTGCATATGTAAAGGAGTTATATCTCGATTGTCTCTATATGGTGATGCAGCCATAAGATATAGATTGTCAAATCTTTTATCCTTAATTAGGGCTTTTTTAATACCACAAACGCCAGATAAAACATCCATTACATTATATACAACTTTACTTTCTAAACCTAAATATAAATCTAAATTTCTTAGGCCTAAATCCATATCTATTAGAACTACCTTTTTACCTCTCATCGCCAAAAGCGAACCGATATTAGCAGCAAAAAGAGTTTTACCTGTACCACCTTTACCAGATGTTATTAATATAACCTTCCCCATAACAGCCTTTCTAGTTAAACTTATTTACAATCTTAAAATCTTTATACTTTGGATCAATTTCTTTTAAATATGCTCCTATAACCTCTCTAACTGCTGGCGCTGCATTACCACCTGTTACACCTTGTGGAATTACACAAGCAACTGCAATCTTAGGATCATCTTTTGGAGCCATTGCAACAGTCCAAGCAAATTCGTCATAACTTGACTTAAAACTATCTAATCTTTCTGCAGTAACCTTACCGCCACTTAGATTTATTACAGCACGTCTAACGGCTGTATCTTCTGAAGTATATACATCAGGATACTCCTTCATTATACGTTTCATTTCCTTTTTAACTTCAGACCAAGACATATTACCAAAACTACCTAGATGAGACTTAATATAATCAACTTCAGATTTAGGATTAATTTTACCTTCTTTTTGAGCTGTACCAGTTTTTGCACATACCTCCCATGGGAATGAAGTAAACATAGATCTAATTGTTGAACCTTGTCCTGTAGTTACTCTATGCATACCTTCCTTAACTTGTTCAATATGTTCTTTACTAGTATTTACTTTGGTTGTCTTTCCTTTTACTATATCCCCTTCATCTTCAATACTTTTAACAATATTTACTTGATTTTTTACACCATCATTACCAAGTGTTGCAATGTAATTTGCCATCTGTAATGGAGTATATGAATTATCCCCCTGACCGATAGCAACATTAAAGGTATCACCGACAGTCCATTCTGCCTGATTAAAATAAGTATATAAACATAATTGTGTTACAGCATCATACTTACTTCTCTTAACGCCTACTCTAGGTAAGTATTCTTCTTTCATTTCACTATATGTAATACCCTTTTCATCCATCCAATTTACAATAGTGTTAATATCCTTTTCCAATCTCTTGTTATTTGAATAAACACTCTTTGTAAAATAGTTTTCAGCATTTGCATATAGCTGATTTTTCAACATATTTTTCTGTCCCTTGATTTTATTTTCAAGAGTTGGTATAGGCGCTACAGTCTCATCAATTTCAATACCAGTCTTTTGTCCTAAACCAAACTGTTTGGCATAATCTAGTATTTTTTCTATACCCATGTCTTTGTTTAGACCCATAGTGCCTCCACTAGCCCAGTCTTTGTTAGTAGCAATATCCCAAAAATAATAGTTACATGATACCTGAATAGCCTTATACATATTTAAGTATCCATGATTACCACCATTTAAGTTCCAAAGTACACAACCAAAAGTTCGACCACCAAATTTAATAACCCCAGCATCTCTAACTGTTTTATTTGGATCAAGTCCACTTTCAAGAGCCGCAATAGCCGTAATAGGCTTAAATGTTGAGCCCGGCTGCACAGCACTCTTTGATGCCATATTATAAAGTGGAGCTGCTGCTAGACTATCTCTAGGATTACTACTCTGTAGTTTTTCCCAATTTTTAGACGAAATACCCTCAGCAAATAAATTTGGATTATAATCAGGATAGCTTGCCATAGCTAATACGTCACCAGTTTCAACTTCTATAGCAACAATTGCTCCTGACTTAGCTTTAGGTGCAGAACTTACAGCTACAGGACCAAATTCACTGCTAAATCCTCCACCCCTACATGCATTTACATTTTTTCTTAAAGAATCTTCTGCAACTTTTTGTAGATCCCTATCTATTGTAAGATAAATATCTTTACCCTTTTTAGGTTCAATTTCCTTTAACGTCTTTTTGTATGCACCATGAGCGTCGATACGTACAATTTTAGTACCATCTCTACCCTTTAACACTGATTCAAATTTGCCTTCAATACCTTCTTTACCAACAAGAGCAGAAGTTTCATAACCCTTCTTTTCGTATTCCTCTTCTTCGGATGATGAAATCTTACCTAAATAACCTAAAACATGAGAACCCAAATTACCATTTGGATAGTTTCTTTTTGTTTCAGATATAATTTCAACACCCTTTAGTTTATCTCTACCTTCTTCAATCTGCATTACAGTCTTATTTGAAACATCTTTTGCTATAGTAGCTGGCATATATTTCTTATATCCTAACGACTTAAGTTCAGTTCTTACGGCCATGATTTTCATAGCTTGACTATCTGATACCGATTTATTAATTTCAAATTTATCACGCAATGCCTCAAAGGTCTCTTTAGCATCCAGATTTTCTTTAAGTCCATAACTCTTTAAAAAATCTTTCTTTTCTTTTTCTGCTGTATACTTCATATCTCTAACTGAAATAGGAGGATATATATTATGTTTAGTCTGAATCTCTGACTGTATTTCATATCTATCATCACTATCAATTTCAAGCTTATCTCTTAAAGCATACAGTGCTTCTTCCGCAGTCGCATCTGTGCTTATGTTATTTGCTTTTAACCAATTTTGAATTTCTTTAGTATATGTAAAATAATACTTTCCATCTTTTCTCTTAATTGGAAAATTATTATTGTACTTATCTCCATTTTTTTCTAAAAGCTTAACCAATTCTATAGCAACTTCATTGATTTCCTCATTGTCCATATCTCCGGCACTCATTTTAACTGAAAAAATTTGTTTGTTTCCAGCTAAAAGTTTACCATTTCTATCATAAATAGATCCTCTTGGAGAAGGATTGTATATACCTCTTATACTAAGAGAGTTTGCAGCTTCGCTCCAATCCTGATTTTGGACAACAGTCAAAACGAAAAGTCTTCCAACTAAAACTATACCTAGTATAAAAAAGATGCCTGCTACCTTTTGTAAAGTTGTACTAAAGTATCTATTTAAAAACTGTCTCATATAATTTCATACCTTTCGTACCTTGATCTCTTCGGACGAGCTGTAGCTTTTTTAATTAAAACCACATAGATAATAAACATTAAAATCAAATTTAATACTGATCCTATTAAAGAAAATGTAATTATCTTTAATAAGCTTATCTTCATGCCTATTATTGCCAAAATAATACTTGATAATCCATTGTAAATAAATGTACCACAAATACCTAATGGAATTATGGAAATTTTGCTTTCATAATTAAAAAACTGCTTATACACCACTGTAAACATGCTACTTACAAAAAATACAAGAGCATATATGCCCACATATTTACCAACGGCAAAATCAAGTAAAATGCCCATTATAAGGCTACAAATGACTATTCGTTGTTCATTGTCAAATAACAACGTAATAATCAAAACAAGGCATAGCAACAAATTTGGTACTACGCCATAAATTGTAATCAAATTCATAATCGATAGTTGCATAATAAATGCAATTATCAATGTAGGTATTAGTGTACGATATCTCATTTTTTAAACACCGCCACCTTCTGCATAGATTTGAAATTGGCAGATGGTTTAACTTCTACCATTTTTAGCTGCGTATCACTGTCATACTCAATTTCAGTCACCTTTCCTACAGTGATACCCTTAGGATAATTTCCCATACCTGATGTTAACAGGGTATCCCCTTCAGAGATATTTGCATTTTCATCAATTAAATATCCACTTAGCTTATTAGATCCATTACTCTTCAATACACCTAAAACGCTATCTTTTTTCTTAACCATAAAACTAATACTGTGATTGATATCTAAAATAGAAGATATTTTTGCAGTATCCTTATTTACCTGGTTTACTACACCAACTAAACCCTTGCTATCTACTACAGGATCTCCTTTTTTAAGACCTTTGTCACTTCCTGCACTAATAGTAAACTCCCTATAGACCATGGAATTATCAACAGCAATAATATTTGCAACAATAGGTGCTGGCATTCCTTTATATGGTTCATATTCAAAGGCCTTTGCCAAACTCTTTAACTCGCTATATTCCTCCTGTGTCAAAGTTAAGTTAGTATTGCTCTGCTTTAGCTTTTCGTTTTCTTTCTGCAATTCTTCAATCTGTTCTTTTAAACTACCGCGATTGAAAATACCAGAAAATCCATCCTTTATACCACCTGCAACATATGCAAATGGTTTTTCGATAGTGTTAATAGCCTTACGAAAACCGCTACTTATAAAAGATGAACCACCGCCGCTAGCATAAGAACCGACAATTATAAGTATAAGCACGATAACTATTGCAACAACAGTAGAAAACAGCTTATGTTCTCTTATCCATCTCATAGCTTATTCCTATCTTATTTTAATATCAGCATAAGTTCTTAATCTTTCAATGTTTTCTAAACTCTTACCTGTACCAATAGCTACAGCTTCATATGGGTTTTCAGCAATTCTTACATCCATACCTGTTCTCTTTGAGATAAGTTTATCTAGGTTTTCAATTAGAGCTCCACCACCTGAAAGAATCATACCTTTCTCAGCAATATCTGCTGCTATTTCTGGTGGTGCTTTTTCTACAGTTGACTTAATAGCATCTATAATTGTATCTACTGACTCTCTTAAAGCTTCTTCCATATCTTTATTATTAACTTCAAATGTCTTTGGAAGACCAGATACAAGATCTCTACCTCTAGCATTTACAGTTCTAATTATCTCTTCACCATTATCATCTTTATCTAGCATAGCACTTCCTACTGAAACCTTTAAATCTTCAGCAGTTTTAGTGCCAATTAAAATACCCTTTTTCTTTCTGATATAAGCAATAACTGATTCACTCATTTTATCACCTGCATATCTTAAAGAAGTACTTACTACAATACCGCCAAGTGAAAGAATAGCTACATCAGTAGTACCACCACCAATATCAGCAATCATAGATGCTTCACTTTCTTCAATATCAAGGCCAGCACCTATAGCTGCCGCTGTAGGCTCATCTATTACATAAACCTCTTTACCGCCTGTATCTCTAACTACTTCTAGTACTGCTCTTTTTTCTACCTCAGTTACGCCACTAGGTACACCAACTACAACTCTTAAATTGCTTGGCTTCTTATCATCTAGAGCCTGTCTAATAAAGTGCTGAAGCATTTCAGCAGTCATATCAAAATCAGAAATTACACCATCCTGTAATGGCTTAACTACCTCAATATTTCTTGGTTCCTTACCATACATAGCCTTAGCTTTACCACCTGTTGCTATAATGTCACCTGTATATTTATCATAAGCAATTACTGATGCTTCATTTAATATTACACCCGCTTCCTGATTGTAGATAATAGTATTTGCTGTTCCTAAGTCAATTCCTAAATCCTTAATTGAAAAAGCCATTTCTTCTCTCCTTTTTTAAATCAATTCCTGAGCTTTCATACTAACAAAAGTTCCATCACCAATGATAATATGGTCTAGCACAGAAATCCCCAATATATTTCCCGCTTCTATTAGTCTCTTTGTTATCAATAAATCATCATTGCTTGGCGCCGGATCGCCACTTGGATGATTATGGATAAAAATAACTGCCGCTGCACTTTTTTTAATAGCCGATTTATACGTTTCTCTTGGATGAACAACACTTGATGACAAATCTCCAACCGAAATGTTTTCCTTTGAAATAATATTGCCTTTACTATCTAATAGCAATACTTCAAACTTTTCCTTTTTCAAGTATCTCATTTGTTCCATAAATATATCAACTACATCCTCTACACAGCCTATGTTACCTTTTTCAACTGCCTGAGATAAAGCTAACCGCTTGCCTATTTCTACTGCAGCAATAATACATGCTGCCTTAGTTTGACCTATACCTTCAATCTCCATTAGCTCTTCTAAAGTAACATCTGTTAAATTTCTAAGTCCATCTGCATTTTTGTTTAAAACCTTATCAGCAAGTGCAATAGCGCTACAATTTTTAGTCCCATTTCTAAGCAAAATCGCCAACAGTTCACTATTTGATAAAGATTCTTTGCCATATAAAACCATTTTTTCAATAGGTCTTTCTGACATTGACATTTCTTTAATTCTCATAATTTTTCCTTCCACATATTATATGCGAAAAGAGTCATAAAAAAATATATGCAATAAACCACCATTTATTTTATCATCTTAAGTTATTTTTATCAAGCTGTATATACATCTTGTCAAGCTCTTAAAGCATATGCATAAACAAACCACTGCCTAACTTAGGTTCAAACCAAGTAGACTTAGGTGGCATAATCATCTGATTATCAGAAATAGTCATAATATCTGATATAGCTACAGGATGTAAGCAAAATGCCACAGCCATATCTGTCTGCACTCTTCTTTCCAGTTCTTTAAGACCTCTAATTCCTCCAACAAAATCTATCCTACTATCAGTTCTAACATCCTTAATACCTAAAATAGGCTCTAAAATATTATTCTGTAAGATTGAAACATCTAGTGATTCTATTATGCCTTCAGAAATAATTTCATCTTTAGTTACTAGCTTATACCAATGTCCATCTAAATACATACCAAAGCAATGTGGCTCATCTGGCCTATATGGTTCTTCTTCAAGACATTTTACAGTAAAGCCCATTTCTTCAATCTTATTGATAAACTCTTCTTTGGAATTTCCGTTTAAATCTCTTACTACTCTATTATAATCAAATACCTTTAAATCATCATCTGGAAAAACAGTAGCTAAAAAATAATTAAATTCTTCTATCCCTGTATAGTCAGGATTCTTTTTTCTTCTTTTCTGACCAACCTTATATGCAGAAGCCGTTCTATGATGACCATCTGCAATATAAAAAGCAGGAATAGTTGCAAATAGACCACAGATACCATTTATAACATTGTCATCTTTGATCGCCCATATTTCATGCCTTACGCCATCCTCTTGAATATCATACTCTTTTTCATTGTTATTGATATATCCTTCTGTCAAAAGTCTAATTTTTTTATTATCTCTATAAGTTAAAAATACAGACTCGGTATTAGCATTACAAATATCAAAATGATTTATTCTATCTACTTCTTTTTCATGTCTTGTGAACTCATGCTTTTTAATAACATTGTTTTCATAGTCGTCAATTGATACACAACCAACAATACCTGTCTGTACATTTCCATTCATGGTTTGTCTATAAATATAAAGCATAGGTTTTGACTCCATCATAAGAGTGCCATTTTCTAAAAATCTATCAATATTTTCTTTTGCCTTTTTATAAACTTTTTCAGAATATGGGTTTTCTTCTTCTGGCAAATCTATTTCTGCCCTTGTTATATGTAAAAAACTATTAGGGTTATCCTGCGCCATTCTTTCCGCTTCTTTTCTATTCATTACATCATATGGCTTAGCCATAACTAATTTTTCATATCCCTTTGCTGGTCTTACTGCTCTAAACGGTCTTAATACTGCCATCTATTTTTTTACCTTTCTTAATATATTATTCACAACTTCTTCAATACTCATACCTGTCGTATCAAGCATTATAGCATCATCTGCTGCCTTTAACGGATTTAGTTTTCTATGAGTATCATTATAATCCCTTTGTTTAATATCATTTAAGACATCATCAAAAGTAACTTCTTCTCCTTTTTCAATAAGTTCTTTATATCTTCTATCTGCTCTTTCCTCAGCTGATGCAGTCATAAAGAACTTAAATTCAGCATCTGTAAGCACGTTACTGCCAATATCTCTTCCATCCATAATAATGCTCTTAGTTTTTCCCATGGCTCTTTGAAGAGCTACAAGTTTTTCTCTAACAATACCTAAAGCTGCAACCTTAGATGCCATCAATGACATATCTGGGGTTCTGATTTCCTTATTTACAATAGTGCCATCTAAAATAATATTTCCTTGGTTAAAGTCAATATCTGTTTCATCTAACATAGCTTGTAGTGCTGTCATGTCCTCAATATCTACGCCAGTTTTCTTAACCTTATAGCCAATAGCTCTATACATAGCACCTGTATCTATATAATCGATTTCTAATTCCTTAGCTACAATTTTGGCAATAGTGCTTTTTCCTGCACCACCAGGACCATCTATAGCAATTTTAATAATTTCACTCATTTTTATCCCTTTCTATACTTAATCTCTTTTTTTACTACCTAGTAAGCTTTCGATTTCAGCAATAAAAGTATTTATATCTGTAAACTGCCTATAAACTGATGCGAATCTAACATAAGCAACCTCATCTATATCCTTAAGCTTATCCATAATAAGTTCTCCTATAAAAGTACTGCTTACTTCTTTTTCCATCATATTATTTAATCCTCTTTCAATTTCATCTACGATTTTTTCCATTTCTGAAACTGGAACAGGTCTCTTTTCACAGGCTTTTACTATACCACCCATAACTTTATTTCTGTCAAAAGTTTCTCTACTTCCATCTTTTTTTATAACCATCAATACCACTTCTTCTATTTTTTCATAAGTAGTAAATCTTTTAGAACACTTTTCACATTCACGTCTACGTCTAATAGCATGACCATCTTCAGTATGTCTTGAATCTATAACTTTTGTATCTGTATGCTCACAAAACGGACATTTCATATCCATTCACCTCCATAACACAATAATTAGTCTTATTCTAATAATTTTACTACATATTGTGGTTTGCTACAATAAATACCATAAAAAAAATGATTACAGATTTATCACATAAAAAGAGACCATCTTTAGATGATCTCCGATTTATTCCTATTTCTTTTTCTTTTTAGCTGATTTTTTTACAATCTTTTCTTTAGCATTTTTGATAATGTACTTTTGAACTTTTTCCTTTAAAGCTTCAGCTTCGATAACTTCTTTGCCGACAACCTTTTCATAAGATTTACCATTATTTGCTTCTTCATAAGATTCTTCATCATATCCATATTTTGCTAAGGTATTTTTAATATATTCCTTATATTCTGATCTAGAAACACTGATATCTTCTTTTTCAGCAATATAGTATAGTACAAGTTCTTCTTTAACCATAATCTTTGCTAGTTCATCAAGCTGGCTATTAAAAGTCTTTTCATCCATTCCAAAGTTTTGTGAAACAAAATCTGAAAGTGACATATTGCTCTGCTTAGCTAGATTTTCATAAGTTTTTTTAGTTTCTTCTACAACTCTATCTAGCTGCTCTTGCGGATACATTTCCTTTTTCTTATCATCCTTTTTCATCTTACTTGCAGTTACAATTTTAGTCCAAACTTCCACACGCTGTTGTTCTTCAAGCTCATCTTTTCTCTTCTTTATCATTTCTTTTTCAACAAGCTTTTTATATTCAGCAACTGTCTTAACATCACTGTTTTGCTTAACGAATTTTTCATCTAAAGGCGGAATGGTATCTTTTTGCATTGTATTTATCTTTACTGCAAATACTGCATTTTTACCAGCAAGTTCTTCTTTACTATAATTGTTAGGGAATTTAACTTTAATATTTTTAGTAGTTCCTACTTTAGCACCAACCAAAGACTCTTCAAATCCAGGAATCATCTTACCAGAACCAATAGTCAAATCAGCTCCTTTTTCTGAACCACCATCAAACTTAACACCATTGATGGAACCAACATAATCAATATTAATTGTTGAGCCATCCTTAACAACACCAGTTTTTACATTTTCTGTTGTTTTTTTCGCCTCTAATCTAGCCTTGATTTCCTTATTAACTTCTTTGGCTGTAACCTTTACTTTAATTGGGTTTATTTCTACTCCTTTATACTTTGCAACTTTTATATATTTATCAAAATCAACATTGCTATAAGGATTTCCACACGAAGTAAAAGTAAAAGCAACAGCTAGGCATAAGCCTAAAGACAAAATTCTTTTAATTTTTTTCATATCAAACTTATCTCCTATCAACATACAATAATATTTATTTCCTTTGTCATTTTAACATAATACAACATTCAATTCAAAGAATATAATATTTTGTGACATTTTTTTAATTAATCATCACAATCGAGTAGGAGGGGAATTTAACTAAATTTCCCGACCTCTCACACCACCGTG
>CALCFD010000008.1 GCA_937900695.1 uncultured Eubacterium sp. | reverse complement strand
GTGTTTAACAGTAAGAAAGTAACGGATCATCATGCGATCATTCCTACAGTAAGCTCAATGTCTGAAGATATTTCAACGCTTCCTGAAAGTGAATTAAAAATATATCGATTAATTTCAAATAAACTTCATGCCAGTATGGGATATCCACTTGTTGAAAACACAATGAAGGTTGTAGCAGATATACAAGGTTATGAGTTTAGTAGTAACTTTAAAACAGTGATAAACGAAGGGTTTTCTCAGTACTTAAAAGAATATAGGGCAAAAAAGAATGAAGATGTTGCAATTACAGATATTCATGAACACGATATTTTGAAAGTACATGGTAAAGAAATCAAAGAAAAATATACAACACCACCCAAACACTTTAGTGAGGATACGCTTTTAAAGGCAATGGAAATTGCAGGTAGTGACGCATTAGATAAAGACACTTTTGTTGAAAGAAAAGGACTAGGCACACCGGCAACACGAGCAGGAATTATTGAAAATTTAATCTATAAAGGCTTTGTTGAAAGGGATAAAAAGAATTTGATTGCTACCCATAAAGGTATTAACCTTGTAACCATTGTTTCTGATACCTTTAAATCAGCGAAAACTACAGCAGAATGGGAAATGAAGTTATCAGATATTGCAAGTGGTAAAGCTAGCAAAGATGAATTTTTAAAAGGCATTGAAAAAGAAATACGAGATACAATCAAACAGTATAGTGACGCAGTGAAGTTATAGAAACAGGAGAAATCTTGTTTCTTTTTGTTTGGAGGTGATTACAATAGAAGCGTTAAATGTGCTTGAACTATTTGGTGGTATAGGAGCAATTAGAAAAGCCTTGATAAGGCAAAATATTCCTTATAGAATCGTTGATTATGTTGAAATCGATAGAAACTGCGTAAAAAGTTATAATGCGTTATATGGCGAGAATTTTAAGCCTAAAGACATTACTTTATATCATCCAATAGATATAAAAGTAGAATTATTAATGCATGGTAGTCCTTGTCAGGACTTTAGTCGAAGTGGTCTTAAACAAGGTGGAGAAAAAGGAAGTGGCACTAGAAGTAGTTTGCTTTTTGAAACGATAAGAATTATTGAAGAGATGAATGATAAGCCTAAAATTGTATTATGGGAAAATGTTAAGGGAGTTCTTGATAAAAATATGAGAGCTTCCTTTTTTCATTATCTAAACGAGATGGAAAGACTTGGGTATGAGAATAAATTTAAGATTTTAAATGCCATGCACTTTGGTGTACCACAAAAAAGAGAGCGAATATTTGTGGTAAGTATCTTTGGGAAAAATACCTTCGACTTTTCTAAGCTTGAAAAAATAGAGATGAACGAGATTTCAAACTATCTTGAAAATGATGTGCCAACGCTTTATGAGGTAAGACAAGAGTCTATGCTTAAACATATTCGTGGAGAGCCTAAAAATAACAATTTTAAAGGTAGACTCAAGGTGATTGATAAATATGCTTACACCATATCGACCAAACAAGTAAGAATTCCTAATTCTGGGATTATAGATATAGGAAATGGTAAATATCGCTATTTGACAGAAAGAGAATGCTTTAGACTTATGGGATTTGATGATGAAGATTTCAATAAACTTAGAAGTATATATAAACAAAGAAAAGGCACAACATCGTCCATTTTATATAAGCAAGCAGGAAATAGCATTGTTGTTAATGTGTTAGAAGCGATATTAAAAGAAATTGTAAGAATGGAGGATAAATAATGAGGACAAATGATTTTTATAACATCATTGAACTAGTAAAAAGAGATGTTTTAGCAAGTGAAACAGAATATCTTAAGCTATTAAAAGTCATTGGAAATAATCAGAGATATGATTTTTTGAGCCAACTTAGTATCTATGATAAAAATCCTAATGCAACGGCTTGTACGGGATTTGATATGTGGCGAGAACGCTTTAATCGAACTGTAAAACGAGGAGAAAAAGGTATTCCTGTTATTAATAGTGGTAGCTCGTTTCAAAAGATTGGATATGTCTTTGATGTGTCACAGACCGTATCAATGGATAGAAATGTTAATGAAGTTGAGCTTTGGACTTTTGATAGAGAAAAACATGAAACAGTATTAAAAGATATGATTGAGCTACAAGGATATACTCCTAGTGAGTCCTTAGCTGAAAATCTATACTCACTAAGTAGGATTTATGCAGATGATCATATTTATGAACTTGCAAATAATTTAAGGATTGCAGATGAAGATAGAAAGTCTTTTGCTCACTTTATGCGAAACTGTATTAGTTATGCGATATCCAATCGCTTTAATGTTCAATACCCTATTTCAGTAGATGATGTGAAAGAAAATTTAAAATATATTGATAGTATTTCACTATTAAGCGTTGGAAATTGTATTTCAAAAGCTTGTAACAATATTATTGAAACAACCATGGTAAGAACAAAAAAATTATCTTTGGATAAGGGGCTGACAAAGGGGCTGATTGCCGATTATAATGACTTTACAAAAGAGGACGAAACAAATTTAGGAGGTAACGAAGATGATATTCGATCAAATGACAGAAGATATGATGAAGGTGGAAACAGAATTTTCGCAAATGGAGAGCTTAGAGGAAATACTAGAATCAATCAAGGAGAAAACACTCGACAAAATGGAAACGGAAACAACATTTATGAAGGAATTTCCAAATCCGATATACGCAGTGATGAGACTGGACTATCTCATGGAGAGCAACGAAATGAGTCATCAGAAGATGTTAATCGATCTTTACAAGGAGAACAAACTGGTGGATCATTTGATGGAAACTCAAAAAAGAGCGATCAGCTTTATGAGGGAGGAAAAACCGAAAATGATGAAAGCATGGAAGATTACAAACGAAAATCATCCAGAGTACATGACAATGATTTCGGCACTCAAGGAAATAGTAATCAAGGAAGTAGTCGAAGCTTAGAAAATATTGATAACGATACTATAAAGGGAGCAAATACTGCTTCCTTTTTCTATTCTAAAGAAAATCCTGAAGAACTAATCACAGAGGAAATGCTTGAAAGAGTTCCTAATTTATATGAGCAAGAAGATGTATCACTTGCTGATAAGGAAGTTCATGCAGCATATATTATTCCTTTTAGAAGTAATTGGACCTGGTATATGACAGAATACGATAAAGAAAGTGGTGACGCTTTTGGACTTGTTTTAGGTATTGAACCTGAATGGGGTTATTTTAATTTAAATGAGTTAAAAGAATTAAATGCACAAAGACTTATATTAGAAGATTTTCCTAAGACATTTAGGGAATTAAAGGATACCGAACTTAAAAACCAAATGACAGAAGAAGAACTTCATAGGGTATTTGATGGAGAACTTAGTTTTGAAGAACAATTTCAAGAAAATGAACGAATAACTTATTCTCCAAGTTATGATTTAAGTCCTAATTTTGCTGAAGAAGTTGGTGCTGCTATGGAAGAATATGAAGTTCCAATGGATGAAGCAGTTAGTCGTATTGCAACTAGTAAGCTAGAAATTGCCTTACAAGATACAAGCATTTCTATTAATGATTTTACTGATGAGCAGTTAGAACAAATTATGAGTGCTATTACAGAATATGATTTTTATCAAAATGAAATAGCAGAAATCGCTGATCCTAAATTACCAACTTGGAAGATGGAACAATTAAAGTGGCTTATTGATGATTGGAATCATGATAAAGTTGGTGTTACATCCGAAAAGATAAAGTATCTTAAAGATTTAGATATTGATCTTGCAAAATTCAATGTGCTTAAAAGCTATTTAATCAATGATGAAGTAAGCATTTCTCAAATTGAAGAGTTTAAAGAAAATATTGATTTTATAACTATAAATGAGTTTGTAGAAGGACTTAACGACTATGCCTATAACAATCAAACTGAAAAGGTGGCAATTAAGGTTGGAAATGAATTTATTCTAGCTACAAAGCAGGATAGTTTTTCTATTCAACTTGAAGATACAGGAAGAAAAGTTGTTATCGATGGCAAAGAATATCAACTTCAAAAAGGTGCTACTTTTAATGAGAGTGCAAAAATAGATGATTTTATTGATAGTGGTAAATACGAATCTTTTAAAATTGCAGATTATATAAAAGAGGAAAAAGAACAAACACTCTTTGACTTTATGGATGATACAACTCCTAGTAATGAAAGCAGATTAGCGAATAAGTATCATGTTGGCGATAAGGTATCGTATAAGGGAAAGGACTATGTTATTTCTCGTTTTGACGAGATGGGTAATAACATAAAAACTGTAACCATTAAAGATGATGTTGGATATCTTGGTGGCATGATTACAGGCTCAGAAACTATTTTGTATAAAACAGAAAGTGATTTGGAGAAGCTTTTTGAACCAATAGAAAGTGAAAAAGCTAAAGTATCAAACTATAAGATAAGCGAAGAAATACTTACAGATAAACTAACGCCTAGTGAAAGATTACAAAACAATATTGAAGCGATTTTGATGTTAAATCATATTGAAAAAGGCGAAAGAAAATTAGATGTTTCTGCTCAAGAAGTCATGGCGAGATATGTAGGATGGGGTGGACTAGCTGATGTCTTTGATGAAAGTAAAGGTGGACAATGGCAAGAAGCAAGAAATATCTTAAAGGAAAACTTATCACCTTTAGAATATGAAGCTGCAAAAGAATCTACCCTAACAGCCTTTTACACACCTAAAACGGTAATTGATAGTGTCTATAAAACATTATTTGATATGGGGTTTAAAAAAGGAAATATCCTAGAACCATCAATGGGGATTGGGAACTTCATTGGTAATTTGCCTGATGAAATGAATCAATCTAAGTTTTATGGTGTTGAACTAGATTCCGTAAGTGGTCGCATAGGAAAACTCTTATATCCTAATAGTAATATTCAAATCAAAGGCTTTGAAGAAACAAGTTTTTCCAATAACTTCTTTGATGTCGCAATTGGTAACGTGCCATTTGGTGAATTCAAGGTCAATGATAGAGATTATAATAAAAATAACTTTCTAATTCATGATTATTTCTTTGCTAAGTCCATTGATAAGGTTCGAAACGGTGGTGTCATCGCATTTATCACATCTAGTGGCACAATGGATAAAAAGGATGAAAGTATCAGAAAATACTTAAATGCTAGAGCTGAATTTTTAGGGGCAATTAGACTTCCTAATGATACTTTTAAAGGTGTAGCAGGTACTGAAGTCACTTCAGATATTATCTTTTTAAAGAAAAGAGATAGTGTTATTGAGCGTGATGATGATTGGGTTCATTTAGCTGAAGATGAGAATGGTTTAGTTTATAACAAATATTTTGTAGATCATCCTGATATGGTATTAGGTCAAATGGAAGAAGTCAGTGGCCGCTTTGGAAATACCATAACTTGCTTACCAAAAGAGAATGTGTCATTAAAAGATTTACTTGAAACTGCGAGTCAAGAAATATCAAAAGATGCAAAATACGAAGAAATTGAGTTGCTAGACGATGAAGTAGTATCTATTTCCGCAACAGATGATGTTAAAAACTTTTCATATACGATTATCGATGATGACATTTACTACAGAGAAAATTCGCTTTTTATTAAAAAGCAAGTAAGTGACAAAAACAAAGAAAAAATTAAAGATTATTTAGCTTTAAATGAAGCCTTAAAAGATGTTATCTATAAACAGAAAGAAGATTTTAGTGAAGATGAAATTAACCTTTCTCAAAAGCGTTTAAATGAAGTATATGATGATTTTTCTAAAAAGCATGGATTTATTAATAATTTAAGTAATACAAGAGCATTAAGAGAAGATAGTAATTTCCCTTTGGTATCTTCTATTGAAGTTTTAGATGAAGAAGAAAACTTTAAGGCTAAAGGAGATATCTTTTCTAAACGAACTATTACAAAAGCAAAAACTGTTGAGCATGTTGATACTTCCCTTGAAGCATTGGTGCTTTCTATATCACAAAAGGGTTATGTTGACTTTGAATATATGGAAAGCTTAAGTAGAAAAGATAGAAATACTTTAATCGAGGAATTAAGAGGAGAAATATTTTTAAATATTCGTGAAGAAAATACTAACTTTAATCAGAGATTGTCATTTGATA
>CALCFD010000007.1 GCA_937900695.1 uncultured Eubacterium sp. | reverse complement strand
TTTGATATTTTCTTTTAATGCATACTCCTTACAACAAAGCACCTGTGTTTCAATAGAAGAAGATTTTTCACGCCACTCTTCTTTTCTTTCACTAGATAACCTTGTATAAATCCCTGCTTTATAGAATACTTTTTGAACTTGTGTATCTTTTTTCTCTGCATACCTTTTGGAAGTTCTTGCCATTAACAAACACCTCCAATCGCAGTTGATGAATTGCTAATATCTAGATGATTCCCTAGATATTGATGCATTGAAATAAGTCTGCTGCCATCTTTTTTATTAGATTCTTTCTCGCCTTTAACAATTGCTTCAAGTAGATGAACAGTTTCAATGTTATTGAAGACAAAGTGAATTGCATTATCTTCACCAACTTCAATACGGTCTATAAAAGATACCAATGACAACCTGTTTAGATTATCACTATCAATATTAGGAACTATATCCGAAACTAAACTACCTTTATCGTTAATCTTAGCCTTTAATTCTTCTACGATATTCTGCTTTGTAATAATTTGCTTTTCAATTTCCCTAATCTTAATAAGATAATTATTTCTAAACTTTTCAAACTCTTCTGTTGTAATCAGTTCTTCTTCTAAGTCCATATATAACGACTGTCTAAGTCTTTCGTACTTTTTCTTTTCAGCATTTAATGAGTCAAAGTCCACCTTTAAAGTAAGTTTTGACACATCGATTGCACTGACTTTTTCAAGAAGTTCGTTATATTTACTTAAATAATCATTTAAAGCATGAATTGTAGCCTTGATAATATATTCTTCTTTAATGCTGTGTCTTGAACAATCACCAGTATTGTTATACTCAGAGCATATATAGAATATGTTGTAGCCATCTTTTGCTTTTACTTTTCTTCTTACCATCGGACTTCCACAATCCTTACAATAAAGCATACCTGATAAAATACATGGCTTATCTTTTGATTGTTTTACATCACGAAGTAACATCTTATTTGCAAGCAAATAAATAGATTTAGAAATGATAGGTTCATGTGCATTTTGAATGACTATCCAATCTTCCTTAGACACATCTATTTCCTTTTTGGACTTATAATTAAGCTTTGTTGTTTTTCCTTGTTCTAAAACACCAATATAAACCTTATTGGAAATAATACGATTAATCATCTTAGCGTCCCATTTGGCATTTTTCACAACAAAACCAGTATTGAAGTTATCTCCATTATTTTCTTTATGTTTTGATGGAGTTATTGTTCCGATACTATTTAAAAAATCAGCAATTGCTTTCGATGAATAACCTTCAATTTTCATATTAAAGATACGCTCAATAATATGAGAAACCTCTTTATCAATTACTAACTTATGTTTATCTTTATCATCTTTTTTGTAGCCAAATGGTGCAAAAGCACCAATAAACTCACCATTCTTTCTTTTGACTTCTTTAGATGATTTAACCTTCATAGAAATATCTCGACAATAACTGTCGTTAATGAAATTTCTAATCGGAAGTATTAAGTGCGTATCACTCATATCAGCATTTTCACTATCGTAGTTATCATTTACCGATATAAAGCGAACACCTTTTTCTGGAAATATCTTTTGAAGATATTTTCCTGATTCAATATAATCTCTGCCAAAGCGTGATAAGTCTTTTACAATGATGATATTAAATTTACCTTTATTAAGATCATCAATCATGTTCTTAAAATGAGGTCGGTCAAAATTTGAACCACTAAAACCATCATCTACATACTCATACGATAACTTGATGTCATTTTCTTTAGCATAAGATTTAATGATTTGTCTTTGATTTGAAATTGAATTACTTTCACTGCTATCTCCATCTTCTCTTGAAAGACGAAGATACATACATGCGATATTTTTCATGATAATCCTCCTAAAATGATATTTGGGCAAATAGTCATTTAGAAAGATTACTTCTACCACCTACATTTTACCGCACTACAATTTTTTGTCAGCCCCTTAAAGCTTAATACATGATTTACATAAATACATTTCAACAATCTCCAACAAATCAATTGTTCCGTTTTTGCTAGTAGAGTAGGTTATTTTCTTAGAATAATCATCAGCTATTTGCTTCTTATCTTTATTTTTATTAGCTTCTTTTTCTTTTTTCATAGCCTTAACCTCACTATTAATTATTAAGTTTTATGACTTTGGTAGGTGCATTGGCATGCTACATTGGAATCTCACCACCGCCCCTTATTAAGACGAGCCGGCTTAAACTATTGAAGTATCATTATCACCATTTGTATCATCGAGATAAGCTGCCATACCTATCTTTTATGTATTCTTATTTATCGCTCATTTTCTTTTATCCTTGGAATTAACCAGTATTCATTTAAACCTAATTACTTAAGCAGAAAAGTCTTGGCGTAAGTCATAATTCTCAACAAATGGATAAAGTCCTACCATGGTCTATTCAGTTTTCAAAGATCTAACAGCTTACGCTGCATAGGACTTCATGATTTACTTCTTTTTGTCATTCTCTTATCAGCAAAAAGCCTTTCATCTTCCTACACTTTAATAGTGAAAATTTGACCCTTTTGGTAACCGATTTTTGAAAAATAATTATATTTTTTTAAAGGACAGGCGATTTGCACCTGTCCTTTGTTAATTTTTACTTGATATCCTTTAGTAATTCTTTTAACTTTCTAAGAATCTTATTTCTTCTTTTTAGCAGTGCAGGATGTGATATCTTCTTAGTTTCTGCTACTGTACGAAGTGATTCATCATCATAATATAGCCTTTGAATGATATCCTTTTCTTCATCACTTAGCTTTGATATAGCATCTCTAACTGCTTCTATCATCATTTGTGTTTGAATTACTTTATTCAAATCAATACTTTCATCAGTGATATTGCTTTCAAAATGTCCATCTTTATCAAATGATGAAAATAAAAGCAGATGATTTTCCTTATCTATCTGCATCAAATAATTCTCATGATTTTTTTCTTGCCAATAGACTTTATAAATCTCCTCACTGACATAAACTTTCTTTCCGTTTACAAACAAGTAATACTTTTTATCCATTTTGTAGTCCTCCTCTTCATTTCAAAAAACTTGTTTGAAAACAAAAAAGGAGGACTACGGCATGACAACATACCTAGTCCTCTTAAGCGAACGAAAACTGCTTTATAACTTAATTTATTTAATTTAGGATAAAGCGAATGTAAAATGCAATATGAATGGTAACTAGCTCCAAAATTTATGAATTTCTCTTGTGTAAATGCGTCTAATTAATTCCATATTACATACACATCCTTCTTACGATAATTTGTATAATTCCTAATTAAAATCGAGTCAAATATATCGTAGCTACTTTAATCATCTAAATCTATTAAACCAACTCATTGTATCTTCCACACCTTTTAAATTTAAGGTATAATAAATATAGTTTTTATACTTTCTTTCCGATACCATATTTACCTTTTTTAATATTGATAAATGGTATGAAACTTTTGAATGCGATAAAGAAAATTTATTAGCAATATCGCCAGCAGATAATTCTCCTTTAGCTAATTCATCTAATATATCTAATCTAATTGGATCAGATAGAGCTTTAAATTTTTCGCAATAATTCATTAGCAAACCTTCCTCTAATCTATTTCAAATATTTTCAAAATAATTATATCATTTATCC
>CALCFD010000006.1 GCA_937900695.1 uncultured Eubacterium sp. | reverse complement strand
GCACTGTGGCTCTTTTTTTGTTATCCTAATTTACACCATTATATAGACACATCGTTTATTTATATAAAAATCGTACTCCTCACTTCCCAAATCAAAAATTAATTCAGATTGAGGAGTACTAACACTTTTGTTTTTCAGTTTTTTTCGTTCTCCAGTAGGCATAAAGCCGCACCAACTGACCCAAGTTTTAAGTCAATTGGTGCGGCTGTTATTTGAGTTATTAAAGAACTTGAGGTAAGTTACAGCTCCTTAAGCTTTTCTTCGAAAGCTTTGGCGCTGTTTGTAACGGCGATGCCGCCAAGGGAAGTTTCTCTGTGCTGAACAGGCATTAATTTGCCGACACGATACATTGACTCGATAACCTCGTCTGCATTGATACCGCACTTCATGCCACCTAAAGCAAGGTCGGCACTTAAAAGAGCGTTGACAGCCTGAGAGGCATTTCGCTGAGCACAAGGAATCTGCACTAAACCAGCAACAGGATCGCATACAAGGCCCATGATGTTAATTAGAGAAATACTAAAAGCCTCAACACACTGGCCGGCAGTACCACCTTTAAGATAGACAGCAGCCGCAGAAGCCATTGCAGCAGCAACACCGCACTCTGCCTGACAACCGCCTTCTGCCCCAGAAACAGTGGCATTTTCAACCACTAAAGCACCCATTCCCGATGCGACTATGTAAGCTTTAAGAAGGTTTTCTTCAGAAACACTAAGCTCATCGCCAAGAGATTCTATGACAGCAGGCACGATACCGCAAGAACCAGCCGTAGGCATTGCGCATATTTTACCCATGGCAGCATTGACCTCGCTGGCCGACAAAGCACGAGCCATAGTCTTGTTGATAAGCTCTCCACACAAGGTACTGCCTGACGCATAGTTCATTTGCGATTTGGCCATTCCCGTAATAAATGTCTCTTTTAATGAGTCACTTTGGTCGATGGCAGTCTTAGTTGACGCCGCCATAATCTGGCGACGAGTTTTCATAGTATCAAAGACCTGCTCTCTTGTAGTTTCAAATTTAGAAATTTCATTTTGAATTATTAATTCAGCAAGATCGCCACTAAAATTAGCGACCTCTGTTAGCATTCCGTTTAAACTGTTATACATGATGCCTCCTTAAAGATGTTTTATAATTTTCACAAACTTGATATCTTTAAAATCCGCCAGCTGGTCAGCGACATTAGCGCTAATATCGCCATCCACCTCAACTATACACATAGCATCGGCAGCCTTGGCACTACGGCTGACATTCATAGTTGCGATGTTGATATCGTTGTCATTTAAAATGCGAGCCACATGGCTGATTACGCCTTTTTTATCATTTTGACGAACGAAAATTGTAGTTAAGTTGCCGCGAATTTTCACCTCGTAACCGTTGATTTTAGTAATCAAAATTTCGCCGCCACCTATAGATGCACCCTCGATTTCCGAAAGCTTTTCGCTATCCATGTAAAAAATAATTCTCACGGCATTTTCGTGGGCATTTTCCAAAGTTATGCTGCCAAAGCTAAAGTCTATACCGCTCTTCTTTGCAATTTCAAAGGAATGAGGCAATCTTTCATCATCCTCACAAATGTCCATTACGCCTGCCAAAAGTGCTCTGTCGGTGCCGTGACCTTTGCCGGTTTTTTCAAAGGAACCGTGAAGATAAAACTCAACCTTATTAAAATCTCGACCCACAATTTGTCTTGCAACTCTGCCAAGCTTAGCTGCGCCAGCCGTATGAGAGCTTGAAGGCCCAATCATCACAGGACCTGCAACAGTAAAAATACTCGTATTCATTTTAGTTCTCCTATTATCAAAATAGGAACCGCTTTTGCGATTCCTATGATTTACTTATAAATTAAAACTCCGCTGTTTTTGGTGTTCTTGGGAATGGCAGTACATCTCTAATATTGCTCATGCCTGTTACATACATAATCATTCTTTCGAATCCTAGACCATATCCTGAATGTGCTACGCCACCGTATTTTCTAAGTTCAAGATACCACCAGTAATCTTCTTCCTTAAGACCCATCTCAGCCATTCTCTCTTTAAGAACGTCAAGACGCTCTTCTCTCTGGCTTCCGCCGATAATTTCGCCAATGCCAGGTACAAGTAGGTCGCATGCTGCAACAGTCTTGCCATCGTCGTTAAGTCTCATATAAAATGCCTTAATATCCTTTGGATATTCAGTTACAAACACTGGCTTTTTGAAGATTTCTTCTGTTAGATATCTTTCATGCTCAGTCTGAAGATCGATACCCCACTCAACTGGATATTCAAATTCTTTGCCTGACTTAATTAATAAATCAACTGCTTCTGTGTATGTAACCTTACCAAAATCTGAATTAACAATATGTGTTAATCTGTCGATAAGCCCCTTATCGATAAAGTTATTGAAAAATTCCATTTCTTCTGGAGCATTTTCAAGTACATATCTAATAATATACTTAATCATAGCTTCGGCAGTTTCCATATTTCCCGCTAAATCGCAAAATGCCATTTCTGGTTCAATCATCCAAAATTCTGAAGCGTGTCTTGCAGTATTTGAGTTTTCAGCTCTAAATGTAGGTCCAAATGTATAAACATTTCTAAACGCTAGTGCAAAGATTTCTGCTTCTAGCTGACCTGATACTGTTAGGCTTGTTTCTTTTCCAAAGAAGTCCTGGCTATAGTCTACCTTACCATCTTCAGTCTTAGGAACGTTATCCATATCAAGAGTTGTAACTCTAAACATTTCTCCAGCACCTTCTGCGTCACTTCCTGTAATAATTGGAGTGTGAACGTAAACAAAGTTGTTGTCCTGGAAGAACTTATGAATTGCATAAGCTACAAGAGATCTTACTCTAAATACAGCTGAAAATGTATTACTTCTTGGTCTAAGATGTGCAATTTCTCTTAAGTATTCTAAGCTATGTCTTTTTTTCTGTAATGGATAATCACTATCTGAATCTGCTTCAATTTCAATAGTATCTGCTTTAATTTCAAATGGCTGCTTTGCATCTGGTGTTAAGACTAATGTACCTACAACCTTTAGTGCTGCTGCAATTGGTGCCTTAGATATTTCTGTAAAATTATTTATCTTATCCGCTTCGTATACAACCTGAACGGATTTAAAGAAGGAACCGTCATTTAGCTCTACAAAACCAAATTTATTAGAACCTCTATTTGTTCTAATCCAGCCCCTTACTGTAATTTCTTTGTCTGCATACTCTGCGGAATTTCTAAATAGTTCCTTAACCTGTATGTCTTTCATTTCAATTTCCTTTCTATCATTGATTTTTATCTAGTCTTTATATTATATATTGAAAATTCGCCAATTTCAAGGCAGTTATTGATTTTCTTACAGTTTGTTGCAAATTGATTACTTATTTAACTTACCTTATGTCATAGATAAAAGACTCTATATAAGATAGTATTGATTTATAATATAGTATTCAGCCATTCATAAAAAATATTATATTTGTATATTCCTATAGCATATACAAATATAAAAAAAGTTTTATAGACTTCATAGCTGTGGTATAATTAATTACACTAAATAAAGGAGGTATAGTTATGGATTATAATTATGGCTATAATTACGGATATAATCACGGATTATATGCTTTACAAACCAGCGCAATTTTCTCAATTGTGGGTTTAATTGCAGGACTTATTTGCGCATTTGTAGTATATTTTGTATTTTTAAAAAAGCGTAATGATGGTAAATTTAAGGGATTTGCAGGTTGGATGTATAACTTCTTAAATTTTAATAAGCTAACTATTGAGGCTGTTATCAAGATTTGCTATATTTTCTTAGCTGTATGGGTTACAATTTCATCATTTGGCCTAATATCTACAAGCTTTGTTGCATTTTTGATGACACTTATCTTTGGTAATTTATTTATCAGAATCGCTCACGAGCTTATTATGATCAGCATAAAAATTTGCAGAAATACAATTGAAATCAATAAAAAAATGAACTTTTTCATAGACAATTCATCTGAAAAAGACCAAGAAGTTAAAGTTGAAGCTACTGAACCTGAAATAGTATCAGAAGATGATACTAAAGAGAATATAGTTAAAGAAGTAGCTAATGACGATAGTAAAAAATTCACTGAAAAAGTTTGTCCAAACTGCGGTGCAAAAGTAGCAGACGACATGGCATTTTGCGGTAAATGCGGAACAAAGCTTTAATATATTTTTAAAGTAAAGAAAAGAAAAAAACTAGGGGATAAGACTTTTAAAGTCTTATCCCCTTTTTTCATAAACACCATCACCAGCACTCATAAAGAGCCTCATCATAATCCCAACAAAACTCTGCCTTCTTTTCAAATCCTATCTCCACATAGCAATATTCGTCAGTAGTTTGAACATAAACTTCATCTGCCACACTTATCACATCTTCAATGGCTAGTTCTAATGCAAAATTTTCATTAGCTTTACCACAAACGCAATTTATCCAAACCATATTCTGATCATCAACAACCTTAACTTCTAAACTACTACTTGCGCACGGTATTTCATAAAACAGTTCTTTGCAATTATATAAAGCACTGGCTTTACAATCGAGAAGCATCTCAATAAATGCATCAATATGATTAAGTTCAATAGATACTTTTAAATCTTCTAAAGTTAAGTTCATAATAATAATCCTCCTAAAAAAAAATATTTTAGCATAATAGTAATTATCTTTCGTATATATGCTCTTTGGAAATAGCTTTTGGAAACCCTCGAAAGAGATTTTTTTGTCTACAAGCTACTTTTAAGTCGCTATAGTTATTGATTTTTTCGAGGTTCATAGAAATAAAAAAAATTACAATTTCTTTAAATAAAATACTCCTTTATATATACAACTCAAAAAGTTAAAATATTACCGCAAAAAACAAATTATTTTTAAATTTTTTAGTTTATTGAGATGGGTGGGCATGAGTGACAATAAACTCCTTTTTCATAACTTCTATGCACAAGATACTAGCTGCAAAGCAAAAAAAAACTGCCACATTAACAAATACTCCACTGTTAATGTGACAGTTGATATAACTATCTCACATAGGTTATACGATTTTAAAAATTTCAATTAAAAGTAGCCATGCTAATCCGTAGTAAGTTACCACAGCAACCAAGTCATTGATTGTTGTAATAAGCGGACCTGATGCAACAGCTGGATCAATCTTAATTTTATTAAAGAAAAGTGGTACTAAAGTTCCAACAAGACTTGAAATCACCATTGCAAGCACTAAAGCAACACCTACACAACCAGCAACTAAAAATGCTGATACCCATTGATATCCTTTAAAAAAGTGTACATAAACACCTAAAACACCTAGTGACATAATGCCAAGCAAAATTCCATTACTAAAACCAACTTTTAATTCTTTAATAATAAGAGATATTTTATTATGCCCTGTTAAGTTTTCATCCATTAATACTCTAATAGTAACAGCCAATGACTGAGTTCCTACATTACCTGCCATATCTAAAATCAGTGACTGAAAACATATTACTATAGGTAAAACTGCTACTACACTTTCAAAAGCACCAACAACAGTAGAAACTACCATTCCTAAAAAGAGCAATGCAATAAGCCATGGAAGTCTCTTTTTCATGCTTTGTTTTGTTGTCTCATGAAGGTCCTCTTCTGCGGTCAAACCAGCTAACTTCGCATAGTCATCACCCATCTCATCATCAACGATTTCAACAATATCTTGAGCAGTTAAAATACCTATAATTTCGTGATTTTCATTTAAAACTGGTAATGAATCTTCAGCATAATCCTTCAAATTTTCAATATGCTCTGAAATCTTGTCATGACCTAAAAAATACGGAAATGAATGAACTATTAATTCTTCTAAGCTTGCATCCTTACGAGCAATTATAAGATCTTTAAGGTCTATAGCACCACTAAATTTATTATTTTTATCGACAACATATAATATTGAAATATTATCATTGGTACCAGCCTGTTTAATAACCTCACTAGTAGCCTGCTTAATAGTCAAGTTTTCATCAATTTTTATATAATTAGTTGTAATCAAACTACCTATTTCATCTCTACTATAAGAATTAATAAGCAGTATATTAGCTCTAATATCGTCCTTTATTAATGGGCGTAGTTCAGCTATTAGCGATTCATCAACACTTTCTAAAAAATCTACAGCATCATCAGAGTCCATTTCATTAATTAAATCTGCAGTTCTTTTTAGTCCTAGTATGTGAATGTATTTTTCTGGTTTATCCACAAATGCTATTATCTCTGAAAATATTTCATCGCCTAAAGATTCGCATAGATTTATTAACTGTTCTTGTGTTAAATATTCTAATACTTGTGCGATATCCTTTTCATGATACTCATGTAACATGTCAACTAAAACTGCTGCTGGCACATTACTATTAATAATCTTTAAAATTTCTTTTTTCATAATAAAGCCCTCCATTTCATCTTAAAAAATGGCATAAAAAAACCATCGTATTTTAATTTATTACGATGGTCTTGGCTTTTATATTATTTTGGTATACCCATTAAAAGGCACAACTAAATACACTTGAAATAAGTATTCAAGCCAGTTACATCGTAATATTTACATGTTATTTGACTTCTACCCTCATAACTGTCCATTTAGTTTTCTCCTTTTCCATAATTCGGTTTATTTTATCACTATTCTTATATGATGTATACCTATTGTTTGTATCAGATGAATTTTAAAGTCCACTATTTAATAGGTGTAGAGCTTACTTCAATCATCTTGGCTTTTAATTCATTTTCTAGTTTTGTAAGCTCACTTTCAGCTGCTTTTCTCTTAGCTCTGCCATCAGCCTGGATTTTAACAAGCTCATCAAGAGTTGAAATTAGCTGCTCATTAGTATACTTAAGTGTTTCCATGTCAACAATAGATCTTTCATTTTCAATAGCAGTCTGAGTAGTAGTCTGATGTAACATTTCTGCATTTTTTCTAAGCATTTCATTAGTAGCATCAGAAACCATTCTCTGAGCCTTAATAGCTTCCTGTGAATGAACCATTCCTAAAGCTAAAACCATCTGGTTTTTCCATAAAGGAATAGCATTTACTATTGTTGAATGAATCTTATCTGACATAACAATATCATTGCCTTGAACAAGTCTAATCTGTGGAGCATTTTGTAAGCAAATTTCTCTAGTAATTTCAAGATCATGAATTTTTTTGTCAAATCTATCACACATAGATGCAAAATCATTTGCAACCTGTATATCCTCAGTTAATCCTGAAGCCTTAGCTTTTTCGTTTAAAGCAGGAAGTTCTACTTTTGTTGCATTTTCTAATGCTACTTTACCAGCTGCTATATACATAGAAATCTCTTTAAAAAACACCTTGTTCTTTTCAAATAACTGATCTAACATAGCCACATCTTTAATAAGAGTGCGCTGATGTCCTTCTAAAACTTTAGCTACAGATTCAACATTTGTACCAACTTTTGCATAATGAGCCTTAAGTTCTTCTGCTTTACGCTTACCTTTTTTAAATATTCCAAAAAATCCTTTTGTGTCTTGCGGATTATATTTTAGATCTGCAACAAGTCCACCTAAAAGATTGCCTATTTCATTCATATCCTTAGTTCTTACACTGTTTAAAGCAGTATCAGAGAAATTAGCTAATCTCTTCTGAGCTGCTGCTCCGTAAGTTATTAAAGTATTTGTATCATGTAGATTAATCTTACCTGCAACTTCGTTAATCTGTGCAATTTCTTCTGGTGTGAAATTTTCATTTTGTAATAAATCACCTGTAATATTTCTAGCAGCAGGAACTTCTTCTGCTGGCTGAATACCAAACTCAGCATTTACCTGTGTAGTAATTTCAGTAAGTTCTTCATCTAATCCTTCAAATGAAAAATCTGACTGCATCATATCTAAATCTTTTGTTTCCATAGTAGTTTTCTCCTAAATTATTTCTAAACATATATCTAAATTATATTTTATTATATATATCTAATAAATTCAATATATCTTATGGTATTACTAGTCAAGGTTTGTGTCTTTTGTCGCACCTGTTGGGTTTGTAGTTACGGCTGCTGAGGTAATCTTTTGAAAAAAATCTAAGAAAAAACGTTTACTTACATTTTCGTAGTTCGTTAGTAAACGTTTTACCTTTACCTTTTATAGTTTGTCAACTTCTTCTAGTGTTAAGCCTGTGACTTTTAAAATTTCTTCAATTGGATAATTCATTGTTTTCAAGTTTTTAGCAATTTCGAGTTTTGTATCTTTCTGACCTAGTTCAATTCCTTCGGCTAAAGCTTTTTCAGCTGCTTCTTCTTTTTCCAATGCTATCTTTTCGTCTAGTCTCATGATCTGTCTCCTCCATTCTCCATCTTCACGATTTAAAATGGATATTTCATTTTCTAGCTCCGTTAAAAAACTATCGTTTTCATCAATTTGACTATCTATCATATACGTAAATAGATTTGTTAATTCTTTTGAAATACCATTTTCTTTACTCGTTGAATTTACGTATATTGTATACCTTCCGTCGTTTAATTGCAATTGATGTTTTTTATCATAAGTCTCAAATTCATACACGCTATAGCCTTGTCCAAAAGGATCAAAAGTGCATAGAAAAATAACAAAGCTGTCTTTTAATTTCATATAACTGTCGCCCTTTGATAGCTGCTCTAGATCCAATTGAGAGCTGTAGTACCTTGCTCTTTGAGGAAGGTATGGCTTATTAATACACTGCATTTCAATATTGTAGATTGTATCATTGTCCTCAAAAACCACATCGAGCCTTACACCTTTTGCTAAAATATCTAAATTAATCGTATGCTGGGTTGATACAGATCCTTTTTCAGATAAAAATGAGTTACTTAAAACTTTAAGGTCTTTTATTTTTCTACCAGGTAAAATACGGTTTATTAATTCTTTACAATATTTTGGATTATTCATTACAGTTGAAAAAACATAATCATTTGTAAATGGATAATCGTGATATACTTTTTTGTTCATAATCTTTCGCCTTCTTTTTTATATATTTTACCATGTTTTACCATTTAAAGATGAGGTGGTCAACAAGATAGATGGAAATATATTACATTTGAATTGTGGTGAAAGCTAATTTTTAAATATGCTCAGCCACCGTACTAACTAATCAAAAATCAAAGAAGTTAGTACGGTTACACGCTTACCGGAGTACGAACAACCTTGAAAAACAAAAAAGTTAGTACTACTCAGCCTGATATTAATCAGAAACCTTTAAAGGAGGAGTACGAATTTCATAAAAATACATATTATTTAGTTCCCCAATCTCTTGTAAAAGTACGAAGTTTTGCAAAATCAGGGTCAAGTCCTAAAGGTGGTGTAAATTCCCTGTCATATAATTTAGTCATCCTTT
>CALCFD010000005.1 GCA_937900695.1 uncultured Eubacterium sp. | reverse complement strand
ACCGACCTCCTAATCGTTAGATTTTTTTGGTCTAACTTTTAGGGGTCGGTACATAATTGGTAGTGACGCTTTTAAAGTCTTAATATACTAATTCGGTTTTAATTTCTAGCATTTTATCATGTCCTTTAAGGATTTCTATAATTGCTAAGGCGAACGCCATAGCGCAGCCTGGGCCGCGACCTGTAATGATGTGGCCATCTCTTGCAACCTTATCTTTTGAGTGCTCCATTATATCTCCTAGTTCATCTTCCATACCAGGGTAGATTGTGGCAATCTTGTTGTTTAAATAACCTTTATGCCCTAAAATCATAGGAGCAGCGCAAATTGCTGAAATATATTTTTTCTTTTTATAAAACTCATCTATAACTTTTGATAAACCTTGATGATTTTCAAGATTAATTGTGCCAGGCATGCCGCCAGGAAGAACAATCATAGTACAGTTTTCATAATCTGCTTCTTTAAATAATAAGTCAGCAGTTACAGGTATATTGTGAGCTCCAGCAACAACTTTATCCTCAATAGAAACGGTTTTAACTGGTATTTCAGCTCTTCTTAATAAATCTACAACAGTTAATGCTTCAACTTCCTCAAAACCATTGGCTAAATGAACATATACCATTAGGGTACCTCCTTATTTAATAGTGTTTATTTAATCTATAAATGCAACTCCTCGATTACTTATTGCAATATTTATGACTATACCTACTGCTAACATATTTGCCAGTATAGAAGATCCGCCATAACTTATAAAAGGCAAAGTAATACCTGTAACAGGCATAAGTCCCATACACATGGCGATGTTTTCAAATACTTGTCCTGCAAACATTCCTAAAAAGCCAACAACTATAAGGCTACCATATGTGTCATGTACAGAGAAAACAAGCTTTAATAAAGTATATAAAAAACATACAAACAGTATAATTAATACAGCACCACCTATAAGTCCAAGTTCTTCGCAGATTACAGAGAAGATGAAGTCTGAGTTACGAACAGGTAAGAATTCCAAATCTTTTTGTGTACCGTTAAATAATCCTTTACCAAATACTCCACCAGAGCCTATAGCAACTTTAGAATGCCATACCTGATAGTTAGCGGGTATGGATAGATCATTAGGGTATAAAAAAGCTGTGATACGATCTTTTTGGTAATCATCTAAAAATTTAAATAAAAATGGAATAGCAATTACACCAATAAAAGCTATACGACCAAATAACTTCATATCAATGCCAGATAAAAGAAGCATGGCTATAAAAATAACACCAAATACGGCAGCACTACCAAAGTCTTCCTTTAAAACTATTAGTATTATGGGAGCTGCGTAAATTACTGCTTTTAAAAAGTCCTTTAAGTAACGAATACCTCTATGTTTTTTAAAGTAATCAGCCATGAGAAAAATAAATGTTATTTTTACAATTTCAGAAGGCTGAAATGTAGTTACTCCTAAGTTAATCCAAGATCTTGCTCCAAATTGTTCAACACCAAGACCAGGTATATAGGGGGTTAATAAAAACAGTATTGAGAAAATATACAATGGTTTTATCATATCCTCAAATACGGAATAATTCATATGGGCTAAAATAAAAACTGCTAAAAAACCCAAAATATATGCGGCAGACTGAACTAAAACTGTTCTAGATAATACAATACCGTTATCATATGATGTAGAAAACATCATTGTGACGCTGATAATAGCAAATATTATGGGTAACACGTAAAGTGATTTATCGATATTTTTGAATAGGTTTTTTATATATCTCATAGACTTCCTTTCTAAAACTTATCTTATTTTTACAATCAATATTCTTGACTTTTTTACTTAATACACATTATAATATCATAGTATGATTATATCAATAATTAATCATATATGTAATGCAATTTTGTTATTTTGTTACTTAGAAGTGTCTTATGTGACACTTTTGTAGTAATACAAAGCATAATTATAACACAGGGTGAATATATCACTACTGTTCTAATTTGTATGAAATATAATTTGAATTTTTTATGAAGGGAGGAGTTAAGATTGAGTAATGGAATTCTTGTTGGTATTGTTGCTTTAATTATTGGTATTTTAGCCGGCTATATCATCAGAAAATCCGTAGGCGAAAAAGCTATCGGAAGTGCAGAACAAAAGGCAAAAAATCTAATTTTAGATGCTGAACATAAATCTGAAACTATTAAAAAAGAATATTTACTTGAAGCTAAGGAAGAAGCTTTAAAGCTTAAAAACGAAGCTGAAAAGGAATTTAAAGAAAGAAGAAACGAAATTTCTAAATCTGAAAATAGACTTATTCAAAAAGAAGAAGCTATGGACAGAAAACTAGAAAACATTGAAAGAAAAGAACAAAGCATTACAGATAAAGAGGAAGATCTGAACAGAAAGAAAAAAGAACTAGAGGTGCTTCATCAAAAGCAAGTTGAAGAACTAGAAAAAATCTCAGGTTATACTAAAGAAGAAGCTAAAGAAATATTATTAGCAAGTATTGAAAATGATGTTAAGGTAGAGGCTTCTATGATTATTAAAGATGTTGAATCTCGTGCTAAGGAAGAAGCTGATAAGAGAGCTAAAAACATCATTACTGGGGCTATTCAAAGATGCGCCGCAGATCATGTGGCAGAAAGTACAGTATCAGTAGTACCACTACCAAATGAAGAAATGAAGGGTCGTATTATTGGTAGAGAAGGTAGAAATATCAGAGCTATTGAAACAGCAACTGGTATAGAACTGATTATTGATGATACTCCTGAAGCCGTTATCTTATCAGGATTTGATCCAGTTAGAAGAGAAGTGGCTAGACTTACACTTGAAAAATTAATTGTAGATGGAAGAATTCATCCAGCTAGAATTGAAGAAATGGTTGCTAAAGCTGAAAAGGAAATCAAGGCTGTTATAAAGGATGCAGGTGAACAGGTTACATTTGATCTTGGTATTCATAATCTACATCCTGAACTAGTTAAGCTTCTTGGAAGATTAAAGTACAGAACTTCTTATGGACAAAATGTATTAAAACATAGTGAAGAGGTTGCTCAGCTAGCAGGTTTAATGGCTGGCGAATTAGGTTTAGATGTTAACTTAGCTAAGAGAGCAGGTCTACTTCATGATATAGGTAAAGCATTAGACCATGAAAAGGAAGGTACCCATGTTGAAATTGGTATCGAAGCATTGAAGAAATACAAGGAATCTCCTGTTGTTATTGAAGCTATGCGTTCACATCATGGAGACTATGAACCAACTTCAATGGAAGCTGTCTTAATTGCAGCAGCAGACGCTTTATCTGCAGCAAGACCAGGTGCTAGAAGAGAAACTCTTGAAACATATATCAAGAGACTTGAAACACTTGAAGAAATTGCTAATACTACAGAAGGTGTTGAAAAATCATTTGCTATTCAGGCTGGTAGAGAAATTAGAATTGTTGCTAAGCCAGATAAGGTTAAAGATGAAGAAATGCCATACTTAGCTAGAGAAATCGCTAAGAAAATTGAAGCGGAATTAAATTATCCGGGCCAGATAAAAGTAAATATTGTTCGTGAAACACGTGCAGTAGATTACGCTAAATAATTAGTTTTATACGGGGTGACGCTGTCATCCCGTTTGTTTCGTATTATGGAGAAAAAAATGTTTGTATATTTAGATAACAGTTCAACAACTAAACAGTTTACAGAAGTATCAAAATATATGCTAGAAATTATGGAAAATAACTTTGGTAACCCATCATCTATGCATAGACTAGGTATTGATGCTGAAAAAACTGTTAAAAAAGCAAGAAAAGAAGTTGCAGACAAATTAAATGTGACAAGTGATGAAATTTATTTTACTTCAGGTGGCACTGAATCTGATAATAGTGCCATATTTGGTAGCGCATACAGTAAAAGAAGAGCTGGAAATAAAATTATAACATCACAAGTTGAGCATCCTGCTGTTTTAGAGGCTTTTAAGAAACTTGAAAATGAAGGATTTGAGGTTGTTTATCTACCTGTAGATGAAAACTGCCAAATTTCAGTTGAAGATTATAAAAATGCAATTGATGATAAAACAATTTTTACGTCTATTATGACGGTTAATAATGAAGTTGGAACTATTGAGCCTATAGAGGAGTTGTACAGCATTAAGCCTAAGGATAGTCTATTTCACACTGATGGGGTTCAGGCATTTTGCAAAACAGAAATTCCAAAGGTTGACTTAATCAGTGTTAGTGGCCATAAAATCCATGGCCCAAAGGGTATTGGAGCATTGTATGTAAAGAAAGGTGTAAACATAAAGCCATTCCTAGTTGGAGGCGGCCAAGAAAAGCACTTTAGATCAGGTACAGAAAATGTACCAGCTATAGCAGGCTTGGGAATGGCTGCTAAGATGAATCAAGGCCATGGTAATATGGCACAGGTTAAAAAGTACCTTTTAGATGGTATCAAGACAGAAATTAAGGATATAAAAGTTAACTCACCTGTAAATTCAGTTGATAGCGTTTTAAACATTTCCTTTTTAGGAACTAGAAGCGAAGTGATTTTACATACATTGGAAATGGATAATATTTTTGTATCTGCAGGTTCGGCATGTTCATCAAATAAAAAGGGCAGAAGTCATGTTCTTGAAGCGATGGGATTAAGTGATAAAGAAATCGAAGGTGCTATTAGATTTAGCTTTAATAGGTTTAATACTATAGAGGAAATGGATTATTGTATTGATAGAATTAAAAATGCAGTAAATAAGTTTAGAAGATTAGGAAGCTTTAGATAGTTAATATAAGGGAGGAATTTTAGGTGACAGATAAAAATACATTTATTGTCAGATGTGGCGAGGTGGCTTTAAAAGGTCAAAATAAGTCATATTTTGAAAAAATGCTAGTTGAGCGTATTAGAAAATTATTAAAAAAGTTTGATGGAATATCAGTAAAGAGAGATGAAGGGTTAATTTTTGTAAGAGCTGACAAGAGTATTTCGTCAAAGGAAATTATAAAAGAAATATCAAAGGTGTTTGGGGTAGCGTCAATCAGCCCTGCTGTTGAGACAAATTCTAATATGGAGGATATTTTTGAAGCTTCAATAAAATACATGCTTAAACTTATTGAAGAAGATAACATTAAGACATTTAAGGTTGAAGCAAAAAGAGCGGATAAGAATTTCCCTGTTAAATCTCCTGATATTGCACGTCAGGTAGGTGGAGCAGTTTTAAAGGGGTGCAAGGTTTTAAAGGTTGATGTACATAATCCTGACATCCATCTTTATGTTGATGTTAGAAGGGATAAAACATATATATACCAACAGAAAATAAAAGGTTTTGGTGGATTACCACTTGGTACTAATGGTAAAGGTTTAGTTCTTTTATCTGGTGGTATTGATTCTCCTGTGGCTGCTTGGATGATGGCTAAAAGAGGTATGATGATAGAAGCAATTCACTTTCATTCTTACCCATATACTAGTGAAAGAGCTAGGGAAAAGGTTGAGGATCTTGCAAGTCAGATTGCTATTTATTGTAGTAGATTTAAGATGCACATTGTTAACCTTTTACCAATTCAAGAGCAAATTGTGCAGAATTGTCCAGAAGATGAAACTACAATTTTAGTTAGAAGATTTATGATGAAAATTGCTGAAAAGGTTGCTGAAAAAAAAGGATGCAATATGCTTATTACTGGAGAAAGCTTAGGACAGGTGGCAAGTCAAACTGCCGAATCTTTAGTTTGTACAGATAATGCAGTAGCTTTACCTGTTATGAGGCCGCTTATTGCAATGGATAAGGTTGATATTATGGATATTGCTAAGGATATTGAAACTTATGAAATATCAATTCAGCCATATGAAGATTGTTGTACAGTATTTTTACCAAAGCATCCTGTAACTAAGCCAAAACTAGAAAAAATACTTCAGTCTGAAAGTTTATTAGATGTTGATAAGCTTGTAAATGATGCAGTAGAATCAGTAGAGACTATAGATATATATCCAAGATAGTCAATAGGATTGTTTAAAAAATAACAATACCAAAATTTAGTTAAATTTTCTACTTTAGAAGGACTTTATATATTGTAAAAATGTATAAGGTCCTATTATTATTTTTTGTTGAAATTTAGCTAAAAAAGGGTTGCAATTTATACAAAAAAATGTTTTACTATTATTGAGCATTGTTACAAAAATAACAACGCTTAAAATACTAACGTACCGGTTGGTAGAAATTAAGTACCGTAAAATATTTATTTACAAAAGAGGAGGCATTCATATGAACTTTCAATTGACTAAGGAACAAGAAGCCGTAAGAAAAATGGTCAAAGAGTTTGCTGAGGCCGAAGTAAAACCTATTGCAGCAGAGATAGATCAGGAACATAGATTCCCTATCGAAAACGTTGAAAAAATGGGTAAATATGGGATGATGGGAATCCCATTTCCTAAGGAAGTCGGAGGCATGGGAGGAGATCATATCTCTTATGCTATAGCTGTAGAAGAACTGTCAAAAGTATGTGCTTCAACAGGTGTTATATGTTCAGCTCATACATCTTTATGTTGCTGGCCGATTTATACATATGGAACTGATGAACAAAAAGCCAAGTATCTACCTGATCTTTTGCAGGGTAGAAAATTAGGAGCTTTTGGTTTAACAGAACCTAATGCAGGTACAGATGCAGCTGGACAGCAGACAAGAGCAGAAGATATGGGTGACTATTGGTTATTGAACGGCGCCAAAGTGTTCATAACTAATGGCGGCTATGCAGATGTTTTTGTTATTATGGCTATGACTGATAAATCCAAAGGTACTCGTGGCGGAATAAGTGCATTTGTTGTAGAAAAGACTGATGAAGGATTTTCAATTGGTAAAACAGAAGATAAGATGGGTATCTGTGCGTCATCAACAACTGAACTAATATTCCAAAATTGTAAAATCCCTAAAGACAGATTATTGGGAAATGTCGGAGAAGGATTTAAGGTTGCTATGTCCACTCTTGATGGTGGTCGTATAGGTATTGCTGCGCAGGCACTTGGTATAGCCCAAGGAGCACTTGACGTAACAGTTGAGTATATGAAAGCTAGAAAACAGTTTGGAAAGAAGATATCTCAGTTCCAAGCTTTACAGTTTGAGATTGCAAATATGGCGACTCAAATCGAAGCTGCTAGACTATTAGTATATAAGGCAGCTGATTTGAAGGAAAAGCATTTACCATATGGTAAAAATGCAGCTATGGCTAAATTGTTTGCAGCTGAAACTGCTATGTATGTAACTACTAAGGCTGTGCAGTTGCACGGTGGCTATGGTTACACAAAAGACTACCCTGTAGAAAGAATGATGAGAGATGCTAAGATCACTGAAATTTATGAAGGAACTTCAGAAGTTCAGAAGATGGTTATATCTGCAGCGGTAATTGGCAAATAAAAGGAGGAAAAAAAATGGCATTTAATATTTTAGTATGTGCAAAGCAGGTTCCTGATACAAATGTTATCAAAATCAACCCTAAAACTGGCACATTAATCAGAGACGGAGTACCAAGTATCCTAAATAACGACGATGCTAACGCTCTAGAAGAAGCATTAAGAATTAAAGATGAGTTTGATGATGTTCATGTAACAGTAGTTTCAATGGGACCTCCACAGGCTCAGGATATGCTTATGGAATGTATAGCAATGGGTGCTGACGAAAGTATTCTAATCAGTGACAGAGCAGTTGGTGGTTCTGATACTCAGGCTACATCAAACGCTCTAGTAGCTACTATCAAAAAGGCTGAAGAAAAACTTGGTAAGAAGTTTGACTTAGTATTTGCTGGTAGACAGGCTATCGACGGAGACACTGCTCAGGTAGGTCCTCAGGTTGCTGAAAAACTAGATCTTCCTCAGGTAACATACGTTGAAGAATGTACTTTAAATGCAGAAATGAATGAAGTAACAGTAAAGAGAAATCTTGAAGATGGATATGAAATCATCAAGGTTAAGACTCCTTGTATGCTAACAGCTATCAAGGAATTAAATACTCCAAGATACATGACAATCGAAGGTATCTTCTCAGCTAAAAATAAGCCAATGCACGTATGGAGTGCAGCAGACGTAGAAGTTGATCTAACAACTGTAGGTCTAGAAGCTTCTCCAACAAACGTATTCCGTTCATTCACTCCAGCTCCAAAGGGCAAAGGTGAAATGCTAGAAGGTAACACTGATAAGGAAAAGGTTGAACAGCTTCTTATCGGCCTAAAAGGAAAGCATGTAATTTAATTAAAAGGAGGAGTAATTTAAAATGGCAATTAAAGTTTTAAAAGATAAATGTAAAGGTTGTTCTATCTGCGTTAAATCATGTCCATTTGGCGCAATTACAATGAATGACAAGGTTGCTGAAATCGGTACAGCTTGTACAGCTTGTGGCGTTTGCGTAAGCAAGTGTCCATTCGATGCAATCGAAAAAACTGAAGATGAAAATGCAGTAGACCTAAGTGCTTACAAAGATATTTGGGTATTTGCTGAACAGAGAGACGGAAAATTAATGAGCGTTGCTCTAGAGCTTATTGGTGAAGGATACAGACTTGCTAAGGAAATCAGCGAAGATACAAAAGTATGTGCTGTAGTAGTTGGTGATAATGTTAAACATTTAGCTGACGAATGCTATGCATACGGTGCTGAAAGAGTTATCATGATTGAAGATCCATTACTAAAGAACTTCACAACTGATGGTTATACTAAGGTAATTACTGATGCTATCCATGAATACAAACCAGAAATCGTTCTATACGGTGCTACTCACATCGGTAGAGACTTAGCTCCAAGAATTGCTGCTAGATGCAACACTGGTTTAACAGCTGACTGTACAAGACTAGACGTAAGAGTATCAAGCTACATTGACTATGCTAATAAGAATACTACTCTAGATACTTCTACATTAGATCCTAACGATCCAAGCACAGGTATCAAACAGACTCGTCCAGCATTTGGTGGTAACCTAATGGCTACAATCATTTGTCCTAAGACAAGACCTCAGATGTCAACTGTAAGACCTGGCGTAATGCAGAAGAGAGAACCAATCGAAGGAGCTACTGGAGAATTAGTAGAATACAAGCCAACAATTGCAGCTTCTGATATCAGAACTGAAGTAGTTGAAGTAGTTAAATCTGCTAAAGAAATGGTATCTCTAACAGATGCTGAAATCATCGTATCAGCTGGTAGAGGTCTAGGTAACGAAGATGGATTTAAGCTAATGAATGAATTCGCTGACAAGGTTGGCGGTGTTGTAGGTGCTTCAAGAGCAGCTGTTGACGCTGGTTGGATTGATCATTCTCACCAGGTTGGTCAGACAGGTACAACTGTTAAGCCTAAAATCTACTTCGCATGCGGTATCTCAGGTGCTATCCAGCACTTAGCTGGTATGCAGTCTTCAGATATGATCGTTGCTATCAACAAAGATGCTGACGCTCCTATCTTTGAAATCGCTGACTACGGTATTGTAGGCGACCTATACAAAGTTGTTCCATTAATCATTGAAAACTGGGACAATGCAGAAGCTTTATTTGATGCTTCAACAAAATAAGATTTAAATCTTTATTGTAACCACTAGGGCGCAGATTTATATTTGCGCCCTTTTTAAAAGATATAAGGTATTATTTAGTGAAAATAAGGAGTACTAATGAGAAAATTTGATTCTAATGTTCAAGTATTAAAATATAAGGTTTTAAGAGAAGTTGCTAGACACTCTTGGAAAGATGAAGAAATCTTTTCAGTATTTGATGAAATTGCACAGGAAATTGTTAAAAAGGGTGAACCTTCAACAAGTTGCTGTATTTACAAAGATAGAGCTAAAGTAGCTGAAAGAATTAGAATTGCGTTAGGTGGAAACAAAAAGAACCCTAACATCATTGAAGTAATTGACTTAGTATGTGACGAATGTCCAGAGGCTGGTCATGTTGTTACAGATTTATGTAGAGGATGTTTAGCTCATGCATGCGCAGGTGCATGTAGAATTGGAGCTATTACTTTTGGTAAAGATAATAAAGCTAAAATAGATAAAAGTAAATGCGTAGAATGTGGTAAATGTGCTGAAGCATGTCCATACTCTGCAATTAACAACTTTAAGAGACCTTGTGAAAAAGCCTGCAAAGCAGATGCAATACACATGTCTGAAACAGGTGAGGCCGAAATAGATTATGAAAAATGTGTATCATGTGGAGCTTGCGTAACCCAGTGCCCATTTGGAGCTACTGTTGATAAATCATATATTACAGACGTTATTAAATTTATTAAAAAGAGTGAAGGAAACAAGAACTATAAGGTAAATGCACTAATAGCACCGGCTTTTGCTTCTCAGTTTGATTATGCAAAACTAGGTCAGGTTGTAACTGCAATTAAAGAGTTAGGCTTTAACAATGTATATGAAGCTGCTCAGGGTGCTGACGTAGTTGCTTACAATGAAGCTAAGGAACTTGAAGAAAAAGGATTTTTAACAACTTCATGTTGTCCAGCATTTGTTAGCTATACTAATATTAACTTCCCAGAAGTTGTACCTCATATTTCACATAACCTTTCACCTATGGCTCAGCTAGGTAAAATTTTAAAGGAAAAGGATCCTACATGTGTAAACATCTTTATTGGACCTTGTACTGCTAAAAAGGCTGAAATGAGAAAAGAAACAGTAAAGCCTTATATTGATAGTGTTATAACTTTCGAAGAATTACAGGCATTGATTGATAGTAAGGATATTGAAGTAGAACAGCTTCCAGAAACAACTTTAGATGATGCTACAGGATTTGGTAGACAGTTTGCTAAATCAGGCGGTGTAGCAGCAGCTGTAGTTGAAGCACTTAAGGAACAGGGTTCAGATTTTGTAGCAGATCCAATCGCATGTGAAGGTCTAGATAAGTGTAAGACAGCACTATTAAGAGCATCTAAAAATGTACTAAAGAATAACTTAATTGAAGGTATGGCTTGTGCAGGTGGATGTATTGGTGGTGCTGGATGTTTATCACATACTGATAAGCATAAGGTTGTTATTGATCAGCATGCTACTGATGCAACACATAAATCTATCGTTGATAATTTCGAGGACTTAAAATAATGAAATATTTACAAGTAACTATATTTACATCTGAATATGCTATTGAAGAAGTAACTGGTTTACTTCTTTCAATGGGTATTTGTGAAACTGTAGTTGATGATCCACAGACAGCTATCGATTTACTAGAAAAGAAAAATGATTATGATTGGGATTATGTTTCTGATGACTTTGTAGATAAGGATGCAGAACCTACAATCACTTTTTATCTAGATGATAATAATCAAAGTTTATCTTTAATAGATGAAATCAAAGATAAGCTTAAAGATATGAAACAAATCCATGATAAAAATCAAATGGGAAGACTAGATGTTGAAGTTGCAACTATTGATGATCAAGAATGGATGAATTCATACAAGGATCATTTTAAGACAATTGATTTAACAGATCATATCATAGTTAAGCCTTCATGGGAGGATGTTCCAGAAGGTAATACTAAGCAGGTATTAGAGCTAGATCCAGGAATGGCTTTTGGCACTGGTGATCATGAAACTACATCTATGTGTGCTGTACTTATGGATGAAGTTGGTTGCGAGGGCAAAGATGTTTTAGATGTAGGAACTGGTTCAGGTATACTTGCAATTGCAGCTGATTTGCTTGGAGCAAAAGAAATTTTAGGCGTTGATATAGATCCTATTGCTGTTGAAGTTGCTATTGAAAATGGTAAAATAAACAAATGTGGTGACAATGTTAAATTTATAGAAGGTGATTTAACGAAAGGTATCGATTTTAAAGGAGATATTGTAGTTGCTAACCTTATGGCTGAAATGGTTGTAATGCTAACAAAAGCAGTTAAAAACCATATGAAGCCAGGTGCAGTATTTATTTCTTCAGGGATTTTAGTTGAAAAGAAGAATTTAGTTTTAGATGCATTAAAAGAGGTTGGTCTTGAGCCTATTAAAATAATCGATAAAGGTGATTGGAGCGCAATAGCGGCAAGATAGTATGAGTAGATTTTTTGTTACACCGGATATGGTTGGTGATAATTCTATTATTATCACTTCAAAGACTGATATACAGCATATGACAAAGGTTCTTAGACTACATGTAGGTTCGGAAATTGATATTTCTGATTCTCAAGCTTGGGAATATCATTGTGCTATAAGTTATATGGACAAAAATGAAATAGAAGCTATAATTTTAGATAAGCAAAAATTTGCAAGAGAATACGAATTAGATGTAACTTTATTTCAAGGTGTGCCTAAACAGTCTAAGATGGATATGATTGTGCAAAAAACAGTGGAACTTGGAATTAATACTATTGTTCCTGTTTTTATGGATAGAACTGTTATTTCAGACAAAAGTAAATTAGTTAAGAAAATCGAAAGATATAATACCATAGGTGCAGAAGCAGCAAAGCAGTGTCAAAGAGGTACTTTGCCAGTTGTAACTGATCCTGAGGATTTCGATGATATTATTGATGACTTAAAGGCTTATGATTTGGTATTGTTTCCTTATGAAAATGAGGAAAATACTACGATTAAGGATGTACTTAGAGGATTAGCTATTAAACCTAAGAGGATTGCTATTATAATTGGTCCGGAAGGTGGTTTTTCGGATAAAGAAGCAGAGATTTTAAAAGAAATCGATACAAAGTGTGTTTCTCTAGGCAAGACCATTTTAAGAACTGAAACTGCTGGCATAGTAGCTTTGTCTATGGTTATGTATGAGTTAGAATTATAAAATATTTTAGAGCATTTGATATACCAAATGCTCTATTTTTATGTGTGTAAAAAAGAGAAGCGATTGATAATTACAATCGCTTCTTAAATAAAAATGAATTATTATTTTTAATCTGGATCAGGTGTTATTACTTCGCCTTCAGGAGGAGTTGTAGTTGGAGGAGGAGTTGTAGTTGGAGGAGGAGTTGTTGGCTCTGAAGGTGTTTGCTGTTGCTGTTGTTGTTGCTGCAACGCCTCTTGTTTCTTCTTTTCTTCTTCCTCTTTTTTCTTTTTCTTCTCTTCTTCCTCTTTTTTCTTTTTTTCTTCTTCTTTCTTCTTAGCATCTTCATTCATCGAAGCATCAAACCTTACACCTGATTGAGTGCCATTTACAAAATATTCACCATTTTTTCTGATGACATTAGAAGGTGCAGATGGAAGAGAACCACCCATTCCTGCTGTAGCCTTACGCATAATCTTTGACCATAAGCTAGCAGCCATTGTAGAATCAGCATTGATTTCAATATTTATATCATTACCAATCCAAAGTGCGGCTGAATATTGAGGTGTAAATCCACAGAACCAAATATCCATTACATCGGTAGTTGTACCAGTTTTACCACCAGTTGCAGTACCTGGAACCTGTGCTTTTTTTGCTATACCGTTAGTTACAGTAGTACGCATCATATCTTGCGTGATGAATGCAACACCTTTGTCTAGTACTTCTGTTTCTTTTGGATTTGTTTTTAAAATAGTTTTACCTTGCTTGTCTTCTACTTTAGTATAGGTTGTTGAATCTATGCGAGTTCCCTGATTTGGAATTGTACCAAATGCAGCGCTCATTTGAAGTGGTGAGATACCTTTTGTCATACCACCAAGTGCTAGAGCAGATGCATTTTTATCATTTGTTGGACCTTCTTCTACTACTGAAGTAATACCAAATTTTTTAAGCTGTTTAATAGCAAAATCATCACCAACTTGCTGGAATATACGTACTGCAATAGTGTTAACAGACTGTTCCATTCCTTTACGCATAGTCATTTGTCCTTTGTATCCACTATAGAAATTTCGTGGCCAATCTCTACCATTTAATTTAATTGGTGCATCATTGATACCACTAGATGCAGTCCAATAATCACCGTAAGATTTTGTCTTCTGTTTACTGTCAAATTCGGTAAAGTTATTTTTGTTACCTTTATCAGCATTTATTTTACCTTGCTGCAGCGCAGCTGAATAAACTGAAAGCGGTTTGATTGATGAACCAGGCTGTCTTGGATTAATAGCTCTGTTATAAAGCTTTTTGCCTGTAACATCACGACCACCTACCATAGCTTTTATGGCTCCTGTATGGTAATCAGTAATAACCATCGCTGCTTGAGGCTGCCTTACGCTAGAACGTAGCGAATAGCATGTTTTAGGCACAATATAGTTTGAACCTGATTTCTTGAAAAAGTCAGGAGTTTTTTCTTTAATAGTCTTATCTTTAAAAAAGGCTTTATCAATAACAAGATTACCTTCACTATCAAGAGTTTTATATTGTTGTGGTATTAAAATTGCACCGCCTTCGATACTGTATAATGCACCGTCTTTAAATTGATATAAATTTTTAAATTCAACGCTGTAATCTATAGTACCGTTTACATTTGTCTTATAGAAGTTTAGTCGTTTGCCTTTTAATAAAACTAAATTGCCATCTTTTATTTTATATTCGTTTGAATTTAAAACAAACTGTTCTTTTTCATTAAAGTAATTTGAATATTTATATAGGCTTATGCTTCCGCTGTTATTTAAAATATTTCCATTACTATCGTATCTGATATTTGTTATGGATGGGAAATTATAGCTTTTTGCAAATTCTTCTTCTATTGCTTTTTGAGCTTTACTGCTCATAGTTGTATGAATTTTAAGTCCACCAGAGTATATTTTATCTCTAGCTTCTTGTTCTGTATATTTATATTTTTTTACAAGATCTTCTTTTAAATCTTCAATCATATAGTCAACAAAATATGCTGTACCGCTAGTAGCACCTGCAGAAGATACATTAAGCTTTTTAGATAAATCTGATTTTTGAGCAGCAACCTTTTGTTTTTCAGTGATAAAACCTTGTTCTGCCATAAACTTTAATGTAGTGTCTCTTCTATTTTTAGATGCATCACCATTATAGTAATAGATGTAATCTTGATTTTCATAAATAATCTTTTGATTTTTAGTTAATCCAGTTTTACCTTCGGAAGCATTTCTTTTCTTAACAAGAGCATAGCTGTCAGGAGCCTTTGGAAGAGCTGCTAATGCTGCACATTCTGTTAAATCAAGATCTTTAGCATCTTTATTAAAGTATGATTTAGCAGCAGATTGTATGCCGTAAGAATTGTTACCTAAATATATTGTGTTTAGATAGGCCTCCATAATTTCTTTTTTTTCCATTTGTTGTTCTATAAGGATCGTGTAGTATGCCTCGGAAATTTTACGTCCTAAAGAACGCACACTTTTAGTTTCAGACAGATAGACATTACGTGCTAACTGCTGAGTTATAGTACTTGTACCACTGATGTTACCGCCAGAAAAAACACTTTCTTTTATAGCACCTAGCATTCTCCAAAAGTTAAATCCATGGTGCTTCCAAAATGTTTTATCTTCAATTGCAACTACTGCATTTACAAGGTTCTTTGGCATGTCCTGATATTTAATATTAGTTCTATTGCCACTATCCAAATATATGTTTTCTATTACATTGCCTTCGTCATCAAGAAGTACGGAGCTTTCAGATAGATAATCATATATATGGTCGGGGTCAATTTTAGGAGTATTTGCTATGATAGTAAATCCATAAATTGCTGAAAATACAATCATTACAATAAAGATTCCTAATAAACCTTTAAATATTTTTTTAACCATAAAACATTTCCTTTCATAATCAATATAGAGTTTATTATATCATACTAATTTTGATTTTTACACATTTTTATATAATTATGACGCAAAGGTGAAAATTGACAAAATGTGGAAAATGATTTAGTATATGCTTTAAGAAAAGATGGGGAGGTATTTTGAGAAGACCTATATTAAATGTGTTTTTGATGATTTCTATTGGTATAATTTTTGAATACTATTTTAAGTTATCATTGTTATACATAGTTTTTTTTAGTGCAATTTCATTTTTAATTTTTTCTATAAGAAATTTTAAAAGACATATATTGTTTATTGTTATAGGTATGGTTATTTTAAATATGCAAAGTTTATCACTTATTGCTATGGATAATCGTTTAGGAGAAACCAGCTTGTTTGAAGGTATTGCAAGCTTTTCTAAAATTGAGGATGGTATGTATGATAAGAAAAAGCTTGAGTTTACTATAAATCAACCGGATAGTGGAAATATATTAGTAACATACTATTTTTCAAATGAAGAGTATAAAAGTATCAATGGTAAATTAATTAAAGTGCATGGAATACTTGAAAAACCAAATACTCAAAGAAATCCTAAGTGCTTTGATTATAGGAAACATTTAAGTACAAGAGGTGTAGGATATACATTAAAAGCGGATAGTATTATTGTGTCCGATGAATTTACAAATCCTGTTTATAAATTGGCAAATGATATTTCGATACTTCGAGATAATTTTTTGAATTATTTAGATAAAAGCTTTGAAAAAGAAACAGCTGGATTTATTAAAGCAATGATGTTTGGCATAAAAGATCAGCTAGGAGAGGAAGTTTATGATGAATTTCAAAAAAATGGAACTGCTCATATTTTAGCTACATCAGGGCTTCATATTGGTATTATTTTTGGATCTTTAGTGAAACTATTTAAAATAGAAAGAAATAAGATAAAAAGCTTTATTGCTATATTATTCTTTATAGCTTACATTATTATGGCTGATTGTAGTTTTTCAATTATGCGAGCAGTTATACTTATAATAATATCGATGGGAGGTAAGTTATTTCACCAAAGGGTAGACCTTTTAACTTCTCTCAGTTTGTCGGGGATAATCTTGACTTTGATAAGCCCTATGGCTATATTTAACAGCGGATTTCAGATGTCTTTTTTGGCTGTATTTGTTTTAGGTGTTACTAATAACAAGCTGAGTCGTTTTTATATTAAAAACATCAGAGTTAAAAATCTTTTACCAGTATTTATTATTCAATTAGTCATGTCGCCATATATAGCGTACAATTTTAATTATTTTTCTTTTAGCTCATTTTTAGCTAATATACCTGTTACATTTATAGCAGCATATTTATTACCTATAGGAATGGCTTCCTTTATTGTATTTGTATTTTTAGGATTTGTTCCAGATATTGTACTTAAGATAATATCTTTTGTTACAAAGAGTCTTATTAATATTAACGAATATACATATTTGGATGGCATATTATCATTTGATGTCATTAGTCCACCATTGATATTTGTACTTATATTTTATGGATTGTTTTTTATGTTTACAAATGATGAGATTATAATATGCTATATGCGCAAGAAATTTAAATCGATTACTTTAGTTTTTATGGCAATAATAATATTTATGTGTAGTATAAGCAGTTTTGAATACAGTGAATTTAATAAGGCTAAGGCTATTTTTCTTGATGTTGGTCAAGGGTGCTGTATGATATTTAAAGGTAGAAATGGGAAAACACTTATGATTGATGGGGGAGGTAATACAAATTATAAAATAGGGATAAAAACCGTAAAGCCATTTCTATTAAAAAATGGTATAAAGAAGATAGATATAGCTTTAGTTACACACTTAGATAGTGATCATTATTTAGGTGTTAAGGAACTAGCTATTGATGGTAAGATTAAAAAGTTAGCTCTTTATGATGGCAATAAAGTGATTATAGAAAAAATTTCAAAGGAAACAGGAATAGATTATTCTAATTTCATTTTTTTAAAGAAGCATGATGTTTTGAAAATTGATGATGATTTGATTTTTGAGACAATAGGCCCCAATGGAGGATCTATGAATCAATACTTAAAAGAAATAGAAGATGGTGATGAAAATGCAAGAAGTCTTGTAGGAAAAGTGCATCTTGATGCAATAAAATTTATGATAACAGGTGATATAGACATAAATACTGAAGAAAAACTAATTGGAAATATGAAATCTGATATAATTCAAGTACCTCATCATGGTAGTAAAGATAGCTCTTCAGATTATTTGTTGAATAATGTAAAACCAAGTGCGGCAGTTTTTCAGGTAGGTAAAAATAACTATGGTCATCCTGCAGGTGAAATAATTGAAAAATATAATAAAAATGATATAATTATCAAAAGAAATGATTTAGATGGAGCTGTTGGAGTTTTAATAAAAGATGGGTCCTTTGAGTTTATTGAAATGATAAATCTAGAGAGGTAGTATGGCATATAATAATAGAAAAGAAAGCAAAGAACATGCTTTTAAAATTTTTCAAAAGGATTTAAAAGAAGATAATTTCAAAAGTCTTGTACTATTTTGTGGTATTGAAGATTATTTGATAAATTGGGCTACAGATCTTTTGGTGGATAAATACATTAATGAGGTAACTAAAACACTAGACTATGACAATGTTAACTTAGAAGTTGCTGAAGTTGATAATATTATAGCTAGTTGTGAAACTCCTCCAATGATGTCACTTAGAAAAGTTGTTTTATTAAAAAATTATAACGGTAAGTATTTAAAGGAACTTATTGAATATGTAAAGGATTTACCTGAGACTACAATACTTATAATAACGGCAACTGAAATAGACAAAGAATTAAAAAAAATAGGAAGAGTATATGATTTTGAGCCTTTGACTCAGTCTCAACTTATAAGCTTTATTAATAAAAGATTTAAGAATGCGGGAAAAGTCGTTACTAGAGGATATATTACAACATTGATAAATGAAAGTGGCTATTACAATAAAGACATTGATTACAATTTATACAACCTTGAAGGTGATATAAAAAAAATAATAGCATTAAATGAAGAAGATGAAATATCATTAAATAATATAAGAATTGGTATTTCAGATAATATTGAACATGGTGTATTTTCTATGATTGATGCTGTAAGTAGTAATCGAAAAGATGTGGCTTTTGATTTATTGCATCAGTTGCTTTTATCAGGACAAAAAGAGATGACTTTATTGGCTTCGATAATATCTCAGCTTGAAATAATGGTGCAAAGTAAGGAAATGGCAGAAAATGGTTGCCAGATAACAGAAATACAAAAGACACTTAAAGTACATGAATTTAGAGTTAAAAAAGCATTAAACTTTGCTAGAAGATATACAAGTAGAGATTTAAAGAAAATGCTTGTTAAGGCTTACAGTACAGATAGCAAAATTAAGATGGGTATTTTAGAAAGTAGTATGGCATTAGAAATGTTAATTGCGGAGATATAACATGAGTGAAATTAATAAAAGAAAACAAATAGAAGCGGATTTAATGTTATTATTTGTAACATTGAGCTGGGGCGTTTCATATATAACTATGGATTGGGCTCTTATGGAAATTAGCCCATTTACTTTAAATGCTTATAGATTTGGAGGAGCTTTTGTTATAGCAATTTTAATTGGATTTAAAAAGCTTAAAGGTGTAAATAAAAAAACTATAAAATATAGTTTTTTTATAGGTACAGCATTGTTTGTTGTTTATTTTGGATGTACATATGGAGTTCTTTATACTAGCCTTTCTAATGCTGGTTTTTTAGTGGCATTGCCGGTTGTTACAACTCCTATTATTGCCTATTTTTTTAAGGGAGTAAAGCCTGATAAAAAGTTTAAAGTAGTACTTTGTACTAGTGTGATAGGAATTGGTTTACTTACTTTAAATGGTAAGTTTCAAGTGGCATCAGGGGATTTGCTTTGCATGCTTGCTGCTGTAGCATATGGTATTGATTTAAATATTACAGAGACTGCAGTTTCTCATGAAGAGGTAGATGCATTTCAGCTTGGAGTATTTCAGCTAGGATTTACAGCTATGTATTGCATAATTTTTTCAGTGGTAATGGGAGAGTTTAAAATCCCAACAGAACCTAGAGTAATTTGGTCTACAATATTTTTATCAATATTTTGTACGGGTATAGCTTTTATAGTTCAGGCTATAGCTCAGCAGTACACAACAGCAAGTCATGTTGGAGTAATTTTTGCACTTGAACCTGTTTTTGCCGGAATAGTAGCATTTTTTGTTGCAGGAGAAGTACTTATATTTAGAGCTTATTTGGGAGCGGTAATTTTAGTTGCTAGTGTATTTATTATGGAAATAGATTTTAGCAGGTTTAAGAAAATAATAAAGTGAAAAAATGAAAAAAAGACAGTATCTATATGTAATAGTGTGTTGTCTTTATTTTCTGAAAGAAGTATAATAAAAAGGTGAATTTGTATAAAACTATATTTTTTTGGAGGTAAAATTATGGGTGACAACAGATGTTGCTGCGAAAACAGCAGAGCACAGCAATTTAAGGATTTAGCTCCTGTATTAGAAAAGTATGCTAAAGTACCTGGAAGTTTGATTACTATCTTGCAAAAAACACAGGATATTTATGGATATCTTTCACCTGATGCAATTAACTATATTGCAGAAGAAACAGGTATTAAACCAGCTAAGATTTATGGTGTAGCAACTTTTTATGCTCAGTTTAGAATGAAACCTGTTGGCAAGTATTTAATTATGCTTTGTAAAGGTACAGCTTGTCATGTAAATGGTGCAGATATAATTGAAGAATCAGTTTGTGAACATCTAAATATTAAAGACGGCGAGACGACAGAGGATGGCTTATTTACACTTAATAATGTAGCTTGTCTTGGTTGTTGCTCTTTAGCACCTGTTATGATGATTAAGAGCGTTGATGGTGAAGAGACTTACGGTAACCTAACTAAAGACTCTGTAAAAGAAATTTTAGATAGCATAAAAGCAAGAGGTTAGGAGGTAAATTTATGAAAGTAGTAGTAGGACAGGGAAGCTGCGGTATCGCTACTGGAGCGAAGAAAACAGCTGCTGAATTTGAAAGATTGATTGCAGAAAAAAATCTTGATATCAAAGTAGGTGTTACTGGTTGTGTTGGTACTTGTTACCTAGAACCTATTGTAGATATTTATGACGATGATAATAAGCTAACTAGATATGTAAAAGTGCAGCCTGCAGATGTAGCTTCTATTGTTGAAAATCACCTTGTAAATGGTAAGGTGGATGAAGAGCATGTAATTTCTAAGGAAGATGAAGAGTTTATCAATAAACAGAAGAGAGTAGTACTTAGAAATGCAGGCCTTATAGATCCAGAAAATATTGATGAATATATTGCTGTAAACGGATATAAAGCAGCTGAAAAAGTTATCACTTCTATGACTCAGGATGATGTAATTGAAGAAATTAAGATTTCAGGTCTAAGAGGTAGAGGTGGAGCAGGATTTCCAACTTGGTTTAAATGGAATGCAGCTAAGAACAACACTGGAAAAAATAAATATATGGTATGTAATGCCGATGAAGGAGACCCAGGTGCATTTATGGATAGATCTGTACTAGAAGGAGATCCACATTCACTTATTGAAGGTATGATTATTGGTGGATTTGCAATGGGCGCTACTGAAGGTATTATCTACTGTAGAGCAGAATATCCTCTAGCTATTAAGAGATTAGAAAATGCTATGGCTCAGGCTAGAGAAAACGGATTTTTAGGTAAAAACTTATTTGGTACAGACTTTAGCTTTGATTTAAGAATTAAAGCAGGTGCTGGTGCATTTGTATGCGGTGAAGAAACAGCTCTTATAGCTTCACTAGAAGGCGAAAGAGGTATGCCAAGATTAAAACCGCCATTCCCGGCTGAAAAGGGTTACTGGCAGGAACCTACAAATATCAACAACGTAGAAACATTTGCTAACGTGCCATGGATTTTATATAACGGTGGTAAGGCATTTGGAGATATGGGAACTGAAAACAGTAAGGGTACTAAGGTATTTGCTCTTGCTGGTAAGATTAAAAAAGGTGGTCTTGTTGAAGTACCTATGGGATTGCCACTTAGAGATGTTATTTTTGGTATCGGTGGCGGCATTAAAAATGACAAGGATTTTAAGGCAGTACAGATGGGTGGTCCGTCAGGCGGATGTATTCCAGCAGATTTAATAGATACTCCTGTAACTTATGAAGATATTAATAAAACAGGAGCAATTGTTGGTTCTGGCGGTATGATCGTAATGGATGAAGATACTTGTATGGTAGATATGGCTAGATACTTCCTAGATTTTACTAGAAAAGAATCATGTGGTAAGTGTAATTACTGCCGTATCGGTACTAAGAGAATGCTTGAAATTCTTGAAAGAATCACTAAGGGTGAAGGTAAGGATGGAGATATTGAGCTTCTAGAAGAATTAGCTGCAAAGATTAAAGATGGATCATTATGTGGTCTAGGTCAGACAGCTCCAAACCCAGTACTTACAACTTTAAAATATTTCAGAAACGAATACGAAGATCATATTTATAATAAGAAGTGTACAGCTAAATCATGTAAGGCACTTATTAAATTTGAAATTACAGATAAATGTAAGGGCTGTACTTTATGTAGCAAGAAATGTCCTGTTGGTGCTATTAGCGGTGAGGCTAAGGGTCAGCACGTTATCGATCAGGATAAGTGTGTAAAATGTGGAAGATGCTACGAAAGCTGTAATTTTGATGCAATAACAGTAGAATAATTAGGAGGACATAAATATGAACAAGTATAGACTAAACATTGATGGAAAAGAAGTATTAGGTCTTCCTGGACAGACTATTTTAGAAGTAGCAAAGGAAAACGATATTTTTATTCCAACACTTTGTTTTGATGAAAGAACTAAAATATATGGATCATGTGGACTTTGTATGTGCGAAGTAGAAGGAAATCCTAAGCTTTGTAAGGCTTGTGCAACTGAAATCGCACCAAACATGGTTATTAAGACAGATACAGATAGAGTAATTGAATCTAGGAAAACTAATCTAGAACTATTGCTTTCAAATCATACAGGTGATTGTAGACCACCATGTGTTAAAGCGTGTCCTGCTGAAACTGACTGTCAGGGATATGTAGGTCTATTAGCAAATGGAGAGTATGAAAAGGCAATCGAACTTATTAAAGACAAATTGCCATTGCCTGCTTCATTAGGTAGAGTTTGCCCACATCCATGTGAAAGTGAATGTAGAAGAGGTCTTATTGATGAGCCAGTATCAATCCAGTGGTTAAAGAGATTTTTAGCAGATACAGATTTAATGGCTGATGAAAGATTTATTCCTGAAATTGATGATGAAACAGGTAAATCAGTAGCTATTATCGGTGGTGGTCCTATGGGTCTATCTGCAGCATACTTTTTAAGACAGAGAGGTCATGATGTAACAATTTTCGAATCAATGCCTAAGGCTGGTGGTATGTTAAGATATGGTATTCCTGAATATAGATTACCTAAGGAAGTAGTAGATGAAGAAATAGCTACAATTGAAGCTATGGGAGTAAATATTATTACTGATACTAAGATTGGTGTTGATATTCCATTTGAAACAATTAGGGAAGATTTCGATGCGATTTTACTAGGTATCGGTGCTTGGAAGTCAACTGGTGTTGGCTGTAAGGGCGAAGATGCAGAAGGAGTAGTCGGAGGTATTGACTTCTTAAGAAAAGTAGTTAGAAACGAATCTATGATTTTAGGCGATAGCGTTGCTATTGTAGGTGGTGGTAATACTGCTATGGATGCATGTAGAACTGCTGTAAGATTAGGCGTTAAGACTGTATATAATATTTATAGAAGAACTAAAGACGAAATGCCAGCTGATATGGTAGAAATTGTAGAAGCTGAAGAAGAAGGCGTAATCTTTAAGAATTTAACTAATCCGTTAGAAGTAATCGCAGATGAAAATGGACATGTTAAGCAGGTTGTATTACAAGTTATGGAACTAGGAGAACCTGATGCTTCAGGCAGAAGAAAACCTATTCCTGTTGAGGGCAAAACTGAAACAATCGATGTTGATACACTTATTCTTGCAATCGGTCAGGCTGTTGATGCTTCAATGTTTAGCGATGAAATTGAAAGAACTAAAAAAGGTGCTATCAAATACGATGCTAAGACATTTAGAACTTCTATGGAAGGTGTGTTTGCTGGTGGTGACTGTGGTAATGATAAGATTTCTATTGCAGTTGAAGCTATTGCAGACGCTAAGAAAGCTTCTGAAATGATAGATGCTTACTTAGACGGTGAAGATGCTGAATATAGAGAAGAGTATGTAGTAACTAGAGATGACATTACTGCAGAATCATTTGAAGATAGAGAAAGAATGTGCAGACCTACTATGGATCAGCTAGAAGCAGATGAAAGAAAAGATAACTTCACAGAAGTAATTCCTGATGGATACTCTGAAGAAGATGCTGTTTATGAAGCTAATAGATGTTTAGAGTGTGGATGTCATGATTATCACGAATGTAAGTTAATCGACTTTGCTAATCAGTATGAGGTTGATCCAGATAGATTTGCTGGTGAGAAAAATGCTATCGAATTCGAAGACGATCATCCATTTATTGTAAGAGATCCAAACAAATGTATTCTTTGTGGATTGTGTGTAAGAGTTTGCGATGAAGTAATGGGTGTTGGTGCTTTAGGTTTAGTAAACAGAGGATTTGACACAGTTGTTAAACCAAACTTAGAAAAATCATTAGCTAAATCAGGATGTATCTCTTGTGGCCAGTGTGTAAGTGTTTGTCCAACAGGTGCTCTACAAGAAAGACAGACAGTGGCTAAAGAAGTTCCAGTTGAAACTGAAATTACTGGAACAACATGTTCATACTGTTCAGTAGGATGTAGTTTAGATCTAGAAACTTGTGGCGATATGTTAATTAAGGCAAATCCAGACAAGGAAGGATTTGTAAATAAAGGACTAGCTTGCGGTAAAGGTAAATGGGGCTTTGACTGCTCAATGCTAGAAGGCAAATTAGAAGATCCATTGATTCATGAGGAAGGTGATGACTTCCGTATTACAGATTATCATGAAGCTATTATGCTAACAGCTAAGAAGGCTGAAGCTATTGCAACAAAATACGGTAAGGAAGCTGTAGCAGTCGCTATTTCTGATAGATATACTAACGAAGAAGCATATGCATTTAAAAAGCTTGCAGAAGTAATGGGAGCTAGAACTCTTTGCTTCAACAACAGAGAAAATGGTTTAGAAAAAGTATTAGGCATCGACAGTTCACCTAACACTATTGACGAACTATTATCTACAGATGTAATCTTAATGTTAGGCTACAAGTTTGAAATGAATCCAATTATCCAGCTAAAGGTTAAACAGGCAGCTGAAAATGGAGCTAAGGTTGTTTTAGTAAACCCTGTTGACTATGAGCAGGAAAGATTTGAGTTTGCAACAAAGACTGTTTATACAGAAAATGATCTAAACTTCTTAAAGTCTATTGCTAAAGCATTAATAGATGGTGGCAAAGAAAGTAGTGAAGATGGATTTGATGCATTTAAAGACAGCTTAAAAGATGTAGTAGTTTCAGAGGATGCTAAAGAAATCGCAGCACTTTACGCAGGTGCTAAGAAGGCTATGATTGTATTCCAACAGAACTTAGTAACTACAGATGCAGCAACTTTAATCGGTGATATTGCATTGTTATCAGGTCACATCGGTGGAGCAAGAGATGGAGTGTTACAGCTAAAAGCTAAGAACAATTCTCAGGGTCTAATTGATATGGGTATTTATCATGGTGCTGAAGCTATGGATGGCGTTAAAGCATTATTAGTATTTGGTGAAGATCCTAAAAATGTAGATTTATCAGGACTTGAATTCTTAATGGTATCTGATACTCATGCTACTGAAACTGTTGCTAAGGCAGATGTTGTATTACCAGGTACTGGATTTGCTAGTGTAGATGGTACTTATACAAATACTGAAAGAAGATTGATGCCAGTAGAGGCTGCAATTGATGAAGGTATTGATTTGGCTAACTGGGAAATCGCAGCAGAAATTGCTTATGCTTATGAAGTAGAGTTTGGATGGGAAGATACAGCAGATATATCAGCAGAAATGGATGATACTGAACCACTATATAAATATGCAGAAATTGGTGAAATTTTAGATGATGTATTAGTTCCAGAATTTGCAGAATTTGTTGTAGTTGGAGATGGTGCTTTCGTAGAACCATTACCATGTACAGATAATCTAATGAATATGATTTCACAGAGATTACCTAAACCAGTATGTATGACTGAATAATTTAATATAAAGTATAATATAAAGAGGTATCGCTAATAAATAAGCGATACCTCTTTTAAAAATGAAAAAATTAATTTAATAGGCTATTTTTTCTTGAAGACTGCTGCTTTTTTACTTAAAAATGCAGCCATACCTTCCTTTTGATCTTCAGTTGAGAATAACTCACCAAAAGATTCTATTTCTAATTTTGATGCAATCTTCATATCTAAGTTAAAGCCATCATTAATTGCTGTTTTAGCAAGACCGATAGCTAACTGAGCCATAGAAGAAATCTTTTTCGCAATTTTTTCTGCTGTCGGAATTAGTTCTTCTGGTTCTACAACTTTTTCAACTAAACCGATACGAAATGCTTCATCAGCTTTAATTTGTTCACCAGTGTAAATCATATATTTTGCCATGCCACGACCTACTAGGCGTGGTAGTCTTTGAGTACCACCAAATCCTGGAATAATACCAAGACCAACTTCAGGCTGACCAAATACAGCTTTTGTAGAAGCTATTCTTATATCACAAGCCATAGCAAGTTCGTTACCACCACCTAATGCAAAACCGTTTATAGCTGCTATAATAGGTTTTTCAATAGATTCCATGTAATTCATTAGTTTATGACCTTTTATACCGATGTTCCTGCCTTCCATAGTTGACATAGTGCTCATAGCAATGATATCTGCACCAGCAACAAAAGCTCTACCTTCACCAGTTAAAATCGCGACATCTGCATCGTGATTTTCTTCAAATGCTTCAAATGCTTTATAAAGCTCATCAAGAACCTGGATATTTAAAGCATTTAGTGCTTCTGGTCTATTAACTGTAACGTAAGCGATACCATTTTTGACTTCATACTTAATAGTTTCAAACATAGCTTTGCTCCTTTCGCATAGTCCTCTAATATGCTCATAATATTTAATTAGCAGAAATCGTTAAATTTATAACAATTTATAACTTAATTATATCATTCACTAGCCAACTGTCAATAGTTTCAAGTAGTTTTAACATTGATCTTTTAATTTATCGAAAGTATTTCTGATAACAGGTATGCATAGTAAAACAGTTGTGATTAACGCTTCTGCTCCTAGATAAGTCATATTGTAAAATAATGACCAAGTAACAGCATTGAAGCCTTCTGGAGCATAACTTCCAAAGAAGATAATACCAGAAATTACAGCGCATAAATATCTAGCGATTACTCCTGTCCAGTAAGTTGGGAAAATAGCATATTTGCCTTTATTTCTAAAAATTGCACCAAGTCCTAAAGCACCAAAGGCTATTGGATAATCTAAAAGAAGCTGTAAAGGGTGAATAATGTATGGATTTAGTAAAACATTTAACATGCCTACACACATTCCTACCATTACACCACGTTTAACACCAAAGAAATAACCAGCCAGTACAATGGCCAATAAAGAAAATGGAGTTACAGTGCCTCCGTAAGGCATTTTAAATAAAACTACATATCCAAGAGTAGTTCCAAGAGCAACTAAAATAGCAGAAACTGCAAGTACCTTAATATCAGTCTTTTTATCCTTACCTGAAATAAGGATTAAAATAAATAAGACCAAAATGATTGAAACAGTGACAATTTGTCCCATTGTTGAAGTGAAAAAATCTTGTAAATTTCCCATAAAAAAACCTCCTATAAATCTTTTAAGGAGGGGATGCAACATATAACATTAATAAATAATGCTTCCCTACGTCGGTATTAACCAAATCAGGTATTGAGGGTAATGATATGAAAATCAATTCTCAGCATGTGCTCCCCTAGCAATAATTTTTAATTTTAAAGCAAAGTACGTACGACAATTAAAATACCAGACTTAGTAGTAACTTCAATCTCAGTATCTAAAAACTCATTACTTATACCAAGCGGAAAAGAATTTGTAATAGTGTGATTATCTAAAGGATAATATGCACCTTTGTACGTGATACCTGTAACCTCTGCAGAATGTGCAAAAACCGAAAACTTAGTATTTTTATCGCCTCGATAAACTTTTGTTCCTGGACGCTGTACAGTTATGCTTTGGAATGGATCTAACATGATAATATCAGTGCCATCCTCAGAATAATGAACAATGTTTTGAACATTACCAAAGGTGTGGTCCACCCTGCCGCCTATACCACCGATAACAGTAATATACTTTGCACCTTTTTCCTTTGCAATAGATAAAGCAAGCTGCAAATCAGTATCGTCTTTTTCTACAGGTACTATAACTGTTTTTATATCATCAGGTATCTTAAAATTTGATGAATCAAAATCACCAACAATAAGATCAGGTATAATATCAACTTTTTTAGCAATATCATACCCACCATCTGCACAAATAACATATTGATAATCTATAGAATCTATTAAATTTTTTATTTCTTCAATTGATCCCTCAACATATGAGGTTATAATCATAATCTTATCCATAAATTAAATTATATTACAAAGTAACAGAAAATACAAAGACAAATTGAACCATAATTGACTTTACTTTGGAAAAAAATTATAATTTTAATAGTTAGTATTTGAAAAGAAAGGAAGAAGTAAATGAACTATAAGATTTTAGAAAAATGTTCTAACATTAGAGCAAAAGCTAGAGACTCTTTAGCAGGAAAATGGTGGCCGGCGATTGGAACTATTTTGGTAGCTTCTCTGTGTATGGCAATTGTACCAGCATTGTTATTGGTTATATTTGGACCAGATTCAATTATGACCATGATAGGAAATATATATACTATATTAGTTACAGGTGCATTTAGCTATGGGATTTGCTTTTATGCAATTAAATTAAGAAGAGGAGAAGATGTTTCATCGACTATGGTGTTTAATGGTTTTAGCATTTTTACTAAAACACTAGGTCTATCGCTTTTTACAACAATATTTATATTACTGTGGTCACTTTTATTAATAATTCCGGGGATTATAGCTGCACTTAGATATTCTATGTCATATTATGTTTTAATTGACCATCCAGAGTATTCTATAAGAGAGTGTGTAAATGAAAGTAAACGCATAATGCGTGGAAATCTAGGTAAACTCTTTTTATTGAATCTTTCATTTATTGGCTGGACATTATTAGTAGGTGTAATTTTGACACTTATAATAACACTAGCAAGTGTGCCAGTAATAAATATGGCAATGTATCAGCCTTCATATATGATCAATGTAATGACACCACAAATGGCTACATTGCAGCTTATTGCTATTGTTGCAACGACAGTTATTTCAGCACCGTTGTATGTTTATATTCAGATTGCTAGTGGTACATTTTATGACATATTAATTGGCAGATTAGAAGGAGCAATTAAAGGAAACGACAATTAAGGAGTGTAGTAAATGTTACAAGATATATTTCCAATGAAACTTGATAATCAGTTTAAGTATATTAAACCAAAAGATGATGATAGATGCATAGCTTTTAATAATAATTCTATTTTGCTTAGTGATAATGAGTCGGATCATGTGATTTATCCGCGTTATGGTGAGCTTAAATACGAAATTGGTAATTATATTTATTTGTTTTCATTAGATGATACCAACTACTTTTTAGTAGAAATGAATGTCGATGAAATTTTAGGTTATGATTATATGCCTATGGTAAAATTTAGATCTATGTCTCCTAAGCATGAGGTTTATGTAGGAATGACAGCATATCATCTTTATGTGTGGTATCGTGACAACAGATTTTGTGGTCGCTGCGGTAGTCGTCTTGTTCATGGTACTGATGAACGTGTGCTTTGCTGTGATAATTGTAAGAATTCTGTTTACCCTAAAATCATGCCAGCTGTTATTGTTGGTGTTATAAATGGTGATAAAATCCTTGTAACTAGATACAAGGATAGACCATATAAGGGTTATGCTCTTATTGCAGGTTTTACTGAAATTGGGGAGACTGCAGAGGAAACGGTTATTCGTGAGGTTAAGGAGGAGACTGGCATCGATATTAAAAATATCAAGTATTATAAAACTCAGCCTTGGGGCATAGCGCAAGATCTTCTTTTAGGTTATTTTTGTGAGCTTGACGGTGATGATGATATTACTATTGATGAAAATGAGCTTTCTGTTGCCGAGTGGATTTCCCGTGATGAGCTTGATATTCATTACGAGGATGTCTCTATGACTAATGAGATGATTTGGCAGTTTAAGGAAGGTAATGTTAAGTTTTAGTTGATGCGGTAAAAAAATATGAATGTAACTATAAAAGATATAATGAATTTACCTTCTATGAGAGAGGCAAAAATTTTATCTGCACAAAACTGTATTGAAAAAATAATATCTTCAATAACAGTTTTTGATAGTAGCGACAAAGAAAAAATAGAAGAGAATAGTAATGATACTATGAAAAGTTATGATACTGAATTGGTAATTACTTCTTTTGCAAATTGTTATGATGATATAGAAAAACAATGTGAATTAATAAAAACGTTAAAATCAAATGGTGAGACGGGTATAATTGTTTTTTATGTTGGATATATTATGCCATATATGGATCAAAAGTTAATAGATCTTGCTAATGAATTAGATTTTGTAATTATTATGATGCCAGAAGGTAGAAGAGAACTTAGATATAGTGATGTAATTCAAGAAGTAATGGAATTAATTATAAATAGTAGAAAAAAAGATGAATATTTTGCAAGTAATATGATAGGAAAAATATCTAGACTTCCTAAAAATAAGCAAAATATTAATTCTGTTGTTGAAATTTTAAGAGACAAAATACAATGTTCTATTTTTATAGTTGACGATTATTTGAATATTATAAATGGTGCAGAATGGCCAGTTGATAGAAGATTACCTATAAAAGAAATTTTAAATGAATATAATTTGAAAAAAAATGTGGATGAAGAAATAATAGAATTAGATATTAGTTCAACAAGCTGTTTTTTTACTAGAGAGATAATAAGAAATAATTTTGACGAAAATATGTATGTTGTAATTATCAAAGAAAGTGAAGGTTTATCTGTAGAAATAAGACAGCAAGTATGTGAAATATTAAGTACATTCATTAATTTATGGACTGATGAATATGCTAAAGTAGATAATAGTCAATTAATTAAAAGTATATTAAAAAATGAAACATATAAAACACAAAGAATATGTCAGATTTTAAATCTAGATATAAAGAATTTTGATACTATGATAATTGTAACAAATGATGATTGTAATAGAAGTAGTCAGGCAATAGATAATAGTATCTATATTTTGGATGAGTTAAATGCTGAGTATATTGCTGGTAAATATAATAATGAATACATTGTATTAATTGAATATTGTACAGATGTAATAAATGCTATAACAGAAAATAGCAATAATGTATTTACTATATTTACAAATTTACATTTAAAATATGATACAGCAGAAGTAAAATTAAAATATGATTTGTTTTTAGAGTATATTAAGGATGTAGGGGAAATATATATAAATAAAAAGTGTTTTACTTATAATGAAATTATAGTAGCAAGAGATTGCAGAAATATAATAAATAAAGGTGAAGATGAAATAAATAAAACATTATTACCAATAGAAAAACTAATAGAGAATAAGAATAAAGATTTAATAAATACTTTATCTGTATTTGTTTTAGATTGTGAAAACAATATTTCTAAAACTGCAGATTGCTTATTTTTACATAAAAATACAGTTAAATATCGTATTAAACAAATAGAAGAAATTTTACATATTAATGTAGATAAGATACTTGATATATGTCTAATATATAAATCTTTAGTATTATTAAGGCTTATAAATACTCAATAAACGTTGAAAAATAGTGGTGCTTATCAAAAGTTACAAAAAGGCGCTGCTATTTTTGTACAAAAAGCTAATTACAGAAAATTAAAAATATTCTACTATAATTATAAATTAAAAACTGAACAATTTATTAAATTAATAAACGGAGGTATTTAAAATGAGTAGAGTATTAAATAAGCAGGATATTCTTGAAATTCTATATGGAGCAACATTGCTAGGAGCAGGTGGAGGCGGATCATTGAAGTTTGGTATTGATATGATTGCAAAACTTGAAAAAGAGAATACTAAACTAGAGATTGAGTTATTAGATATTGACGAAGTGAATGAAGGTGAATATGCTGCAATGGTTGCTAGTTTGGGATCACCAGTAGCAATGTTAGATGAGAATTTACCAATGTTTGGACCAGAAGCTGTTAATGCTTTTAAGGCATATCAAAAGGCCTTGAAACTTGAGAATAAGGAAGTTAAATATCTATATTCTGGAGAAATGGGAGGTTTTAATACTTTTGTACCTATGCTAGTATCTATTTTATCTAGCGAAGAACCATCTAAAAGAATTAAATTTATTGATGTAGATGGAAATGGAAGAGCTGTTCCTTCTTTAGATTGTACTCTTACAGATTTAAGAGGTATTGAGCCATATCCTTTAGGATTAGGAAATAGAACAGGTGATGAAATTATTGCATTACCTACTGATAATAAAGCAGGAGAAACTATTGCAAGACAGTTATGTATGGCATATGATTTGAGAATTGGATTTGCAACATGGGGTATGAACAAAGAAGATATGAAAACTAAGGGCTCAGAAGGTTGTCTAACATATGCACAAAAAATAGGAAGAGCATTATTGAATGCGGCTGAAAATAAAACAGATTTAATTGATGAACTTGAAAAGGTTATGGAAGTAAGAGAATTTTGTCGTGGTAAAATAGAAAAAGTTGAGCTTAAACAAGTTGGTGGATTTGACTGCGGTGTTAATGTAATTAAAGATGAGAGTGGAAAAGAATATTATGTAGACTTTAAGAACGAAAATCTTGTTCTTAGAGATGAAAGTGGAAAATCTTATATTACAGCACCAGATATCATTAGTATGGTAGACTTATCAACTATGACACCTTTAACTAATGCAGATACAAAAGAAGGTATGGACGTTTTGGTTGTTATGGCACCTGTAGATGAAAAATGGTGGAAAGAAGACTGCAAGGCTTATCTAGCTTGGTTAGAAGAATTAAGAAATATTGGATTTGAAGGAGATCAAATAAGATATTAAGAATGGAGGAACTAAAATGAGTGATAATAAAAGCAGCAGAGTTGAAACTACCACTTTAAGTAAGGTTCCTGAAAATGAAAAGAAAAAGTGGTACTCTATAGCCTTTATATGGGCTGGAAATGTAATATGTGTTCCAGCGCTAATGATAGGAGGTAGTGTTAGTGCAGGACTAGACTTTAAACATGCAGTTTTATCAATGTTTATAGGATTTGGAATAGTTTGCTGTTATATGGTATTACTAGGTGCACAATCTGCTCAATTAGGTGTACCATCTACTGTAGCTATATCAAGAGCGTTTGGAGATAGAGGAGCAGGCGTTGCAATATCGACTATTATTGCAGTAGCGATGACTGGATGGTTTGCAATGCAAACAGGAGTATGTGCAAATTCATTTTGTATGATTTTGAATGAGTTTATGGGAATTAATTTTCCTCTTTGGCTAGCAAATATACTATGGGGCACAGTAATGTTATTAACTGCTGTAGTAGGAATAAGGTTTATAGATATACTAAATAAAATATCTGTGCCAGCGTTGTTAATCTTTTTAGTATATGGAGTTTGGACAATTCTATCAGGTGAAGGTGCTGTTTCAAAACTAATAAGTTATCAGCCAGAAACAACTTCGCCAATGCTAGTAGGTATTACTCTTTCAGTAGGTGCTATGGCAACAGGTGCTATTATATCTGGAGACTATACAAGATATTGTAAAACTGGTAAGCAAGCAGGGTTAGCATGTGTTACTGGTGTTATACCAGCAGGTGTTGGTGCATTAGTTTGCGGAACTTTATTAGCAATTTGTTCGGGAAGTCATGATATCACAGTTATGTTTGCTAATATAGGACTACCTATAATTGGTCTAATCGTTTTAATACTAGCTACTTGGACAACAAATACGGGGAATGCTTATTCAGCAGGAATAGCAGTAGTAAATATATTTAAATTAAAAGATAATAAAAGATTTTTAGCTACTATAATTTGTGGGGCAATAGGCATAATACTATCTCTAAGTGGAATTATTAATGTATTTAATGCATTCTTAACTTTACTAGGATACTTTGTACCACCAGTTGCTGGTGCAACTATAGCAGATTATTGGATTTTAGGAAAAGGAAAAGCTGAAAACTGGCATGCTGTAAAAGGTGTAAATTGGATGGGTATAATTGCATGGCTTAGCGGAACAGCAGTTGCATATTTCTTCCCAACATTATTCATACCAACTATTAATGGTATTGTAGTATCTGGAGTAGTATACATTATATTAGCAAAACTTATTAAAAGTAATAGAATTAATCCTTTTGCATAATAGTAAAGAAAGTAGGAATAAAATGAAAGACAATATTATTTTAGCAGCAAAAACAGTTGTAAAAGACTGTATGCAAGTGAAGGAAAATGAAAATTTATTAATTATTACTGATGAGGGTAAAAGAGAATTGGCTAACAATGTTGCTGATGCAATTAGAAATATGGGAATTGAAGCAGTTGTTGTTGAAGGAGTAAAGCCGGTAGATAATAAAATGCCTGAATTATGTGCGGCAGCTTTAGAAAAAGCAGATGTAGCATTATTTATAACATCAGGATCATTTTCTCATACTCAAGAAAGAGCAGCAGCAAATGAAAGAGGATGTAGAATTGCATCAATGCCTACAATTACGGAAGAAATTATGGAAACTACATTAACGGCTGATTTTAATGAAGTGGAAAGAATAGGTAATATTTTAGCTGATAAATTATCTAAATGTAAAAGTATTCATATTACAACAGAGCTTGGAACTGATTTAACATTATATTGTGATGGGAGAAATGGAATTGCAGATACTGGCAAGCTAGGTGAAAAGGGAGCATTTGGTAATTTGCCTGCAGGTGAAGCGATGGTTGCACCGATAGAGAGAAAAGGGGATGGAGTATTAGTTGTAGATGGTGTTATAGTTGGCATGAGTCCATTAATAGAACCACTAACTATCGAATTTAAAGATGGCAGAATTGAAAATGTTTCAGGTAATCAATCAGAAGGGTTTTTTAAATTTATAAATCAATTTGATGATAATGCTAAAAATGTATGTGAATTTGGAATAGGGACTAACGAAAAATGTCATTTAATGGGAAATCCATTAGTAGATGAAAAAATATATGGTACTATTCATATAGCCTGTGGTAATAACTTATTTATGGGAGGAGAGCAGGACAGTAACATGCATTATGATATGATAGTGACTAAGCCAACTGTGTTTTTAGATGATGAATGTATTATTAAAGATGGAGTGCATATTTATTAATTATTTTAAATACTGATATGAAAGTGAGAGTGCAATACTCTCGCTTTTTGATTAACAGAAAATTCTTCATGCTTTAGCTGTGGTAAGCATCAATGAGTAGAGAAAAATTGATTGTGAAATGGAAACTGGATTGAGTAGACATACAGGTTTAAAGTGACGGTAGTAAAAGAAAAGTGTTTATTATTAAAATTATGTACGCTATAATGTGCAGGTAGAGGAGGTGTAAACAATGCTTAATACTATTAGTATATTAGAGCAGACAATAAAATATAAGGAGCCAGTAAATATTAGCCCTAAAGAGGTAAATGCAGTAATTTTAAGCGAAGAAGAATATAATAGTATGATAGAAACTCTATATTTATCTTCTAAGCCTGTAACAAAAGAAAAAATTATAGAAGGCTTAAACACATCTCTTGAAGATTGCATTTCAGAATCTGAGGTAGAATGGTAGTGTATAAAATTGTCTATACTAAAAAAGCTGTAAAGAATATTGAAAATTTAAAGTCTTCAAAAATAGATAAAAAACAAAGGCAATTATAGAACTTGTTAGGGAGAATTCATTTGAAACACCATCACCATACGAAAAACTGCAAGGAGGTTTAAGTGGTGCATATTCAAGAAGAATTAATATTAAACACAGATTGTGTATGAAGTTATAGAAGATGAAAACACAGTAAAAATATTGAGTATATTATCTTTATTTTAAACCATAACCCTTGAAATCTCAATGGTTATACTTAAATCAATTACCATGGAAGGTAATTTACAGAAAAAGTTTCATACTCTCCTAAGCATTTTCGAGGTCTATTATTCATTTTATTAATATTATTATCTAGTTCATTTTCATCAACTAATGATAAGTCCATTCCTTTTGGATAATATTCTCTTAATAGTCCATTGGCATTTTCATTTGTTCCTTTTTGCCACGCGCAATATGGATCACAAAAATATGTTTTACAATTCAGTTCTTTTTCTATTTCTTTATATTCAGAAAATTCCTTACCTCTATCAAAAGTGATTGTTTTTACTAAATCACCGGGGTATTTTTTAAGTGCCTTTATTATTGCAGGCGTAACATCTTTTGCTGTTCTTGTTGATACTAATATTGCAATATATTTTCTGGATTTTCTTTCTGTTAGTGTTACAAAACAATATTTGCTTTTTCTTTTATGATCTATTCTTCTAGATTCTATGGTATTACCTTCCCAATGACCTAATTCACAACGTTTGTATATGTTTTTATCTCTTTTATTTATACTACGCTCACCATCATTGAATTTTCCTCGTTTTTCTGATGGACGTTTAAAATTACCTTTTATTCTAAGATTTTTCATAGTTACTTTATTTAAAAGTCTTTTATGAATATGTCTATAAATTGATGAAGTTGATGGAAAACTCTTTGAACTTCTTCTGTCTTTCGCTTTGCTATTTGTTCAGGAGACCAATTATCAAGTAATTTACTTTGTATATATTCTATTGTATTTTCATCGTATTTAAAATTTGCATGTGAATTTTCTTTTCGTTCATTAGCCAATTCCTGCACTTTGTTTGGAGAATAATTTGTAATAGAACAATAAATGCTTGTTTTATAACTGTTTCTTTTCAATTCACGACTGATAGTACTTAGATGCCTAATGTTCATTCCAGATAATTTAAATTGATAGATACAACAACGCTCAGATATGGTAAGAGATTTATAGCTCATAGATATTACCTCCTGTTAATTGATAAGTTTGGTCTCTTACATTTTAACATAGATATTACCTATGAGTTTTTTTGTGTTGCACTTCTTAAGATAATTTAGCTAGGTTTAAAACTTAGTAATTTTTACGATTGTTAAGAGTATAGTGGAGTTTTTGGTACAGGAGGTGGTGTATAATTTAAATATATGCTATATACAGAACATATTTATAAAAATGTCATAGAAAAAATCTATTAAATGTTGACATTAGTGTTTAAAATGATAAAATTAAGGCAACACATTATAAAATATTGTGTTATTTAATTTCTACTATGGTAGATTAATGTGTTGCCTAAAATAATTATGGCATTTATTGTTTTTTATAATTTAATAAGAGGAAGGATGGAAAATTATGAAAGCAGAATTGTTTAAGACTTTTGTGGATGAGTATCCTGTTTCAAAAACATTAAGGTTTAGTTTAATACCTGTTGGAAGAACCCTAGAGAATATTGAGAAAGATGGGATTCTTGATTGTGATGAAAAAAGATCTGAAGAGTATAAACGAGTAAAAAAACTCCTCGATGAGTATTACAAGACTTTTATTGAGCATGCTTTGACAAATGTAGAACTTGATATTAATAGTCTTGAAGAATATGAGAGACTTTATAATATAAAAAATAAATCCGACAAGGAAAAGGCAGATTTTGATAGTGTACAGAAAAATCTAAGAAAACAAATAGTCAAAGCTTTAAAAGAAGATGAGAAATATAAATTTTTATTTAAAAAAGAAATTATTGAAAAGGAATTAGTGGACTTTTTAAATGGAAGAGATTCAGATGTTGAATTGGTTAAATCATTTAAGGGCTATGCTACTATGTTTCAAGGCTTTTGGGATGCAAGAAAAAATATATTTTCTGATGAAGAAAAGTCTACAGCTATTGCATATCGAATAATTAATGAAAATCTTCCAAAATTCATTTCGAATAAAAATATATATTTTACTAAAATACAACCTGAAATGGATGCTGAACTTGATCAATTAACGTTATCTAATAATTCAAATGAAATTCGTGATATTTTTAAATTGGAGTATTTTTCTAAAACTATAACTCAAACAGGTATTGAAATATATAATGGTATTTTAGGTGGATATACAATCGATGAACAGGTAAAGTTGCAAGGAATCAATGAAATTGTGAATTTGCATAATCAAAAAAACAAAGATAGTGGAAAAATTCCAAAACTTAAAATGCTTTATAAGCAGATTTTATCTGATACAAATACGTTATCATTTATAGCAGAAGGATTTGAAACAGATGATGAAGTGCTTGAGTCTTTAAATATTTTTTATGATGTTTTCAATGAAAATATACTTGATGAGGATTTAGGTATTATTAATTTATTGAGAAATATAGATAAATTTTCATATGATGGCATTTATATAAAGAATGATAAAGCTTTAATAGATATTTCTAATTATTTATTTGGAGATTGGCATTATATTAAAAATGCCATTAATAAGAAGTATGAAATTGATAACCCAGGTAAAAATACAGAAAAGTATATTGTAAAGAGAAACAAGTTTATAAAAAGCTTTGATAGTTTTTCTTTGAAATATCTTCAAGATTGTACAGGAAGTAAATTTAATGAACATATATTAATTAAAATAAATAATCTTATTGATGATGTAAAAAAAGCGTATAATTCAGTTGCACTATTGATTAAGAATAAATATGAAGGTACGAATTTAATAAACGATAAAGATGCTATTGAAAAAATAAAACAATTTTTGGATTCTATGAAAAGTTTAGTTTCATTTATTCGTTGTTTTGAAGGTACTGGTCAAGAGCCAGATAGAGATGAGATTTTCTATGGTGAATTTGATACAGGAAAGAAGACATTTTATTACTTAAACAATATATATAATAAAACGCGTAATTATGTTACAAAAAAACCTTATAGCATAGAAAAATATAAATTAAATTTTGACAATGCAGAATTATTAACAGGATGGGATTTAAATAAAGAGACAAGTAAGGCTAGCATTATTCTAAAAAAAGATAATTTGTATTATTTAGGAATAATGAAAAAGAGCGACCGCAGAGTATTTTTGAATGTACCAGAGACAGAAAGTACATATAATTGTTATGAAAAAATGGAATATAAGTTGTTACCAGGTCCAAATAAAATGTTACCTAAAGTGTTTTTTGCTAAATCAAATATAGACTATTATGACCCTAGTCCTGAAATTATGAGGATATATAAAGAAGGCACTTTTAAAAAGGGTGATAATTTCAATATAGATGATTGTCATGATTTAATAGATTACTTTAAAGAATCTTTGGATAAAAATGATGATTGGAAAATTTTTGATTTTGACTTTTCGGAGACATCATCTTATAAGGATATAGGGGAATTTTATAAAGAAGTACAACAGCAAGGATATAAAATTAGTTTTAAGAATATAGCATCTTCTTATGTAGATGAGCTTGTTGAAAATGGTAAGTTGTATTTGTTTCAAATATACAATAAAGACTTTTCTAAAAATAGTAAAGGAACTGAAAATCTACATACAATGTATTGGAGAGCCTTATTTGATGAAGAAAATTTAGAAAATGTAATATATAAATTGAACGGTGATGCTGAGATTTTCTTTAGACGAAAGAGTATTTCAGAAAATGAGAAAATAGTTCATCCTGCACATGTTGAAATTGAGAATAAAAATGATGAGACTAGAAAAGAGAAAAAAACAAGTATTTTCAATTATGATATTATAAAAGATAAACGTTTTACAGTTGATAAATTCCAGTTCCATGTACCTATTACACTGAACTTTCAAGCAATAGATCGTAAAAGTGATATTAATTTACGTATGAGACAAGAAATTAAAAAGAATAAGGATATGCATATAATAGGAATAGATAGAGGAGAGCGAAACTTATTATATATAAGCATAATAGATCTTGATGGAAATATTGTAAAACAAGAATCACTTAATACTATTACCAATGAGTATGATGGTAAGATTTATACTACTGATTATCATAAATTACTTGATAAAAAGGAAGAAAAACGTAAAGTTGCTCGTCAAACATGGAATACTATAGAAAATATAAAAGAATTAAAGGCTGGGTATATGAGTCAGGTGGTTCATAAAATAACTCAGTTAATGATGGAGTATAATGCTATAGTAGTATTAGAAGACTTAAACACTGGATTTAAACGAGGTCGTCAGAAGGTTGAAAAACAAATTTATCAGGCTTTTGAAAAAGCTTTAATTAATAAATTAAACTATTACGTTGATAAGAAAGTAGATAAAAATGAGATATCTGGTTTATATAAACCTCTTCAATTAACAAAAGAATTTGAAAGTTTTAAAAAGCTTGGAAAACAGAGTGGCGCTATATTTTATGTTCCTGCATGGAATACAAGTAAAATGGATCCAACAACAGGATTTGTTAATTTATTATCAGTAAAATATGAAAATATGGAGAAATCAAAAGAATTTATTAACAAAATAAAAGATATTAATTTTAAGGAAGATGATTGTGGAAAATACTATGAATTTCATATTGATTTCAATGAGTTTACCGATAAGGGCAAAGATACAAAAACAGATTGGAATATTTGTAGTTTTGGCAAACGTATAGATAATGCTCGAAATCAAAAAGGGGATTTCGAAAGTAAGATGATAGACTTAACAAATGAGTTTCATAACTTATTCAAAAAGTACGGCATTAATGATAATTCTAATCTGAAGGAAGATATTTTAAATGTAAAAGAAGCCAAATTTTATAAAGAGTTTATAAATTTATTTAAATTGATGCTACAGATTCGAAATAGCGAATCAAATGAAAAAGTTGATTTTCTTCAATCACCAGTTAAGAATAATAAAGGAGAGTTTTTTAATTCAAATAATGTAAATGGAAATGAAGCTCCAGAAAATGCCGATGCAAATGGAGCATATAACATTGCTAGAAAAGGATTGTGGATTGTTAATCAGATTAAAACAATGCCAGATAGTCAAATGCATAAGATTAAGCTTGCAATGAAAAATCAAGAATGGCTTTTATTTGCACAAAAAGGGAATGTATAATGGAGAATATGATATCTGCAACAGTATTAAATGACTTTATCTTCTGTCCTGCATCAATTTATTTTCATAAATTATATTCTTCATCAGATATTTTCATATATCAAAAAACAGATCAGTTGAATGGTACAAATGCTCATAAAGCTGTAGATTTTGGTAATTATAGTACATCTAAAGAAGTTATTACTTCTTTAGATGTCTATTCTGAAAAATATAATATTATAGGTAGAATTGATATATTTTACAAAGATAAAGGTATATTGGTTGAAAGGAAAAAGAGAATAAAAAAAATATATGATGGCTATATCTTTCAACTATATGCACAATATTTTGCTTTAATAGAAATGGGATATGAAGTAAACAGAATTCAATTATATAGTATGGATGATAATAAAAAATATGAAATTGATTTGCCGAAGGATGATGATAATATGTATAAAAAATTTGTACAGACTATAGAAGATATAATTAACTTTAGGATGGAGAATTATATTCAGTACAATAAAGAAAAGTGTTTGAATTGTATATATGAGCCTGCATGCGATAGAAGTTTATGTGAGGATGATTAATATGATTAGTATACCTGAATTTGAAAGCCAGCAAGTGTTATTAGTTTTTTCTAATAAGGGTGACAAAATATCTTTTTCCAACGATAATATAGTTGTTAAAGATAAGGATAATAAAGTTAAACATCAATCTACATGTTATAAATTATTTCTAGTTATTATTATAGGTAATACTTCTATAACAAGTGGATTAATACAAAGGGCAGTAAAATTCAATTTTTCAATTTGCTTGATGTCACCATATTTTAGAGTATATCAAACTATTAATGCTATTGGTGATGGTAATACAATTTTAAGAAAAAAGCAATATATCAATAGAAATATAGAAGTTGGTAAATTTATTATAAAAAATAAATTAGAAAATCAAAAAGTTGCATTAAAATCAATAAGATCAAAGAGTGATTTATTAAAAGAAAGTATTAATAATATAGATAAGTATATCATTAGTTTAGAAGATAAAAATACACTTAATGAAATAATGGGAATTGAAGGGGTTGCTGCTAAAATATATTTTTCACAGATATTTGATAATATTAAGTGGAATGGAAGAAAACCACGAATAAAGTCAGATTATGTGAATGTTTTATTAGATATAGGATATAATCTATTATTTAATTTTATTGAAGCTATTGCTAAAAGTTTTGGATTTGATACATATTGTGGATATTTGCATCAAGATTTTTATATGAGAAAATCTCTAATTTGTGATTTAGTGGAACCTTTTAGACCAATAGTTGACCTAACTATTAGAAAAGGGATAAATTTAAAACAGTTTAAAGAAGATGATTTTGAAAGATATGGATATAGATTTGTTTTACCTTGGAAAAAATCACCTAGGTATGTAAGTATTATTATGAAGGAAATTCTAGAATACAAAAATGATATTTTTGTATATATACAATCATTTTATCGAGCTATAATGAAGGATAAAAAAAAGGAAGATTATCCAGTTTTTCAATTTAAATGGTGAAATTATGATTATAATAAGTTATGATATATCTAACAATAAATTAAGAACTAAATTTGCTAAATATTTAAGTAGATTTGGATTTAGGCTCCAGTATTCAATTTTTCAAATTGATGTTAGCGAGAGAATGTTGAACTTAATAGAATCAGACATTAAAAATAAATTCGAATCAAATTTTGAACAAACAGATAGTGTGATTATATTTAGGTTATCTAATACATGTAAAATAACTAGATATGGTTATGCAGTAAATGATAACGATGATATGCTCATAATTACCTGATGCAAACCTTAGTCTTAATGGAGGTGTTTTTATGTTATTATTAAGTATTAAGCTAGAAATTAGTGGTAAGAGCATAAAAATGAATAGAAAAGAGATGCAATATTGTTGGTTGAAACAATTAAGCGCTTAATGCTTATATTAAATTTCTACTATTGTAGATTTATTATATCTTTCGATTGATATAATTGCTTAATGCTTATATTAAATTTCTACTATTGTAGATGTTCCTGAGGTACGCATATAATCGTTCCAAGCTTAATGCTTATATTAAATTTCTACTATTGTAGATCCTGCGGTCGGGATTGGTGGCTTATTGGTGCTTAATGCTTATATTAAATTTCTACTATTGTAGATACAACGTCAAAAAGTTAAAATTAATATGCTTAATGCTTATATTAAATTTCTACTATTGTAGATGTCGACAGAATTGACGATGAAACTTTTAGCTTAATGCTTATATTAAATTTCTACTATTGTAGATGCAGAATGTTATCTCCTAAAATTTTAAGCTTAATGCTTATATTAAATTTCTACTATTGTAGATTAAATAAATAGAAAGAAAGGAAAAAAGAGCTTAATGCTTATATTAAATTTCTACTATTGTAGATTCCAGTTTATGAAACTAGGAAATATAAAGCTTAATGCTTATATTAAATTTCTACTATTGTAGATAAGCAGTTGTAATGCCTGGATCCGCCGTGCTTAATGCTTATATTAAATTTCTACTATTGTAGATGAGTGGTCAGGAACTAGACGTTATCCAAGCTTAATGCTTATATTAAATTTCTACTATTGTAGATGCGATATTGGTTTGTGTAAATACATTTGCTTAATGCTTATATTAAATTTCTACTATTGTAGATCAAGAATATGGAGTAATTATTGTAGCGCTTAATGCTTATATTAAATTTTTACTATTGTAGATAGTTCATCTCTAGGCGTTCTTTTGCCAGCTTAATGCGTGCCATCAATTGTTTTAGTACTCTATAGTTTTTTCGTCACTACCATTTTAAAATTTTTCCACATCATCGCTACATATTAGATAAACAGTATAGCCAATATGCACATAGACAACTTGGAACCAGCCAAGTATCATGATAAAATGATAATCACTACATTAATAATTAAAAAAACACATAATAGGACAATAAACTATGATATATACAAAGATGACAAACAAAGCCATGATGGTAGCATACAATGCACATCATGGGCAAGTAGACAAATGCGGTATTCCATATATTTTTAATCCCATTCATCTAGCGGAGCAGATGGATGATGAGATAAGCTGCACTGTAGCACTATTACATGATGTTGTAGAAGATACAGAGATTACAATAAAAGATCTTGCTAAGTTATTTCCAGTAGAAGTTATTGATGCGGTAAATCTATTAACGCGCAATAAGGAGACCTCCTATTATGAATACATAGAGGCACTAAAAAGTAATAAAGTTGCAGTTAAAGTTAAATTGGCTGATCTTGACCATAACTTAGATATAACTAGGATGACTTATGAAGATAGTTTAGAAAGTGTAAAAGTAAAAGCTCTAAGAAGCAGATACAAAAAAGCTAAGGAAATATTAACTACATAAATATTTTATATTTACATAACTAAAAAAACGGAGTGGCAAAAATTGAGTGCCATTCCGTTGTATGCTAATTATTGTTTTAGTCTCCATAAGGCTGCGGCAAGATAGTATTCATAAGTTGCTGGCATTTTGGTAAAATCAGCATTTACTAACTGTTTGATTTTGTTTATTCTATATGAAACTGTGTTTCTATGAAGATAAAGTGTAGCAGCACTTGTACTTAATTGAGCATCACAATCTATAAGATAAACAGCAAGAGTTTCCATAAGATTGTCATTGTCATTTTGTAACGTATCGATTATGAAGTTAATATGATTTTCAAGAGGATGCTTTTTATGAAGCAGCGTTATAACTTCATTTGTGAAAACGACATCATGCATATCACGATACTTTCTGTTTAAAAATATTTTATCCATTGCACTTGAGTTTGCACAAAATAGAGAATACGAATTACGCAAAGAAGGTATATCAAGCTTATCATTGTTCATAAAGAAACATAAGTGATTAGGATTATTGTAAGCAATTTTCTCTAAATCTTGTACTAATAAAGTGTCCATGGTGTTAGAAACCGAAATAGATGTAAGCACTACAAGTCGGTTATCTATAATATCTGCGATACAAAATTTATCATAATCGTTAAATATTTTAGTTACAATACTTTTAATTTCCAAAAGATCTTCCTTACCATCAAAAATAATTAATGTGCAGATATTTGAAATTGAAATATCTGTATTTTGTATATATTTTTCAGCTGTTGTTTCTGATGATTTTAATATAAGGGATAAAATGGTATTATTTGAATCCATATTCAATGAGTAACCCCATAAATCAGTAAAAAAGTCTGTGCAAGTACAGATATCTTCTATAGTTGTTTCATTAAGTTGATCAGCACTACATGATGCATACGTTGTAAGCCAAGAGGCATCACTATGATAAAAATCTTGCTTGTAAATATAGTAAGTCATATTTTTATGGTTTATTTTTTTTGAAGCGTATCCACGTTTACTACCAGAAAAAGCTTCTTGGAAAAAATCAACATCAAAGATACCGTAAGATTTTCGATAGATTGATTGAAAATAAATACCTGAGGTATGAGATAATGTTAAATTACACTTGTATGAACTGGAAATGACATTTAATAAAGTGTTCATATCTCTTTTGCTTTCGGGTATTTGCATAAGTCTTCTTTTAGTAGTTGTTATGAAGTTATCAGTGATTAGCTGATTTTTAACAATAGCAGTCATAACATCTGTAATAATATCACTATATTTTACTTGCTTGTCTTTTATTAAAATTAAAGGCATAGATAGTGAGTCTGCAGTTTGTATAACGGAAGGTGAAAGCTTAGGGATAATTTTACCAACATAAAATAAGACTAAGGCTACAACACCTGATTCTGCTAAATTTTTTATTGCAAGACATTGGTTTTCTGCATCGTCTTTGATGGCGAAAAAGGCAGATAATGAAAGTTCGTTTGGGTTAAACACCTTTATTTCTTGATTAGCTTTTGGAATTTCTACAACTGATACAGAAGAAACAATTCTATCAAGTCCTTTCTTTCCTGCAATCAATTTACTAGAGTGAAAAGATGGTAAATTTAAGCAGTCATGAACAGTAATACTCATTTGTATATCCTCCTAAATAAATTAGATAATTTAAAAAATTATACCAAAAAAGAAGCTAATATACAATATTGATTTGTGCATATGCACAATGAAAAAGACGGGAAATTTTTAAGTATGCACGAATAATTATAAGTAAATATGTGTTATTATAAGAAAAATTTAAGAAAAGTGAGGTATGTATATGAGTATGACGAGTAAAAAAGAGTCAAAGACAGCTGAGGTAACTGCTCTAAAGGCAATACCTAATAACGAACGAAAAGATTGGATTTCCTTGGCTTTTGTACAAGCAGGAATATGCGTTTGTGTTCCGGCGTTTTTATTAGGAGCACTTTTAGCAGAGGGCATGCCTATGTGGCCTGCGATTATTTCAGGTTCACTTGGATATTTAATTGTAGTTATAGGAATGGTTGCAACTGGTATGATGGGTTGTGATTTAGGTCTGGCATCATGCACATGCTGCGAAGCTGGCTTTGGAAAAAAAGGTGCTAGATTTATTGTAAGTACTATTTTTGCAGTTAACATGGTAGGTTGGTTTGGAATTCAAAATGGAGTTTGCGGTGAAGCTTTTACAAATGCTGTACTTGCAATGACCGGGATTAAAATACCTGTAGTTATTTCAAATACCCTATGGGGAATAATAATGCTATTAACTGCAGTATTTGGAGTGCATGCATTAGAAAAGCTAGATAAGATTTCTATTCCTCTTTTGATGATTATCATGTGTTATGGAACTTACTTAGCTTTTAAAATTTATGGCACAGGTGGTATAAATGATGAAGAAGTTACGCAGACAATGAGTTTTATGTCTGGTGTAGCACTTTCATTTAATTTTACAGCTGTAGGAACAATTACAGCAGCTGACTATACTAGATTTCAACGTAGTCGTAAGGACACAGTTAAATCAGTATTCTATGGTGTTTTTCCAATGGGTGTAATAACTCTAGTAATGGGTATATTGTTGACAAAGATGTCAGCTGAATATGATATTAGTATGGTTTTAATTAATGTTGGTTTACCTCTTTTAGGTATAATCGCTCTTGTTATTTCAACATGGACAACAAATTCAACAAATGCATATAGTGCAGGATTAAACATTGTTATGGCATTTAAGCTAAATGACAATAAAAGAAGAGAAGCAACTCTTATCTCTGGAATTATAGGTATTATTCTTTGCGATTTAGGGATACTTGGTCATATTGAAGGTGTTTTAAGTCTTTTATCATATGTAGTGTGTCCTATAGGTGGAGTAATATTGGCAGATTACTGGATTGTAGGTAAAGGAAAAGCAGAAAACTTTAGACCGATTGACGGCGTAAATTGGGCAGGAGTAATAGCTTGGGCTATTGGTGCAATTTTGGCATATTTTGTCGATGTGTCTATATAATGGTGTAAATTAGGATAACAAAAAAAGAGCCACAGTG
>CALCFD010000004.1 GCA_937900695.1 uncultured Eubacterium sp. | reverse complement strand
TTTTTAAATATTCGTGAAGAAAATACTAACTTTAATCAGAGATTGTCATTTGATACGGAAGATGGGGATTTACCTTTTGCTTGTAGTGATAATGCCAATTCATTTAAATATGCTTATGTCACTAAAGATGAGTATTTAAGTGGGAATATTAGAGAAAAAATAGATATTGTCGATAGTTATATTGCAAGGTTAAAACAAGCGAGCCGTATGCTTGATGATAGTGACGAAAGAAATGCAGTTGAAAAAGAATTAGTACGATTAGAATATCAAAAGTCAGAACTTGAAAAAGTTAAACCAAAAGAACTTGAAGCAAGCGAAATCAATGTAAGAATTGGTGCTACTTGGATTCCACCAAAGGATATTGAACGATTTATCTATGAAGCACTAAAAACACCAGGATATGCAAGATGGGATATTAAAGTTAAGTTTTCTCATCTTACAAGTGAATGGAATGTTGAGGGTAAAAGTAAAGATAGAGGAAATGACCTTTCTGAGATGACTTATGGTACAAGCAGAGTCAGTGCATATAAACTTATTGAAGATGCTCTAAATTTAAAAGAAACAAAGGTATTTGACCAAATAATTAATGATGATGGCACTAAAACATCGGTACTTAATAAAAAGGAAACGATGTTAGCTAATCAAAAACAAGAGTTAATCAAGGAAGAGTTTAAGAACTGGATATTTAGTGATCAAGAAAGAAGAAACCGACTCGTTGCTATTTATAACGAAAAATTTAATTCGATTCGTAATCGAGAATATGATGGATCTAATTTGACTTTTGAGGGGATGAGTACCGACATTACACTTCGACCTCATCAGAAAAACGCAATTGCTAGAACGCTTTATGGTGGTAATAGTTTGCTAGCTCATGTGGTTGGTGCTGGTAAGACTTTTGAAATGGTTGCAAGTTCAATGGAAGCTAAACGATTAGGAATGTGTAGTAAATCACTCTTTGTTGTTCCTAACCATTTAACTGGACAAATTGGTAGAGAATTTATGCAGCTATATCCATCAGCTAATATTATGGTGGCAGATAAGAAAGATTTTGAACCTAAAAAAAGAAAACGATTTATAGGTAAAATTGCAACAGGAGAATATGATGCAGTTATCATAGGACATAGTCAATTTGAAAAAATACCAATGTCAAAGGAATATCAACAAAAGCATATCCAAGATCAAATTGATGAAATCATCAACTATATCGAAGAATATAAGCATGATAGAAATCAAAATTTCACAGTTAAAGAACTTCAAAAGACAAAGAAAAAGCTAGAAACAAAACTAGAGAAGTTAAATGATGATTTCAAAAAAGACGATGTAATCACTTTTGAAGAACTTGGTGTTGATAAATTGTTTATTGATGAAGCACATAACTATAAGAACCTATATCTTTATACCAAAATGCGAAATGTTGCAGGGATTGGACAATCTGAGGCTTTTAAGTCTTCAGATATGTTTATGAAATGTCGTTATATGGATGAAATCACTAATGGTAAAGGATTAGTATTTGCTACTGGAACACCAGTAAGTAATTCAATGACAGAACTTTATACAATGCAGCGTTATCTTCAATATGATGAACTAAAGAAGAATAGATTAGAACATTTTGATAGTTGGGCTAGTACCTTTGGAGAAACGCAATCAGCCTTAGAATTATCGCCAGAAGGAACTGGCTATAGGGTTAAGACAAGGTTTTCTAAGTTCTATAATTTACCTGAATTAATGAGTTTGTTTAAAGAAGTTGCTGATATTCAAACTGCAGATATGTTAAATTTACCAGTTCCTAAAGCACATTATGAAGTCATTAAGACAATGCCTAGTGATGAACAAAAAGAAATACTGAAGAGTTTATCAGAAAGAGCAGATAAAGTTAGAAATAGACAAGTAGAACCAGAAGAAGATAATATGCTTAAGATTACCAATGATGGAAAGAAATTAGCTTTAGATCAGCGTTTAATCAATCCATTACTGCCTGATGATGAAAATTCAAAAGTTAATGTCTGCGTTAAAAATGTCTTTGCAATATGGGATAAGACAAAAGAAGATAAATCAACACAGTTATTATTCTCAGATATGTCTACTCCAAAAGGTGATGGAAGTTTTAATATTTATGATGATATTCGAGATAAACTAGTTGATTTAGGAATACCAAAAGAAGAAATAGCTTTTATCCATGAAGCAAATACTGATAAACAAAAGGATGAACTCTTTGCAAAAGTAAGAAAGGGTGAAATTCGTATATTGATGGGTTCTACACAAAAAATGGGTGCAGGTACAAATGTTCAAAATAAACTTATTGCCATGCATGATTTAGATGTACCATGGCGTCCAGCTGACCTTGAACAAAGAAGTGGTAGAATTGTGCGTCAAGGTAATGAGAATAAAGAAGTCCATATTTATCGCTATATTACAGAAAACACCTTTGACGCATACCTTTGGCAAACTATTGAAAATAAGCAAAAATTTATCTCTCAGATTATGACAAGTAAGACTCCTGTTCGAGTGGCAGAAGATGTTGATGAAAGTTCTCTTAATTATGCTGAAATTAAGGCACTAGCAACAGGTGATCCAAAAATTAAAGAAAAAATGGATTTAGACAATGAAGTAACAAAACTTAAAATGCTTGAAGCTAACTATAAGTCTAATCGTTATCGTTTAGAGGATAAGGTTACAAAATTTTATCCTGAGGAAATTGCTAGAACCGAAAAGCGAATTGAAGCCATTAAAAAAGATATAGAAAATGTAGAACCACAAGGGAGTGGAGAAAACAAGTTTACTTCAATTACCATTTTCGGTGAGAAGATACTTGATAAAAAGATTGCTGGTGAAAAGCTACTTGAAGCAGTTAAAACAGTCAAAATCAATGACAATAAAGTTATTGGTTCATATCGAGGGTTGGATTTAGAAGTTAGTTATAATTTCTTAACAAATGAGCATAATTTTAGTATAAATGGTGCTACAAAGCATTATGGTGAACTTGGAACAAGTGCTGAGGGTAACATTACAAGACTTGATAATGTAATTGAGAAAATGCCAGATAAAATTACTAGACTTGAAGAAAAGCTAGTAGCTAAAAAAGGACAACTTGAAAATGCCAAAGAAGAGTTAGCGAAGCCTTTTGAAAAAGCAGATGAATTAAAAACTAAGGTTTTAAGACTAGCAGAACTTAATCAACTTCTTGATATGGGAGAAGTTGAAGAAAAGGGTAATCCTAATCCTTTAATCGCAGATGTTAAAAATGCGATTATTGATTTTATTAATAGAGAATACGAAGAAGATCATAAATATGAGGATTTTAATAATCTCTATCCTGACCTTAAGCACATTGGTATAGCATATACAACTACACCAGATGAAAAGTATGAAATTCAATATGAAATTAATTTAGAAGATTTTATAGCTACTCAATATATAAATAATGAGCCTATAACTGAGTATGATTATTTAAAAGAATTAGGTAGCGAAGAAAAGGCATTACAATCAATGTTACAAGATATGGAAATAGCTGATTTTAGTGATTTTGTTTCTGTTGATGATAATGACCTTAAAAATGTACTTGGTCTTGAACGAGATAACGATGGTAATATTTATGATCCGTTGGCTCAGGATTTGGATAATGATGGCGTATATGATAGATACGATCATGATTTTAGGGATAGCGATTATTTTGAAACAACTTACGATGTAGATGACAATGCTCAGTTAAAAGAAGAAATGAATGAAAAACCATCAATTTTAAAACAGATTAAATCATATCAAGAAAACGAAAAAGAATCTGTAGAAAAAGAATGTAGTAAAAAAGAACATGATGAAAGATAAGGGGTCTGGTTCGACCTCTTTAATATTTAGTAGAATAACGGAGGAATATTATGAATTACAGACAAATGAGAAACACATTAGAAAAAATGGCAAATGAAAACCATGAAGATTATACAAAAGCTTTAATCAGCTTTGAAAAAGGTATCAACGATAAGGACGCTTTAGATAAGCTTTATACAGATTATATGGAAAATGATAGTATGACATTATTAAACGATGAATTTGATTATATGATTGATGAACTAAGAGAAAATGGACAGTTAAAAGAAAATGCAACTATTCAAGAGGAATATAATGATTTAGTGAATGTTGTTGGTAATATTGTAAGTGATGTTGAAGTTGTAGAAAGAGAAAACAAGAATGGAGAACCATTTAAGGTAGCAAATTTCTCCATTGTATCCAATGATGAAAATGGGGATAAGTTTTATACGAATTGTTCTGCTTATGGTGAAAAAAGCGATATTCCAAAAGAATTTAAACAAGGTGATTTTGTAAAAGTCTTTGGTCAAATTAGAACTTCAATGGACGATAACGGTAAAGAATATAGCAATGTTAGAGTGTTATCTTCAAAACTTTTAAAAGCAAAGGAACAGATGAAAAATCAAGTTGAGGATAAAGATTCTGTACTTGGTGCAATTAAAAAGTACAAGGTTGAAGAACAAACAAAGCCATCAGATAAAAAAGAAACATCAAAAGAAGCAGAAAGATAAGATATGTCGGTGTGGTCTTAGGACTGCACTGATTTTTTTATATTGGTCAAGTTTTAAATAATTTTAAAATTTATAGCAAGAGATTGCAATAGATAAAAATTGTTTAGTTATTATTAGTTGTTGACTTAAAAATAAGTGTATAAATAAACAAAAAACAATTTCTTTTTATAGGGAAAAGTTTATAATTATCTTGCGATATTATTTCTAAAAGATAAAGTAAGGTGATATAATGCATTATTTTGCAGATTTTTTAAAACAAGTGCGAGAAGAAGAATTTTCATTAACCAAAGCTCAAATGGCCAAAAAATTTTCATGGACACCTATGTATTATGGTAGATATGAAAATGGTAAACTTTTACCAACAAAACAGAACTTACATAAATTTGTTGAAGTGCTAAAAGTAGATGAAAAAATTTTATCAGAACTAATTACCAAGGATAAGGAGTATCATTTGAAATAACTTTTATAGAATTGACAATTATAGCGCACTGCGCTATAATATAGAGGAAAATAAAGTTAAGGAGATGATCTTATGATTAACATTAACAATAAATCACTGGAGGGTTTTACTTTCATCGATTTGTTTGCAGGACTTGGAGGCTTTAGGATTGCTTTAGAATCTCTTGGAGCGAAATGTGTTTATTCTAATGAATGGGATGTTCCGGTTCAAAAGGTATATGCAGAAAATTTCGGAGAGACTCCAGAAGGTGATATAACGAAGGTAGATGAAAATACTATTCCAACTCATGATATTCTTTGTGCTGGTTTTCCGTGTCAAGCTTTTTCAATTAGTGGGAAGCAACGAGGATTTGAAGATAGTCGTGGAACGTTGTTTTTTGATGTTGCGAGAATTGTAAAAGCAAAGAAGCCTAAAGTTGTTTTTATGGAAAATGTTAAGAACTTTGCTACACATGATGCTGGAAAAACGTTAGAAGTTGTTAAATCTACAATGGAAGAATTAGGATATACCTTTTATCAAAAGGTTTTAAATGCTGTTGATTACGGGGTGCCACAAAAAAGAGAAAGAATTTATATGGTTTGTTTTAGAAACGATCTAAATTTTAAATCATTCCATTATCCAAAGCCATTTAAATTAACACGTCATGTTGAAGACTATCTTCTTGAAGATGAAGAGATGGTAAAACACTTGTATATTAATAGGCCTGATACTTATTTTAATGATGTTGAAGATACTAAATATAGTAATAAACCTATTCGATTGGGAATTGTTAATAAAGGTGGACAAGGTGAAAGGATATATAGTGCAAAAGGTATTGCGATAACACTATCTGCTTATGGTGGTGGAGTTTTTTCAAAAACTGGAGGCTATTTAATAAATGGAAAAACAAGAAAATTACATCCTCGTGAATGTGCAAGAATTATGGGATACCCTGATTCATATAAGATTTGCGAGAGTGCGAATCAGGCATATAAACAGTTTGGAAATTCGGTTGTTATAGATGTATTACAGTTAATAGCTATAGAAATTGGCAAAATGATAGAGGCGGATGTTCGATGAATGAGGTTGAGTTTAAAAATTGGCTAATTAAAAATGGAAAAACAAGCAAGGTTGCAAGTGATACTGTTTCTAGATTGAAAAGAATTGAAAGAGAAATTGAAAACTGCGATATTGATGAACAATATCGCAGAGATAAATGTGAACATTTGTTAACGTTATTTTTGGATATGGGGAATAATGACGAAATGAAAAAATATCCAAATGCTAATTTTCCAATTGGTAAATACTATATGAGTACATTCCGATATGCACTTAAACAGTATATTCAGTTTTGTGCAGAACTATTTAAGTAATTCTGATTTAAATATTTCTAGATCAGATGGTTGTTGTTCTTGTTTTACGTTAATTGAAAAGATAACATTTTTATTACGAGTATTTGAAAGCTGTTTGACTTCAAAGAGGCCTTTATCAGCCTGAGGAGATAAGTAATAGGTGTAATTACCTAATTCAAATCGAACCTTAGAAAGATTTGTAGGTGCATTAGCAAACAGCTTTTTCTTTCCGTTAACTGTCTGTTTGTACACATCGGTAATATTGAATTGATCTTTTAATGCTGTGATAACATTATCAACATATTTTCCTGATGGTTCACTTGAACCACTTTTTTTAATTCTAAATTTTGCCGATACTTCGAAGTAGTCGCTAAATTTATCAATAGGGCAGATGAGCATATGGTTTCTTTTGCTTATAACATATTTAACTTTCTTCTCTCTATAGTGCCCTATAATCCACTGTATGAATATTTCTGGATCAATATTAAGTATTTCTCCAGCAGTTCCTGCAGCATTAAATCTATCGTAATCTTCATTCATATATGCAATCATTAGATTGGTCATTTCATTTGGAAGACTTTTGTTACGTGGAGAGAATATAAATGTTCTAGAAGAATCGTCAGGTAAAAGAACAAACTGACCTGACTGTGCTGCTGTATCTTTTGCTTCAATAAAGAATTCAGAATGTCCATCTATAATTACTTCAATATCTGATCCAGTAGAATCAGCGGTTTCGTGATGAACAAATACTATTCCTTCTTTTCCAAAGTTTTTTCTTAAAAATTCTAAACTATCTAATTCAAATTGTTCTCCGGGTTTCATTTTAATTACCTCTCTTTCATTCTTGAAATTTTTATAATCCTCATTTTGTTCGATGCTAAGAATATTATTATAGTCATCCTTCAAAAAATTTATTATGGCTTCGCCTAATAATTTGATAACATTTACTGTCATGGCATTCCCTGCTTGCATAAGCAGATGTCTATCAGAAACCTCGTTTTTAACTTTATCCGCATATTCTTTTGGAAATCCTTGTAGAAGTAATGCTTCATATCCTGTAAGTTGATATATAGCATGATTTTTGACATATAATAAACCATCTCGCTGTGCTCTTAATGTTGGACAACGTTCTTCATAAATTCTAAGGTCATTCATTCTGGTATCGATTATCTTACCTTCCATTTGTTTTATATCATCTACTGTGTACTTTCCATTATTAGTAGGATTCTTCAAATAATAAGATAGAATTTCTAACCTTTCGTCTGATGCTAAATTATTATCAATTAAAAAATTTGATAAAGGTGGCTTATTTACTGGAATAGGCCACTTAAAACTGTTGATATTTTTATTTAAGTCTTTTCTTATACCGATAAAATATACACGTTGACGCATTTGAGGAACACCAAAATCAATACTATTTAAGATTTTATATGTTACATCATATCCAATAGAGTCTAGTTCATTGAGAATTATTTTAATAGTATTCCCTTTATCGTGAGTGACTAAACCTTTTACATTTTCTAGAAGAAAACACTTTGGTTTTGTGTCACAAAGAATTTTTGCTATATGAAAAATGATTTGTCCTCTATCATCTGAAAATCCTTCTTTACGCCCTATTACAGAAAAAGTTTGACATGGGAATCCAGCTATAAGCATATCGTATGTAGGAAGAATTTCGGTTTTTATACGTTTCAAATTATAATAGTATGTTTCGTTTGTAGGATTATGCATTAAAGTATAAGTTCGCACAGCTAATTTACTTGTATCAGAGTAACCTACACTAGATAAGCCTACTTGTTCTAATCCCAGTCGTCCTCCACCAATACCAGAACATAAATCTAAAAAGGTGTTGATCTTCAAGGCTCATTCTCCTTCCTATTGCACATCTTCGAATAATTGCGAAAGAGTAATACCAAAACCAGATGCAATTTTTTCTAAATTAAGAATAGAGATGTTTCTTTTTCCAGCTTCTATTGATGCAAAATATGTTCTATCCATATTAATTTTTAAAGCAAATTTTTCTTGGCTTAATCCTGTATCAGATCTTAGTGATTTAATTTTCTTTCCTATTGATTCTAGTAATATATTGTTATCCATTTTGCTTCACCTGTTATGAAGTGACCTTTGTCAAGACAAAATTACACTCATATTCTAAAA
>CALCFD010000003.1 GCA_937900695.1 uncultured Eubacterium sp. | reverse complement strand
CGGTGGTGTGAGAGGTCGGGAAATTTAGTTAAATTCCCCTCCTACTCGATTTAAGTTATGTTATTAATAGTTATAGTTTTTATACCTGCTGAAGCTTGTTTTTCTTTGTTGCAGGAATATAGGCTTTGAAAATGAATAATGCTAAGCATAATACTGCAAAGATGATACCAATAATGTAAGCAACATTTGTCATCCCGTGGCCACCCATGTTAAATCCTTCTTGAGCGTATAGGATATAAGTACAGCTTACAGCTGACATAAATGTAGCAGGTATTGCAGCAATTAAGCTTGCGTTAGCACTAGCCTTTTGAGCTAAGTAAGTTGCACTAGCCCATAGAGCCATCATTGCTAGAGTCTGGTTTGACCATGAGAAGTATCTCCATACAATGCTGTAGTCGAATAATGAAATTACATATCCTGCGATTAATAGAGGAGCCGCTAGGATTAGACGAGATTTCATTGTTTTTTGTTCAATACCAAACCAGTCAGAGATAGTAAGTCTAGCACTTCTAAATGCAGTATCACCAGAAGTAATAGGACAAGCAATAACACCTACCATAGCAAGAACACCACCAACAGGGCCAAGTAGTCCTAATGACATTTCATATACTGTGCTTGACTGACCACCACCAGCAGCTAGAAGTCCACCTGTTCCTTCGTAGAAAGCAACACCAGCAGAAGCCCAAATTAATGCGATAATACCTTCAGCGACCATTGCGCCGTAGAAAATCTTTCTTCCCTGTCTTTCGCTTGTTAGACATCTTGCCATCATTGGAGACTGAGTTGCGTGGAAACCTGAGATAGCTCCACAAGCTACAGTGATGAACATTAGAGGCCAAATAGGTGCCTTGTCAGGATGTAGATTTTCAAAAGTAATTTCAGGCATTGGTCTTGCGCCAGAGTTAATTAAAGTAGCTCCACCGATACCAATAGCCATGATGATTAGGCAGATACCAAATATAGGGTATAGCTTACCGATGATCTTATCAATTGGCAATAAAGTTGCTAGGAAGTAGTAAACTAAGATAACTATTGTCCAGAATGTAACGTTTAGTGTATTTGGTGTAAGCATCGCTAATAGACCAGCAGGTCCTACCATAAATACAGTACCAACCATTACAAGTAATACTACTGAGAAAATTCTCATGATAGTTTTCATAACAGGTCCTAGGTAAATACCTACGATTTCTGAAATACTAGCACCATCATGTCTTAAAGATAACATTCCGCTTAGGAAGTCGTGTACACCACCTGCGAAAATAGTACCTAAAACAATCCAAATATATACTACAGGACCCCAAATAGCACCAGAAAGTGCTCCAAAGATTGGGCCTAAGCCTGCGATATTAAGTAGCTGAATTAAAAATGCTCTCCAACCACTCATAGGTACATAGTCTACACCATCTGGATGTTCAACAGCAGGTGTAGGTCTGTCATCTGGATTGAAAATCTTTTCAACAAACTTACCATAGATTATGTAACCTACAATAAGAATAATCAAACTTACGATAAAAGATATCATATTGTTCCTCCCCTTCTTCCTCTCATATTGTGAGTGTGTAATAATTACTTACATATTCTACTACATTTATGTCACTTTTAAAGGGTTATTTGTGTTTTTGTATACAAAAACAATCAGATATAGATTCTATCTATAGCTGATACTTGGTTATTAACAATAATAATATAATGCACTAAAGTGCTTGCATACAAGTTTCTAATTGTACAACTAATAATATTCATATTAATTGTTGCAAAACGGAATAGAAGTTTTATTTGAATATAAATACAAATTGGTATAATTTATGGTATAATTAACTGTTAGAAAAATAAAAGAAAGGGTTCAAGGAGACCGCGCTATGAAGAAAGAAATATACATTTATGGTCATAAAAACCCAGATACAGATTCGATTTGTGCAGCAATCAGCATGGCTTATTTAAAAAATAAGATGGCTGAAGCAAATAGAGCAGATGAGAATAAATTCTGGGGAAGAGTTTCTAAAGAAAGTACATACATTCCTATGGCAGCTGGAGAGCCAAATTCTGAAACTGCTTATGTGCTTGAAAGATTTGATGCTGTAGCACCAAAGGTGGCAACAGATATCAGAAGACAGATTAAAGATATTAAGATTAAAGATGTTGTTGCTGTTAGTGAAGATACAACAATAAAGGAAGCATTGGCAATTATGCATGATAATGATGCATATACTCTTCCTATAAATGATGAAAATAAAAATATGAAAGGTATCGTTACTATAGGTGATATTGCTAGAACATATATGGATGTTTATAATAACACTATGGTAACTAATGCTGGAGTAAGATATAAAAATATCGTTGATGTACTTGAAGGCAAACTTTTAGTTGGAGATGAAGATAAAATAGTCGAAGGCGGTAAAGTTAATATTGCAGCTGCTAACAAAGAACTTATGGGGATTAATGTTGAGGCAGGCGATATTGCGATTTTATCAGATGACGAAGCAAGTCAGAAATTTTTAATTGAAAAGAAAGTAGCTTGTTTAGTACTATGTAACGATGTAACAATTTCAGAAGAAATTTTGGATTTAGCCAAGATTGATGATGTAACAATTATAGTTACACCATATGATACATATAAAGTTGCTCGTATGATAAACCAGAGTATTCCTGTTAAGCATCTGATGAAGAAAAGAGAGCAGATTTGTTCATTTGAGGAAGATGATTTTGTAGATGATATCAAGGCTGATATGACATATAAGAGATATAGGGATTTTCCTGTAATGGATAAAGAAGGAAATTTTATAGGTATGATTAATAAAACTTCTCTTATTGACATGCCTTCAAAGCAGGTAATATTAGTTGATCATAATGAAATGAATCAGGCTGTATTTGGTTTATTTGATGCAGACGTAGTTGAAATTGTAGATCATCATAAGTTAGGAACAGTTGAAACTATGCAGCCAATTAGCGTAACGAATAAACCTGTAGGATGCACATCAACAATTATATATCAGATGTTTAAGGAAGCCGAGATTGAAATTCCAAATGACATTGCAGGTCTTTTATGCTCAGCGATTCTATCCGACACTATGTTGTTTAAGTCTCCTACTTGCACAGAAATAGATAAAGAAGCTGCCACTGAAATTGCAGCTAAGGCTGGTATCGATTTAGATGATTTATGGCAATGTATGCTAAGAGCTAGCTTAGATCTTGAATCGAAAACTGAAAAGGAAATTTTTTATCAAGATTATAAGCAGTTTATAGCAGATGGATTTGCATTTGGAGCGGGACAGGTTCTTGCAGCAAATGAAGAAGATGTAAAAATGGTTAAGGAAAGAATGCTTCCTTATCTTGAAACTGCAATTAAGGAAGAAGGTATAGATATGGTATGCCTAATGATTACAAATGTTTCAGCTGAATCAACAGAGCTTATCTTTAATGGCCCAAATGCTCAAGGTGTTTTAGAATCTGCATTTGAAACTAAGGCTAAAGATGAGGGTCTTTATCTAGAAGGCGTAGTATCACGTAAAAAGCAGTTAATACCACCGATTATGGCAGTTTTACAGCAGTAGGAGGAGAAAATATGAAGAAAGATATAATAGTAGTGGGGCATAAAAATCCAGATACTGACTCTATCTGTTCAGCAATTTCTTATGCCTATCTAAAAAATCAAATTTCTGATGAAAATTATGTGCCTATGAGAGCGGGCGCTGTAAACCCTGAAACTGCTTATGTTTTAGACTATTTTAAAATTGATGCTCCAAATCTTATTGAAGATGTTAGAGCACAGATAAAGGATACAGATTTATTAGAAGGCATAGCAGTTAAAAAAGATATACCTCTAAGAAGAGCATGGGATCTTCTTCATGACGAGGGAATGGCAACTTTAGTTGTTGTTGACCATGAGCAAAAAGTGGAAGGTGTTGTTTCTGTAGGCGATATTGCTAAGTTTTTTACTGGAGCACAAGAAGGATGCGTTTTAACAGAATCAAAGACAACTTATGAAAATATTGTTGAAACGATTGAAGGAAAAATGGTACTTGGGAATCATCAAGAGTGTGTAAACAAAGGCAAAGTTATCGTGGCAACTGCTAACGGTTCAACTCTTAAAGAAACAGTCGAAGATGGTGATGTTGTAGTTCTAGCAGATAAAGTAGAATCACAGAAAGTTTCAATTGAAAATGGAGCAAGCTGTCTTATAATTTGCCTTGATGCAAATGTGGATGCAGAAATTATAGAACTTGCAAAGAAACATAACTGCTCAATTATAAAGACTAAAAATGACTCTTATGTAACTGCAAGACTTTTAAATCAAAGTGTGCCTATTGCGTCTCTAATGAAGGATGGAAATATTACTATGTTTGAAGAAACTGAATTCGTTGATGATGTTAAGGCAACTGTTGCTGAAACTAGACACAGAGAATTTCCTATCGTAGATGAATCTGGACACTTTAAAGGGGTAATAGGTAGAAATAATTTAATCGATGTAGAAAAGAAACAGATTATTATGGTTGACCACAATGAAAGAAATCAAGCTGTAAATGGCATTGCTGATGCGACTATAAAAGAAATAGTTGATCACCATAAAGTTGGTCATATACAAACTCTTGGACCGGTATTTTATAGAAATATGCCAGTAGGATGCACATCGACAATAATATATATGATGTATAAAGAAAACAATGTTGAAATTCCACAAAAGATTGCTGGTTTAATGTGTTCTGCAATTTTATCAGATACGCTGCTATTTAGATCTCCTACATGTACGCCTATGGACAGGAAGGCTGGTGAAGAGTTAGCCAAAATAGCAGGTATAGATCCTGAAGCTTATGCATTTGATATGTTTGGAGCTGGTAGTGACTTCGGTTCAAAAACTGAAAAGGAAATCTTCAACTTAGACTATAAAAAGTTTAACGTAGGAGATATAGCTTATGGAGTTGGTCAAGTTTCTTCAGTAAGTAAAAAGGAATTAGATGCTTTAAAAGAGAAAATGTTAGCATATATGGAAACTGTAGCGTCTTCTGGAGAAGTTGATATGGTTTATCTAATGCTTACAGATATATTAGAAGAATCATCAGAGCTTTTATGTGCAGGTAGTAATGCTCTTGATACTGCAGTTCGTGCTTTTGATGTTAAAGCAGGCGATAGAAGTGTATATCTAAAAGGTGCAGTTTCTCGTAAGAAGCAGATTATTCCTCAGCTAACAGCTGCTCTTCAGTAATTAAATATATGAACTATATAGCTTCCCGTCAATAGTTATTTTACTAATGATGGGAAGTTTTTTTATTAAAAATTCACCTAGCATCAGCGATGCTAGGTGAGTGTTAGTGATTATAGTTAATAATTAGTTATTAGGGAGATGGTATACATGTGCTTCTTCTTCGCCATTTAAGATTCGAAGACCTCCGAAAGCTAGTGCTTCCATTTCATTTTCACCTGGTAGTACAACTACTGGAGCAATGAAGCTTACATATTCTTCAATTTTTTCAGTTAACATTTTTGAGTGTGCAACGCCACCAGTTAAAATGATAGCATCAGTTTTGCCTTTTTCTGTAACGCTTAGAAGGCCGATTGATTTGGCAATTTGAAGAGCTTCTGCTTCATATACAAGCTTAGCGTGTTTATCACCGTTTTCAATCATTTCTTCAATTTTACGACAGTCACTAGTTCCTAAGTGGGCATACATACCACCTTTGCCACGGATTTTCTTTTTCATTTCATCCTTTGTATATTCATTACTGTAGCAAAGTTCAATTAGGCTTAATTGAGGTATAGTACCTGAGCGCTCAGGAGAAAAATGTCCTTCATCGTCGCCTACAGAGTCAATTAGCTTGCCTTTTGAGTGGGCACTAACGGAAACTCCACCGCCAATGTGAGCGATAATAAGATTTAGGTCACTATACTTTCTGCCAATAGATTCAGCGTATTTAACAGCCATTGCATGGCTATTAAGAAGGTGAGAAGTACTGCTTCTTATTACTTCTGGGAATCCTGTTACAGTTGCAACTTCAGGAAGTTCGCCACCAGTTACGGCATCGTATATGTAAGCTGGTATATTAGCCTGATTAGCAAACTCCTTGGCAAGCATACCACCCATATTAGATGCATGAGGGGAACTTAAATTTTCGTCGCCAAGAGCAGTAACAAGATCATCGTTTACTACATAGCCGCCGGCGTTAAGGCCGAATAAGATACCTCCTCGGCCAACGACAGCACTTAAGTCATTTACATTTATATTATTTTTGCTCAAAAAGTCTAATATTACAGAAGTTCTAAATGGAACCTGCTCTGCAATTTTATCAAACTTGGCAATTTGAGCAGCATCATGTTCAATATTTTCTTGAACTAATTTAGTTTGACCATCAAACACAGCAAGTTTAGTACTTGTTGAGCCTGGGTTAATAATTAATAATTTTTGAGACATTTTACACCTCGTTCATACCTACTTTTATAGCTTCTAAGTTTAGGTCAACGAATTTAGGTTTAATGTTAGCTTTTATGATGCTTTCCCAATCGATATGTTCTAGTCCCATTGATTTTATAATTGTACCAAGTAGGATGATATTAGCAGCTTTTACGTTTCCTAGTTTTTCAGCTAATTCAGTAGCGTTTAAAACTTTTGCTTCAGCATGCTTTTTAATTTCATCTAAAACATCATCTGGATAGTTTTCTCTACCTGTAATTACAGACATAGAATCAATCTGTTCATCATTTATGATTAAAACTCCACCTTCTTTTAGGTAGTCAAGGTTTCTTAGAGCTTCCATTTTTTCAAAAGATACGATCATATCAGCTGCTCCTTTTTCGATAACAGGAGAATCAACCTTATCACCATAACGTACCTGAGAAGAAACGCTTCCACCTCTTTGAGACATGCCGTGGATTTCACTCATTTTAACATCGTAACCTGATTCCATTAATCCTAGTGTTAATATTTTACTAGCTAAGATGGTACCTTGTCCACCTACTCCAACTAAAAGTATACTTTTTGTCATTTTATTAGTCCTCCTTTGCAATAGCTTTAACTGGGCAAACCTGTGCACAAACGTCACATCCTACACACTGGTCACGATTTATACTTACCTTTTTAGCTTCTTTATCAAAGCTTAATGCAGGACATCCTGTTCCTAGGCAAGCCTTACAGCCGATACACTTATTGTGATCAACAGTATTCTTAGTTGCAAATAGATTTTCGAATTCTTCTAGATCTGCATCTGAGAATTTCTTTAGTACACATGGCCATCTAGTGATGATTACAGAAGGTTCGTCTTTTATTGCTAAACATTTATCAAGTGTAGCATCAACTTCTTCTAGGTTGTTTGGATCGATTACGAAGATGTGTTTAATACCGATAGCACGTACTAGAGTTTCGATATCGATCATATTTGTAGGATCACCTTTTGCATTAAATCCTGAACCAGGGTTTTGCTGGTGGCCTGTCATACCTGTGATACGGTTATCTAAGATAACATTGATAGTATTACTATTGTTGTAAATAGTGTTGATTAGAGAGTTAACTCCAGTGTGGAAGAATGTTGAGTCACCTAATACTGTAACAACTCTTCTGCCAGTATCACCCATGCTAAATGCTTTTTGAGCACCATGTCCAACACTGATACTTGCTCCCATACAAATTGTAGTATCAAGAGCACTATAAGGAGGTGTAGCTGCTAGTGTGTAGCATCCGATATCACCACTAATCATGATATCTTTTCTCTTTCCTAATCTATAGAAGAAACCTCTATGAGGACATCCAGCACAGAAGCTTGGTGCACGAGCAATTAGCTTACCTTTATCAAACTCAATGATTTTGTTAGCTTCACCATTTACAGCAGCTTTAACAACATCTGGTGTCATTTCACCCCACTTAGGGAATAAATCTTTACCTGTGCATTCAATTCCTAAAGCTCTTACTGTTTCTTCGATATATGGATCGTTTTCTTCAAGGATGTAAACCTTTTCCACCTTGCTACAAAAATCTTTAATTAAGTTAGCTGGTAATGGGTTTGTGAAACCTAGCTTTAAGTAAGAAGCATTTTCACCGAAAGCTTCTTTAGCATAGTAGTAGCACATTCCAGATGCGATAACGCCAACTTTGCCATCGCCCATTTCAACTCTATTAAATGGAGTTTTTTCTGAGTATTCAGCAAGAGCATCTAATCTTTCCTGTACTGTAACTCTTAGCATACGAGAATGAGCTGGTAGAGTTACATACTTCTGAGGCTGCTTTGTCCATTCCTTTAAAGCAACTTCGTTTCTTTCGCTTAGTTCTACAACAGATTTAGAATGACAAACTCTTGTTGTAAGTCTCATCATTACTGGTGTATCATACTTTTCACTAACTTCGTAAGCTTCTTTTAACATGTCGATAGCTTCCTGGCTGTCTGCAGGCTCAAACATTGCTATTTTAGCTGATTTAGCGTAGTATCTGTTGTCCTGTTCATTCTGAGAAGAATGCATTCCAGGTTCGTCAGCAGAGATGATTACACCGCCGGCATTTACACCTGTGTACCCCCAAGTAAATAGTGGGTCAGCTGCTACATTTACACCTACATGTTTCATTGAAGCTAAACTTCTAGCTCCTCCAAATGATGCACCGATTACTGTTTCTAAAGCAACCTTTTCGTTTGGTGCCCATTCTGCTGTAATCTCATCATAAGTTGATAGATTCTCTAGAATTTCTGTACTTGGTGTTCCTGGATATGCTGCCGCAAATCTTACTCCGGCTTCATATGCTCCTCTAGCTATAGCTTCATTTCCTGTCATTAATTTTTTCATTTTTTAAGTTCCCTCCTTAGTTTAGGTTGGTATGTTAGTTTATTTATTTTTTAGTCATATACGCACAAGCAAGAAGTGAATAGTATTTTTCCTCAAAGCTTGCACTTCTGGAGTTTAGTGCGATAGGGCACTTAGCGCCAACAACCATTCCAGCCATACGAGCGCCGCCTAAAACATATAAGGCTTTTGACATAAGATTGCCTGCTGCGATATCAGGAGCAACTAAAATATCAGCGTCTCCTGCAACTGGACTTTTATATTTTTTTATGACTGCAGATTCTTTGTCCATTGCTAAGTCTACTGAGATAGGTCCTTCAAGAACACAATCTTTAATCTCACCACTTTCGTTCATCTTTTTTAACTCTGCTGCATCTACTGTTTCAGGCATTTTAGGATTTAGTACTTCAACTGCACATAATACTGCTACTTTTGGTTTTTCATATCCAAATCCTTTAAAAATAGATACTGCGTTATCAACAATATCACGTTTTTGATCTAAGTCGGGATATGTCATCATACCTCCATCTGTTAGACCGATGATTTTATGGTATCTAGGAATATCAAGTAGAGCTGTATGAGATATTGATTTTCCTGCTCTTATTCCTGTTTCTTTGTTTACGACACCTTTTAATAATGTTGATGTTTGTAAGATACCTTTTTGTATAAAATCTGCTTTACCATCTTTTATAATCTGGATGCCTTTTTCTACAGCATCTTCGTCAGTATCGCTATTGACGATTACTGATGGGTCTACATCATAGCCTAACTCTTTTCCTATTTTGATGATTTCATCTTTTTTACCTACTAGGATATGATCTAAAATCCCTTCTTCTTTTGTTTTCAAAACTGCTTCTAAAGTGTGAGGATCGTGAGCGGCAATAACTACTACTGTGCTCTTTTCAGCTTCCTTCACTTTATCTCTAAGCTCTTCGAAACTTTGTATAACCACTTATGGGCCTCCTTTCAAATCTGAAAATATATATTAGTAAGTTTTTTAATTTTCAAGATTGTACTTTTTTGGGTACAAGTTGATTATATTATGGATGAAACAAAATTGCAACAAAAAGTTTGTTATTTTACTATAAAAAATAGCTTGTTAAATTGTTATCATAAACAAAACAAGCCTTAAAAACCTTGAAATTGATGGGAATTGTTCTGAAATTATATACAATAATTATCTTTTTTACACAATTTAAGTCTGTCTTTTTAGGGACGTTAAATAATTAATTAACAAAAGGGATAAAAGGAGGCTTATATGACTGAATTTTAATTTAGTAAATCCATTAAAATGATATAATAATACTATATATGTAAGAAAGGTAAGGAATAGTAATATGCTGAAATATTCATTGGAAAATACAATTAAGCGAATATCGCGTAAAGCAAAGGATGCAGACGTTATATTATTAACTACCTATGAGGCGAAAGAACATATTAAAAATGTGAAGATGATAGAGCATATTAGATATAGTAAAGCAGAAGCGATAAACGGAATAACGCGAGGCAATCTTCACATTCCTGGTAAGGGAGAAGACAAAACTTATATAGATGTATATTTTTTAATATGTAAAAACAAAGTTATCTTTGTAGATGATACGTTATTTGTAGAAAAAATTCTTTGTGATATGGAAAAAGAAGGAACATTAAAGGAACCTGGAAAAGGTGCTTTTTTATCAACTTTTTTAGAGAAAATTGTAAAGGATGATACATATTATTTAACTTCTATTGAAGAGGAGCTTGAGAAATTGGAAGAAAATATCTTTTTAGAAGAAGATGAAAAAAAGCTAAATAAAAGACTTGGAGATTATAGACGTAAAACTATGACTATGGCAAACTTTTATCTTCAACTTGCAGATGTGGCTGAAATTCTTCGTCAAGATGATAATGATATATTTAATACTACTGAAGAAAAGTATTTAACTTTATTTATGGACAAAGTTAAAAGACTTCATGATGAGGCACTATTGATACGAGAATATGCTATTCAGCTACGAGAGGTGTATCAAGCACAAATAGATGAAAAACAAAACAGTATTATGAAAATGCTTACAATTGTAACCACCATATTTTTTCCATTGTCAATTATAACAGGGTGGTATGGTATGAATTTTACAGGTATGCCTGAGCTTAATTGGAAATATGGATATATGGCGGTAATAGGGTTTAGTATACTTGTAGTTTGTATTTGTACCTGGATTTTTAAGAAGAAAAAGTTTTGGTGATAAAAAGTTAGTGTGATATAATTTTACTAAATATATAAATTAAAAATAAATAGGAGTGTAGAAATATGTTATTTGTAGGATATCCAAAATGTAGTACAAGTAAAAAAGCAGAAAAATGGATGAAGGATAATGGATATGATTATGATTTTAGAGATATATCAGTAGAAAATCCAAATTTAGAAGAATTAAAAAATTGGCATGAAGCTTCAGGTCTTGAGCTTAAGTGTTTTTTTAATACTTCAGGTAAAAAATATAGAGAATTAGGTTTAAAGGATAAGCTAGCTAATATGATGGATAGCGAAAAGTATGAGCTTTTAGCAACGGATGGAATGCTTGTAAAAAGACCAATTTTAATTGATGGAGATAAGGTTTTAGTAGGCTTTAAATTAAAGGAATGGGAAGATCATTTTGAAGAAAAGTCTAAATAAAGGAGAATTTTGATGATAGCAATTATATTATCACCTATATACTTAGCTCTAAATGCCTACATATTAGTAAGATTATTAAGATATTTATCAGCTGTTCATGAGAGGCTAAAACATCCTGTTATATGGACAATTACTATGGTGGTTTACATATTCTTTATGTTGACACCGCTGACGGGATTTTTAATTAAAAAAGAACCATGGCACCATGCGTTAAAGAGCATGAGCAATTATTGGTTAGGCGTTTTAGCAGTGGGGCTAATAACGCTTATCTTTTTTGATATTGGTAGATTTATACTTAATAAAACTAAGTGGAAAGATGATCATCCAAATGAGAAACGCTTTAAAATATGTGGAACTTGTGCTATTTTAATCGTGGTGATTTTATCAACTTATGGATTTTTACATAGTAAGCATATTGTGGTAAATCATCAAACAGTAATGGTAGAAAAAGAACTTAACAGAAATTTGAAAATAGCGTTGGTAGCAGACACGCATCTTGGCTATAGTATTGGTGAGTACCATATGAAACAAATGGTTGAAAAAATCAATGAACAGAATCCTGATATTGTTATTTTTGCTGGAGATATATTTGACAATGAGTATGGAGCTATTAAAAATCCAGAGAAGGTAGCTAAGACATTAGCAGGTCTTAAGAGTAAATATGGTTCATATGCTTGTTGGGGAAATCATGATATAAACGAGCTTCTTTTAGCAGGGTTTACTATAAAAAATGATGAGTATAGCGATGATGCTAACTTTAGAGAGTTTCTGAAAAAGAGTAAAATTAATCTATTAGAAGATAAAAGCACTTTGATAGATAATAGTTTTTATTTAGTAGGAAGAAAAGATCCATTTATGTCTAAAAAGCTAGGTGAAAATCGTAAAGACATAAGGATTTTAACTAAAACTTTAGATAAGACAAAGCCTATTTTTGTAATAGATCACGAGCCTCTTGAGCTAAAAAAAATAGCTAGAGCAGGGGTAGATTTAGACTTATCAGGCCATACTCATAACGGACAAATTTTTCCGGGAAATATAATCATGAAGTTTATTTGGGATAATCCAAATGGCATAAAAAAGGTTGAGAGTATGACAAGTATTGTAACTTCTGGAGCCGGTATATGGGGACCTGCTATGAGAATAGGAACTAATAGTGAAATTATGATAATAGATGTAAAATCGAAATAAGGAGTAGTAAATTTGTATTGGGTGAGAGGAGAAAGTTTTGAGGTGGACTCGTAAGGAACTAAAAAAAAGAGGCAGAAATACAATGGCTCACAATTACTGGCGAATTTTAGGTGTTATACTTATAGTTAGCTTTGTACTTGGTGGATTTCATTTAAATTTAGACATAGGAAGTGGAGTTACAGCGTATAAAAGAGCTCATATGGAAGCAAAAAGCCTTATGGAAGGTGGAGGGAGCCGTTTTGGTGATCAAAGCAGTATCCAAGTTGTAAATGATTTTATAAACGAAAGTTTAAATGAAAATGATTTATACGATTATGCTCAGAGGCATTATAAGCCAACTAATGGTGTATTTGCATCAATATATAACCAAGCAATCGGTGCTAAATCTTTTATGATAGGGATGCTAAATGGTATAAACAATATAGCTTTTAAAGGACGTGTTAGTATAGGTCATGTTATGATTTTAGGTGCCTTATTAATGCTAGTCCTGTGGATTTTTATAGGAACGCCTCTAATTATAGGAAAACATAGATTTATGCTTGAAACTAGAAGTTACTATGAAACACCTATTGGACGAATATTATTTCCATGGAGAGTTAGAAATGCTAAACATGTGTCATGGGTTATGTTAGTCAAACAGATTTATTTTACATTGTGGTGTTTTACAATAGTTGGAGGTGCTGTAAAATATTATAGTTATAAAATGGTACCATTTATACTTGCAGAAAACCCAGAAATTTCTTGCACAGATGCTATTAGATTATCTGAAAAGATGATGAAAGGTCAAAGGTGGAATGCATTTGTTCTTGATTTATCATATATAGGTTGGCATGCTTTGGGATTATTTACCTTTGGTGTTTTAGACTGGGCTTTAATAAATCCATATAAAGAGGCTACCTACGTAGAACTTTATCTTCATCTTAGAAATGAGGCTAAGATGAAGGCTTATGACAATGCAGAGCTTTTGTTTGATGAATATATTGGTTTAAATCCTATAGATGGAACTTATCCATTAGACGAATATCCATTAAGCTTTAGAGTGAGCAAAAAGTGGATTAAGCTAAATTATGATAGAAAATATAGTATATGGTCATTGATCTTATTGTTTTTTACATTTTCGTTTATTGGATGGGCGTGGGAAGTTCTACTTCACGTCTATGAGGATGGTATGTTTGTAAATCGTGGTATAATGCATGGTCCATGGCTTCCTATTTACGGATGTGGTGGAGTTATGGTAATTGTTGCTTTGAAAAGATTTATATATAGGCCTGGCTTGACTTTTGCCCTTGCAGTATTGCTTTGTGGTATTATGGAATATACCACGGCTACTATTTTATGGGAGACTCAGCACGCTATGTGGTGGGAATATACAGGTTACTTTTTAAATATAAAGGGACGTGTTTGTGCAGAGGGATTACTATTATTTGGTATAGGAGCAATGGCATTTATATATATATTAGGACCGTTTTTTGATGCCTTGTTTAAGCGTATTCCAAGAAGGACTTTAATAGCTATCTGTTGTATATTAATGGTAATCTTTACTATGGATTTGCTGTATACAATCAAGCATCCAAACAAAGGGATGGGGATTACAGAATATAAAAATGTTACAATGAAATTAGAAATTAATAATGATGTTAATTATATAGTTGGAGGTTTAGTAAATTATGAAAGGACAAATATTTAGACTTGTCCATGTGGTGCTAATTGCACTTATAGGAACCTTTGCAGAATTTGCACCTGTGTCAGGTTCCATAGATAAGTATGCATTTTTCGTAGCATTTGGTATAGGTGCTATCAAAATTTTATATGATTTTGTTCTCGAGGTTAAGAAAGGCAATTACTTAAATAGAAATTTGATTATGGCAATCACAAGTTCATGTCTGATGATATTAGGCTTCTATTTGCAAGTAATAGTTGCTATTATTGTATTTTTGAGCATTGGAATGATTGGTGATTATTTGATTTCAAAAAGAAGTAAGAGAGCAGAAAATCTAAGTGGCATACTTCCTAAAGAAGTAACAGTTTTTGTAAATGGAGATGAAACAAAAATTTCTATTGAAGAATTGGAAATAGGTCGTATAGTAGTTGTTGAAAATGGGCAGATTATTCCTGCTGATGGTCGTATTTTTAGAGGTAAGGCAAAGTTAGAACTTTCATTTTTAACTGGCAGTCGAAGAACTGTTGATGTAGATAAAGACGACCATGTTTATGGTGGTGCTATTAATAGAGGTGAAACTATTCAGGTTGAAATAACCTCTTCAGTTGAGGAAAGCATTTTTTCACAAATGATTAATAAGGCACAAAATGCTATGAATGATCCTGATGAATTTTCAAATAAGATAGGGCTAATTAGTAAGGGTATATCGATATTATTTATAATTTCGGGAATTATAGTTTCTATTGCTCCACCTATAATTGGTGGTTATGAATATGGTCCATGGATTTATAGAGGAATGCTTCTTCTTATGGCAGCTAGTTTTGATCGAATAACGGGTATTGTTAATATTTCAATAACATCGTTAATATACGATTTGTTCTTTGACGGTATTTTAACTAATCGTAAAAGTTTATACGACTTAGATAAGACAACGGGAATTCTTCTTGAAAGATCTCAGCGTTTTGCAGAAGGTACTTATAAAATATCTCATATTCATGAGGATGGTAAAAGTAAGGAAGAACTTATTACTTTAGCTGCACATTTGGAATATTTTTCAGATCATATTATTGCCAAAACAATAGTTGATGGTTTTATACAAGTAGCTCGTTACGAGGGAATAGTCGATATCAATCCAGTTCGTATAAATCTAGTCGATAATTTTGAGGAAATCAAAGGTAAAGGCGTAACTGGTAATGTAGCAGGTCAATTTGTCTGTGTTGGTAACAAAAAACTAATGGAATTATTGAATATTAAAAACTTACCAGAAGAGGAAAATTTTGAGGTAATATATGTAGCTATCGATCAGGTATACTGCGGATACATAGCTTTAGAATATTTAAGAAAACCAGGGGTTGAGGATGTATATGCTGCATGGAGTGACTCGGGGATTACTAAGTATGCTGTTTTAGATGGCAAAGGTGATGAAATAACAGCTCAACTTCGTGATGAAATCGCTGATGATGAAAAAATTGCTTATGTTGGAATGGACAATCATCACGGTGAAAGTGATTTTGCAGATCTTAGTGTTATCATCGATTGTTACGATAATAAGCTAATGTTTAAAGGCGATATAGAAATGATGGATGGTAGTTTAACTGACGTAGCAATTATCAAAGAGCAGATTGCAGCTTGCTTTGATGATGTTAAGTTAAAATCGGCAGGCATTTTTGTTAGTAAGTTTTTATTATATATTTTATCAGCAATCTTTGCTTTGCCACTTTATATGCCGATGATAATAGATGGTATCATAGAGAGTATAGTATTAAAGAAAACATATAAATAAAGATAAAATGCACCAGAATCCAATAATTTTGGATTTCAGGTGCATTTCTTTATAAATTTTAATTACGCCATTTTTTAATTAGTGCTTTTACGCGATTTGAAAGATCTTTTAAAGGTACTTGGTTGTAGTAAAAAATCATAGAACGATCATCACTGTTTTCTGTATATGCTCTTGCAGATATAATATGAAGACCTATATTGTTTGCTTCAGAAATAAGTTCTTTTGAATCTTTGTTGCTTTTTACAGACAAAATCATGTTTATGCCCGAAGAAGTGTTAATAGGTGTAATAAAATCTTTAGCATCGGATTCTAAAATAGTTAATACAGTTTGTAGCTTTTGAGAATAAAGTCTACGAACTTTTTTTATATGAGTTTGATATTTGCCATCCTCCATATAAAAAGCTAAGGCTAGTTGTTCAGTTTTAGAGCAAGTCTGAGAGTAATCTGCTCGAATAGACTTAAAAATTTCTGTCATTTGATCTGGCAAAACCATGTAACTGATTTTTACAGAAGGAAAAAGGGTTGAAGAAAAAGAGCCTAGATAAATAACGCGACCATCAGTATCTAAACCTTGCAATGAAGGAATTGGTCTACCAAAATATCTAAGTTCACTGTCATAGTCATCTTCTATAATAAAGCTTGAGTTACGCTGAGCCCAGTCTAAAAGTTTATAGCGCTTGCCGATAGGCATTACAGCGCCAGTTGGGAATTGATTTGATGGATTGACGTAAACTGCAGATGGAATATTTGCTGGTAATTTATCGATAGCTATTCCATCGCCTAATACAGGTATATGAGAAATAGTAAAGCCTCTATCTCTAAAAATGTTATTTACAGGAATATAGCCAGGGGTCTCAACTGCTATGTTGTGAATATGCATTTTTATCAGAATAGTTGCTAGGTGGCTTGTTATTTGCTGTGTTCCTGCGGCTATTACAATTTGATCTGGAGTGCATTTTACACCGCGAGATGAATAAACATATTTGGCTATTTCATGTCTTAAAATACTTTCACCTTGTGGATCTGATTCAAATAGTAATAGATGAGGGTAGTCAGTAAAAACACGATTAATACACTTTTTCCACTTGTTAAAATCAAAGCACTCTAGGTCATAATGGAAAATAGGTTCATCAATTTTAGGGGCGCCAGTGATAGGGACAAAGTTAAGGTCATCGTCTAAATGCTTTTGAGAATAGTAAATATCACTGACATAATAGCCACTTTGAGGCTTACTGTGAATATAACCTTCAACATCTAGCTGTGAGTATGCCAAATCAACTGTAGTTAAACTTACGCCAAGAGTCTCTGACAGATTTCTAAGAGATGGTAATTTTTCACTAGGTGCAATTTCATTTTTTAATATGGCCTCTTTTATGTAATTATATATCTGTAAATATAAAGGAGTACGGCTGTTTTCATCTATTATTGGTATTATTGCTTTCATGATTTCATTTATCTCCTTATGAAAATTGTATATATTAAAATAAATGTTTTTGTATATTTTAATAATAGCATTGAGATAGTATAATTTCAATATAGTATAGAGAATAGGAGAATAGATATATGAACAAATCAAATGAGCTAGTAAAAAATATGGTGATGACTGCTATGATGATGTGTCTTGTTGTAGTCATGACTATGATTATAAGGATTCCCATTCCGGCGACTCAAGGCTATATACATTTAGGTGATTGTATGATATTTTTCTCTGTATTGCTTCTTGGGTGGAAGTGGGGAGCAGTTGCTGCAGGTGTAGGCTCTGCAATGGCAGACTTTTTTGCTGGTTATATGCAGTATGTGCCAGTGACCCTTATGGTTAAAGGGCTGATGGCTATAGTGATGGGACTTTGTGTAGACATGGCAGTTAAACACGGGTTTAAAGGCATGAAGATGAAAGTATTTGAAGTTATTGGAATGATCACAGCAGGTATTGTAATGGTAGCTGGCTACTATTTAGCCGAAGGCATACTTTATGGGAACTTTATAGTGCCACTAGCATCTATTCCGATGAATTGTGTACAGTTTATCGTCGGAGTAGTTTTAGCATCTTTATTAGCTTATGCTTTAGGGAAAACTCCTGCGGGTAAATTATTTAAATATAAGATTGCGGATTCATATAATTAAAGAAATACTAAAAAGAGTCATCAATAAGTATGACTCTTTTTTTAGTTTGCGCGCCATGGGCGCGCTCTAACGGGTGTAAGTCCCGAAC
>CALCFD010000002.1 GCA_937900695.1 uncultured Eubacterium sp. | reverse complement strand
CACTTGAAAAGGTGCTTTTTTCTTTAATTTCTTTATATTGATATTTCCTATATAAAAATAAATAAGCCCATCTTACTTAGATGGACTTTTATAAATATATAACTTAATTAGCTTCTGTATCCTTTTTATTAAATATTGCTCCTACAATCATAAGTACTGGCATGGCAAGTACAAATAATGATTGAATGCTAAAACTTCCCATACAAATAGCATATATAATATCAATAACATTTACAGCTATAAGTAAAATTCCTCTATTTATAACAGGTTTAACCGCACCCTTATCAGAAGCATGTCTAAGTGAAAATCCACCACAAACAATATAAATCAAACCAATAACTACGGCAATAGCTGCATTTATCATAATAGCTGTATTGTTTAAAGAAAGTCCTGAAGTCAAAGAGCTAACAACTAAAACTATATTTAATACTCCTCCTAAAATAATGAAAATACTGGCTATCTTTACTAAAACAGTTCCTTTTAATTGCATATTATCTGTCTCCATCTTATTAATCTACAAATTAGTATACTAAAATACAAATAAGTCTTCAACGTTAATATAATAAGTGTATTGTCACAAACTAATATATTAACATCGCATCACCATAACTAAAGAACATATAATCATTTTTCTTAGCTTCTTCATAAGCTTCTAGAATATGCTCCCTGTCATATAAGGCAGAAATCAACATCAAAAGTGTTGACTTAGGTAAGTGGAAATTAGTAATAAGTCTATCTATAATCTTAAATTCATATCCAGGATATATGAAAATACCTGTACTTCCATCGCCTGCCTTTACAAAATATCTGTCAGCCTTATCATCAAAATAAGCTGCACTTTCAACAGTTCTAGTTGAAGTTGTTCCAACTGATACAACCTTACCACCTGATTTAATAGTTTCATTTATAGTATTTGCAGCTTCTTCACTTACAGAGTATTCTTCAAAATGCATACTATGATCTTCTACAATATCACACTTTACAGGTCTAAAAGTTCCAATACCAACATGAAGGGTTACATAAACAAGTTTTACGCCTTTATTTTTCACTTCTTCCAATAGTTTTTCAGTAAAATGTAAACCTGCAGTAGGTGCAGCTACTGATCCTTCATCCTTACAATAAACTGTCTGATATCTATCATTGTCACTTTTGTTGCTTGGTCTTTCAATATATGGCGGCAATGGCATATTACCTATTTCTTCAAGTCTTTCCATAAAAATACCATCATATATAAACTCAACAATTCGTGTTCCATCTTTACCAAAGTCTAACACCTTAGCCTTAAAATCTTCTGAAAAAACTATGATATCACCAATTTTAACTCTACGCCCCGGTTTTACCATCGTTTCCCAGATATCGCCCTCGATTCTCTTTATCAATAAAAATTCAATTTTAGCACCCGTCTTTTCTTTTTCCCCAAATAATCTTGCAGGAAGTACTTTAGAATTATTTAAAACTAAACAATCTCCTTCATTTAAATAATCTATAATATCTGTGAATTTTTTGTGGTCAATAGAATCATCATTTCTATTTAAAACCATTAACTTGCACTGATCTCTTTTTTCTGAAGGCTTTTGTGCAATTAGCTCCTCAGGTAATATATAATCAAAATCATCTACTCTCATATTTATTCCTCATGCTCCAATCCAAGATGTTTATATGCTGCTTCCGAAACTACTCTTCCTTTAGGCGTTCTATGAAGCAATCCTTGCTGTATTAAATAAGGCTCATACACATCTTCTATAGTTACTCTTTCTTCGCCAATAGATGCTGCTATAGTATCTACACCAACAGGGCCTCCCTTAAATAGGGTTATGATAGAAGTTAGCATTTGTCTATCTATATTTTCTAAACCTAGCTTATCAACACCTAAAGCAACCAATGCTTTTTGTGTAATTGCAAGATTTATGATGCCATTTCCCTCTACCTGAGAAAAGTCTCTAACTCTCTTAAGTATCCTGTTTGCAACTCTCGGAGTTCCTCTTGATCTCATAGCCATTTCTCTAAGAGAATCATCGTCCACCTCAACTTCTAAAAGACCTGCTGATCTACTAATAATAGTCATAAGTTCTTCTATAGTATAATTTTCAAACTTAGCAAGAACGCCAAATCTATCTCTTAAAGGTGCCGAAAGGCTTCCAGCTCTAGTAGTAGCTCCTATCAAAGTAAATTTCGATAAATCTAACCTAATTGATCTAGCAGATGGGCCCTTGCCTATTATTATATCAAGAGCAAAGTCTTCCATAGCACTATATAAAACTTCTTCTACAGATCGATTAAGTCTATGAATTTCATCTATAAATAAAACATCATTTTCATTTAGGTTTGTTAAAAGAGCTGCTAAATCACCTGCTCTTTCAATAGCTGGTCCTGAAGTGATCCTTATATCAACTCCAAGCTCTTTGGCAATGATACTAGCTAAAGTAGTCTTACCTAGTCCTGGTGGTCCATAAAATAAAACATGATCCAAAGGTTCACCACGAAGTTTAGCTGCCTCTATAAATATTTTCAAATTGTCAGTTACCTTTTTTTGTCCAATATATTCATCTAATGACTGAGGTCTTAAAGTAAACTCAGACCTCTCCTCACCTATATTTTGATGTATATCAGTTATTCTCTCTTCATCAAACATCTATAATCACCTTTAAAAACTCATCAATGCCTTTTTAATATAATCTTCAACTGTCAAATTATCATCTGCAACATTATCAACCGCACTTTGAGCCTCAGCTCTAGTATATCCTAGTTCCATAAGAGCATTCATAGCTTCATTTTTAGTACTTATATTAATATTTACAGTTCTAATATCATCATGGTTAGCATCACTACTAATATTTAAGTCTTCAAACTTATCCTTTAAATCTAGGATAATTCGCTGTGCAGTCTTCTTCCCTATTCCATTAGCTCTAGTAAGGATAGTCGCATCTTCAAATACAATAGCCTTTTTAATTTCCTCCACAGTAAGAGCACTAAAAATAGCCATAGCTGCTTTTGCACCTATTCCATTTACAGTTATAAGTTTATTAAAAATTTCCAATGTTTTATGATCTTCAAATCCATATAAACTTATATCATCTTCTCTAACTGTCATAGCTGTAAAAACTCTAATATTTTCACCAATTTCTTTTAAATAAAATCTGCTGTTTAATGGTACATATACAGTATAACCTATGCCACCTGTTTCAACCACAATATATCCATCACCCTTAATTGCAAGTTCTCCATTAATATAATGTATCAATTTATTTTCCTTTCATCATTTTTTGTAATCTATTATTAGTATTACAGCTATGTCCATGACATATAGCAGCAGCAAGTGCATCAGCTGTATCATCTGGCTTTGGAACTTCCTTTAAATTAAGAATGGTTTTTACCATAGTCTGCACCTGTTTTTTTTCAGCTCTACCATATCCAGTCAAAGCTTGCTTTATCTGCAGAGGCGTATACTCATCCACTTCTAATCCAGAATTGGCACACGCTAAAATTGCTACACCTCTAGCCTGACCCACTTTTATAGCTGTCTTAGTATTAGTATTAAAAAATAACTCTTCAACTGCAGCTTCATCAGGCTCTGTTCGATCTATTATCTCCATTAGTGAAAAATAAATGTGCTTTAACCTATCTGCCATATCCATCTTTGCATCTGTTAAAATCGCACCATAGTCAATAACTTTAAATTTATTTCCTTTTGTGTCAACAACACCATATCCAAGTATAGCATATCCTGGGTCAATTCCCAATATTCTCATTTCAAACTCCTAAATAAATATACAATAAAAAATTATATCCTTAAACTATTAAGAATACAACAATTTCAATCATTTAATTCTTAAAAATTATAGCACACAAACATATGTTTGTCTATATTGTCTATTGAAATTTACATACTTAGAATGTTATAATTATTAATTATAGAAATAAAAAATTACAAGGAGATTATTAAAATGCGTTATTCAAGACAAAATAAAGTACTTGAGCTTATTTCAAAATATGAAATAGAAACTCAAGAAAAGCTTTGTCAATTACTAAAAAATAGCGGTTATAATGTTACGCAAGCTACAGTATCAAGAGATATTAAAGAACTACAGCTAGTAAAAACATTATCAACTTCAGGTAAGTATAAATATGCAGTATCTACTAATAACGAGGGGCCTATCAACGACAGGTTTGTTAAAATATTTAAAGAAACTATTTTAAATGTTGCCGCTTCAGGTAATATAGTATTAGTAAAAACTCTTTCAGGATGCGGTCCTGCTGCTGGTGAAGCTATAGATTCACTTAATATTCCACATACTATAGGTTCAGTTGCAGGAGACAATACAGTTTTATTAGTTGCTGATGATCCAGATCACGTACCTGAGATTGTTAGTAAATTTGACAACATTTTAGGTAAATAAATTTAGAGGTAAAACATGATAAATCATTTAAGTATCAAGAACTTTGCTATAATTGAAGATGCCGAAATTAATTTCAACAAAGGACTTAATATTATAACCGGTGAATCTGGCTCTGGTAAATCTATAGTTGTAGAAGCCATGAGCTTAGCTTTAGGAAGTAGAGCGGATTCTTCTTACATTAGAACTGGTGCAGAAAAAGCAGTTATCCAAATGGTTGCTGAATATCTTCATACAGAATATGTTATAACAAGAGAGCTAACTACAAATGGTAAAAACATATGCAAAATCAATGGTGAAATAGTGAGTCTTTCGCAGCTTCATGAACTTACAACAAAGATTGCTGACATTCACGGACAATATGATAATCAGTCACTTTTAAATCCTGAAGGTCATATAGATTTAATCGACAAGTACGAAAAAAACACTATAACACCTTACAAGGAAAAAGTATCTGAACTTTACTATAACTATCGTGATATTTCATCACATATTGCAAAACAAAAAAAACTTGTAGCTGAATATAATTCAAAAAAAGAGCTTATGCAATATGAGCTTGATGAAATTCTAGCTGCAAATCTACAACCAGGTGAAGATGTTGAATTATCTGAAAGGTTAATTGAAGAACAAAACAAAGAAAAGATATATAACGGCTTTCAACAAGCCTACTTACTATGTACAAATGATGAAAATTCAATACTTTCTCATCTTACTGCTATTCAAAACGCTCTAAGAAACATCAAAGGATTATCTAAAGAAGCGTCTGAGTTAGAATATGAATTTTCAGATGTTTATTATAGGTTAGATGACACAATTAGCAATGTTAGAAGAGTTAGGGATAGATTAACCTACTCTGCAGATAATATAGACACATTAGTAGAGAGACTTGAAATTATAAATGCTTTAAAACGCAAATATAATGGAAGTATCGAAGACATCTTATTATACGCAGATAAATTAAAAGCAAATATAAATAAAATCAACAATGTTGATTCAGATCTTAGTAGCATGAATATCGAACAAGAGCGTATAGGTGAAATGTTAAAGTCTTCAACTGAAGCTCTTTCAGAATTGAGAAAAAGAAGCGCTGCAACCTTAGAGGAAAAGATCCAAAATGAATTAAACGATCTTAACTTTTCTAGTGTAAAAGTTAAAATGCAAGTTACTAAGATGGATAAATATACTGCAAATGGTATTGATAAAGTTGAGTTTTTAATTAGCACAAATCTTGGTGAACCATTAAAACCACTTTCAAAGATTGCTTCAGGTGGCGAAATGTCTAGAATTATGCTTGCTTTTAAAAACATCGTTGGTGAATATGATGGAATTGGAACTATGATTTTCGATGAAATAGATAGTGGTATAAGTGGGCAAGCTGCCAATGTAGTTGGTAAGAAATTACTTGAAATTTCAAATAAACACCAAATTATTGCCATTACTCACTTACCACAGATTGCAGCACTTGGTAATCACAATTATAAAATCATAAAAACTACTCTTGGATTTAACACTAAAACTGAAGTTAAGCATCTAACTGAATCTGAAAAAATACAGGAAATTGCAAGACTTTTAAGTGGTGATGAAATCACAGATATAGCAATAGAAAACGCTAAATCTTTAATTAAGTAAAAATAAAAACTCAGGAAATTATAATATGTACCCTCTTTACTGGACAATCTAGTAAGGAGGGTATTTTTATATGCGCTATAGTTATGAGTTTAAATTGGAATGTGTACAATTGAAATCATTTCTTATGATTTATCATTAAGTCCAAATTTTAAGCAGATAAAAAATATGCTTAATAAAGCATAAGAATACAAGCAAAAACAAAATGGATGCCACCTGTTCAATACAGGCTAGCATCCATTTGAGTTAAACTTATAAAATTAAATATTAACGTGTCCAAGATTATGGGTATACATCATTAATCCTTAGTTTTTTTATTGCGTTCTAATACTATCTTATATCCATCAGCACCGTACTGAAGACATTTATTAATCCTGCTAATTGTTGCAGTTGATGCCTTAGTAACCTCTTCAATTTCATTATAAGTATTTTTGTCGTTTAGTAATTTTGCCACATGCAATCTCTGTGCAATGGCATGAAGTTCATTTACTGTACAAATATCTTCAAAAAATCTGTAACATTCTTCTTCATTTTCTAAAGACAATATTGCTTCAAATAATTCATCTACTTCTTCGCATTTTAGTTTGGATTCGTATGCCATAAGAACTCCTTTCTGCGCTTTATCACTGCAAAGCAATTATAACATTATCCAATATTTCAGTCAAGATAATCTATGATAACTTAATATTATTTATCATAAACTGAAGCTTCTCGCGACCATTCCAGTAATTAATATCAAAAGATCCCACAATATCTAATATACAGCCTTGGTAAATATCAAACTTAAAAATGTGAGTATAATTGAAACATATACAGTCAAGCTTACCATAACCATTTATTTCAGCTTTAAATTTCATATGTTCTTTATTTGACCCCATATAGATAATATCTTTTACTATCACATCTTTAATTAGAAAAGTTGGCTTTTCATTTTCACAACCAAAAGGCTCTAGCAATAAAAGTTCCTTCGCTAAATCTAAAGAAATATCCTCACCTTTAAGTACTAAATCATACTTAAAACTATCGCCTTCCTTATCAATATCCATATTACTCATCGTCTTTTCGATGTTATTTTGTAACAAATCTATCTTAGACTCTTCAATCGTAAATCCACATGCACTACTGTGGCCACCAAATTTAAGAAATAGATTTCTTTCTTTACTCAAAACTTCATATATATCGACAGCCTCTATACTCCTGCAAGTTCCTTTATAATTCTCACCATCTTTAGTAACTATAGCAACTGGCTTATTACAATAATCTTTCATCTTACCAGCTACAATACCAGTTATTCCTTCATGAGCATAATCCATTTTTATAATTGGAAATTCATATTCTGTATACTGTTTTTCATAAGTATCTATGCATTTTTCAAATGTTTCCTGTTGTAAAAGCTTTCTTTGTTTATTAAGATCTACAAGCTTTTCAACTTTCTCATCTTGAATTATGTCGTCTTTACTTGTAAATAATTCAATGCCAATCTTAGCACTTTCCATACGACCTGCAGCATTTAAATGAGGAACTATCCCGTAAGAAATATTCTCAGAGGTCATTTTATTAGTATCTTTTACAGTCTTTTTTATTAGTTTGTTTAATCCATCTCTTCTACCAGACAACATTTCTGCCATGCCATATTTAACCATAGTTCTATTTTCATCAACTAAAGGAACAACATCACCTATAGTACCTAAAGCAACTAAATCCAAAACTCTATTGATAGTACTTTTAGGCAAATCTAAAGTTCTTTGAAGTGCCTGAGATAATTTAAACGAAACTCCACAACCTGCTAAGCTCTTAAAAGGATAATTACATCCTTCTTGTTTTGGGTTAATAACTAAACAATTAGGCAACTTATCACCTAAACTATGATGATCAGTTACTATAATGTCCATACCGAGTTCTTTTGCATAATCTACCTCATCAAAAGAAACGATGCCGCAATCAACTGTTATAATCAAATTTATGCCTTCATCGTGCAATTCTTTAATGGCAACTTTATTTAACCCATAGCCTTCCTCAAAGCGACTTGGAACATAATATGTTACATTATCAGTAAATTTTGTAAAAACTTCCATCAAAATACTAACTGAAGTAACACCATCAGCATCATAGTCGCCATATATACATATTTTATTGTTTTTATTTACATTATCTAAAATTAAATCCACTCCTTCTTTCATATTTTTAAGAAGGAATGGATCATAAGTCAATAAAGGCTTCGGTGATAAAAACTCACGTATGTTTTCATCACCGTTAATTCCTCTTTTATCCAATAATTCTAAAATTACTCTATTAATATCCATCATAAATAATTCAAAGGATTTCTAGGTGAACCATTTATACGCACTTCGAAGTGACAATGATTACCTGTTGAATTTCCTGTACTTCCAATTTTTGCAATAGTTTGACCCTGTTTTACATACTGTCCAGCACTTACAACTAAGCTACTATTATGACCATATACAGTAGTTACTCCACCGCCGTGGTCAATAATTACACAATTTCCTAAGCCATAATACCAACTAGCTAATATAACCTTACCTGGTTTTGATGCAACCACTGGAACACCATATGGAGCTGGAATATCTATACCTTCATGTAAAATGTATTGTCCTTTAATTGGATGCAGTCTATATCCAAATGGAGAAGATATGCCTCTATGTCCAGGGACAGGCCATTTAAAACCAGCAGCACTAGTGCTTTCGCCTTGGTAACCACCACCACCGCCTACTACACTGTTAATTTTATCAGTAATAGCCGCAGAATCTTTCTTCCACTGATCAATATCTTCTTCTAAAGCTGCATTACTTTTAGTAAGTTTTTTACTTTGTGCCATCAAAGACGCTTTATCAGCATTCAATTCTTTCTGCTTTGCATTTAAAGCTTTTTCTTTTTTCTTTAAAGAGTTTTGAAGAACTGAAATCTCCTTATAATCTTTTTTCAATTTACCTACAACAGCTTTATCATTTTTGAAAATATATTTTACCATTTCCAAATTTGAAAATAAGTCTGAGACATTATCTGAGCTAAAAATTACATCAATAAAGCCCATACTGCCGCCTTTATAAATATTTCTCAATCTTGAATTTAAGTCTTTATTTCCCTTTTCAAGCTTATTCTTTTGTTTAGCTAATTTAATTTCAGCAGCATCAACTTCATCAGATAGCTTATTTAGTTGTGCTTCAGCAGAAGCAATATCGTCTTTTAGATTACTCACTTCTTTGGATAGTTTATTTTTCTTTTTGTTATTAGCATCTATTTTGTTTTGAGCATTTTCAATTTTTTTATTTAAGCTAGCTTTAGTTTCTTTTGCAAATACTGTATAAGGAACTGCTAGACTTGTACCTATTAATGCTATTGAACAAACAAATGCAATGATAATTCTCTTAGTTTTACCCATTAAGTCACCTTCCTTTATTTGTCAAGAAATCTTCTCATAGAAATAATACTACCCCATGCACCGATACTAATACCAAGTGCTAAGAAGATCCATACTAAGTTATATGATAAAAATCCTAAAGGAACCATTGGTGTTGAAAGAATAGCTAAAATATCCTCTCCTATAACCTTTAAAACGCTTTCATATATAAGTGTAACTATACCAGACGATAATAAAGCTGAAACAATACCAATTATGATACCTTCCAATAAAAACGGAGCTCGTATAAACCAGTTAGTTGCACCCACATATTTCATAATTACAATCTCATCAGACCTATTAAATACCGTCAGCTTAATTGTATTAGATACCACCACTGTAGAAACTACAATTAAAAATACCATAATTACAATAGCCGCAATCTGAAATCCTCTAGTTGCCTTAAGAAGCTTTTTGACAGTATCCTTATAGTATTTTACATCTTCTGCTCCTTTAATCTTTTCAGCAGCCTTAGCTACCTGATCTGATTTTTCCAAATTGTCTACAGTAATTACTATAGAGTTTGGAAGTGGATTTGATGATAAGCCATCTAATAAATATGCATTTTCACCCCATCTAACCTTTAAGATTTTAATAGCTTCTGTCTTAGTTCTATACTTAACAGTGTCAACTTCTTTCCATTTAGAAACATCTTTTTGAATTTTCTTGATTTGATTTTCTTTTACATTATTCTTAAAAAATACTTCTATATTATTATAATCATTTTTAACCATTTCAGCAGCTGTGTTTATATTTATAATTACCATCATAAATAATCCTAAAATTACAAGCATCGCTGTAATGGCAAATACAGACGTAAAAGTCATACCCTTGTTACGCTTAATCTGTTTTAAAGACTGCTTAAGGGAATAAAAGAATTTATTCATCTTTATTACCTCCCTTTCCATCTTCATTGCCGTAACCATACTGACCAATATCATCTCTTACAATTTGTCCCTGCTCAATAGCAACAACTCTCTTATTCATCCTGTCAACGATATCTTTAGCATGAGTTACCATTACTATAGTAGTACCTCTTTTGTTAATTTCTTCAAGCAAAGTCATAATTTCCCAAGCTGTAGCTGGATCTAGATTACCAGTAGGCTCATCAGCTATAAGCACAGAAGGCTTATTTATAATAGCTCTTGCAATTGCAACTCTTTGCTGCTCACCTGCGGATAATTCATCAGGAAACATATTAGCTTTACTTGAGATGCCCATAAGACTAAGCGCTCTTGGAACCTGTTTTCTTATCTGTCTAGGAGATTTATGTACAATTTCCATAGCAAATGCTACATTTTCAAACACTGTCTTATTTGGCAGTAATCTAAAATCTTGGAATATCATACCAATATTTCTTCTATGCTGTGGAAGCAGTCTGCTAGGCAAGTTGACCACTTCTTGACCCATAACAGTTATACTTCCCTCATCAGCTTCTATTTCTTTCATAATTAATTTAATAAATGTTGATTTTCCTGCTCCACTAGGGCCTACAAGAAATACAAAGTCACCTTTTTTGATATGTATACTTACGTCTTTAAGTCCAACATTACTGCTATATCGTTTTGTTACATGATCAAAAGTTATCATTATTTAAGATCACCTCTTACTTTATTCACAATAGCCTTGGCATTCATACCATATTTTTCTTTTAATTCTTCAGGTTTACCTGATTCTCCATAAGTGTCAAGCTGGCCAACTCTCAAAACTTTACATGGACAATTTTCAGCTGTTACTTCACAAACTGCAGCACCTAAACCACCAATAATAGAATGCTCTTCAGCAGTTATAATCTTGCCTGTTTCCTTAGCAGCCTTTATGATAATTTCTTCATCAAGAGGTTTAATGGTATGCATATCAATAACTCTTACAGATAATCCGTCTTCTTTTTCTAAAGTTTCAGCCGCAATCATAGCTTCATTTACCATAATACCAGTTGCAATAATAGTTAAATCTTTACCATCCTTTAACTGATGACCCTTACCTATTTCAAGATGTGCATCTTCGTCATAAAATACTGGAACAGAAGCTCTTCCAAGTCTAACATAAGCAGGACCTTGCATATCGATAACCTGTTCTAATAATTTCTGGGCACTTACCCCATCACATGGATTTACCACTACCATACCTGGAATAGTTCTCATAAGTGCTAAATCCTCAAAAGTCTGATGACTCGCACCATCTTCACCTACTGTAATACCTGCATGAGTAGCACAAACCTTTACATTTGCTTTTGTATAACCAATAGAATTTCTTATAATTTCAAATGCTCTACCTGCTGCAAACATAGCAAATGTTGAAGCACATACAGTTTTACCAGAAAGTGCTAATCCTGCTGCTGCTGCATATAAGTTCTGTTCAGCAATACCAACATTAAAGAATCTTTCAGGATATACTTTTTTAAATTCACCAGTTTTAGTTGAACCAGAAAGGTCTGCATCCATTACTACTAAATCTTCTTTAACTGCACCCATTTTCACAAGAGTTTTTCCATATGCCTCTCTTGTCGCCATCTTTTCTGCCATTATAATGTACCTCCGATTTCATTTAAAGCTTCTGCTAACTGTTCGTCATTAGGAGCCTTACCATGCCAACCTGCATTGTCCTTCATAAATGAAACTCCCATACCTTTATGTGTTTTTGCAATGATTACAGTTGGTTTATCTGTAACACTTCTTGCATGAGCAAATCCTTTTTTAATTTCATCAAAATCATGACCATCAATCATAATAACATCCCAGCCAAAGGCTTTAAATTTTTCATCAATTGGCTTAACTGTCATAACGTCATCATTTTTACCATCAATCTGAAGGCCATTCCAATCTACAATAGCAGTTAAGTTAGCTAATCCATAATGAGATGCTGACATGGCAGCTTCCCAAATTATACCTTCTTGAATTTCACCATCTCCTAAAAGTGCATAAACCCTTCTATCATTTTTATCTAATTTATCTGCTAGTGCCATGCCTACTGCAACAGAAAAGCCCTGACCTAAAGAACCTGTAGACATTTCTACACCCGCAACTTTATCTCTACAAGGATGTCCTTGGAAATTCCCACCAATTTTTCTTAAAGTTAAAACTTCTTCACGAGGGAAGTATCCTCTTTCTGCTAATGTTGCATATAAAACAGGAGCCGCATGTCCCTTTGATAGGACGAATCTATCTCTATTTTCCATATTAGGATTTTGTGGGTCTACATTCATTTCATCAAAATATAATACAGTCATTATATCTGCAGCTGAAAGTGATCCTCCTGGATGTCCTGAACCTGCCGCGTGTACAGCTTCTACAATTGTTTTTCTAATATTAGTAGAAATCTGTTTAAATTCTTTGTTTTCCATTTCATTCTCCTATACTTATTTTTCTTTGTTACTTAATATTTTAAATGCCATTGGCACTTTATCAACTATATCCATAGCGGTCATACCTATCTGACCGATTTGCTCAGCACAAATATCTCCCGCTAAACCATGTATATAAACGCCTATTTTAGCCGCATCATATGCACTATATCCTTGTGCTGCAAGCGCTGCAATGATTCCAGTAAGAACATCTCCTGAGCCACCAGTAGCCATTCCTGGATTTCCTGTATCATTTACATAAACCTTATTATCGGTAACTACAAGTGTGTTTGCGCCTTTCATTACTACTGTAGTCTTAAAAGCCTCTTGTATTTCTATAGCCGCCGATTCTCTTTTAGATAATTCTATTTTTTCAATTTCCAAAAGTCTTGCAGCCTCAGCCATATGAGGTGTAAGTATAATATCAGCATTTGACTGAGTCAAGTTTCCATAAAGAGAATACTTCATAACACAATTTAAGCCATCTGCATCTATTACTAACTTTCCTCTATATTCATTTAAAATCTTTTTAATAATTGGTATATTAGATTTGCCTGTACCAAGACCAGATCCTAATGCTATAGCCTCAAAATCATGTATATTGACCACATTTTCAAAATCTCTTACCATACATGTGGCTTCTGGAACACCTATCTGCAAAATAGTAAAAATCTCATCTGGAACAGCAAACTTTACTAAACCAGCTCCAGAACGAATAGCAGCTTTGCCACACATCATAGCAGCACCTGCCATACCTTTTGAACCCGCCACAACCAATACTTTGCCATAATTACCCTTATGACTATGGGTATCTCTAATCTTTAATATACTCTTATCCATTTTACATTACCTCAATTACAGGAAGCCTAGATTACTCCTAAGAACAAACCGGCTAACACCAAATATGTTCCGATTGAAACCATATCTGTCAACGAAGATATCATAGGACTTGCCATAAGCGCTGGGTCTATACCTATTTTTTTAGCTAAAATAGGTAGCATACTACCTATGCACTTAGCCGCAATTACAATTGCAATCATAGCTACTGAAACCGTAAATGCTACTTGTATTTGCAAAGGATTGCCTCTTTGTTCAAACATAACTCTCGCAAAGTTTAATACGCTAAGAGAAATACCTATCATTATACTAATCCTAAGTTCCTTCCATAAAACCTTTAGAGCATCTCTCAAATCGATATCACCAACAGAAAGTCCACGAATTACAAGAGTTGCTGACTGAGAACCCGAATTACCTCCCGTACCCATCAACATCGGCATATATACTATCAAAGCTGGTACTTTGGATAACGTTTCTTCTGATGTAGCAATTATGCTACCCGTTAAAATATATGAAAGCATTAAAAAGAACAACCACGGAAATCTATTCTTTACATGCTGCCATACGCTCATATCCAAATATTCTGTATCTGAATCATCAAGTACTCCTGCCATACGCTCAATATCCTCTGTTGCTTCTTCTTCAATTACATCAAAGATATCATCTACTGTAATAATACCGACTAATCTTTGTTCATTATCTACAACAGGAATGGCAATAAAGCCGTACTTCATGAATTTGTCTGAAACTTCTTCTTGGTCCTCATAGACATTGATTTCTACTAGATCCCTGTGCATTATATCACCTACTAATGCATTATCGTCTGTAATTACTAAAGTTTTAAGTGATACTATACCTTCTAATTTACGACCTGCTGATTTAACATAACAAGTATAAATAGTTTCCGAATCCATACCTTCTTTTTTTATATAATCTAACGCTTCCCTAACAGTCCAATTTTCCTGTAAGCTTATATAGTCAGGTGTCATCAGTGTTCCTGCACAATCTTCAGGATAGTTAAGAAATGTATTTATTAGTTTTCGTTCATTTTTAGGTGTCTTTTCTAAAATCTTATCTACAAGATTTGCTGGCAATTCTTCTAAGATATCTATTTTGTCATCAAAATCAAGTTCTTCTATTATATAAGATATTTCTGTATCTGTTATGCCTTCAATAATCCTAAGCTGATCATCAGTTGGAAGATATGAAAAAACCTCAACAGAAGTATCCTTTGGTAGTAGTCTAAAAATTATAATAGTTTCATTTATCCCTACATCCTCTAATACTTCTTCTAAAATTTCACCAATATCTGCATAATTATAACTAAGGAGTTCTTCTCTGATCTCTTTAAATCTTTTATCTTTTGCTAGTTGCAATACCTTATTAATACACTCTTCAAATTCTCTTTTTTCTTCCATCAGACCCTCCTCTCATACATAATAAAGTATACTTTTTTTATATCCTTTTTTCAAGAATTAATTAAATTATGCGATTATCTTTTAAGAAATCTTCTTATACTTTTCACATATTTTTCATAATAAAATTATACCATTATCTCCCATTTTTTTGTAGATATTATATAAATATATGATAGAAAAATTTAATAACAAATCCATAATCACTTTATGCAATTTTCTGAATATTGCAATTTTACTCTAGAATTTGTATACATTAAATACAATTGTTGACGGTTTGCTAAGTAAATGGTATTATTTAATTGTTAAATATATCTAATTTAAAAATTCTAAATTAAAATTAAGGAGACGAGAAAAATGTCAAATCAGTACATTGAAAGAGTTATCGAAGATTGTAAAAAGAACAACCCTGGTGAAGTTGAATTTCATCAGACAGTAGAAGAAGTACTTCGTTCACTAGCACCAGTTATCGAAGCACATCCAGAATACGAAGAACATGCTATTCTTGAAAGAATAGTAGAACCTGAAAGAGGTATCACTTTCAAAATTACTTGGGTTGATGACAATGGTAAAATCCAGGTTAACAAAGGATACAGATATCAGTTCAACAGCGCAATCGGACCTTACAAAGGTGGTCTAAGATTTGCACCAAACGTATATCCTGGTATCATTAAATTCTTAGGATTCGAACAGATCTTCAAAAACAGCTTAACTGGTCTACCTATCGGTGGTGGTAAAGGTGGAGCTGACTTCGATCCAAACGGAAAATCAGATGCTGAAATCATGAGATTCTGTCAGGCGTTCATCAACGAACTATACAGACACATCGGACCTTCAACTGACGTTCCTGCTGGAGACCTAGGTGTAGGCGCTAGAGAAATCGGTTACATGTTTGGACAGTACAAGAAACTTGTAAACAGATATGAAGGCGTTCTAACTGGTAAAGGCCTAACTTGGGGTGGTCTAAACGGAAGAACTGAAGCTACTGGTTATGGTATCGTTTACTATGCAAACGAAATGCTAGAAGCTTGCGGCGAAAAACTAGCTGGAAAGACTGTAGCAGTTTCAGGATTCGGTAACGTATCTTGGGGTACAGTTATGAAGCTAAACGAATTAGGAGCTAAAGTAATCACTATTTCTGGTCCAGATGGATACATCCTTGACGAAACTGGTGTTTCTGGTGATAAAGTTGATTACATGCTAGAACTAAGAAGTTCTGGTAAGAACATCTGCTCACCATACGCAGAAAAATATCCAGAAGCTAAGTTCGTAGCTGGTAAGAAACCTTGGGAAGTTAAGGCTGACCTATACATCCCATGTGCTACTCAGAACGAAATCAGAATCGAAGATGCTGAAACAATGGTTGCTAACGGATGTAAGTTCCTATGCGAAGGTTCAAACATGTCTTCAACTAACGAAGCTATCGCTTACCTACAGGATAAGGGCGTAGTAGTAGGACCTTCAAAGGCTGCTAACGCTGGTGGTGTAGCTTGCTCATGTATCGAAATGGGGCAGAACGCTGGTAAAACAGTATTCTCACCTGAACAGGTTCATGCTCAGCTAAAAGACATCATGGTTAACATCCACAAAGCATGTAAAGATGCTGCTGAAGAATATGGATTTGGCTACAACCTAGTTGCTGGTGCTAACATCGCTGGTTTCTTAAAGGTTGCTGACGCTATGATCGCTCAGGGAGTTTGCTAATCTATCGATAACCGCAAAAAGTCAATCGAAAGAAAACAAAATTAGATAACTAAAAAGGACTGGTTGATAATTCGACCAGTCCTTTTAAATTATAAAACTATATCGTATTTTTATATATATTCCAACTGTCTATTCTCTCCTGTAAAATATTTATATACTCTTCTCCAATTTCCGAAAGTCTTGTTCCAGTCAATTTAATATACCCTAATTCACGTTCTTCAGATGGTGTAATTTCAATATATCTAACATCTTCATACCAATCAAGGTGAGTATGATCCTTTCTAGTATCTATAGAAGCCAAATCTGTTTTCCTAACAATATCCATAATATTGCCAACATTTGCAGCTGCGATGCTAATCTTAGTGATACCTAATTTTTTAAAAAAACCCATCCAAATATTATCCATCATTTCAGTATAATTAACTGTAAATTTCATATCCCTTATATGCTCAACTGATATTTTATCAGCTTCGATATAATATAAAGGATTATTTTTACCTACAACAATACATGCATTTTCAGTTGCTAAAACCTGATATTCCAATCCCTTTAAAAGAAGTACTTTCTTAAATGCTTCTTTTTTCTCTTTTGGAAATCTAATAATACCAATTTCACTTACTCCATTTGAAACATTTTCAATAATATTATTAATCGCACAATCTTCAATTTTAATTTTCAAATTTTTATTGCCATGCTTCTTATACAAATCAGTAATAGCATCCTTACCTAAAATAGTAAAACAATTTGAAATCGATAAGATATTTTGTTTTTGCAACAAATCTTTAGTTGTTTTTTTCATCAATTCCATTTCTTGTAAAATTATCTTTGAATGGGTATATATAGCTTCTCCTTGTGGAGTAATTATAATGTTTCTTCCTTTCTTCATAAATATATTGCACCCTAGTTTTTCTTCAAGATTTTTCATAGAACTACTTAAAGTAGACTGTGCCATATTTAGTTCAAGTGCAGCTTTACTAATAGATTTAAGTTCTACAATCTTTACAAATTGATTTAATTGATCTATTCTCATCATTCACCTCCGTATGACAATATTTTAACATATTATCGCTTTTTTTACTAAAATATGCATAAAATAATCAATATATCCGATATGTAGATCCTCATATAATAAAATCATATTATTATATAAGGAGGATTTTATTATGTACCAAAAAAATAAATATTTTACAAGTGTAAGCCTTGGTACTGCAGCTGTATGGTTTTCAACACACTGCGGTGCTGGATTTGCTTCTGGTACACAAGAATTACAGTACTTTGCTAATCATGGGTGGTTTGGACCACTAATGCCATTAATCTCAATGGCAATTGTAGCTTTTACATTTTATGTAGGTATCGAAAGCGCAAGACAAACTAATACTTGGAATTATGACGGATGGTCAAAACTAGCTACTGAGCCATTTGGTAAATTCTTTTCTGTAATGATGGACATCGGTATTGTCATTACTGCTATTTCTGCTACCGCAGCTTCAATTGCATCAGGTGCTAATTTAATAGCACAAACATTTAATATTCCTACGTTTGTAGGTTCTGTAATTATGTTTGCAGTAGTAATCATAATTTGTATATTTGGAGCTTCTATAGTTAGAAAAAATGCTATTATCATGACTGTTGGTATCCTTGTTATCATAGCAATCATACTTATCATGGGTCTTGTTAAATTTATGCCAAACATCGTTGATCTATTTAATCAAGGATACGTTAATCCTGAAGCATCAAAATGGGATATAACAGGTAATAGCAATACAACTGTTAAAGGTTCTCTTGGAAATGCATTCCTATGGGCATTAACTTATGCTGGTTTCCAAGTTACAGCTATAGGTGGTATAGCTTCTTCATTTAGCGGTGCAACATGTAAAAAAGAATCAAAAGGTGCCATGATTACGGGCTATATTATCAATGCAATTATGCTTGTTGGCATATGTTTCCTAATCTTCTCAGGAATGCCTGAAGTTTACAATGATCCAGAAGCTAAATTACTTCCTACTGTATGGATTGTAAACCATTTAGATTCTAAGATACTAGAGATTATTTATCCAATCTTACTATTCTTAGCTCTTATAACAACTGCTGTTGGATTTGCATTTGGAATAGTAGAAAGAGTTAACCCTTATATTTTTAAGAATAGAGAAAACCGTACCCTACCAAAAGCTATTATAGCTATTGTGTTCTTATTAATTGCTTATGCAATATCAAACTTAGGATTAATGTGGGTTGTTCAAGTTGCATACAAGTACCTTGGTATTTACAATTGGATTTTTGTTATTATACCACTTTGGATTTTAGGTGTTAAAAACATCAACAAAAGAAATAAAATAGATAAATAATCTGCTTTAAAACAACTCTCTATTATTTAGTATAAAAGCAGCGTAGCAGTCTAAAAACTGCTACGCTGCTTTAATATTTTGATATTTGATTTAAACAAAGGTATTAACAATTAATTAAAAGGGCTTGATTATTTTCAAATAAATATAGATATGCTTCTTTTACTTTTTTACCGGTAGCCTCTTCTAATACTTTTTTATACATTGCTAATTGTTCACTATATTTGCCTTCTATATTTTCAGTATCATAGTTTGATTTATAGTCTATTATAACTAGCTGATTATCCTCCTCAAAATAACAGTCGATTATACCCTGTACCATCGTTTCAACACCATCAACATTATGAAGCATAGTAAACATTTTTTCTTTAACACAATTGTTTTTAGTGGCCCTTATACCAATATCATTTCTAAAGAACTTATCTATTTTAGTTAAATCAATTGAGCTAACTAAAGCTTGATCTATTACATTATTTTCTACAAGGTTATCCATAATCTCTTTTATATACGACATTCCTTTACTTGTAGCCTCTTTAAAATCTAAAAATTCCATTATTGAATGGTACGCAGTTCCTAACAACGCACCATCAACATTGTTTTTATTATGTTTTTTCTTCTTGCTCTTTTTAGGCTCAAATGGCTTATTTTTCTTTATAAGTTCTGTAACACCATATTTAGACTTAGTCTCTAAAGCCTCTGGATACGGATATTTATAATCTATTCTTTTAGCAATATTCTCTATTTCATCTAATTCAATTTTTTTAGTATTTCTAATAAATTTTTTTAAATTCCTATTCTTTGAAAAACTATATGGGTTTTCTGATACATATTCCCCTAAAGATGTCACATCTAAAATATGGGTATATACTGTATTTTTATCCATATACGGATAGATTAAATCCATGTAACATATAGACTGATACTTATCTATTTTCAATCTATTTTCATATATTGAAGAATCTTTTGCAGAACCTATAATTATAAGTCGATCTTTTGCTCTTGTCATAGCAACATATAAGATACGTAATTCCTCTTCTAACTCTTCTCGCTTATTTATATTGATTATAGTTCTTTGCAGTAAAGTATTTCTTTTAATTCTATGATCTTTGTCTACATAAGATAAACCTATTCCAAGATCCTTATGAGATGTACCCATATCAGATATTTTAGTAAAATTAAATTTCTTAGTAGTTCCTGGAATTATAACTATAGGATACTCAAGTCCTTTACTCTTATGAATTGTTGTAATCTGAACAGTATCATCTTCTTCAGAAAGTAAACTATCCTGTCCAACTTGAGCATTTTCCTTAACTCGTCCTATATATTCTAATAATCCATATATGCTATTATCACCTGTTTTGCTATAATCAGAAGTCTTATCTAAAAAAGTACGTAAATTAAGCTGTCTTTGCTTCCCGTTTGTAAGAGAGGCCGCATAAAAATATATTCCGCTATCCCTAATAAGCTTCCAAACAAAACTTTCTATAGGCTCAAATCTAGCAAGTTCCTTCCACTGTTTAATCTTATATAATGCATTTTTGCACTTCTCTCTAAGTTCTTGTGACTCACCTTTTGATATATAAAGTTTAAACACCTTATTAAATTCAGTATACTTATTTAATAATCTTATCTCAATAAGTTCATCAATTGTAAAATTAAATACAGAAGATTTAAGAACACCAATAAGAGGTATATCTTGACTACTGTTATCAATAACTTTAAGTAAATCAACTAATAGATTTATTTCTAATGACTCAAAATACCCACTATTGTTATTTAAATAAACAGGAACATCGTTTTGTGTTAAAACATCTTGAAAAATATCTCCCCACTTTTTTATTCCTCTCATAAGTATAACTATATCTTTATAACTGACTGTTTTAACCTTATCCTCTTTATGGTCATAATAACTTGTACCTATAAGTTCTTTAATTCTTTTAACAGTCATAATAGCTTCAACCTGTGCAGCTTTAAGATCTAATAGTTCTTCATCAACTTCATCTTCTGCTATCAAGCTTTTTTCACGATTAACTAAGTATAATTCTGTTTTAAAATTAAATTCCTCTTTGGATTTTGCACCTAAATACAAAGCGGCATCATCATCATATCCATCCATAATAAACTTAAAAAGACCATTTACAAAATCTAAAACTGGCTTCTTACTTCTGAAATTTTGATTTAAGTCAATTTTGGTACTATTTACATTTGTTACATCTTTGTATTGGGCATACCTATTTTGAAAAATACTAGGTTCTGCTAATCTAAACCTATAAATACTCTGCTTAATATCACCTACTAAAAATAAATTATTATCTCTTTTTATCTTGTCGATAATAACTTCCTGAAGGAAATTACTGTCTTGATATTCATCTATAAAAATATATTTAATCTTTTCTCTATATTCACTTGCCACATCATCATTTTCTAAAATATCAATAGCAAAATGTTCTATATCATTAAAGTCCATTAGCTTTTTATCTTCTTTAAACTGTTTATATAAATCATCAAACTTTAGTATTAAATTTTTAAGAACTTCTAATCTAGGTTTAGTCTCATAAATATCTAAAAACAATCTATCAAGATCTGTTGCCATATAATAGTTTTTTATATATTTAAGTTCTTCATTAGAATTTTTTCGAAAAGCCGCAACAGTATCTTTAATCATTTCATAAGTATCTTTTTCGTCTTTATTAGCTCTAAGAACTTTACTTTTATACTCATTTATCATATCAAAAGCCACATCTACCTTATCTGTATCCATAAGCTTTATAATATTGTCGATATAATCTAAATCAGTCTTTTGATTTAAAGCTAACCTTTCAAGCCCATATTCCTTTAAAGTATCAATAGCTGCCACCTTATATTCAAAGGCTCTATTTAAAGACCCTTTAATATCACTAATTATAAGACTATAAAGCTCGGTCATTTTATAGTCTCCTTTATAGACATCCATGCCATCAACAGCATCCTTTATCCATTTATAAGGTTTAGGCATAGCCATAATACGATTATACAAGCTTAAAATAGTCTCTTTAACCTTATTTTCATTTTTATGACTGCTATAAGCATTTAAAAATTCAATAAAGTCATCATTATCTTCACGGTTAAATTCATTTTCAAAAACTTCATCTAAAGCCTTGTTCTTTAATAGCTCCGCCTCAATTTCATCTGCGATTTTAAGGCTAGGGTTTATGTCTATCACATAATAGTAATTTCTTATAACATCTAAAGCAAAAGAGTGAAATGTTGATATTAACGCTTTAGGCATAAGTTCTAACTGTTTTCTTAAAAATTCTACATTTCCTTTGCCTTCAGTTAATCTATTTTTTATAGCTTTAATAAGCTTTTGCTTCATTTCACTTGCAGCTGCCTTAGTAAAAGTAACTACTAAAAGCTCATTAACATTAATATTTTCTTCTAAAACCAATCTTAAAATACGTTCAACTAAAACAGCTGTCTTGCCTGATCCTGCCGCAGCTGATACTAGTATATTTTGATTTCTAGTTTCTATGGCTTTTAACTGTTTATCAGTCCACTTCATAATTCTAATCCTTTATTAAAGATTTCCCAGTCATCTCACTAGGCTGTTTTAAATTCATCAAACTTAAAATAGTAGGAGCAATATCTGCCAGTTTACCACCATCACAAAGTTCCTTAGGCTCATTAGCAATATGCATTAATGGAACTTTATTTAAAGAATGAGCAGTTACTATATTTCCATCTTCATCAAGCATCACATCTGCATTTCCATGATCTGCAGTAAGCAAAATCTGACCGTCTATTTCTAATACTTTGTTTACAATCTTCCAAACACAATCATCTAAAGCTTCAATAGCAGAAATAGCAGCATCCATTATACCTGTATGACCAACCATATCAGCGTTAGCAAAATTTAAGATTATTAAATCATAATCATTTAACTTTTCTAAAACCTTATTAGTCACTTCGTATGCACTCATTTCAGGCTTTAAGTCATAAGTAGCAACCTTTGGTGATGCAATAAGCTCCCTGTCTTCATTTTCATTTGGTTCTTCAACTCCACCATTGAAGAAAAATGTTACATGAGCATACTTTTCAGTTTCAGCTATTCTAAGCTGCTTTAATCCTTGTTTTGCAATATATTCACCTAATGTGTTTTCAAATTTCTGAGGCGGATATGCCACTTTTACATTTGTCATAGTTGCATCATACTGAGTCATACACACATACATCAAATCAGATATTTTTTTTCTTTCAAAGCCTATAAATTCATCATCCGTAAATGCTCTTGTGATTTCTCTTGCTCTATCAGGTCTAAAGTTAAACATCATAACACTGTCGCCAGGTTTAACTAACCCTTCTCTATCAACTAAAGTAGGAATAACAAATTCGTCGTTTTCATCATTAGCATATGCCAAATCTATAGCCTCCATGGCTGACTTTGCTTCTCTTGCTTCTCCCAATGTCATAGCATCATATGCTTTTTTAATTCTTTCCCATCTATTATCCCTATCCATAGCGTAATATCTGCCAGAAATAGTAGCAATTTTACCAAGATTTATCTGTAATAAAAGATTTTCTATATCCTCAATATAAGTTTTTGCACAACGAGGTGGCACATCTCTACCATCAAGGAAACAATGTAGATACACTTTTTTAAGATGATTTTTATCAGCCATCTTAATCAATGCCTTAAGATGATCAATATGACTGTGAACACCACCATCTGATAAAAGACCAATCAGATGAATCGCACCATCGTTTTTCTTAGCATGATTTATAGCCTCTAAAATAACTTTATTATCATGAATTTTTCCTGTTTCAATTTCATTTGTAATTCTAGTTAACTCTTGAAAAACAATCCTACCTGCGCCAATATTTAAATGTCCAACTTCAGAGTTTCCCATCTGTCCATCAGGTAAACCAACTTCTAATCCAGCAGCCCCAATAACCGTATTAGGATAACTATTAAAAAGTTTATCCAAATTAGATGTATTAGCAAGCTTAATCGCATTACCCTCTTTTTTAGGATTTACACCAAATCCATCTAAAATCATCAACATTGTCGGTCTTTTAAAACTATTCATACTCCTTATCCTCCGCTATACTCTCAGCTATTTTAATTCCATCTACTGCTGCAGAAACAATACCTCCAGCATATCCAGCACCTTCTCCTGCAGGATATATTCCCTTGATATTTGACTGCATATTTTTATCTCTACTAAATCTAACAGGCGATGAACTTCGAGTTTCAACGCCCTTCATTTTAGCGTCCTTCATATCAAACCCTTTAAGTTTTTTACCCATATTAGGAATAGCCTCACATATTGCTTCAACAGCAAACTCTGGCAAAGCCCTGGCCACATCAGAGTTCTTGAAATTTTCCCAAGTGCAAATAGGAAAATGATATCCTTTGGCAACCTCATAAGCCATTCTCTCATACTTTTCTTGAAAAGCCACGCCAGCTAAAGGATGGTCAGATTTAAAATCATCAAGTCTAACATCTACCAAAAGCCCACTGTTAGCAAACTGTCCATTTCTAGCACGATAACTCATGCCATTAGTAACAACTTGCCCTTCTGAAGAAGATGCCATTACTACTACTCCTCCAGGGCACATACAAAATGTATAAACACCTCGACCATTTTTACATCTATAACTTAACTTATAGTCAGCTGCTCCAAGCTTTTGAGCAATCTCATCAGAACCGTACTGAGCCTCATTGATAATCTTTTGTGGATGCTCTATTCTAACGCCTATAGAAAAAGGCTTTTGGCTCATATCAAGACCATTTTCATAAAGCATGTTAAAAGTATCTCTTGCACTATGACCTATAGCAAATACTGCTTTTTCACAATCTAATATATACTGACCATTTTCACTTTTAACCTCTAGACCAATCAACTTATTGTCTTTTGTTATTATATTATTTGCCAAAGATGAAAATCTCACGTCTCCTCCAAGTCTCTTAATTTCTTCCCTGATATTTTTAACTACTATCTTTAAAATATCAGTGCCAATATGAGCCTTATGCTTGTAGAGAATGTCATCGGGTGCTCCAAATTTCACAAACTCCTCTAAAACTTTTCGTATGCGCTTATCCTTTATACCAGTAGTAAGCTTTCCATCAGAAAAAGTTCCAGCACCTCCTTCTCCAAATTGAACATTAGAAGACTCATCTAACTTGCCTGTCTGCCAAAACTTTTCCACATCGCAAGTTCTCTTATCTACATCTCTTCCTCTTTCTAAAACGATAGGCTTATATCCCATCTGAGCTAAAATAAGAGCACAAAACATACCACAAGGACCAAATCCAACTATTACCGGACGTTTGCTTTTATCATACTTACAAGAAACGTACTGATAGCTCATATTTGGAGCCTCTGGTAAATCTAGCTTTTTATTGCAACTAAAATCAACTGTATAACTCTTTTTGATAGCCTTTTTATCTCTAGCATCGATGGATTCCTTTACAACTTTATATTCATCAATTTTAAGATTTCTCACTTTAAGCTTTTTTACTATCTTTTTGGGAATAATATCCCAAGAATCATCTATATCAAGTTTTATTTCGTGTATTCTGTACATATCGCCTTCCCTGCTTTTCTAGCTGTAACCCATGCATTTTCAAGATTATATCCACCGCATGGACCGTCATAATCTATAACCTCACCGACAAAATATAACCCTTTATATATTTTAGACTCCATAGTATCTTTATCAAATTGATCAAAATCAACACCACCAGCAGTACACTGAGCTTCTTTCCAACCCTTTACCCCTGTAACCTCAAAATTTACATTTCTAAATAAGTTAACAATCTTCTCCAAATCCTCTCCTGTAAGATTAGAAGCATCAGGTTTATTTTCACTAACTTCTTTTAAAAGACGTGAAGCTATCTGTCTATTCACTATAGCATTAAACAAATCAGCAGTTTTTAAACCTTTTATATTTCTTCTCAAAGATAAAATATATAAGATTTCTGCATTTTTGTATTGAGCAATCAAATCTAAAACAACATTGTACGAGCTAAACTTTAAACCATTACCAATTCTTACATAAGAGCTCATATTAAATATAGCTATACCAGATAAACCATCTTTAGTAAACTGAATTTCACCAACCTGCTCATCTACTATTTGCCCTTTTCTTTTTAAAGTAACCTTTGCTTTTACTCTAACTCCTGATATACTTCCAATAAATTTATTGCTACACTCGATTGGCACTAAAGCAGGTATCAATTTGTTAACCTTATGTCCTAAATTGGTAGCTAATTTATATCCATCTCCTGTAGTTCCAAAATGAGCTGCACACTTGCCACCAGTAGCTAAAATAACCCCATCAAAATCCATCTCTTTTTTCCCTAATAAAACCTTGTATTTGCCGTTTTTCATTGGTTTTACATCTGTAGCAGCATGGTTTACAATAATATTAATTCCGTAAGCTTTTACAGCTGTTTCTAGAGCAAATACTACATCTTTAGCCTGTTCAGATACAGGATAAGCTCTACCTTCTTCCGTTATCTTAATTTCCACTCCAACTTTTCTAAACACCTTACAAGTCTCACCAAAAGTGTCACAATTTGAGTTGCTTATATTACATCTTCCATTGCCAGTTGCATATAATTTACTGCCAAGCTTTTCCTTTTTTTCTATAATAGTTATGTCTATTAGAGGATTTTTAGAAGCTATAATAATAGCACTCATCATGCCTGATGCCCCTCCTCCAATGATACAAATTTTTGTCATATTTACCTCCAAAATATCTTTTATTATATCATGAAAACCATATGTATTTCTACCTCAGCCTGTGGTAAAATATATAGAAAAGTATTTTAGGAGGATTTATTTGAAAGGAATAATTAAACTATTTAAAACCATTTTAATATTAATTTTTATTTTATGCTTAATCGGAGCTATAACCGTTTGTTATGCATTTTTTATCGAACCTAATCAACTAAAAACTGAAGAAGTAAATATATCTTCAAAGAAACTTAAAGAACCAGTTAGCATAGCTGTATTTGCAGATACTCATTTTGGTGCTGGTTATAAACTAGAAAACTTTGATAAAGTAATCGCTAAGATAAATGAAAAAGAAGTAGATTACGTTATTTTCACAGGAGATTTAATAGATAATTATCAAAACTATAAAAAAAATACATCTATAATTTCATCAAAACTTTTAAATATAAAAGCTAAAAAAGGCAAATATGCTGTTTTTGGAAATCACGATTATGGTGGTGGTGCCCAAAATTACTATAAATCTATAATGAATAAAGGTGGTTTTGAAGTTTTAATAAACCAAAGCGTTTCTTTTAGCAAAAACAATTTAAAACTTATAGGTGTAGATGATTTTCTTATAGGCTATGGAAATAGTAGTATAGTAAATAAAGAAAATAGTAATACATATAATTTAGTGATATGTCATGAGCCAGACGTCTTTGACAACTTTAACAAAGATAAAGTAGATCTAATGGTATCTGGCCATTCTCATGGAGGACAAGTTAATATTCCATACTTAAAGGATAAAATACTACCTGCTTTGGGCTCTAAATATACCTATGGCGAATATAAAAATAATAATTCTCTACTTTACGTGAATCCAGGTCTAGGTACAACAAAAATAAATGCTAGACTCTTTGCTAAACCCGAAATAACTTTTTTTAATATCAATTAAAGGAGGAAAACTTCATGGAACTAAAACAAAAATTGGCTGAAGGAACAGAAATATTTTGGATAAATGATAAGCTTGATAACAACAAACCTATCCCTTATACAAAAGCTGATATAGACGATGCAGAAGCTAGACTTTTAAGATTTGCTCCGTATATAAAAAAAGCTTTTCCTGAAACAGAAGAGGCAAATGGTATAATTGAATCACCAATAGTTAAAATACCTCAAATGGCAAAAGAATTAGATGTTGAAAATGAATTATATCTAAAAATGGACGCTAACTTACCAATTTCTGGTTCAGTAAAAGCCAGAGGCGGAATATATGAAGTCTTAAAATACGCAGAAGAAATAGCTATAAAACAGGGACTTTTAGATTTAGATGATGACTATAGCAAACTAGCTGATGATCAATTTAAGAAGCTATTTTCCCAGTATAGTGTTGCAGTTGGCTCAACAGGTAATTTAGGTCTAAGTATCGGTATTATTTCTGCAAAGCTTGGATTTGATGTTACAGTACACATGTCACAAGATGCTCGTCAATGGAAAAAGGACTTACTTAGATTTAAAGGAGCAAAAGTCATAGAATATCCTGATGATTATCAAAAAGCTGTTGCTGAAGGAAGAAAAGAAGCTGAAAAAAATCCAAATTGTCATTTTGTAGATGATGAAAACAGCCTTGATTTATTTATGGGCTATGCAGTTGCAGGAAAACGACTAAAAAAACAATTTGATGAAGCAGGTATCATTGTAGATGAAGATCATCCTCTATATGTTTATATTCCTTGTGGCGTAGGTGGTGCACCAGGTGGTATAACATTTGGCATAAAAGAATATTTCGGTAAAAATGCTCATATTTATTTTGCAGAACCAACTATGGCTCCTTGCATGACTCTCGGCCTTATAACAGGTCTTCATGATAAAATATCTGTTCAAGATATAGGTTTAAGCGGTAAAACTATCGCTGATGGTCTAGCAGTAGGCAGAGCATCTAAACTAGTTGGAAATCTTATGGAAACTATGTTAGATGGATGCTTTACAGTTGATGATAATAGACTATTACCTCTTTTATCAAAACTACACGACCTTGAGAATGTCTTTATAGAACCCTCATCATGTGCTGGTTTTACTGGTGTTAAAGTTATAGACTGCCAAGCACCTAAAGGTGCAACTCACCTAGTTTGGGCAACTGGTGGCAACATGGTACCAAAAGAAGAAAAAGAAAAATACTTAAATGGTATTTCAGAATAAAAAAGCGAGGATACTTCTGAGGGGACCCCAAAAAGTTAAACTTTATTAGCGAGACAGTTTTTAACTGCCTCGCTATTTTTATGCAGCTTGAAGA
>CALCFD010000001.1 GCA_937900695.1 uncultured Eubacterium sp. | reverse complement strand
TTTATTACTCCATCCCCAGGACCTGGCTGGTGTGCAATGTGGGTTTCACAAGTATATCAAAATGCAGGACTTGGCTATATTGGTGGAAATGCAAATGATATGTATCGTAATCATACCTTTACATCGGATCGTTCAAAACTTGAAGTTGGAATGCTTGTTGCAGTTGAAAGTAGCAGTAGTGGTGGGCAGGCAGGACTCATTTATGGTCATGTTGGAATTTATATTGGAGATGGTAAAGTCATCGATAATATTGGTCATATAAGAGTAACAACCCTTGATGATTGGATTTCAACATTCTGTAAACATTCACCTGTAGGCTTTGGTTTCCCACCATCGGTGCAAAAATAGGAGGTAAAAATGTGAATAAGGAACTGATTACAGTAAATAAGAAAATTGAAAAGTTATTAGATAAAAAGGCTCAGATCGATAAAGATTTAGAGCCTTTATTTATGCGTAAAGAAGAATTAACAAATCAAGAATTTGTTGTGATTTGTAGGCAAAATGATATTACGCTTGAAGAACTAATGAAGATGTTTAAGGAGAAAAAAGAAAAGGAGAAATCAGATCATGAAAGATAAATTAGGTAAGAAAAAACCAATTGTTTCAGTTATAGGAATAATGCTTGCAGTAATGATGTGCTTTGGAATATCACTTTCTAGCAGCCAAACAGTATATGCAGCAGATGGTGGTATGGTTATTGAAGAAAAGAAAGATGATACCGTAAAAGAAGGTGATTCTAAAAAAGATGAAAAGACGGAAATTCGTCATCCTAACAAACTGACACCAAAACCTATTTCCACAAATAGTGAGGTTGGAACTTCAACGAATGGAAATGAACAGAAAAATAACAACAAAGGTGTTGCTACACCACCATCAAAAGCTAGAGGAACAGTGACTGAAAATAAGGATAATGCCAATAAGGATTATCCAGTTCATGATGGTGAAGATAAATCAAACAGCGATTATTCAGCAGACGCAAGACAATTTATTACTTTTACGACTAAAAACGGCAAAGTTTTTCATTTAGTTATCAATCATGATGAAGAAAGCGAAAATGTCATGCTTTTAACTGAAGTGTCAGAAGATGATTTATTAAATATGGTTGAAAAGAAAGAAGTACCAAAGAAAGATGTTGTAAAAGAAGAGTTTGTTGATGAAGAAGTAATACCTGTAAAACAAGAAGAAAGTGAGATGGGGACTTATATCATCATTGCTTTAGCAATTCTTGGAGCATTAGGTGCTGGTTATTATTTGAAAGTCGTTAAGAAAAAAGAAAAAGAAGAAGTTGAAGCGTTAGAAAATGATGACGATGATAATTTTTTCTCAGAAGTAGATGAAAGTGAAACAGATTCAGAGATTCATGAAGAAGAAAATGAAGATACTGAAGAATAAATAGTTTATGGATTAGGCGAGAGCAGTGACTTTCGCCTATTTTATTATGAATTTTAATGAAATGGAGATAGCATATGAAATTAGTAATTGCAGAAAAACCAAGTGTAGCGATATCAATCGCAAAAGTGATTGGAGCTACTAGTAAAAAAGATGGATATTATGAAGGTAATGGATACAAAGTATCATGGTGTGTTGGTCATTTGGTACAAATGGCAAATCCAGATAAATATGATGAAAAATATGCAAAGTGGAATTTAAGTGATCTCCCTATTATTCCACCAGAGTATAAATACGAAGTATCTAAATCAACTAAAAAGCAATTTAATATTTTAAAAAAGTTAATGAATGAAAAAGATATCGATACAATTATCAATGCTTGTGATGCTGGTCGTGAGGGTGAAAGTATCTTTAGACTTGTTTATCAAATGACTGGATCTAAAAAGAGTATGCAAAGATTATGGATTTCTTCAATGGAAGATAGTGCAATTAGAGATGGTTTTAATCATTTAAAAGATGGCAGCTATTATGATAATTTGTTTGAATCGGCTAAAGCACGAGCAATTGCAGATTGGCTAGTTGGTATGAATATTAGTAGGCTTTATTCGTGCCTTTATAAGCAGAACTATTCAGTTGGCCGAGTTCAAACACCAACACTTGCTATGATTGTAAATAGAGATGAAGAAATCAGTAAGTTCAAGAAAGAAAAGTATTACACAGTTGATGTATTACTAGATGGCTTTACCATTTCAAGTAATAGGATTGATTATAAATACGAAGCAGAAAAACTTCTTAATGAAATTGGAGATAACATTGAAATTAAAGAAGTCACTCAAAAGGAGAAGAAAACTAGTCCTGAGCTACCTTTTGATTTAACAACATTACAAAGAGAATGTAACAAATACTTTGGTTATAGTGCAAAACAGACCCTTGATTATGCTCAAAGTCTTTATGAGAAAAAACTTATCACTTATCCAAGAACGGATAGTCGCAATTTAACCGAAGATATGATTGTTAATATTGTTAATAATATCTTAGGAAAAAATGACTTTGATGAACAACGCATTAGGCTAGTGTTTAACAGTAAGAAAGTAACGGATCATCATGCGATCATTCCTACAGTAAGCT